>VXOR01000018.1 GCA_009840005.1 Gemmatimonadota bacterium
AACGCCTTATCGATATCGTGTGCTATGCTACATGAATGGATAAAGTCGAGCTTAGGAATTGATAAAACATAGCCGCAACCTATGATTCCCTTCGGCTCAACCCCGAGTCGCATAAGGAAGAACAAATCTCCAATTACAATTCGCTTAGTATTTCCGCAACTCCAGCGTCTATCATACGGCTCATCATTATTCATGCAATAAACTGCGTATTGAAAATCCTTCCAATCCCATTTATTTGGATTCCATGTGTAAAGGTATGCACTCATAATACCCTAGCCTCTGTCCGAAAACGGGCTTACTCTAGGCTTACTCGCTCTTGCTATCCCACTCGGGCACCGGACGTTCGGGCACTTTGTCTAAGATAGTCTGCACCTGTTTTTTCAACTCCGGTAAGGATCGCTCAGCTAACCGGCTTTCTAAAAAGGACTCCCGTTCTAATTGTGTGACCTGCATAGTCAAGAGATAGTTGGTCAGTTGATTAAGGGAAATGCCTTGATATTTGGCCTCCCGCTCCAAGCGCTGCTTCAAAGATAAGGGCATGCGCAAAGTGACCACATGCGTTTTACTGACTTTAGACATGGTTGGCCTTCCATTCTCGATAGAATCTCTGAGGGGTCACTACTTGAAAACCAAACCCCTTGAGTTCTCCCTGGTTAAAATGCTTGACATTGGAAGTAATCAAATAATCGCTGTCGCTGGCAAAGGCGCATTCGTAGAACAGATTGTCATCCTCATCGACTAAATTGGGGCGAAGTAAAAAGTATATTTTATGATTTTGGGCTAACAGGGCCAACAAATCTAACGTCGCCTCGATTTCTTCGCGGGTCGGCTCTAACTGAGCGATTTTGTTTGGGCGAGTAAGTACATCGCAATACTCGAAATAGACCTGCGAGGATAAGGCCAATTTGATTTTCTCCTCTAAAATCAAGCGCAGAATTTGGTGTGAGGCACCTGTTTTACTGTAGAGAGCCGAAAAAATCACGTTGGTATCAAGCGTAACAATCATACCGATATGATAGCATATACGAATACAAAATCAAGAAAAATTTACTGTTTTGCCTGAACACGCATACGCTAACGCCCTGATTCAGTGGCAGAAAGCTGTCCACTGAACCGGTTTTGTGGGCCAGCCAGTGCCAGCACGTCCTGACCGCTATCGCAATCGCCTAGGCCCTTTGACTTGCAGATTGTTTCTCAGTTATGGAGCAGTGGTCTCAAACAACGCCAACCAATCGTCCACGCTTTGGGCCACCAACTCGGGGTGAGCTTGGCTGCGGGCGATAAAGCCAGGAACGCCGTCGCGGCCGCTGGGCTGAGCCGGGTCGCTGTAGCGCAGGTCGAGGCTCCAGCGGATGTGGTCGGAGTGGTTGGGGATGGAGCGGTGGATGGTCTTGTGCTGGATGAGCAGTACGCCGCCGACTTTGACCGGACAGCTAACTTGCTCGCCGGGAGGCAGGTACTGATCGGTGATGCCTTTGAAATTGGCACCAGGGCCTAAGCCGTGCTCGTGGCCGATGAGCGGGGCGCGGTTGCTGCCGGCAATAACTTCCATGCAGCCGTTTTCAGGAGTGGCATCGACCAAGGGGATCCAAAAATTGACCATGAAGGTCTCTTCCGCGTCGGGCTGCAAATAGCCCAAGTCTTGGTGCCAGGGCACCACGGTGGCGTTTTGGTTGGGCAATTTGGCGCGCAAGTTGAATTGCGGGTGAGCCAATATCTCAGGGCCGATCACGGATTCGACAATGTCGAGCAGCGCCGGTTGGGTCAAAATGGCGAACATGCCCTCGGTCTTGAGCTTGCCGTTGACTTGGCGCAACAGCGGTTCAGGGTTCGCCAACTGGGAGTGGATGTGGACCAGGCGCTTGGCAAAGGGCAGACCCGCGTGCAGCTCGGCCAGTTCGCCAGCAGCGTAGGCCTCCTCGGAGGCGGTATCGACAATGGCGTCGATTTCAGTGATGAGGAGGTCGAAGACAGCGGGGTCAATGACATCCTCAACTAGGAGGTAGCCCTCGGTGCGATAGAAGTCGAGTTGGTCAGAAGTGAGGCCGCTCATGGGAATTGTCCTTTCGTTGGGGGCTAGTTGGAGTCTGGCTATTGCCTTCGTTCTTCCACCACGATATCCGAGACGTCTTTCTGTCCGGGTTTGACGCGCACAGGGCGCGTGGCACCTCTCGGTTTTCCCCCTGTCCCAGCATTGATCCCCGGCAAGGTTGCTAACCGCTCTTCCAACAGGCGGGACGGTAGCGGCACGAGGAGGGCGATGGGCTTCCCCCTATAAGTTACGACGACCGTCTCTCCCCGCTGGACTTGCCGAAGATAGCACGACAACCTGCTCTTCAGGTCGCGTACAGATACGTTCATTGCGCGCCCCTTGTAACTGGGACGAGTGTAGTCACATTGACCTATCGAGGCAAGCGCGGCGGTCACACACCCACTTTTGACATTGTTCAACCGGCAGGGGAGCTTGAGTTCTAAGTGGAGCCCTTTGCTATCCTCAACCAAGAAGGAAGGACAATGCACATGTTTGCGGCCGTGCTGTCCGCCGCTTTTCTCATCTTCGGGGCAGCCGCAGCCGATGAGCAGCCCGCCCGTACCGACACGAGAAGCTCGACCCCTACTGGTTTGCCCGCCGCTCCGGCTTCAACGTCAACGTCTGGAACCACTGGAACTTCGCCGGCGAGCGGCTGTCCCGCGGCATCAACTTCAACACTTGGCACAACCTGCATAACTACTGGGGATTCTGGATGGGCCTCAGCCGCAACTTCGCCGCCTTTGACGACTTGGCCACTCGCGGCGGACCGCTCATGCTCTCGCCCGCCCACACCTGGTTTGGCATGGACGTGTGGACGGACGATCGCAAGCCCATCAGTGGCTGGCTCGGCTGGAACATCAGCGGAAGCCGGGGAGGCGACAACTTGGGATCGTGGGTCGGCTTTGAAATCGCACTGCGCCCCGTATCCCAGTTTGAGCTGGGAATCGAGCCGGGCTACAACTTCAACCGCAACTTCGCCCAGTGGATAGAGAACAAGGACGAGGACGGCGACAGCGAGGACGACCACTTCATCTTCGGCGAGCTCGAAAGCCGCGTCTTCGAGATCGGCGTGCGCGTCACCTAGGCCTTCATGCCGAGTCTGAGCTTGCAGTTGTTCGCGCAGCCCTTTGTGACAACCGGCGACTACGGTGCCATCAAGGAACTGGCGCGCCCGCGGTCCTACGAATTCTCACCCTACGCCGACCTTGAAGAAAACCCGGACTTCCACCGCCGCTCACTGCGCTCTAACGCAGTGCTGCGCTGGGAGTACCGACCCGGCAGCACGCTCTTCGCCGTCTGGCAGCAGAGCCGCGACCGCGCCTTCGACGACGTTAGCGACCCGAGGTTCCGCCCCGCCGGCGACTTGAGCCGCGCCTCCGCCGCCGACGGCGACAATATCTTCCTGATCAAGCTCAATCGCTGGTTCGGGCTGTAGAGACCAGCAAGCCCAGCCCGGCTTGACGGAATTCGGCGTTCCGCTATCTTAGACGACTATGATGATCCGTCAGAACGACCGCACGCAGAATAATAATAATCCGCTAGCCCCATTGCGCGTGTTCTGACGACTGACTTCAACCCAATCCGAATTCACAACCCGTCGCGAACACGCATCGCGGCGGGTTTTCTGTTTTTAGGAGCTATTGAAATGACATTCCGGCACAAGCACACGGCACGCGCCTTTGTGCATAACAACGACGACAATAACCCCGCCATTCGGGCTCGATGGCGTTGGCCGTGATCGGATTCTACCCTCACCCCAACCCGCCGTTGAGCCTCGCGCCAACGGCGGGTTTTTCATGTACATCCAAAACTGGAGGCTACCATGCACCGCTATCGCACGCATACCTGCGGCGAACTCCGCAAGCGCCACGTCGGTCAAAACATTCGCCTGAGCGGTTGGCTTCATCGCAAAAGGGACCACGGAGGCATATTGTTCCTAGATCTGCGCGACCACTACGGCATCACCCAACTCGTGATCTCGCCGGAGAATGACGCTGCGGCAATCGCAACCAAGGTCCCCCGCGAATCCGTAATCCACGTCGTAGGCGACGTGCGCGAACGCTCGCCCGAGACCATCAACAGCGCGATGGAGACCGGAGAAGTGGAAATCGCCGTTCGCGATCTAGAAGTGCTCTCGTCAGCGGAACCGCTTCCCTTTTCCGTGGCCGAAGATCCCGACGTGGGGGAGAGCACCCGCTTGTCCTATCGCTTCCTAGACCTGCGCCGGGCCGGATTGCACCGCCGCATTCAGCTCCGCTCGGAGGTGATCGCCAACATCAGACGGCGCATGACGGACATGGGCTTTGCCGAGTTCCAGACGCCCATTCTCACTAGCAGCTCGCCCGAAGGCGCACGCGATTACCTCGTGCCGAGCCGGCTCTATCCCGGCCAATTTTACGCGCTGCCGCAGGCACCGCAGCAGTTCAAACAGTTGCTGATGGTGTCCGGCTTCGACCGCTACTTCCAGATCGCGCCCTGCTTCCGCGACGAAGACGCCCGCGCCGACCGCTCCCCCGGCGAGTTCTACCAACTCGACCTCGAAATGGCTTTCGTCGAGCAGGAAGATGTCTTCGCTGTGGTCGAGGAACTCTTTTCCGGACTCTTCCGCGAGTTCACCGATTGGAAAGTGACCACGCCGCCGTTCCCGCGCCTTTCCCACGCCGACGCCATGCTGCGCTTCGGCACAGACAAACCAGACCTGCGCTTCGCGCTCGAAATCCAAGACCTCTCCGAGATCTTCGCGGACTCCTCGTTCAGGCTGTTCAGGGACATCGTCGCAGCAGGCGGGGTCGTCCGCGCCCTGTGCGTTCCCGCAATAGAGGTGCAGCCGCGCTCGTTTTTCGACGGCCTTGAAGCATTTGTCAAAGAAGCGGGAGGCAAAGGATTGGCGTACCTCATCAACGGAGCGCAGGCCACAGGTCCAATCGCCGCGGCCCTGGAACAGAGCGTGCGCAGTCGCATTATCGAGCAGTGCACCGCCGCGCCGGGATCAGCCATTTTCTTCATCGCCGGACCGCCAGCCGAGGCAGCGGCCCTAGCGGGACGGTTGCGCCTGCATCTGGCAGACCAGCTCAATTTGCGTCAGGAGCGTTGCTATGAATTCTGCTGGGTCGTCGATTTTCCCATGTACGAATGGGACGAAGAACGCGCTTGCGTGGCCTTTTCGCACAATCCGTTTTCCATGCCGCAGGGTGGCATGGCTGCGCTGGAGACGCAACCGCCGCTGGAGATCAAGGCATATCAGTACGATATCGTCTGCAACGGCCTCGAACTATCGAGCGGTGCCATCCGCAACCACAGACCAGACATCATGTACAAGGCGTTTGAGATTGCCGGGCACTCGCAGCGGGACGTGGATCACAAGTTCGGCGGCATGATCCGCGCCTTGCGCTACGGCGCTCCACCCCACGGCGGCATCGCGCCCGGCATCGACCGCATCGTCATGCTGCTGGCGGACGAGCCGAACATCCGGGAGGTCATCGCCTTCCCCATGAACCAGAATGCACAAGATCCGCTCATGGGCGCGCCGAGCGAGGTGTCGCCTGAGCAGTTGCGGGAGTTGCACATAGCGGTTCGGGAGTGATATTATTCTTGAAATGAACCTCAGCAACCTAGGAAAGTGAGTCCCGCCATGAAAACACAACGCTACCAACTCCGCATCAGCGGCCTAAAAGAAGATGAAGGTCAAATCAAGATGGCGACTCTCCGGCGTGTTATGGACGCTCTTCTCGTGACAGCAGAGCGGACCACCCGCTTGCTCGCTACGGGCGCAGGAAGTGGGAGGGGGGCGAGGCCTCAGTGGCTGGACGCCACCATTGACTTCACGATAACTGGGTTGAAATCCGGATCTACGATTTTTGACATAGAAGCTCCCCAGCTTGGTGAGACGGCCTACGCACAATTTGTCCAAGAAGATTTATGGAGCAAGAAACCCAGCCTAGACGAAACTGCGCTCGATCTGGTCGCTCAATCGATCAATGAGACCCAGGCCAACAATCCAATTGGAGATTATTTCGATAGTTCGGTTCTCGAAGCGATTCTCAAGTTCAGACAAGCGGCTGGCGTTGCCGGTGTACGCTATGAAATGATCCCTCAAGGCACTGCGCATGGGCAATTCGAGCTGGATGACGTTACTTGTACATATGTCAAAGAGCGGTTGAATGACATTCCAGCTCCAAGGTCTTTCATCGTAAGTGGCAGGCTTGACGAGATCAAACATGGTAATGGTCGCTTTCGCCTTTTGGTGAGCCAGAAGTCGGCACTCTTTGGACGGCTAGACGCATCATTGAGTGTAGAGGCTTTGCGTCCTCTATGGGGCAAGCAGACCACTGTTGAGGGAATAGTGCATTTCAAGGCCAATGGACAGCCGCGATTGATCGAGGCTCGTCGGATTAGTGGTCGGCTGGAAAAAGATGTCGTTTTCGAAGAAATGCCATCAATAGAGGTCCAGAAATCGCATGACCTGTTCCCAGAACAACGCAAGCAAGGCGGGGGCTTTGACCCTATTGAGCTTGCGGGCGCGTGGCCTGGCGATGAACCCATCGAGGATCTCCTAGCCCAACTCGATTGAGCGATATTTTTATGACACGTTTCCTCCTAGACACGAATCTGTTGCTCGGTTTCACCCGGAAAGCATCGTGGGCTATCCGGGCTCGCGCAGAATTCAATCTCGGAGATCCAGAAACAATGGTCTTTACATCCGTTATCTGCCAAGGAGAGATTCTCGCGCTTGCGGAGAAGAATGGTTGGGGCAGCAACAGACGAACTCACCTTGAGCAAATTCTTAAGGAAGTGCCGACGCTTGACATCAGCAAACGAACGATTTTGGGCGCGTACGCTCGGATCGATGCTTGGACCCACGGTAAGCCTGTGACTTCTCCTCAAAATGCGCCACCGCCAAAGCTAGCTATACCAATGCAACAAAATGACCTCTGGATTGCTGCGACAGCTCACGTAAGCGGGGCTGCACTCCTGTCAACAGATACCGACTTCAGACATTTGGACAGTGTATGGTTCAAATTCATCCATGTAAGCCAAGAAGACCATGAATGATTAACGAACAAGAACTTCCAGACTCGATCATTGAACGAATCAAAATGATGGAGAGAATTCTGATTGATACGGCGACAGGTGGAGGTGGTGCTCGCGCCGACTATATTTACGTGCATTTGCGCCGGGAGTTCATGAACGATTACCAAATCAGGAACTTGCTTCCCGACTTCGTTCGCACCTATCGAAGTCTGGAGGCCTTCTGGCCATTCATTAAAAACGAGGCTGCAACGTACGCAGAGCGGCGACAGATCATCAGTGCGGCCTTCACTCCTCTTATTGACAGTCTGGAAGGTCAAAACCTCGCACCTGCCGATTCGGTCACGTTCGATGCGCTTCAGTTGCTTGATGCCGAGCACGTTCATGCGGTGTGGTCGAAGGCATTGTCGCGTAGGACGGACGACCCCGAAGGTGCAATCACTCTTGCCCGGACATTGCTGGAGACCGTGATCAAGCGCATCCTCGATGACTTTTCGCTGGACTATACCGACAAAGACAAATTGCCGAAGCTATATGAGAAGGCTGCTAAGGCTTTGAGCCTCGCCCCGAATCAGCATTCGGAGGAGCCGATCAAAGCGATTCTCGGTAGCGTGACGAACCTCGTGAACGGCATCGGGACGTTGCGCAATCGACTCTCCGATTCTCACGGCAAGGGAGGACCTTTGCCCGTTCGTCCGTCACCACGACATGCGAACCTTGCAGTGAATGCTGCGGGTGCTGTAGCGACGTTTCTAGTTGAGACGCATCTAGAGAAATTAAAATGAAGTCATTGAGGCGAATATGCGACTTGGGAGCTTCATGCCGTTCGGCTGCTGGTGCAGAAAGCTCGCTGCGAGGGCGTCGGCAACACGCCTTCCCGATGAACCAGAATGCGCAGGACCCGCTCATGGGTGCTCCGAGCGAGGTGTTGCTTGAGCAGTTGTGGGAACTGCACATAGCGATCCGGGAGTGATGCCAACAGCGCCGCGTCGTCTCCGCTCTGGCGACTCAAGCCCTGGCTTGCTGGCCAATGTCGTTTAGGCGTTATTGGGGGTATGGTTCATCGCCTTGCCGAAAATCTAGCGTGCTATGTCGCAGTAAGCGACCTAACATGCCCACTCGGGAGCTAATACAGCGAGCCTAAACACACACGATGAAAGAGTTTACGGCGATTATCGAGCAGGACGGGAAATGGTATATTGCCCACTGCCCCGAAATTCCTGGGGCAAATGGTCAGGGCAAGACTAGAGACGAAGCACGCGAGAATTTGGTTGAATCCATAGTGCTTATTCTTGAGGGTCGTCGGGAGGACGAGTTGCGCGGTGTGCTACCAGAGGACATGCGTGAATACATTGAAAACCGCATCCAAGAAAAGCCCTGGGCCTCGGTTATGGCCCATTTTCAGAGCAGCGTCGAGAGGAACCGTCGTCTAGGTGAAATGTTAGCCAAATGCCCCATGACTTAATCACACATTCGTGGACGGCAATAAGCGTCTTGAACGTGCGTACTCATGCCTAACCACAGCTATTTCGCCAACCTGATCTGGCAGATCGCCGACCTGCTGCGCGGTCCCTACCGCCCGCCGCAGTACGAGCGCGTCATGCTGCCCATGACCGTGCTGCGGAGATTTGACTGCGTACTCGCTCCGACCAAGTCCAAGGTTCTGGCTGAGCACGACCGCTGGAGCGACAGGCTCCACGGCGACGCGCTCGACGTTAGGCTGAACCGGGCTGCCGGTCAGCGCTTCCACAACCACTCGCAGCTCGATTTCGAGAAGCTCAAGGGCGATCCAGATAACATCGCCCGGCACCTCGTCAGTTACATCCAAGGCTTTTCGGCCAACGTGCGCCGCATCTTCGAGTACTTCGAGTTCGAGGCTGAGATCGAGAAGATGCAAGAGTCGAACATCCTCTACCTCGTCGTCTCAAAGTTCGGCGATGTGGACCTGCACCCCGATAGAGTTCCGAACGAGCAAATGGGACTTCTCTTTGAGAATCTCATCCGCCGCTTCAACGAGTTGGCGAATGAGACTGCGGGCGATCACTTCACACCGCGAGAGGTTATCCGGCTGATGGTGAGCATTCTCTTCATTCACGACGACGAACTGCTCGCCACGCCCGGCACCGTGCGTAAACTCCTCGACCCCGCTTGCGGCACCGGCGGCATGTTGGCCGAGGCGCAAAACTACCTGCGAGACCACCACAGTGCCGCACGGCTCTACGTCTATGGCCAAGACTACAACAACCGCGCCTTTGCCACTGCGGCCTCCGACATGCTAATGAAGCAGGTTGACCACAACGGCGGTGGCGACAGCATCCGCTTCGGCGACAGCCTTACGGACGACCAATTCGCGGACGAGACCTTCGACTATTTCCTCACCAACCCGCCTTTCGGCGTGGACTGGAAGAGGCAGAAGAATGAGATCCAGAGAGAACACGATAGGCTCGGATTCGAGGGCCGCTTCGGCGCTGGACTCCCCCGGGTAAATGACGGCTCGCTACTTTTCTTACAGCACATGACCCACAAGTTTGAGCCAGTACGCCCGGACGAGCAGAAGCACGGCTCGCGCTTGGCCATCGTATTCAGCGGCTCTCCGCTCTTCACCGGCGGTGCTGGTTCCGGCGAGAGCGACATTCGCAAGTGGATCATCGAAAACGACTGGCTCGAAGCCATCATCGCCTTGCCGGAGCAGATGTTCTACAACACCGGTATCGGCACCTACATCTGGATCGTTACCAACCGCAAAGAGGAGCGGCGGCAAGGGAAAATTCAGCTTCTCGACGCCCGCGATTTGTGGACCGCGGGCGGGAGTGAAGACAACAAGCGCAGCCTTGGCGACAAGCGCCGCCATATCGCCGCAGAGCAGATTGAGGAGATCGTGCAGCTATACGGCCGCTTTGAGGACGGCGAGCGATCCAAGCTCTTCGACAACGCTGACTTCGGCTACACACGCGTGACCGTGGAGCAACCCCTGCGCCTGCGCTACCAGATGACCATCGAAGACAAGGCCCGTTTTCTCGATGCCTGCCCGTACCTGCTCGACGACGTGCAGGCCATCGACAAGGTGTTGGGACGCGAGCCGAGCTACGACTGGAATGCGACATGGGAGAGCATCGCCGATCTCCTGCGTGAGCACCAATCGCGCTGGAAGAAAGTAGAACAGAGGCTCTTCCGAGATGTCTTCACCGAGAAGGATCCGCAGGCCGAGCGGGTCAGGAAGGATGGCCGGGGAAACGGCTACGAGCCGGACACCGCGCTACGCGACTTCGAGAATGTGCCGCTTAAAGACGACATCGACGCCTACTTTGAGCGAGAGGTGCGGCCCCATGTCCCCGACGCTTGGATGGACCGCGACAAGGACAAAGTCGGCTACGAGATCAACTTCAACCGCCATTTCTATACGTACACGCCGCCGCGCCCGCTGGAAGAGATTGACGCGGATCTGAAGGAGGCAGAGGAGAAGATCGTGCGGTTGTTGAGGGAGGTGACCGAGTGACAGCTAATGCCTCATCCAAACAGTGGCCGATCAAACGCCTTCGTTATCTCACGTCGCGGGGTCCTTCCGACAGTAGCCGTGCATTGCTAGCTCATGTCTCTGAGGCATCTTTCTTGCCGATGGAGGCCATCGGGGAACAAGGACAGCTCGATCTATCAAGGATTCATTCAATAGAGAATCTCAAGACGGGTTACTCGCAATTTTTCGATGGCGATGTCGTGATTGCCAAGATCACGCCATGCTTTGAGAACGGAAAAGGAGCACTGATCCAAGGCACACTCGGTGGTGTGGGATTTGGAACAACGGAGTTGTACGTTCTTACGCCTGAACCTGAACTCGACGGAAGATTTCTCTATTACGTTACAGTTGATCCACGATTTCGGAAGCTCGGGGAATCGTATATGACAGGTGCTGCGGGTCAGCAGCGTGTGCCAGAGGACTTCGTCCGGGACTTCCAAGTTCCGATTCCAGACCTCTCGCAGCAGCGCATCATCACTGACTACCTTGATCACGAGACGGCGCGGCTGGATGCCTTGGTGGCTGAGAAAGAGCGTCTACTAGACCTGCTAGCCGAAAAGCGAAACGCGCTCATTACCCGTTCCATCACCCGCGGTCTCGACCCAAATGTCCCATTCCGCGACTCCGGTATCTCTTGGCTTGGCGAAATTCCAGCGCATTGGGAAACTGAACGCGCAAAATGGTTGTCTAGGGAACGTGATGAACGCTCCGACACGGGAGAAGAGGATCTCCTCACTGTGTCGCACCTCACTGGCGTGACTCTTCGTTCAGAGAAGGACGTCAACATGTTCGAGGCGGCGACAAAAGAGGGATACAAAATCTGCCTCTCAGGCGATCTCGTAATCAATACGATGTGGGCATGGATGGGCGCGATGGGTGTGTCGTCCTTAGACGGTATCGTTAGTCCGGCCTATAACGTCTATGAGCTCAGAGCGCGTCTTGATCCGAGTTATGTCGATGCCTTGGTGCGTTTGTCGGCGTTCGCTCAAGAGGTAACGAGATACTCAAAGGGTGTGTGGTCATCCCGGTTGCGCCTCTATCCAGAAGGCTTCTTCGCGGTCTCACTCCCTGTACCCCCGCTTAGTGAGCAGCGCGAAATCGTTGCTCACATAGAGAATGAGACCTGCAAGTTGGACGGGCTGCGCGACGCTACGGAAAGGACCACAGTGTTGCTCAAAGAGCGCCGAGCGGCACTCATCGCCGCGGCCGTGACCGGACATATAGACATTGGAAATCCATAGGCGAGAACTGTAGCGATGACGGATACAACAAATATTGATAATGAAGACCAAATTCTTTTGCCTGGGCGCACGGCGGACGAGCTTGCATTGACGGTTGCGGGTAATCTCGTCAAGCACCTTGGTGTACAGATGTACTCTGGCCGACCTGTGCCAGCTATTGCGGAACTCATCTCAAACGCATGGGACGCTGATGCGACAGAGGTTGACGTTCGTCTTCCACTTGACGAACCCTGGGATTCGGCCAACGAGAGTCAGATCATTACGGTCTCAGACAACGGCAATGGAATGAATTGGTATATGGTACGAGACGCCTACCTAAATGTTGGCAGGGATCGACGAAAAACAGAAGGCAAGAACCGGTCGCAGGCTGGCCGCCTTCTTCAGGGGCGAAAGGGTGTTGGAAAACTCGCGGGTTTCGGTATCGCCGATACTCTTGAAATACAGACCATCCACGAGGCAGACGACCCAGACCTAAAGAAACGGGTCCTCATATGGATCAGACTTGACTTATCTGACATCACGAAAATCGAGAGTGGCCCTGTGCCGGTACAGGTAATTTTTGCCGGGCCTGTTAGTAACGCTCCTCCTGAGACTAGAAAATCGAAAGGTACAACCGTCACTCTGCGGCATCTTCACGAACGTCGGGCGCGTGGCAGTGATAGTTTTCACCGCAGTATGGCACGACGGTTCCTTCTTCTCCAAGACTTCCAAATACAAATAAACGGCCAAGACCTGCAAGAAGACGACATAACCTTTCAACTAAGAAAACCTGACGAAGGTTGGACGACAGACGAAGTCCTAGGATGTGGTCCCGTTGAGTACTGGATCGGATTCACCGAACGTCCGCGCCAACAAAATCGAGGAGAATTGAACGGAGTACTCATTTATACTAGAGGCAAAGTTTCTCAAGAGGAAACCTTTTTCGAGATTAGCGGAGGCGTCACGGGCCAACATGGCCTTCGATATCTAGTCGGTAAGGTAAGGGCCGAATGGCTAGACGCTGGAATAGATTCGCCGGATCACATCGCAACGCCTAGGGACTCTATCGCTTGGGAAAGCCCGGAGGGCATGGCCTTTCGGGAGTGGGGACAACGCCTCCTCAGAACTTGCCTGTCAGATTGGGCAAAGTTTCGGACATCTCTTCGAGAACGTCAGGTTAGAGAAATCGATCCAAGCATTCAGAACCGCATCGAGAATCTATCACCGACGTATAAGGGTGTAGCCTTCCAGTTCGTAGAAAAGTTTAAGTCTGTTGAGATGGAGCCTTCGGAATTTCAAGACATTCTTTCTTGGTTCCTTGACGCGCTCGAGAATGCGACGTTACGGAGCATCCTTCAGAAACTCCGTGACACGGACGTTGCAGATCTTCAACAACTTGACGATCTTCTCTCCAAGATGGAAGTACGGATAGCAGTCACACTCTTGCAGATTATAGATGGTAATCTCGCGGCCATAGATACATTGGAAAGAATGCATCGTAATAATGCAAAGGAACGGGGAGTTATTGCGAAGCATTTAGAGAAGAATCCGTGGCTGATTGACCCGACATGGATGCTCAATAAGGCCGAGGGAAGAGTGGCGACATGGATTGAAAATGAGTTCGGCCTCAAGAGGGAAAAGCAGGCAGGAGACGATGATCGCGTTGACTTCTTTTGCGTCGCCGTAGGCGGGACGCTGCATATTGTCGAAATCAAGCGTGGGGCTCATATCGGAACTACTAATGATATTCTCCAAGCCGATAAATATCGTAGCTACGTTCAAGGTCGATTTGATGAGCTATCGGAACCAAACGCGATCAGGTATTCCCACGTGCAAGCTCACCTC
The DNA here is from genome assembly GCA_009840005.1 of Gemmatimonadota bacterium. Next base: position 13,640 of record VXOR01000018.1, read on the forward strand.
ATCGCATCCGAATTGCATGAGGAGGCCCGGAGCTTGAAGCAAGCGTATGCAGACAAAGGCTGGGTGTTCTTTGCAACGTGGGATGACCTGATTGAGCGTGCCAAGCAGAGTCATAATCAGTTTCGTGAAGCACTTCAAAACCGAGCACTAGAAACTGATGATGGAGAGACAGGAGGCTCCCAATAGTGAGCAGCTTGAAGCCCATTGCTATTGATCTCTTTGCAGGATGTGGTGGCCTTACAAGTGGTCTCCGAGGTGCGGGATTTCACGTGGCTGCAGCGGTGGAGATCGACCCCATTGCCGCAAAATCGTATAGGTGGAACAATCGCCGTACTAAGTTGATTGAAAAGGACATACGGAAGGTCTCTGCCCGAGAGATTTTGGATGCTGCCGGTAGCAGTAATGTTTCGCTGCTGGCTGGCTGCGCACCTTGCCAGGGATTTTGTTCCCTCACTGCAAAATACAAACGAGACGACCCTCGCAATGAACTGGTCTTGGTAATGGCTGATCTAATTGAGGCGATTCAGCCCAAGGCGATCATGATGGAAAATGTCCCAGGTTTGGTTAAACGAGGTAGTGAGATATTCGAGAAATTCCTCAACATACTTCGGAGTAACGGATATGAAGAGGACTGCCGGGTGGAGCAGATGGCGGACTTCGGCGTACCGCAGTCTCGAAGAAGAGTAGTCCTTTTGGCTGGGCGTGGCTTCAAAATTGGGCTTCCAGCCACCACGCATTCCCGTTCCCCGAAGGAGGGAACACGCCTGAAACCTTGGGTGACCGTACGGGAGGCGATTGATCACATGGACGTTCCTGTGACTCTGAAAACCGCGTTGCAGACCGGGGGGCCGTTGTCTCATAACTGGCACGTAGTCAGTAACCTTCTGCCGAGGACAAAGGAACGTCTGCGTGCGGCTCAACCTGGTAAGACTTGGTTGACACTTGATGAATCGCTACGACCGCCCTGTCATCGAAATGGGTATAATGGCTTTACTAACGTGTACGGCAGGATGGCTTGGGACCAAGTATCCCCGACAATTACCGCTGGTTGTACGACGCCGAGCAAGGGTAGATTTGGGCACCCTGATAGTCGCAGATACACGATCTCCGTAAGGGAAGCCGCGCTGCTTCAAACCTTCCCGGAGAAATACCGGTTCATTACGGATCGGATGGACGCAGTGTGCGACATGATAGGGAACGCCGTCCCTCCACTCTACGCGAAACTGGCTGCCAAACAGGTTTTCACTGCGCTCAGGGACCAAGGGGCCGGACAAGCGGAGTAGCGGCTGAGCCTGTCAGGTTACAGTTGATGGCTAAATCAGCGTCTCGCAAAGATGTCCACATGAACAATTCCCGGTATTCCGAAGCCGCCTTCGAGACCGTCATCGAAGCCCACCTGCTCCAAAACGGCTACGTCTCCATTCCCCGCGAAGGCTTCGACCGCAACCGCGCCATCTTCCCCGACACCGTCCTCGCTTTCATCCGCGAGACCCAGCCCATAGAATGGGCCAAGCTAGAAGCGCTCCACGGCGATAAAACCGGCGAGCAGATTCTCACGGACCTGTGCAAGTGGATGGATGCCAACGGCTCGCTCGCCACCCTACGCCACGGCTTCAAGTGCTACGGGCGAACGCTCCACGCGGCGTTTTTCAAGGCAGCCCACGAACTGAACCCAGAACTCGAAGCCCGCTACGCAGCTAACCGGCTCGGACTCACCCGCCAACTTCGTTTCTCGCCCCAATCGGAGAAATCGCTCGACGTAACCCTGAGCCTGAACGGCATCCCCATCGCCACGGTGGAACTCAAAAACCCGCTCACCGGGCAGACAGTAGAGAATGCGATCCACCAGTACCGGCGAGACCGCGACCCCCGAGAGCTGATCTTCGAGTTCAAACGCCGCACGCTCGTCCATTTCGCTGTCGATACTGAATGCGTGCGCATGACCACGCGCCTAGCCGGCGACGCGACCTACTTCCTGCCCTTCGACAAGGGATGCGACGGCGCAGGGAATCCACACGATCCAGCAGGTCGTAGCTACCGGACGGCCTACCTCTGGGAGGAAGTACTCGCCCGGGACAGCCTACTCGATGTGCTCGCCCGGTTCATCCACTTGCAGACCGAAGAAAAGCGCGACGACCGCGGCCGCAAGGTGAAGGCCGAAACGATGATCTTCCCGCGCTATCACCAGCTTGATGCCGTCCGGTTGCTGGTGCAGAAGGCCCGCTGCGAGGGCGTCGGCAACAACTACCTCATTGAACATTCGGCGGGCAGCGGCAAGAGCAATACGATCGGCTGGCTCGCGCACCGACTCGCTTCCCTGCACAACGAGGCAAACGAGCGCGTCTTCGACAGCGTAATCGTAGTGACTGATCGCGTCGTGCTGGACCAGCAACTCCAAGACACGATCTACCAGTTTGAGCACAAGCTCGGCGTCGTGCAGAAGATCGACGAGCGTTCCCGCCAGCTTGCCGAGGCTCTAGAGAACGCCGTCCCAATTATCATCACCACGCTACAGAAGTTCCCCTTTGTGTCGCAGCAGTTGCTCAAGATGGCCGAGGAGCAGGGCGTTGAGAGAACAGGCGTACTGCCTACCCGACGCTGCGCCGTCATCATCGACGAGGCCCACAGCTCGCAGGGAGGGGAGGCATCGACGGATCTCAAAGAGGTTCTCGGAGGCGAAGATCTGCTGGAGGAAGCTCGGAAACGCGCCGAGGAGGAAGGCCGCGAGGATCAGGAAGAACTGTTCCGCAGCATGGCCAAACGCGGCCAGCAAGAGAACCTGAGTTTCTCCGCTTTTACAGCTACGCCAAAACACAAGACGCTTGCAGTATTCGGCCAAAACGGAGAGCCGGTCCATTGCTACACAATGCGGCAGGCAATCGAGGAAGGGTTTATCCTCGACGTACTCAAGCACTACACCACGTACGCGACCTACTTCAAACTGCTTAAGGCATGTCAGGATGATCCAAACGTAGAGCGGAAGAAAGCAGCGCTGGCGCTGGCGCGTTTTCTGCGCCTACATCCCCACAATATCGCTCAGAAGACCGAGGTAATGGTCGAGCACTTCCACGCTGTCACGCGCCATAAGATCGGTGGCCGAGCCAAAGCAATGGTCGTCACCGGCTCCCGGCTGGAAGCGGTGAGATACAAGCAGGGCTTTGATCGCTACATCCAAAAGAAGCAATACGCAATCAAAACACTAGTAGCCTTCTCGGGAGAAGTTCGGGACGACCAGCTCCCAAATGAATCATACACCGAGGAGAAGATGAACCTAGGCATCCGGGAAAAAGAGCTTCCAGAGAAGTTCGCAACTCCAGAGTATCAGGTTTTGCTTGTCGCGGAGAAATACCAGACCGGGTTCGATCAGCCGCTCCTGCACACGATGTACGTGGACAAGCGACTAGCTGGCATCCAAGCAGTCCAGACGCTCTCTCGCCTAAACCGCACACATCCGCTGAAGGAAGATACTTTCGTTCTCGACTTCGTAAATGACCGCGAAGAAATCCGCGAGGCATTCAAGGTCTACTACGAAGGGGCGGAGATGGGAGAAGAAGTGGACCCCGCCCGCATGTACGCAGTCAAGGGAGAACTCGACGCGGCCGGGATCTATCTTGATGAAGAAGTTGAGCAGTTCTGTGAAGTGTATTTTAAGTCAAAGCAGCGTCAGAGTGCCCAGGATCACCAAGCAATGAATGCCGCGCTCGATCCTGCGGTGTCGCGCTTTAGAGACCTGCAGCAAGACGACGAGGACGAAGCAGAACTCTGGCGCGGAAAGGTCCAAGCCTTTCGCAACCTCTACGGCTTCCTGAGTCAGGTCATTCCGTACCAAGACTCGGACCTCGAACGCCTGTACGTGTTTCTACGCCATCTGGCGGCAAAGCTGCCACGACGCCGGAGCGGTCCCGCCTATCAGTTCGATGACGAGGTGCGGCTTGAATACTACCGCCTCCAGAAGATCAGTGAGGGCTCAATCTCCCTCGCGGGAGATGACGCGCACGCCCTAGACGGGCCGACCGAGGTCGGCAGTGGCACTATACATGAGGAGTCGGTGCCGCTTTCGCAGCTCATTGACGTTGTCAACGAACGCTTCGGTACTGACTTCAATCAGGCCGACCAGCTCTTTTTTGATCAGATCGTCGAGGCGGCCATGAGCGACGATGGACTGCGCCAAGCAGCCGCCGTGAACCCGGAGGACAAGTTCGAGTTGGTGTTCAGGAATCTTCTGGAACGACTCTTCGTTGAGCGCATGGACCAGAACGAGGAGATTTTCGTTCGCTACATGAACGACCAACCGTTCCAACAGTTAGTGGGCGAGTGGCTGGCGTCTCAGGCGTACCAGCGGCTCCGGGATGGGGATGAGCAATCGCCTCCTGCCTTGCATATCGTCGCCGCCAAGCCCGACGAGCGTTACGTCACCTGCGTCCCGCTCGTGCCGCTTGCTATCGCGGCCGGCGAGTTCGGCAATCCCCAGAACGTGGCAGCCGAAGAGGACTGGGAGTGGGTCGAGGTGGATTCTGCACACCGCTTGCGACCGGGGATGTTCGTCGCGCAAATCGTGGGCCGCTCAATGGAACTCACGGTCCCCGACGGAGCACATGGTTTGTTCCGCGCCCCCGTAGAGGGCACGCGCCAGGGTAAGACGGTATTGGTTCAACTCCAAGACGCTATCGACCCCGAGACCGGGGCGAGGTACACCCTCAAGCGATACGAGAGTCAGAAGATCCAAGACGGTGACTCATGGCAGCACGCCAAGATCACACTGAAGCCGACCAATCCTGAGTTCGAGCCCATCGTCCTCACATGCGCCGACGAGGGTGAGGTGGCAGTCGTGGCGGAACTGGTGGAGGTAATCGCTGCCAACGCCTGACGCGATGCTCCTTGTTGTCCTTCGTCTCACCTTCTGCATACTTCAGTGCATCGCGCAACCCGTCTATAATCTTGCCGCCGATCTCACTCATGCTCTCCTCCATCGAATGCTTTTAATCTGAGGTCTCGCGGCGGTTAGTGACAAGTGGTATTCGCGCCACCCCCCCAACCAATCAGCGCGCATACCCGTCCGGATTGTCCTTACGCCAATTGGGCTGATAGCCTTCCTCGGCGTCAAAGCCATACGACGGCCCGATCTGGTTTTCGGTCTGCCAAGGCCAAGCCTGGCCGCCTATGATGCGGAACTGATCGCCCTTGCCGCAGAGCCAGTAGAACATGTGGGCGTAGTAGTGCGCCGTGCGGTGCCCGCCGTAATACGCGCGCTGGAAATCAAAGTCCTCCTCGACGATCCAATCGCGCTGGGGAGGTGCCGTGCGCCAGTAATTGTACTTGAGCATCCGGCGCAGCCCCTTGGCGGTGGACTTGCCACGGCGGTGCATGATACTCTGATGGTGAATCCCAATGGTGCCAGCCGGGCCGTCGCAAAACACGCCCCCTTCTTCTTCGCGGGGACCACCAGGTTGGATGTGCGAGCCGGGCACCAACTCGGTCGGCCCCAGCTCCACGGGCGTGTCCTGCGGAAAGTAGAAGACCTCCAAAAAGCGCACCTCCGGGCCATAGATGTGGTCGGCGTCTTGGTGCCAGCCTTGGGCTTCCATTGGGCATTCGGCCCGGTGGTGGCTGGCCAAGACCGGCAGGCCGATGTTGGGGCCTAAAAGCGAGCGCATGGCGCCGGCTAACTGGGGATTGAGCAGCACGTGCTCGATGAACCAGTCCTCCAAGAAGATGGAGGTCGGCTCATGGGTAAAGCGGATGCGGTCGAGGTCGGCCTCGGTCAGGCCGTCGGGGATATAGCTCGGGTTGGCTGGAATATCGCCGTCGATCCAAGCACAGGTGCGCTGGTTGATCTCGTCGGGCACGACGCCTCTGAGCAAAAGGTGGCCCTCGCGGCAGAATTCGAGAACCTCGGAGTCGGTGAGCGTCGGCTCGCAGTCAAAGGTGCGTTGACATGGGTCGTAGTGCATGGTCGCCTCCTGCGACAGTGGTGTTATGAACTAACGCCTACAAGCTATCCAAATTCCATCCACCCTGTCCATAGGTCGCCCGCGCCGTAAATGGTTATACTCTTGCTCGGCAAAATTAAACGGAGCACATCATGGCGGAATCAGCAAGAAGAATAGTTAGCGGCGGATTGCACATAGACCAGCGGCTCTACGCCCTCGTCGCCGAGCAGATCGCGCCCGGAACGGACGTGGATGTCGATCACTTCTGGGCGGCGCTGGAGAAAATCGTCCAAGACTTAGAGCCAAAGAATCAACAGCTACTTCAGCGCCGCGACGCCTTGCAGGCCCAGATTGACGCCTATCACCAACAGCGGCGCGGCGAGCCGCTGAATCCCACAGAATACCGGGCCTTTCTCGAAGAGATCGGCTACTTGCTGCCCACGGGCGAAGCGCAGCGAATCCGCACGGAAAACACCGACCCGGAAATCGCCTCCCTAGCTGGCCCCCAGCTAGTCGTCCCGGTCGATAATGCGCGCTATGCGCTCAACGCGGCGAATGCTCGCTGGGGCAGCTTGTACGACGCCTTGTACGGCACGGATGTAATCGAGGGCCGCGTACCAGCGGGCGAGTACGACGCCGAGCGCGGAGCCCAAGTCATCGCGCGCAGTGAGGCATTTCTCGACGCGGTCGCGAGTCTCCAACAGGGTGCGTACCGGGAGGTGGTGGAGTTTTTCCTGCGCGAGGACGCTGGTGGGCAAACCTTCGGCAGAGCTCAGGTCGAAGCCTTGCGCGCCCGCCTCGCAAGCGGCGACGAGGTCGGCCTCAAAGACGCCGGGCAGTTCGTCGGCTATGGATGCGAAGGAGATCGGCTGAGTAGCGTCTTGCTCCGCCACAACGGACTGCACATCGAAATCCAAATCGACCGCACCCATCCCATTGGGCGCACCCACCGCGCCGGCGTCAAAGACGTGCTCTTAGAAGCGGCCATTACCACCATCCAAGATTGCGAGGATTCCGTGGCCGTGGTCGATGCCGAGGATAAGGTCCTCGTCTATGGCAACTGGAACGGCCTGATGCAGGGCACGCTGGAGGCGACCTTCGTCAAGGACGGGCAGCCCCTGACGCGCCGCCTGCGTGCCGACCGCACATTTACCACCCCCAGCGGCCACACCTTGACGCTATCCGGGCGCAGCTTGTTACTCGTGCGTCACGTCGGCATCCACATGTACACAGACGCAGTGACCACCGCCGACGGCGCGGAAATCCCCGAGGGTTTTCTCGACGCCATGGTCATCAGCCTAGCGGCAATCCACGACCTCAAGGGCCGCGGCCGCTACCGCAACAGCAAGACCGGCAGCGTCTATGTGGTGAAGCCCAAGCAGCACGGGCCGGACGAGGTAGCAGCGACCGTTGAGCTTTTTACGCGAGTGGAGGAGGCGCTGGGGCTAGCGCACAATACGCTAAAAATCGGCATCATGGACGAAGAGCGCCGCACTACAGTCAACCTCAGCGAGTGCATCCGCTGCGCCGCCGAGCGCGTCGTCTTTATCAACACCGGCTTTCTCGACCGCACTGGCGACGAGATCCACACCAGCATGGAGCTGGGCCCCATGTTGCCCAAGATGGAAATCAAAGAGCAGCCTTGGCTCAGTGCTTATGAGGACTGGAATGTGGACATCGGCATCACCACCGGTTTGGTGGGACGAGCGCAGATCGGCAAGGGAATGTGGACCATGCCCGAGCTAATGCGCGAGATGGTAGAGACCAAGATAGGCCATCCCCAAGCTGGGGCGACGACTGCTTGGGTGCCCTCGCCGACAGCGGCCACCCTGCACGCGCTGCACTACCACCAAGTCGACGTCTTCGAGCGCCTCGGCCAGCTAGCCGGACGGGAACGGGCCTCACTCGGCGCGATTCTCAGTCCCCCGGTGCTCGATCGCCAACTCAGCCCCGAGGAGATTCAGCAGGAACTAGACAACAACGCCCAAGGGATTTTGGGCTACGTAGTGCGCTGGGTCGGCCAGGGCATTGGCTGCTCCAAGGTGCCGGACATCAACCACATCGGCCTGATGGAAGACCGCGCCACCTTGCGAATTTCCAGCCAGCACATCGCCAACTGGCTGCACCACGGAATCACTAACGAAGAGCAGGTGCGGGAGACCTTTGCGCGCATGGCGGCCGTGGTCGATGCGCAAAACAGCGGCGACCCCGCGTACTGCCCCATGGCCCCCGACCTCGACGCCAGCGTCGAATTCCAAGCGGCGCTAGATCTAGTATTCAACGGTCGCACCGAACCGAATGGATATACGGAAAACGTATTGCACAAGCGGCGGCGAGAGGTAAAGGCCGCTCGACGTACCGTATAGAACCACCACTTATAACGTTATACATGGACATCGAGGGCTAAGAATACATAGACATCGAGGGCTAAGATGCTTCGACTCCGCTTCGCTCCGCTCAGCATGACACGGTGAGGCAGCGCACCCACTTGTCATGCTGAGCGAAGCGAAGCATCTCAAACCACCTCTACTATCGTGTACTTAGAACCACCATTCAAATTCAAGGAGACGACAAATGGAAGCACGTGCAAAAGTCGCCCTCGTCACGGGCGCAGGCAGCGGAATCGGCCGCCACAGTGCCCTAGCATTGGCCGAGGCCGGCTATGGGGTTGCCCTAGCCGGACGGCGTCAAGATGCCTTAGAGGAAACGGCCGCGCTAGCGGGAACGGATGCCCGCATGTTGCCGGTGTCCACCGACGTCGGCGACCCCCAAGCCGTTGACGCGCTGTTCGCCCAAATCGCCGAACACTTTGGCCGACTCGATGTGCTGTTCAACAACGCCGGGGGCGGAGCGCCGACCGTGCCGTTGGAAGACCTCGAATACGAACAGTGGCAGAAGGTAGTAGCCGTCAACCTGACGGGCAGCTTCCTCTGCACCCAAGCGGCCTTCCGCATTATGAAGGATCAAGACCCGCGCGGCGGGCGGATTATCAACAACGGCTCAGTCTCAGCCGCAGCCCCGCGTCCCAATTCCGCCCCTTATACCGCCACCAAACACGCCATTACCGGACTCACCAAATCGACCTCGCTCGACGGGCGCAAATACGACATTGCCTGCGGCCAGATCGACATTGGTAACACGGCGACTGACATGACGCAGCGGATGAGCGATGGCGTGCCGCAGGCCGATGGCTCCAAGCTCGTCGAGCCGCGCTTTGACGTCGAACACGTGGCCCGCGCCGTAGTGCAAATGGCCGAGCTGCCGCTGGACACCAATGTGCTATTTATGACCATCATGGCGACGAAAATGCCGTTTGTCGGGCGAGGTTAGAAGCGACCACCATGACCATCGACGACGCCAAGGCCCATATCGACGAATACGGGTACGCCGTGCTCAAAGAGGCGTTGACTCCAGACCAAGCCAATGCCCTGCGAGACCGCTCGGTCGAACTGATCACCGAGGAGCGGGACGCCGGAGGAGAGCATGTCTATCTCGACGGCTGTGCGCAGCGCGTGTGGAACCTAGTCAACAAGGGCCGCATTTACGAGGAAATGATCCAGCTCCCACAGGTGCTGGCGCTCCAGGAGTACCTGCTAGGCGACAACTGCATCTTGAGCAGCTTCACCGTCAATCACATCGGCCCGGGTGCGCCAGCCGGCCGCCTACACATCGACTTTCCGCTCGGCAGCTTTCCCCAGCCGCCGCCACCCTTCGCCTTTTGCGCCAATACCATCTACGTGCTCGACGACTTCGCGCCTGAAAACGGGGCCACGCATATCGTGCCGGGCAGCTACAAGCGCGGGCACGCCCCCGACCCAGAAAAAGAGTACGACGACGACATCCAGCTAGACGTCCGCAAAGGCGATATCGTCGTCTTCCACGGTGCAACGTGGCACGGCAGCGGTGCCAACCACACCGAGCAGGATCGGATGATTCTGTTGGGATTCTTCTGCCGCTCGTTTATGAAGCCGCAACAAGACCAATTCAAGCTGGCGCGCCCCAAAGTAGTTGCGCGGGCGACGCCGACCTTGAAGCGCTTGCTGGGCTTCGAATCCCAGTCGGGCATGCGGACCTAGCATATATAGATATCCAGGATGATTTGAACGATTCGAGCGGTAGATCGTCTTGTTTCTACTATTCTGCGTCCATCTGCGTCCATCTGCGGATCACCTTGTAAATAGGGAATGCCAATGAACTCACTCGACCACCGCAAGCGCCTCTTCGTCGATATGGACGACGTCGAGCGCCAAGAAAACGTGACGCGGGTCTTCCACCAAGCGGAGAAGTACGGCACGCATCCCGTGCTCAAACAGGAAGCGCCGTGGGAACAAAACAGCGGCATGACCGCGGCGGTGATTTTCGACGCCGAGGAACAAATTTTCAAGGCCTGGTACATGGCCGGCCACTATGCGCCAGAGTGCGAACACGTGCAGTGCCTCGCGCTGTCGCCGGACGGGATCAACTGGTCGCGTCCCTCCCTCGGAATCCACGAGGCCCTCGGCTCCAAGGACAACAACATCGTCATCCCCGCGACCCACCACGAAGGGCAGGATCACTGGGAGACCATGCTCAAGGATACCCTCGATCCAGATCCCACCCGCCGCTACAAGGCCATCGGCTGGTCGAGCTACGACTGGGATGGGCCGCGCTCGGGCATTTACAGCGCCACTTCGCCGGACGGGATCAACTGGTCGCATTCGCCGGACCCGATTTTCCGCTACCATCCGCGGCCCGGCACCTGCGACTTGGGGCCGGTCGGCGATGCGCAGTCCATGATGGTAGATATCGAGCGCCGGCGCTACGTGGCCTTTTTGCGCGGCGTGCCCGAGCGGCTGATGAGCACGAGCGAGGATTTCGTCCACTGGTCGCCACCGCGCCCTTTCTTGGCACCGCTCAACGAAGAAGAGGCCCTCTACAACAACACCGGCTTCAACTACGGCGCTCACTACTTGGGCATCTTGACCCACTTCGACAAACGCCCGCGGCAACAAACCCAAGTCCTGCGGCTTTTGTGCAGCCGCGATGGGGAGCGCTGGCAGCGAGTGCCGGGGGAGCCGCTGGTGGGTTTGGGAGCAGTGGGCGAGTGGGACCGGTTCCAGCTAATGCTCAGCGGTGCGCCGCCCATTGCCGTGGGCGACAAGCTCTATATCTACTACCGAGGCACGGCGCGGCGGCACGCCAAGATCCCGCGCGAATTCGACCCCCCGATTGCGGCCGATCAGGACCCGGGGACGATGGGCATTGGCTTGGCCATGCTGCGTCTCGACGGCTTCGCGTCGATCAACGCCAGTTTTGACGGCGGACAGATAACGACTCGGCCCTTTGCGTTAGCCGGGGACGAATTGCAAGTCAACGCCAAGGCGGATTACGGACAGCTAACCGTCGAATTGCTCGACGAGGAAGGGAACCCCATTCCCGGTCACACTGCCCAAGACTGCGTCGCCATCGCCGAGGACGGGGTCGCCGTGCCCGTGCGCTGGCGCGACGGCCGGGATTTGCGCGCATTGCGAGAACAGCCGGTACGCCTGCGTTTCGCGCTGAATAACGCCCGCCTGTACGCCTACTGGTGCTCGTAGCTTCTTTTAGGCCGTAATGACTTCATATAGACCTGCAAAATGACGGAAAACCTCAGAACCATATATTTCGACGAGTCGGGCTACACGGGATACGACCTGCTCAACTCGGACCAGCCGATCTTCAGTGTCGCCAGTTCGGACGTCGACGACAGTGAGGCACACGCGATACTCCGAGATTCCTTCCCGAACTACCAAGGAGCGGAGTTCAAATTCAGCCGTCTATGGAGTCGCCCAAGACGTCGCCAGCGTCTAGTCACATTCTCCGAGCACCTAGCACGGGTCGCCGACCGCACTTTCGTCTACAACTGCGACAAGAAATTCACGGCACTTACAAAGACTGTCGATATGCTCTCAGAGCCGCTTGCCCACGATGCCGGGTACGACTTCTACGCAGGTGGCTTCAACCGTGGCTATGTCAATATGTTCCACTATGCTTTGCGGGAATTCGGTGAGCCCGAGCTATATAACGCAATCATCGACTTCTATGATCGGTTCTCACGCTCGCCGAATGAGGAGACGTTATCGCAATTACAGTGGCATCTTCGTCTCATAGCTAATAGCTGTCCGAGCGAGCTTGAGGTGTTCATCGAAATGCTGGCGGATGGCGCTGAACGCTACCACGATTATCAGGACATCGGCCTACAGCTTAGGAGTAACGACATCCAGCTTACATGTGTTCTCTCTTCGATCTGCTTTTGGCGAACCCGTACGGATGACGACCTAGAAATTATACACGACGATTCCTCAAATTTTTTTCGTCAGATCGGCGACTGGGAACGGATCACGTCGCCCGAGGTGCCCCCGAGTATAGTCACCACTGGCGACGGGCGTGAGGTTGAGTTCCCGCTTCGCGTCGTCGATACGCGTCCGGGCAATTCAGCGGACAGTCGTGCGCTGCAACTTTGCGACATGATAGCGGGCCTCTCCGCCCGGCTACTCCATAACCACCAAGTTGGCATTGACTCGGGGCTGAGACGGGAGATCATCGAAGCCGGATTCGGTAGGTTGACTTGTGATGGAATCAGGCCCGATACCAACTTTATAGACGGTGCTCCTAGCGAACTTGACGGTCCCGACACAATAGATCAGTTCAGCGCCGCGATCGCCCAACATCGGTCGCAGTCCGTCAGAGTTCGCCCCTTCTCAACCTAACCTGATTATGCGTGTAAAATGCCAACTAGGCCCAAAGTTTGGAGAAAAAAAATGATTGCGATATTAGAGGAGCTCAAGAAGGGGTCTACCGAAATAGGACCTATCTACGAAAATTGTGTCGAGATGTGGTCTGAAGTGCTTGACGATGCCCAAGATTTGCCCGTCGAAGACTTAGCCGAAAGGCTCTCCTTCGATTTCCAACAGCGTATAGAACGCGCTTGTGGAAACCGAAACTTAGGAAAGACTATCATGGCAGTTAGCGGATTCCACTATCTCTGTGATGAGCACGGTATTGGGGACAATATTCAACTTGCGGAAAAGCTGCTTCAAGCCTTCGGTCAAAGTGTGGTAAGCAGTGAGGTCAAATCTAGGGCAAAACGTGCTGCCGAGTTGTTTTGAAGACCTAGGCTATACTCTAGGACGACATGAAAAACGCCGCTTTCCGAACTTCCCGCCGTTACCGCCGATTTTGGCTCACACTGGCCGCTTGTTTGGCATTCCTCCTTGCGGCCGGGCCAGCTATCGGCGTGGACTGCGAGACCTGGAACACAAAGGAGTTCTTCAAAACCACCACAGCCCAAAAGGTGGCCGATTGCCTTCGAGCCGGGGCCGCCCTAGATGTGAGGGACGAACACGGCCTCACTCCCTTGCATTGGGCAGCTTGGAAGAACGAAAATCCGGCGGTCGTTGCCGCCTTGCTTGAGGCCGGGGCTGATCTGAACGCATGGGCCGACAACGGTCTCACCTCCTTGCATTGGGCAGCGACCGGGAACAACAACCCGGCCGTCATTACCACCTTGCTCGATGCCGGGGCCGACCCGAACGTGGGAATCCTTGAAGATCGAAGATCCCTAGGTCCGGCCATTGCCGTCTTGCTGCGCGATGCCGGTTTAGGTACGAATGTGTGGGCCGGCTCTAAAGGCCGAACTCCTCTACATACGGCGGCCCGATCCAATAAAAACCCTGCTGTCATCACTACTTTGTTGGACGCCGGAGCTGATCCCAACGCACGGAGCGCAGACGGCGAAACCCCTCTGCATATGGCGGCCTGGTCCGTCGTCTTGTTTATGCAGCGGGACGAAGACGGCGTTGCCCCCCTGTATGCGGCGGCCCGGTCCAAAATCACCGCCTTGCTCGACGCCGGAGCCGACCCGAATGTGCGGAACAAAGAGGGGGACACCCCCTTGCATACGGCGGCTCTATTCGAGAATAACGAGGGAGTCCGGTACGCCAACGAAGGGAACCTATCCAACAACAATCCGGCGGTCATCACCGCCTTGCTCGACGCCGGGGCCAACCCCAACGCACGAAACAAAGATGGCCACACCCCGTTGCACGAGGCGGCTTGGACCAACAGAAGTCCCCCCGTCATCACTGCCTTGTTCAATGCCGGGGCCGACCCCAACGCGCGGGACGAACATAACCGAACCCCTCTGCATACGGCGGCCGGGTCCAATGAAAATCCGGCGGTCATCACTGCCTTGCTCGACGCCGGGGCCAACCCGAATGCGCGGGACGACAACGGCCTTATCCCCTTGCATAAGGCGACCATGTCCAACGAAGACCCGGCCGTCATTGCCGCTTTGCTAGAGGCTGGGGCCAATCTGAATGCACGGACCGACAGCGGCCTCACCCCTCTGCATATGGCGGCCATGTTCAGCGAAAATCCGGCGGTCATCACCGTCCTGCTTAATGCTGGGGCCAATCTGAACGCACGGACCGACAGCGGCCTCACCCCCTTGCATGTAGCCGTCGGAAAAAACAAAAGTCTCGCCATCATTGGTGCCTTGCTTAATGCTGGGGCCAATCTGAACGCACGGACCGAGGACGGAGGCACCCCTCTGCATATGGCGGCCATGTTCAGCGAAAATCCGGCGGTCATCACCGCCTTGCTCGACGCCGGGGCCGATCCAGCGGCGAGAGATTTCAAAGGTTGGTTTCCCTGGGACTGGGCCGAGGGAAACGAGGCACTCAAGGGAACTGCTGCCTACCGACGGCTGGCGGTGGACGCAGGGCGGCGCTAAGGCAACTCCCTAATGGGTACTATGGATTTGGACAAATTTGCCCCGACGCGGGGCGACGAACGAAACGAAAAGGAGACGGAAAAATGACGGAGCACAACCTAACCCGCAAGGGCGACCTAGTAGTAATTGAACAAAGCTTTGTCATATCATGCGGTCCCGGTGGCTGCACCAACAGCGGGCGGGTGGACCTCATGGAAGTGTTACAGACCAACAGCGAAGGCGAAGTGACCCATATTTGCCGACCCGGCAACCCGGATGGCGAAAAACCCAACGCGGACAATGAGTTGTCCAACCACAAGGGAGGACGCCTTTACAGAGTTCCGCCGCAGACCCGCGAGGCCGTAGAGAAGTCCGTCAACTCGATTATGGCTTCCGCCGATTCGTTTGCGGTAGGAATGCCCCTAGATGATTGGACCGAAGCATTGCAAAACATCAGAAAGATAACGGGGAAGGGCGACTAACCAACTTACCTATCTTCTATGACGAACGGGCCTGTTTTCCGTCTGAGAGCTATAAAAAGCAGAACCCCCGACCAACCTTGTCAAGGCATTTTGACAGAAGAGAACGGGCGCGGTACGTTTCATATTGTTAAACCTCAATAACGGGAAAAACGCCATGAAGACGACCATTGAAATCCACGACGACCTACTGACCCGGGCAGAGCAGTACGCGAGGAAGACCGGACGCCCGTTGTACGCCATAGTGGAAGAGGGGCTGCGCCAAGTGCTTCCCGCGTCCCCTTCCAGTAGTCCCTACCGTCTGCCCGACCTGAGCGAGGGGAAGCCCGGCACGACCGATCCATTAAAAGCGTACTCTTGGCAGGAACTGCGCGGGATAATCTACGGAGAAGCAGAAAAGCTGTGATAGCCGTCGATACGAACCTGCTGATCTATGCCCACCGTCGGGAATCAGATGAACATGGAACAGCCTCTGGAATACTGCGGACGCTTGCCGAAGGAGACTCGGCGTGGGCGATCCCTTGGCCCTGCTGCTACGAATTCCTGAGTGTCGTAACCAATCGCCGGATTTGGAAAGACCATATCACGTCGCCGGAACGGGCTTGGCAGCAACTCGCCGCTTGGACCGCGTCGCCATCGAACCGTCTCATCGGCGAGACCGATGATTTTCGGGACGTTTTGAAAGGCTTTGTTTGTCGCGCTGGGGTCTCCGGCGCTATTGTGCATGATGCTCGGATTGCCGCCCTTTGCGTTGCCCACGGTGTCGAAGCACTGCTCTCCCGAGATCGCGACTTCTCGTTATTTCCAGAACTGAAAATACGCAATCCGTTCGAGCCGTCAGGGATAGTAGAAACGAAAGAGAAAAACACACCATGAGCATCGACCAAATGAACCACTACCAGCGCAAGCTGACCTATGAAATGGATTCGTGGGATCTCTACGTGGCGTTGGGCGAGAACGAACCCATCGTCGTCGTCGATGGCCGTTCGGCAGAGGCTTATGCCCAAGAGCACATTCCGGGCGCACTCAATCTGCCCCACCGGGAAATCTGCTTCAATTCCACTGCGTCGCTCGACAAATCAAAGCTCTATGCCTGCTACTGCGACGGCATCGGCTGCAACGCCTCGACGAAGACGGCGCTGAAACTGCTGACGCTAGGCTTTCAGGTGCGCGAACTAATCGGCGGGCTCGACTGGTGGAAACGCGACGGCTACGCCACCGCCGGCGACGGGGCGCAGCCTGGGACCGAGATCAAATGCGGATGCTGAACTGGCATTGACGGGATCAACCAGTACCAGCAAAAAAGCGCACGGACGCATCGCTGTTACAGACCGACACTCTCTGGCCCGAATTCTGGAATCCATTGGGCAATGCGACTCAAGGTGACCCGCACCTTGGGTTCTTCGCCGCGTACAGAGCTATGTGCGCGATTATTCTGCTCGGGAGTATGTACTACTTTGTGGCCTTGAGTGCGTACAGGGCCAGCTTGGAATCCAACTATGCCATTATCAGCGGGTACTCTCGCTCGGTCCTTAGCTTCTTGGGGCATCGCATACTTTGACCAATCAACCGACAGGTCGCCCCTTATGAACTTAAACAGGTTGGGAGGGAGTTCATCTTGCGGTGCATCTGCTGGTAGGGCGTTCGATGTTTCCAAGTATCTTCTCTTGTGAACGCGATAGTAAAGCATATCTGCGTCCGGTATCTCTTCTGCAGGCCACTCATTCACCAGCGTGCTCCATCCAGCATGAGATAAACTCCGGCTTGGGACGAGTCTGACCCTCGATGGAGTTTTCGCAATAGTCATCCCCGTAGTAGGATACCGAGCCGTCAGGACGGAAATTGACCAAAAGCTCAAACCGATCCGTCTTCCAGTGCAGGTCTATGCTGCCTTCGCTGGCTGGTAAGATCCGCACCTTCGCTGCTTTCAGCGTCTCAGATTTTTCCACTAGCGCATAGAGAAAACCAGCAGCGGCCTCCAGCGTTCGTTCTTGGTAGGCAGGAGATCCTTCGCCATCCCAATTCTCTTTCAAGGCCAACAGACGCTTCTTTGCCCCATCCACAGTTTGGCGAATGGCCAAGTTGTTCTCGAAACTGCTCAGCTTACCACTAGTAGTCCAAGTCTCCGACATGAGTTGTTCTCCATCCATCCGCTGCAATCGGCGTCCACAAGTCCCAAAAAAGAAAACCCCAAGTCGTTATAGTCGTTATAACTAACCTGGGGTTTAATAATTGGTAGCCCGTACGGGATTCGAACCCGTGTTACCGGCGTGAGAGGCCGGCGTCCTAGGCCTCTAGACGAACGGGCCAACGGTTATTTTTCAACCTGACAGCTTCAAAAAATAGAATTCTCAACCTGTATTGTCAAGGTGCTGCGGCAGAGCCGTTTGACAGTTGCAGACCGGCTTGCTACTCTTGCTCTGCACGAGGCTTCGACCCGAGCTCAGCCGAGGGAGACGGCCCGATATATTGGAACTGAACCGTGTTGACGCCGAGGTCTATATGAAGCTCTCCGGCCTCGGCCACTTCGTCCAAGACGCGCCACTGTACGAAAGCGCCAAGCCCTTTACGCGGCGCGTGATCGAAGCCTTCGGGCCGGAGCGCATGGTCTGGGGCAGCGGTACGCCGGCGATTGTCGATGTACATCTAGCAGACTACGGGGAGGCCGAGCGTGCGCTGGTAAAAGGGGGCAACTTGGCTCGATGGTTCAACAAATAAGGAGCAAAACATGAACGAAATCGAAACCTTTGAATTCGACCGCCAGGGCTACATCGTCATTGAGAACTTGCTGAACGAGACCCAAGTGGTCGCGCTGGCTGAAGCCGTGGATGAACTGGAAGAACACGCGCTCGCGCACGTCACCCAGCCCCCGCGCAAGCAAAGCGGCTGGGGAGCCAACTACCACGCCAATCCCGAGCGCGGCTATCACACCAACGGCGAGCGAGCCGAGGGCAAGACCCTCATGATCGAAGACTACTGGAACGCCAACCCGGCCTTTGACGTTTTGCTCGATCACCAGCCGACCATGAACTACATCCACGGCATCGTCAAACAGCGGCCGACGATCAACAACTCCGAGATCCGCATCCGCTACCGAGGCAACGCCACCGGCTGCCACGGCGGCACCGCTTCAGCCAGCCAAAAATACCGCTATAGCTACACCGACCACGGCATCGACTGCATGATGGTGCGGATGGTCTATTTCATCCACGATTGCACCAACGAACAGGGTGCCTTTTGCGTGGTGCCGGGAACCCACAAGACCAACTTGCCCTCGCCCCACAGCAACGACCCGGACGAAGACCCCGACATGGTCGGCCTAGAGGTCAAGGCCGGCGACGCAATCCTCTTCACCGAGAACTTGCGCCACGGCGGCTTCACCAACCGCTCTGAGCAGACGCGCAAGACCTTACACGTGGGCTACGGGCCGTACTGGATGATGTCGCAAAACATCGCCACCATGGACGAAAAGCAGCACATCACCCCGGAGACCCTCAGTCGCTTGACAAAGGCCCAACAAGACTTATTCAGGGCCTATCCACCTTCCTAACTGACGTTATGCATGGGCTTCCCCGGTAGGAGATGCTTCGACTCCGCTTCGCTGCGCTCAGCATGACTAAAAAAGAACGCGCTAGTACCTGTCATGCTGAGCACAGCGAAGCATCTCCTACCCAAGAAGCCTGCTGTGTGTAACATCAGTTCCTAAGTCGGAAATTCCTCGTAGTAGCGATCAAAAGCCGCGGGCGTGCCGCAGAGGTAGAGCGCGTCCTCGGGCTCGAGTACCAACGAAGCCGGGATCTCCATAATCACGTCGCCAGCGCGCTCGACCGCCACCACCGAACAACCCGTGCGCTCGCGGATGCGCGCTGCGAGCGGATGCCGCCCGGCGAGGGGGCCGGGCCGCAGCTTGACCATCTTGATCCGGGGCTTGTGCGAAACCATCTCGCCGAGGACGTGGTGGACCAGCAACTGACCGGCGACCTGACTGACCGAGAGCGCAAAATCAGCGCCAGCGCGCTGCACCCGGTCGGCGTTTTCAACGTGCGACACGCAGGCTAACAGGGGGATCTCCGGGACGTGATCGCGCACCACGGCTGCAGCAAACAGGGCGGCCCCGTCGCTGTCGAGGGCGAGGATAACAACCCGCGCCTCCGCAATGGCGGCGCGATCGAGTACGCGCACGTCGAGCACGTCGCCGACCACATCGACTCCGTCTCTCTCAACCTCATCGACGACCCGCACTTCCTCGCCCGTGGAGTGGAGGATCTCGACCAGCTTCTGCCCGACATCGGCAAAGCCAATCACCACAATCGGCCCTTGCTGGGTAATTGGTCGGGACATGTCGTTTAACCGGTGAATGCTGTCAGGTGTGCCGACCGCCACCAGAATGACTCCGGGCTGGAGCTTTTCCGCCGCGGCCGGTGGCGACCCGAGCGCGTCGTCCGCCCACTGCCCGACGATGTGGGCACCAGTCCGGGTGTAGAGCTCGGTCTCGGCTAAGGTGCGATTGGCGAGCGGGCTCTGGTCGTGCACGCGCAGCTCGGCCACTTCGAGGAACGAGTCGAGCGACTCCACGCCCGCCACTCGCGGCCCGATTTTCGCGCTGGCGCGAACGGCAATGGCCGCGGCGAGGACGTGGTTGGGGGTAAAGGCCGCGGTCGCGCCAGCCAGCAACATGGGACCGCGGCGCTGGGGGTGCTCGATCATCGCCACGATTGGACCGGCAAAACCAGCCTCGCGGGCGCTGAGCGCAAATAGGGCGTTGTCGTCGTCTGAGCCGTTGGCCACCAGCGCCTTGGCCTTGGTCAACGGCCGCAAGTCCAGCGTCTCTGCCGCTAGGTGCGCATGTACGACCTGCACCTCAGGGCTTGTCTGGAGTTGCCGCGCCGTCGCCTCGTCCTCTTCGATCACCACCAGCGGCAGGTGTCGGCTAGAAAGCTCGTCTATTAGGGTCTCGACCTCCGGCCCGTACCCATAGATGACCACGGCGTCCTCCACTGCGGGCAGGGCGCGTTCGGCGGGGGTTTCGTCGAAGAGTGGGGTATTGAACTTGTCGATCTGAAACACCCCGAGGTGAGTGTCTCCTCCATGCGCCACCCGGCCTTCTAGGAGGATTGAGCAGCCCTTGAGCGCCAGCGGCGTGAAGAGATTTAACAGGAACGCGGTGAAGATCAAAATGGTAAAGGTCTCCTGACCGATCGCCCCTTGAGCCAAGGCCAGCGCAGCCAAGATAAACGCCATCTCGGCGCGGCCGCACATGCCCACGCCCACTGTCAGCGCCTCGCGCCAGGACATGCCAATGCGCCGCGCCATGCCACCGGCACTGAGCACCTGCCCGGTGATGACCGTCACCGCCAAAAGCGCGATAAACGCCACACCCGACGCGCTAATGTCAAACGAAATGGAAAAGCCCAGCGAGATGAAGAAGATCGGCCCTAAGAACGAATAGGCAATGCCGTACGCGCGGTCGTTTACCACCTTGACTAAATTGGGGTGGGCGACGCGCTCCTCAAAGAAAAGACCCGCCAAGTAGGCACCCAAGATCATGTGCAGCCCAATGGCCTCGGCAAAAAGACCGGCGGCAATGGCGGCCAGCAGCACGAAGGTGAAGCCCTTGCCGCCTTCGGCGCGGAAGGGCAAGGTGAGGCGGGGATAGACAAAGGTGCCCAACAGCAGCGCGACTACAAAAAAGCCCACCACCTTGCCCAAGTTGACTACCAAGTCCAAGGGGGCAAAGGTGCCGCCGGAGAGTGCGCCCATCACCAAGCTAAAAAAGATCAAGGTCAAAAGGTCGTTGATGATGCAACTAGCGACGACTACCCGCGCAACGCGAGTATCGGTCAACCCCAAGTCCTTGAAGCTTTTTAGGGTGATTACAACTGCGGTAGCCGTTCCGATGATCAGCCCCACGAAGACGGAAGCCGCCAGATCCAACCCGAAGAATTGGGCGACGGCAAAGCTGACGGCAAAAGGCACAGCAGCTCCTGCAATCGCCACCCCCAACGAGCGCTTGAGCGCGGCGAAAAACTCGTTGGGCTGGGTCTCCACCCCGGCGTGGAACATCAGAAAGAAGATGCCGATCTCGGCCAATAGTTGAATGGCCTCATCCGGCTCAATCCAGCCGAACACCGCCGGCCCCACCAAGACCCCGACGATCAGTTCGCCCATCACCGTCGGCAGGCCCAGCGGCCGCAAGGTCACGGCCACTAGCCAAATCCCGGCGAGCAAGATGAGTAAATCGAGCGCTACAGTGTGCATGGGTGGAGTCCCTGCGCGTTGACTGCTTTAATCGATAACTGATGTTACGCAGTACGTGGCCGATGGTTGGTTTTCGGTCCGATTCTCGCTGGGATCGCGGGCAGGACGCCCTTGGTTCGACGAGGCCGATGGCCGTAGGGGGCGGTTTGAAACCGCCCCCTACCTGGGTGCGTAACGTCAGTCGATAATATAAGAGTAGAAAAAAAGGATGCTACCGCACTTGAGAGACTCGGGGTGGTAATTGTGCACATTCGTGCGTTAATTGAAATGCGTGAATCAAACCGCCCCCAACATCCATCCCCGCGAAGTGCGCCAAGCCCTCATGTGGTTCGCCGGCATCCTGTGGCGCGGCGCGCCTTGGGCCATGCTCCTAAACGTCAGCGGGCGGTTCCTAGCGGCCCTGTTGCCGGCCGGGCGCATCCTGTTGATCAAGGAGTTGGTCGATGCCGTCCACGCCGCCTTCGGCCAAGGCGAGGACCAGTTCGTCGCCGTGGTCCCGCTGCTAGCCGGTTTGGCGGGCTTGCAAATGTTGGAAGCCGTGCTGAGTGCGGTCCAGGACCACGCGGCCGCGGCCATACGGGAGCAGACTAGCTGGAAGCTACAAGAGCGAGTGCTCGACCGAGCGGCCGGCGTGGGTTTGGACTCATTTGAGCGCCGAGAATTTTTCGACCGCATGCAGCGAGCGCGGCAGGCCGCGTACTTCCGCGCCTACGGCATCTTCCGCGACGCCACGGCCGTGCTCGAAGGTTTTGTCGTCCTGTGCTCCCTAATCGCGCTGTTTGCCACCGGACACTGGTCGATCCCGCTAGTGCTCTTTTTGGGCACGGCTCCGGTTTTCTACAGCCAAATGCGGCGCGGCCGCGAAATCTACGCGCTCTTTTACCAGCAGACGCCCGAACAGCGCCGCGCCGAGTACTTGGTCGAGCTGATGACTGACCGCGACGCGGCCAAGGAAGTACGGCTCTACGGGCTGGGCGATCTCCTCGTCCGCACTTGGGAGGAGGTGGCGCAAACGCTCCGGCAGCAGCGCCTGCGGCTGACCCTGCGCCAGCAGCGCTACATGTTCGGCGGGCGGCTGAGCGGCATCAGCTCGGCGCTCTTATCGCTGGTCATCTTGCTCTATCAGGCCACCTATGGCACCCTGACCTTAGGGGGCTTTTTCGCCCTCGCCGAGGCCATCACGCGCTTCCAAGGTACGCTTTTCCAACTGCTGCGCCAGATGGGCGATGTCTTTGAGCAAACGCTCTACATCCGCGACTTGCGCGACTTTGTCGAGTCGCCCACCGAGCCGCAAGGCCAAGTAGCCCTGCCGGCCGCGCCGCTAGAAATCGCGATTGAGGACGCGGGATTTGCCTATGGCGATGGGCCTTTCGTGCTCAGCGGGGTCAATCTGCGGATCAGGCCGGGCGAGAAGCTGGCGCTGGTGGGCGAAAACGGGGCCGGCAAGACGACCCTAATCAAGCTGCTTTTAGGGCTGTACCAGCCGAGGGCGGGTCGCGTCCTCTACAATGGAGTGGATGGCCGCGAAATCGACCCGCAAGTCTTGCGCCAGCGCTGCGCCGCAGTCTTCCAAGACTTCGTGCAATACCAACGCACCGCGCGCGAAAACATCGGCTATGGCCAAGCCGAAGCCCTCGCCAATCAGGCCCGGGTGGAACGGGCCGCAACCGCGGGCGGCAGCGCACTACTAATCGAGTCCTTGGCTGAGCGCTACGACACCACGCTAGGCCGCTACTTCGAGGGCGGGCAGGATCTATCGCGCGGCCAGTGGCAGAAGCTGGCCCTGTCGCGCGCGTACTTCCGCGATGCCCAAGTCCTCGTGTTCGACGAGCCAACCGCGGCCCTCGACCCGCGCGCCGAGTTGGAGGTCTTTCGCCAATTTTTGGCCCTGAGCGAAGGCAAGTCCGCGGTCTTCGTCTCGCACCGCATGGCCTCGGCGCGGGTGGCCGACCGGATCTTGGTCCTGAGCCAAGGGCGGGTGCTGGAGGAGGGGACGCACGTCGAGTTGATGCAGCGCCGTGGAGAATACGCACGCATGTTTTCCCTGCAGGCGCAGTGGTACCAGCAGGGGACTTCGTGAAGCGACTGAGCGCGATACGCCTCTTGCCCACCCTCCTCAAGGAGGTGCTCCGCGTCCATCCTTGGGGAACGGGTGGGTTGACCATCATCGTGCTGATCGGCTCGCTGCTGCCGGCTGTGGAGCTGTGGCTCACCGGGCGCATCGTCGATCAGCTCGCCGCTGCGCTGGGCGGTGGCCGCGCGGCTTTTTTACAGACCCTGCCTTGGGTCGGCGGCTTTTTCGCCACGCTCTTCACCCACATGCTGCTCGATATGGTGCGGGCGGTCTTGCAGACAGACGTCCAAGACCGAGTCAGCGTGCGCTTGCAGCGGCAAGTCGTCGAAAAGGTGCAGAAAGTCGAGTTGGTCCACTTCGAGCATCCCGCGTTCTACGACGCGCTCAAGCGGGCCAACGAAGATCTGAGCGGCCGGCTCCTCAGCCTGCTCAATGTGGCGCTGGACACGGTCGGCACCTTGGGGGGGATGGCCGCGGTCGTAGGCGTGCTGCTAACCGGGCATTGGGCCTTGGGGCCGCTGACCTTGATCGGCTCCGTCCCTGGGGTGTTGGTGATGATGTGGATTAGCAAGAGGACGCACTACGTCTATCGCGAGCGCACGCCGCAATACCGCGAGACATCCTATTTCCGCGAATTGCTGACCGAGCGCGAACAAGCCATGGAGGTGCGGCTCTTCACGCTGCGCAACTACTTGCTCGATACGTGGCGCGACAAAGCTGTCGCGCTGGCCATAGAACGTCGCGGGCTGGAGGCCAAGCGGGCTTGGCTCGGCGGGCTGACTTCCAGCATCGGAGGCTGGGGATACATCGGTTGCCTGACGATCCTCGTCTGGCTGGTCGCCGGCGCACAGCTAACCATCGGCCAGTACGGCATGTTGGCGCGGGCCGTGCAGCAGTTTTCTTGGCAGCTCGGCGGGATCATGCGCTCCTTGAACACCCTGCACGAGGAGTCGCTGTATCTAGGAGATCTCTACGAATTCCTCGACCTGACGGCACCCCAAGCGTCCCCAGGAGCTGCGGACGCAGGCCAAGACCTAAAAAACCTGCCGCTGCGTTTTGAGCAGGTGTCCTTCCACTATCCAGACGGCGACCTCGTGCTCGCGGGCATCGACCTAGAAATCCGGCCGGGCGAGCGCGTCGCGCTAGTCGGCGAAAATGGGGCCGGCAAGACGACCTTGGTCAAGCTGATGATGGGGCTGTACCAGCCGACAGGAGGACGGGTCTTGCTCGGGGACAAGCCGCTTTTGGCCTATCCTCAAGAGCGAGTCAGGCAGCTCTTTGCCGCGGTTTTTCAAGACTTTGTGCGCTTTCAATTCCCCGTGCGCGACAACATCGCCTTTGGGGCGTTGGGTCAAGCGGTTTCTGTCGAGCGGGCGGCCGAGCTAGCTGGAGCAGCGCCGTTTATCGCCGAGTTACCCGGTCAGTACGAGGCCCTGCTGGGCAAGGAACTAGGAGGGGCTGACTTATCTACGGGTGAGTGGCAGAAGCTGGCCACGGCCCGGGCGCTGGCACGAGAAGCTGAGCTTGTAGTGCTGGACGAGCCAACGGCCGCGCTGGACCCCAAGGCCGAGGCCGAGGTCTATCGGCGCTTCGGGGAGATGACCAAAGGCAAGGCTTCGGTGATGATCTCGCACCGGCTGGGCGCGGCCCGCGCCGCCGACCGAATTCTCGTGCTCAAAAATGGACGAATAGTCGAGCAAGGGACGCACGAGGCATTGATGCACAAGGGCGGCGAGTACAGCCGCTTGTTTAGCCTACAAGCTCAGTGGTACGAGTAAGGGCTAGCGCCGTCGGCCTTTGCGGGGCCTACCGCGCGGGCGTGTGGGCCGGTCGGCCATTTCCTCGACGACCATGTCAAGGCCCTTGAGATTTTGCCCGTTGAGCATGTCGATGGCCTCGCGGGCCGCGGCCTTGCTGGGCATGTCGATTTGGCCCCAGCGGCGGCGCGGATCAATGGTAGCCGCGGCGACAGCTCCGAACAGCTCAAACAGCGTGCGGAGGTCATCCTCGGTTACTTCAGTAGCTAGATTATCAACGCGAATCTTCATCTAAACTCCAAAAATAAAAGGGAGTGATGCCGTGTACATCACCCCCTTTTGCACTTATAAGGCCAAAGCCTATAGCGCTACGACGCTCTCAGCCGCCGGGCCTTTCTTGCCCTGAACGACTTCAAACTCCACTTGCTGCCCGTCGGACAAGGTGCGGAAACCCTCGGCCCGGATCGCGCTGTGGTGGACGAAGACATCTTCGCCGTTCTCGCGCTCGATAAATCCGAAGCCTTTCGCGTCGTTGAACCACTTTACGGTTCCCTTCTCGCGATCTGCCATGGGTAAAATCCTTTGCAATGTGCGGTTAGAGCAGAACGTGCGAATAACTTTGAGTAGGAATCTACTGCTTCAGGCTTTTCGGTAGGAAAACTACATCAGGCCCGGGGGTAGGAATCTTACGCGGATCCGAACGACTGCCAACGCGGTCCATAAACGCCCCTACAACTATTGCAGAGACAAACGATGGGGTAAATATAGGCAATCTCAGCCGCAGCACAAGCAACTAATTCGCCGGTCGCCGGGCCGCCCGACTCACCCCTGCTCCTCCAATCCTTCATTTGGAATTGGCACTGCGGCCTCTATATTAAAGGAATTCAGAGGGATAGACGGCCTCCATCTCGTTTATCCCGTCCATCCACGTCGCACTAATGGAGATAAGCGGCCCATGAGCGCAACCGGACCGGGGTTTGCCGCCGAAGACCTAAGCCTTTTCGCGCGGATACAGCGCGTTTTTTACGCGCCGAGCACAGCTTTTGCCGCGGTGCGCGGCCAAGAGAGCGCCCACGACTGGTTGCTGCCAGTCCTCTTGGTTTGCGCGGTGGGGGTTGGCTGCTACAACCTGACCCTCGACGTGGGAGCACCGGCTGTCCAAGAGCAGCTAGAGGGCTTGGACGAGGCCGAGCGGCAGCAAGCAGAGGCGCTCCAAGCGCATGGCTGGATGGTGGTCCCGGTGGGGCTTTTTTTCTCATTAGTCGTGGTCGGGGGCGTGCTTTTGATGCTGGCGCGCTCCGCTTTCCAAGCCGAGGTTAGCTACCGGCAAATGCTGGTCGTAAAAGCGTATGCGCTGTTGGTGGTGGCCGTCGAGTGGGTGGTGCGCGTGGTCCTGGTGCTGGCGACGGGCGATATCGGGGCGCATCTGGGGCTGGGTCTCTTTTTGTCCGAGGAAGCCGCAGCCACGTTTGGCGGTCGGATCCTTACGGCCCTCAATCCCTTTGACCTGTGGCAGATTGGGATCATGGGCGTCGGGTTGAGCGTGTTGGCCGACGCGCCCGTGCGCAAGGCAACCCTCATGCTTGGGCTCTTGTGGCTAATCTGGATTTTCGGCGGCGTCTTCATCGAGACCATCAGCCAAAGCGCGCCTCCGCCAGCTCCTGAATAAACGCAGCGCCCTACCTTGCGCCGGTCCTAAGCGTTTTTTACACGGGATCGCACATGCCTAAACATGGAGTCAACCCGGTCGTCGCGGCAGCCGTCGCGGTCTTCGCAACCTGCATCTATCCCGCTGCGGTGCGCGGCGATGGAGAATCCTTGCTCGAATCCTTGTTGCGCTCCAATCCCATCTGCGCGCCCGTGCTCGCGGCTGCCGCCAAGCACGAGGTGCAGATCCTCTACACGCAAATCGACCGCGACGCCGCCAACCGACCGCATTTCACCCGCCACGAATACCGCGTCAATCCCGAGGATTATTTTTATCCGGCGAGCACAATCAAACTGGCGGGTGCCCTGCTGGCATTGGAAAAGCTCAATCAACTGGACATTGTGGGCGTGGACCGGCATACGCCCGTTCGCATCGACAGCGCGTCCAGCGGGCAGACCGCGGTGCGCGAAGATCCAACCGCACCCGATGGACTGCCCACGATCGCCCACTACATCCGCAAGCTCTTCGCCGTCAGCGACAACGACGCGTACAACCGGCTCTACGAGTTCGTGGGTCAGCAGCGGATGAACGAAGGGCTGTGGGAGAAGGGGGCCCGGGACGTGCGCCTGACGCACCGGCTCGCCATCGCGCGCTCGCCCGAGGAAAACCGGCATACAAATCCCCTGACGTTCTACCGAGGGGCCCAAGTCCTCTACCAACAGCCCATGTTGGTCAATCCGCATACGTGGCGTGCGCCCGCGCCGATTCCTAAGGGCGAGGGACACATCCAAGACGGAGCATTGGTAGCCGCGCCCAAGGATTTCGCCGGGTCGAATTACATGTCAGTGGAAGTGTTACAAGACCTACTCATGGCGGTGTTCTTCCCCGAGGAGTTGCCCGCCGAACGGCGCTTTGACCTGCGGCCCGACGACTACCGCTTCCTCTACCGCGCCATGTCCATGTTGCCGCGCGAGTGCCCCCATCCCCAATACGACCCGGAAAAGTACTACGACAGCTACGTAAAATTCTTCCTATTCGGCGACAGCAAAGCACCCATGCCCGACTCCGTGCGGATCTTCAACAAGGTGGGGTTGGCCTATGGGTATGTGACGGACAACGCCTACGTCGTCGATTTCGAGCGCGGGGTCGAGTTTTTGCTGACGGCCGTGGTGCTGGTAAACGAGAACGGCATTTTTAACGACGGGGCCTACGAGTACGACGAGGTGGGGCTGCCGTTTTTGGCCGAACTAGGCCGAGTTATCTATGCGTACGAGTTGAAACGGAAACGGGCGCACCGACCGGATTTGAGCAAGTGGCGGGTCAACTACGGACCGTGAGGGATAACGAGATTAGCGCTACTAGCGCTGAGAGCCTTCCAACGCTTCGACCCGGCGGCTGATGCCGTTGAGTACTTCCTCACCAGCGGACAAGGACAACCCCCGCTGGCTATAGGGAACGCGCATCCCGCGCTGGCGCTCTAGGGCGTTGAGTTCCCGGTCGAGCCTGAACACCCAGTTGATGCTTTCGGGGAAAAGATGGTAGCTACTAGCCAACGAGGGCAGGTGCCGAGGGCGCGTTCCCGCTTGGGCGTGTAAGGCCCTTATGCGATCGACCAAGGCTTGGATTCGCTTGTGCCGCTGTCGCCATTGCCAGAACCCATAGAGTAGGATCGCCCAAGCCGCCAAGGGCCCAAGGCAGAACAAGAAGAATGGGGATATTACAATATTCGCGATAATGGGAATGATATTATCCATAAATATACCTCTTGATCGTTAGGAAAGTCCCGCTGGCAATAACACCAACTCTGGCACATAGGCCCGCGCCGGCAGCGCTGCGACAAAGAGGCAGGCATCGGCCACATCCTGCGGCATCAAGGCCTGGGCCATCACCTCTGGTGGGGTGGGCACCGGCCGCTTGAGCACCAGCGGCGTGTCGGTTAGCCCCGGAAAGATCACGCAGGTGCGGACGCCGTTGTCCTTCTCCTCTTGGAAAGTGCCGTGGGCCAAGCCGACCATCCCGTGCTTGCTCGCCTGATAAGAGACCCCAGAGACATCCGGCTGCTGCACACAACCGCTCGACACGTAAATAATCAATCCGCTGCCCTGCTCGCGCATCACCGGCAATGCGGCCTGGGTGCAGTGGAACGCCCCCGTCAGATTGGTGCCGAGCATCATTTCCCAAGTTTCCTCGGTGAGCACCTTCAATGCGCGATCCGGGATATTGGTCCCCGTCACATAGGCCAGGATATCTACCCGGCCATACGCTGCTACCGCCCGCTGGACCAACGCCGCCGCGGCCGTCTTGTCCCGCGCGTCGGTGGCGCATGCCAAGGCGTTTTCACCTAACTCCTCAGCTAGCGCCTCCAGTTTGTCGCCGCTGCGGGCAGCCAGCACCACTTTTGCCCCGGCTTCGACATAAGTTTTCGCCGTCGCCTCACCCATCCCACTACTGGCACCGACGACGATCGCCACTTTTCCTGTTAGATCTGCCATATTCCTGTTATCCCTCCTGCCGGCCTAGCGCATAAATTCCTCTGGTGCCAATACTCCGGCCGTAAACCGGATCCGACCAATCGCTCCCTTAAACCAACACACGCGATTCAACCGCACCCCAATCGACGTCTGGCCCGCTGTTAGCGGGGCAAAATCAAGTCGAACTCGATAGCCGGTCCATAGGGGGCCACAATTACAGCGGGTTGGCCACTCACGTCGAGTTTATTGCCGCCCAACTGCTCTAAATTATCCAACTCCCATACAACCTGCATAACGCCTCCTATCTAGGCTTCTCCCCCACTTCCACCCCCTGCACCCCAAACACTTCTTCAAGAAAGTTCTCGCCCATGATCTCGTAGCCGGTGGCGTCTGGATGGAGGTTGTCCGGCAGGTGTTCGGCGAGGCTTTCGTCGAAGAGCTTGAGACCATCTATGTAGTAAATGTTCTCATCACCGCGCCTTTTGAACGCCTCCACAGCTTCCGCAACCTCGGCGCGCATCTGCTCCAACGTTAAGCCAATCATATTGGGCGTGGTCTCGCGGTCGTGGCCCCAAATCGGCGAGCAGACTGCAAACGGGGTGTGGGGATGGCCGTCGCGGATGGTGGCAATAGTGCCGAGGACAGCCGGGCAGAAGGCGCGCGGACCAAGGCTAGCGGCACCGTAGATGTTGATGCCGATCTTGACCGAGATAAAGTCCGCGGGCAGATCGCGGATCAGCCGGGCGATGAACGGGTCGGCGTGACACTGGCCTCCGAAGCCCAGCGACGTAAGGTTAAAGTCCCGGGCGCGCGCTACCACCCCAGGCCAAGTGGTGGCGGGCGATCCTGCGGTGCGGCAGTGGGTGATGGAACTGCCATACGCAACCCACCTCAGTCGAGTGTCCTCGCTTTTTTCGCAATATGCTCCCTCGGGCAATGCAATGTGGCGCACGGCGACGGGCATGGCCGGCGACAGCCAAATCTCCACGGATTTCTCGCCCGCTGGTAAACCCTCAAAGCAGACCTCCGTCGCGCCAGCCGCATACGGGGCCGTGGCCACAATCTGTCCACCGACGCACAGATCAAAGCGGCCGTCCTCAGCTAGCGGCTCGCAGCCGACGGCCAATTCCTCGGCGTCCGTGGCCAAGCGCACGCGCACGCCCGAAGGCATCTCGGCCCGCCCGGCAAGGCCGCTCTCCCCGGGCGAGTATAAGTCCAAATCCCCACGGGGAATGCGCCAGGGCTTGACCCAGCCCGGCCCTTCTTCAAGTGAGATAGTGCCGCTCCAAGTCAGGCGGGGGTCCTTGGCGGGAATGACGGACATAAAAAATCCTTTCTAGCTCAGCCGGTGCGCGGGCGAACTACAGTCTCGCCGTCGGCTTCCACCAGCGGCCGGTTGTAGATATAGGGGGGTTCGAGCACGGCCTGCTGCGCTTCGGTCAACTCGCTGACCCATTCCGGCTGGCTAGTCTGGTAGGTGCCGCCGGCAAAGTGCAGATACTTGGGCGAGTAGCGGTAGAGCAGGGAGCGCCGCTCGTGCTCGGCCGTCCACGGGAGCGTGCCGTGCAGGGTCGCCTCGTTGAAGATGACCATGTCGCCGGTCTTGCAGGGGACGTTGTACACAACCTCGCGGTGCTCTTGCCAGTGGCAAATTTTTTGCGGCAGCGGGAAATTCGCCTTGTGGCTGCCTGGGATCACGCACAGCCCGCCGTCGCCCTCATTGACGTCGGCGAGCTGGAACTGGCAGACGATCATGCCGCAGCGCATCTGGTCGTTGGCATACGCGTAGTACTGCGCGCCGTTGAAGTGGCGGCTGGTCGAGCCGTGGAGGATCAGGCCCTCGGCACCCTTGCCGCCGCAGAGCATAAAGGGCGAGTGGTCCATCTTCCAACCGCGGCCAAAGAGCGCGTCGAGATAGGGAATGAGCTTTTTGTGCGCCAACAGCGCGCGGAAGGGCAGGCAGTGGGGGTTTTCCCATTCGAGCATCCCCGTGAACATACCGCGCCGCCGGCCCTCGAGCGCGTCGCTGCCGCCGGTATTGTGATTGCCGTCTTCGCCGCGTTTGTCCTCATTGGCGTCAAAGGCCGCGTTGAGCGCATCGACTTCGGCAGAAGTGAGGAAGCCGGGGACCTTCAGGAAGCCCTGTAGGTCGAAGAGAAATTTCTCCGTGTCATTCATCTAAAAGTACGTCTCCGAGTTGTGCACTGGGTCGTAGCCGACTTCGCGTCGGGGCGTTTCAATGTCAAAGATGTTATAGGTGTTGTCCGAGATCGCAAAGTAATGCGCGCCGCTGGGCAGGTCGCCGGCGCAATGCCGCTGGAAGCAGGCGTGGACCAGGCGGGCGGCGTCCTCTTGGTGGCACCAGACGGCAAAGTAGCCCCTTTCCTCTACGTGGACGTTATTTTCCGCGTTGACGCCGCCCCAGCGCGTGGCAATCGCGCTGTGCCCCAAATCGGCGACTTTTTGCGCCCACTCTTCCACGTGGGCTTTTTCGCGTCCGTAGTCGTTGATCGGATGCGCGGGCACGGCCGCGGAAATCCGCTCGGGCCACTCGGTTATCTCGTCGAACTGCCGCTCGGCCAAGGTCCAAAAGAAGCCCGGCTGGTAGAAATCGTACAGTCCATCGACCGCGTGTACCGAGCTGGAGCCGACGATCATCGGCGGCTCGTCTTGGGCCAACACCGCTTCAAAAATCAAGTCGGTCATCCGGCGCATGGCCGCCAAGCCGCCACCGCGGGCCAGATAGACGACCAAATCGCACCCGGGGATCAGCGCGCGAAATTCATCCGGCGACTCCATAATATCGAGATCGATAAAATCCCCCCCGGCATCCGGCTCGGTCGCCTTGTCCGGCGCGCCGGGCAAATCCACGGACACCATGCGGTAGCGCGGATCAAGCCGCGGCATATAGGTCCGCAAGCCCGAGCCAATCGTGCCGCGCCCACCGATGAGCAAAACCTTGTATTCTGACGTCATGAACTCCTCCTTTTGCGGAGGCAAACCTAAGCGACAGCCCACCGATTGACCAGTCTTGGACGCGAAAGGCTTCAGTACGCCCAATCCTCGTGTGCGAGCGGCTGCTGGTTCAGTTCGTCCCGATGAACGCGCCACTGCGGCATGAACTTGTCCATCAGCTTGCGAAAACGCTCGTTGTGACGGCGTTCGATTAAGTGGACCATTTCGTGGACGAGGACTAACTCCAAGCACGAAGTCGGCTTCTTGGCCAGTTCGAGGTTTAGCCAGATGCGCCTAGCTTCGATATTACAGGAACCCCAGAGGGTCTTCATTTTCTTGATCCGCACCTCATCGACCATCACTCCAACCTTTTGCTCCCATTTGACGCACATCTCTGGCAACTGGTCGCGGAGTTGACGGCGATACCACTGCTCCAGTACCGCCTCCTTTGCGTCCCGGTCGGTGCCCGGACGGACGCGCAACGCCATCTTCGTGTTGTTGAGCAGACGAACCGCCGACGGACCATCGTATTCGATCACATCGAGCCGATAGCGCCGGCCCCGGAAGTAATGGCTCTCACCGGTCACGAACTCGCGCTGGGACTGGCGATCTTGTTGGGCAAATTCGGCCTGCTTCCGGTGAATCCACCCTAAGCGCGAAATAACAGCCAGCCGTACGGCGTCATCGTCGAGCCACAGCGGTGCGGCTACCCGCACCCGACCGCTCGGCGGATACACGCCTATGTGGAGGTTCTTGATGCTCTTGCGGACGACCTCTACCGGGATCCCTCGGATGTCGATGCGGTGGCCTCTAACCTTAGTACTCACTCTGTGCCTTCACGATCTCGAATATCGCGTTCACGAGGCTTTCGTTGCCGCCGAGTTCTGCATGGATGGCGTTGCGGACCTCGCGTTCTTTGATCTTGCTTCCCCGCCAGTCCGCCTTCTTCACCCGACGGACGGCGCGATCTAGGGCGAGCGCTTTCACCTCTCTGATATCGATAGGCGGCTCAGTGTCGAGTGGTTCTCGGGCTGTCGGAACCAGCACCACTAAGTTGTCGAACAGCGCCCTCAATGCCGGGCTGTTGATGCTGGCAGGATAGGACGCTTGAGTCTCTGGCCGACTGGTCTCTCTGGTCAGATCGACGATCTGCGCCAGGTACTCCTTGTAGTCGATTGCCTCTTGCTTGCGTTGCCGGATCAGGGCTTCCAGCAGTTCCGACATCTTCTCGTAGTACCTGGGATTGATCCCCGTCTCGTCGATGATGAGCCGCCGGACGTTGTTTTCAATCGTCTCGGCCACCGCTTCGCGGTTCTCGCGGATACCTTCGGGCAACTCCTCTACCACCTTTTCTCCGCGCTCAACAATCAGTTCCACGAGCGTCATATCGTCGAATCCCGATAGCTGCTCGCTCTCTTCGGCGCGGATATACGTATCGAGCAGGTGCCGCATGGCTGGCTCGTACATCTTCAGGTCGATGTAGTCGCCGCTGGCCAGCTTGATCTCCTGGCGCACCTTCTCGTAGTGATCCACTTCGGCTTTGATCTCTTGCGCTTCGGCTTCGGAATAGCCGGCCTCGCACATCTCGTTGGCTAAGTTGGCATAGGCGCGCAGGAACGCGGCGACTTGCTTGTAGAACGCCACGCGCTTCGGTTCGTTGTTTTTGAGTTGCCCGATGTTACCACTGTAGGCAGCGCAGAAGTAGTGCAAATAAGCTGTGGTGTCGCGCGGCGGCTCGACCGGCTCGCACAGCGCCTTAGTCTCCTCACGTGTCTCCTCCAGCCGCTCCCGACCCTGCTGGAGTCGGTCTTTCAACAGACCCTCCACATCGGCCTTGTCGTACCCGTCGAATGCCTCGCCCGTGTAGTCCTCAATGGATCGTTCCAACGACCGGAACAGGTCTTTGTAGTCGATGATGTAGCCGTATTCCTTGTCTTCGCCGTCGAGGCGATTGACCCGGCAGATCGCTTGGAATAGGCCGTGGTCCTGCATCTGCTTGTCGATGTAGAGATAGGTCGCTGATGGCGCGTCAAAGCCGGTCAGCAGCTTATCTACCACGATTAGGAGCTTCATCTGCCCCGGCTCGTCGATAAAGCGCTTTTTCACCTCTTGCTCAAAGCGCTCGACCTTGTGCATCGCCGTTTCTTCCGGCTCGTTGAAGTGCGCCGCCAGCATTTTACGGTAGGCGGCGTGCCGGAGTAGTTTTTCGGTGTATCCCTCGCCGGTTTCCTCGCCCTTGATGTCCGCTGAAGTTGGCCTGTACGAGGTGACGATAGCGCATTTGCCCGCCAACTCGGTCTGTTGAAATAGGTCGAAGAAGCGGCTGGCTGAGTAGATGCTGCCGGAGACGAGTATGGCATTGCCTCGACCGCTCTTGAGGCGGTCGCGCGTCTCCATGTCGAACTGGATGTCGGCGACGATTTTCTCCAGCCGGTCCCGAGCACTCAGGACTCTCTGCATCGTGCCCCAGCGCTGCTTAAGTTGAGCCTTGGCCACATTGGTCAGTCCACGGGTCTTGATGTCGAACCACTGATCGATCTTGGTTTGCGAGGTGATGTTCTGGTCGATATCGCGCGCCTCGTAGCGCAAGTCCAGCACCACGCCGTCTTTCACTGCTTCGTCGTACTTGTAAGCATGGATGTACGGCCCGAAGGTTTCGATACTCTGTTGCTTGTCGCTCTTGAGCAACGGCGTCCCGGTGAAGCCAATCATCATGGACCCCGGCAGCAGCTCCTTCATTGCCTCGTGGAGCTTGCCGGACTGGGTGCGGTGGCACTCATCCACGAAGACGAATATCTCGCCCTTGGCGTGGAAATTCTTGGGCAGGTGGCTGCGAATGTCCTCGACGAACGTATCGACGTCGCCTTCTTCTGCCGCGCCGAACTTGTGGATCAGCGAAGCGATCAGCCACTCGTCGCTGGTGTTGAGCACGCGCACCAAGTCGGCACCGCTTCTCGTGCGATGGATGTCCTCGCTGACGCCCTTGAAGACCTTCTCGATCTGCTCGTCCAACTCGGTGCGGTCGGTAATGAGTAGTACCCGAGCGTCTGTGACGTGCTCGCGGATCCACTTGGCCAGCCAGACCATGGTCAGGCTCTTGCCGCTGCCTTGGGTGTGCCAGATGATGCCGCCCTCGCGGCGCTTCACGCGAGCCTGCGCCGCCTTCGCGCCGAAGTACTGGTTGTGGCGGCAGATCTTCTTGACGCCCGCATCGAAGACGACGAAGTCGTGGATGATCTCTAGCAGCCGCTCCTTGCCGCAGAGTTGGCTCAACTCCCGGAGCAGTGGATTGTCGCCAGCGGCTGGGTGGGCCTCGGCTTCCTTCCAGTGCAGCCAGTACTTCTCTGGCGTCTCGATCACGCCGTAGCGTAGGCCCTCAGTGTCGTTGCCCGCCATCACGAGTTGCACGGTGGAGAAGAACGGCTCGATGAATTCCTTCTTTTGACTGTCGAGATTCTGGCGAATGCCCTCGGTCACTGACACTGTCGAGCGCTTCAGTTCCAGCACCCCCAAGGCGATGCCGTTGACGTAGAGCACGAGGTCGGGCCGCTTGGTGTTCTCGCCGCGGACCGTCACCTCCTCGGCGATGGCGAAGTCGTTGTTGCCGGGATTCTTCCAGTCGATCAGCCAGACCGTGACGTTCTGCTCGCCCACATCTGGCCGGACCTTCACGCCGTAGCGCAGCAGGCCATAGACCTCGCGGTTGGCGTCGTAGAGCGTCTTGCTACCGCCGAGCGCAGCTGCCTTGTTCAGCTCAAACAGCACCTTGTCGATGATCTTGTCGCTGTGCCCTTGGCACTTGAGCCAATCGGTGATATGCTCTCTCTCGACGTTGCGGTTGCCGGATCTGTCCTGCCAATGACCGAGGTACTTGTAGTCGAGCACGTCTTGGAAAAACGCGACCACCCGCCGCTGGGTTTGGATTTCCCGTTGGCCGACCTTACTCATCCTTCGTTTCCACTACTTTCCAATGACCTCCCTTGGCGGGATCGATCCGTTCAAGGACGCCCGTTTGTTTCAGCTTGCCAATCTGCCACTCAATTCCCTTTGGCGTGATTCCGAGTCGGTTCGCCAATTCCGCCGTAGTGATTGAGGGGTCGGCGGCGATCAGGGCCAAGATTTTCTCCCTAGTTTTCTCCCTAGTTTTCTCCCTAGTTTTCTCCCTAGTTTCTCTTGAGCTTGGACCCCAGCTTGCACCCCTACTTGGACCCCAGCTTGCACCCCGGTCTGGACATGACTCTGACCGTTTGTATGCTGCTGATGAAAATGCGGAGTTAATGACCTCATTATCATATCTTTATTTTGATCTAGATATCGACAACATACGCTGAGTGATTTCAGGATCGACTTACGTAAGGCCAAGATTCGTTCTGGGTAGTTTCTGGGGTAGTTTCTTAGGTAGTTTCTTAGGTAGTTTCTTAGGTAGTTTCTTAGGTAGTGGAACTGTGGCAGGAGAATCGGCCTCCCGGTACGCGGCGGAGAACGGGACCTCAACCATAGACCACCGCATCAGCGGGTCTCCACGTAGCGACTCGTGTTCCTGTATGAACTCCGTTCGTACGCTGTTGACGAAGGTACGGAAGAGAGGCATGATGTAGCTTGGTCGCCGTTGCGACCGGAGGGTTGGAAGTACGCATTTTTAACTCTTAAACGTTCAAGTCATACTGCCGCGAATGCTAGGAATGCGTGATGCAATTCTATCGGTGAATTAGTCGTTCGCGGATGGCTACTCCCCCACACCCACGACTCGCTAATCAGATTCGATGGTTTCAGGTTCTCGGCGCAGCGAGACTTAGAATTCAAGTATCTATTGATACGGAGCACGGCAGCATTCGCGTCGCCGGCGATCAGGTACCCGGCCATGAACCCGATGGAATGGTTCCCCGAGTACTTGCCGATTCGGAAGCGATCGATGCCCTCCACAACGTACTCACGGCACAGGTCAGTGTTAGCCCCAGCGATACGCTTGCATTCGATGATCGCATGGGGATCGTGCTCGCCGAAGCGGAAGAATACCTCGATCCACAGAATTGAAATGTCGGTTCGGCCATCCGGTACCAGTACTTCCGGGCGAGAACGGGATTCGGTTCCGGGAAACACTATCATTGACTGGCTCCACGAGAAATGTCCTGATTTCAGCGCGCAACGCATACCATCGCGTAGCCGTTCCGTGATTTCTACTTCGCCGGCACTCGTGTTGACGTCCGGCGACTGCAACGCAAGTACCCAGCCGGCCTCGATGGTCCGCAGTATAGTCGAGGCGATATCAGGTCCAAGATTAATGAATTGGCGGTCGCTGGTAGCCGGACCGTCAAGAGGCAGCTTCATACGACGGTTCCGGAAAAGCTTTCAACAATGACCGTATCCGCGTCTTCCAGCGCGGACACGCCCATCCAATGCCGCCGGGCGGCAGGCTTGATGATCACGACCTCGTTGTGGCCATGCACCCGAAGCTCGCGCTGGCCGACCAAGGATTCCGCAAGCTGAACATCTAGGCGTTCGCCGATCCGGTTGAGAATGTCTCTCAGGTCTCCTTCTGGTTTTACAACCTCCAACCCAGAAGGTTCTGGGAGGTCGGAACACTCCTCAAGAACGAAGCGAACAACCCGGAGCGGCGCGTGTTCGGGAAGATCGAAGACTTCGGCACGCATACGGCGTTGATTCGCTGCAGAGAGCCATACATCCACTGCCGTTATGAATGTATGCGCATAGTCCGACATATGGCTAACGCTGGCGGCTTCCACTGAAGCGTTCCTGCCGGCCTTCCATTAGCCAACTCGCACGGAACAGACCGTCGCGCACGACGATGCGGTCGGCTTTGTCCATGTCATATAAGTCAAAGACAGAGTCGTCGAGGGTCTGCCAGTCGGCGTCGCTAGGGGTACTTTGTTGTAACCTCTGGGCAAACCGCGTTAGCCGTCGACCAGACTCGGAGCTTAGGGCCTCCTCGAAACCGGGAATCGGCATGCGTTCGATGTCCCGAGGTCTGATCCGCTGCATCCACAGCCCAAAAGTGGAAGCGGTCATTAGAAAGAACCAAGATGCGAGCGACGAACTCAGAATGGCGGC
Organism: Gemmatimonadota bacterium; assembly: GCA_009840005.1. The sequence goes on from VXOR01000018.1 coordinate 52,012, forward strand.
GAGCAAGTGGGCGACCTCGCGCCCTGCGGATGGAAGCGCCGCGCCGAAGAAAGCATCCATGAAGACGATATCTCGATCAGCAACGGCAACGACAGGTCGAGGGCCTCCCTTCATGAACTCCTTGACGAGCAGCAGCGGTGCTCGATAGATGTCGCGATTGCGCGGCCACTGAGCCTCCGCAGCGTCAAAAGAGCCCAACTTGTCCGGCACGGAGAATGGTCGAAGATCCTGCACGGTCAGGAGCGGAAGTCCACGAAGAAAACTCGAATCGCGGCTCCGATCACCCAATATCAGCCCGGTGCGAAGTCTTACATCGAACTTGCCAAGCCGGTCGTCGAGCGTCAGATGACTGGTTGTCAACCTGTCTAGCAACGAAAGATCGCGGCGAGACCCGACAAACGCGGCCTTCAGAAACTCAGGTCTTCGCTTCCAGTCAGCCAACGACAGCGTGATGATATCGCTTGGCGCTATCTCGAAAGTGTGGCTTTTCACTCCAGCCGGAGACCAAGGGACTTGCACGGCAGTGATCGCGGCACGGCGTAATGGCCGGTTCCTCGCAAAGAGGACAACCGCAGACATGTTTCCTTTTGGAAACAGCCAATCGGACTGGTTCGATAGATTAACCAGAGTCACAGGAGACAGTTTCTCGATGAGTTGACGCGAGGCAGCCACTCCGGTTTCGCTCAGACTGAAGAATTGGACAGCACTCAGAATCAAACCGAATCGGGTGTTCTCGGAGGCAAAATCCATGGCTCGGAATACAAAGTCCAGACTTTCCCCGCGAGGCGGAAGGGGCCCTCTCGGGCCACCTCGGATGCGGCGTGCAGGGGTGGCCGCTTTGCCTTGATAACTCCATGGTGGGTTACCGACGATAACGTCAAACTTTCTCGGGGCATCCTGTTCGGTCAGTGCAGCCTTTCCGACAGTCGTGCTTTCCACATACCACGCGTCGCCGACGATGAGCGTTTTGCCTATCAGCGGCTCGAACTTCAGTGCTTGAGGTGGTTGCGGGTCCGGATCTAGCTCCAAAGCCGCCAAGTAGAGACTGAACGCCGCGACGCGCACCGCTGCTTCGCTGATGTCCACGCCGTAGATTTGTTGGTGCAACGTAGAACGGATCAATTCGCGACTCCGCTCTCCCCCGCCTGATTGAAGATCAACGAGCCTTCGCAGAGCTTCGACCAAGAAGACGCCGGACCCACAGGTTAGATCAAGTACGGTTTCTTATCCGGTGAGTCCTTCTGTGATCTCGTCCAGAACTAGGGAAACAAGTGGCAACCGGGTGTAGAATACGTCTTTTCCAGAATTGGTATTGGGAGTCGATAAGTCCGCGTGGGCGAACTGCTCGTAGATCAAGCTGATCAACTCTACTGGTATTACGTCAAACTGGTAAGGAAAAAGCGTCGTTTGTCCCGTCTCGGGATCCACGGCTTCGAGGAAATCTGCAACTCTGCAGAGGTACTTGGGGCTCGGCGTAGTTGATCCCTCTGAAGGGAACATGTCACCATTGAATATCTCTCGAAGCCAATCGAATAACCGCTCCGTGGCAGAAGGGTCACGTAGTATGGCAGGAAAGGTTTGGTGGCCGTAATCGTTCTCAAGAATTTGCTCGGTGATGATCCGTCGATCAATCAGGTACTGGGTGAATATCGAGCGACCGATCAGTCCCTGAGCCTTGGAACGGTCCAACCCCCTCGACACGAGGTCACGCTCAAGCGCAGCGAGATCGGACAGAAGCTGTCGGTCCACGCTGGTCCTGCGATCAACGGTGCTCGTCTGTTGCCAAAACCGCCCCGTTTCCATCGCGAGTCGACCAGCGAACGCATCGAGGGCATTCAACTCATTCTCGATCTTCTGGAATGTACGCAGCCGATGTGCGGCAGCATCCTCGGTCCCCCGAGGTCGGTCAAAACCATTGTAAAGATCGATCTTCTGAGGCGAAACTACCCACAGCAACGGAGCGAAACCCTGATTCCAGATCTCCCGGTGCCACTGGGCGACCTCCTCCTCGGACGGAACCTCCGGTGCCCTCTTGAAATAGACGGTGAGCTCCGAGTCACTATGCCACAGAGCGTCGGGCGAAAATTCCCGGGCTTGGCACTTGATGCGGGCATCTTCGTCTAGGTACACGCCATGCGCTGGCTCACCGTTTGCCATATAGTCGGTGGCTTCAAGTACTTCGCATAGAACTTGGTCGGTCATCTATGCTTCCTCACAGAAATGCAAACCTAGTCCGAAGGTATCGATTCCCTAATATATGAGTTTTAATTAACTAAATCTGCAATTTTGTTCAGTTGTTCGCCAAATTCGGCAATTCACGCTGCTGCTGAAAATGCGTAGGAAATTGTATCTCGGCCTGTTACACAAAGAACTGCTCTCCGGACAAATCAGACCATGAAAGGGCTTTGATAGGTTTTACGGATTTCACCTGTTTCACCCCTTTAACTGGTTTCACCCGTTTCACCCGTTTAACTGGTTTTACACGCTTAACGGGTTTGATTGGTCCACCGTAAGCATCAGACGTAAAAAAGACAGCTTTTCCTTTCCGATCTCTTATCCAGCCATCCTCGAACCATCCGATGTGTTTACCTGAAAATGAATAAACAGCATTGCCTGATAGAAAAGCCACTGGCCTACCTGAGAACAAATAGATGTGTTGCCCGTCCTCCGTATACGCGATGGGTTTACCCGATTTACGGCGTTGTTGCATGAAAGCGGTGTTAGGGTCTTGAAATGGTGCAGGCTCTCC
>VXOR01000095.1 GCA_009840005.1 Gemmatimonadota bacterium
GTGGTGGAGGATGTGGGGGAAGAGGTGGTGAGGGCGGGGATTGAATACGTGCAGCAGCGGTACTGAGGCGGGCGACGTGCTGCCCAGAAAGCAAATGCAGGCACTGGACGACCACGTCTTCGGACAGCTTCAGCGAGCCGCCGCAGGCAATACACAGGTCGTGTCGAGCAGACTCCTGCCAACAAAGACGCCCAAGCTAAGCGGGTGCCGCCGCAGAGGCCAGATACAATGAGTCAGGATTCACGCACAAAAATCACCTTGCTGGATCTTTCCTTTGGGTTGGCAATTTTGTTGCTGGAGGTGCGCTCGAGCGGCTCTAGAAAGGCAAAAGCTCTGCCCGGTTGGCACCGGGTATTCGCTCTGGTTTTGGCCAACTTGATAGCCTTTGCATCGCTTGCGCATTCGCAGGAGGCGGTGCGCGTCGGCTTCATCAGCGGGCGCGTGGTCGATGCGGCCACCCAACAGCCGCTACTAGGTGCTAATGTCGCCGTCATGGGTCGTCAGCTCGGGGTCAGCGTTGGAGAGGATGGCCGCTTTGCCATCGCAGGTGTTCCCGTTGGATTGCACCGCCTGCAGATCTCGATTATAGGATACGAGACGGCTATTCGGCCCGATGTCGTGGTGCGCTCCAACCGCATTACCTCCGTGCAGATCGAACTGGATGAGACGGCCCTTGGCATGGGCGAGGTTGTGGTTACGGCCGATTACTTCTCCGCCATTGAGGAGGAGGCAGTCAGTACTGTCAACTTCAACTTCGAGGAAATCAGACGCTCTCCCGGCGCTGCCGGCGACATCAGCCGCTTGGTGCAGACGCTGCCCAGCGTCAATATGAACACTGACCAGCGCAACGACCTGATCGTGCGCGGAGGTAGCCCGGCGGAAAACCTCACCATCATCGACAACATCGAGATCCCCAACATCAACCACTTCCCCACGCAAGGGGCGTCAGGCGGGCCAGTCGGGTTGCTCAACACCGACCTAATTGCCGACGTCAACTTCTACGCTGGGGGCTTTTCGGCCGAATACGGAGACCGTCTGTCCTCGGTGATGGTCATTGACCAGCGCGAGGGCAATCGCGAAGAATTCGACGGAGAGGTCAACTTGGGGATTGCCGGTGCCGGCCTCATCCTTGAAGGGCCAATCGGTCGGCCCAGAGGTTCGTGGATCTTGTCGGCGCGGCGCAGTTATCTCGATTTGATCGTCGATGCCGTCGGTACGGGGGCCGTGCCTAAGTACAGCGACGTGCAGGCGATGGCGACGTATGACCTCAAGCCCGAACACCAGTTTGAATTGCTCGCCATCAGCGGCTTTGATGCCATCGACATCTCACCTGACGACGAGGCCGAGGACGATTTTGCCGCCGTTGCCACCGATCAGTACATCGCCGGTGCCAACTGGCGCTGGTTGTGGAGCACAAAAGGGTACGCCGAAACATCGTTGGCTTACACGTGCAGCGATTACGGCGTGAATGTGCTGGATGGCGAAACCCGACAGGTGCTTTTTAATAACGACTCGCGCGAGCAGAAGCTCGCGCTGCGCAGCAACTGGTACTTCGCACCGCGCCCAAGCAGGGCGGTGAAATGGGGCATAGTTACCCGCCACTTGTTCAGCGACTTTGATATGTTCGACGCCGTCGACATCAACCGAGTCAACAATGTTGAAGATGAGCTGCAACTGCGAGAAGAGGTAGCGACTACCAAGCTGGGCACCTTTGCTTCTTTGCAACAATCGCTGGGTGCGCGGCTGTCGGCGACTATCGGCGCTCGCCTCGAATACTTCGATCTGAATGAAGGGCTCGACTGGTCACCCAGAATCTCACTCGTCGGCAAACTCGACGAGCGCACTACGCTCACAGCCGCCTTTGGTATCTACTACCAGACCCTGCCGTTGTCGCTTCTCGTGCAGCATCCCGACAACCGCAGGCTGGAAAACCCGCGAGCCGATCACTACGTCGTCGGTCTGCGGCGACGACTCACCCCCAACACGCTGCTCAGCGTGGAGGCCTACCAGAAAAACTACACAGAATCCCCTTTCGACCCCGACGACCCCACCATACTTGTCGTCGATTATTTCGCCGACTTTGGCACCCCCGTCCCCGGCCGTTTGGTCGGTGGTGGCAAAGCGCAGTCGCGCGGGGTGGAATCACTAATCCAGAAGAAACTCGCCGAGGATGTGTACGGCACGTTGAGCTATGCCTACTCGATTTCGCAGTACACGGATCTCACCGGGGTCGAGCGCAACCGCACGTTCGACAACCGCCACCTCATCTCGATAATTGTCGGGTACCGGCCGTCAGACCGCTTCGAGTACAGCGTGCGTTGGCGCTACGCTGGGGGGCGTCCGTACACGCCCTTCGACCAGGAGCTATCAAGGCAGCTAGGGCAGGCAATCATCCAGCGAGATCGCGTCAACTCCGAGCGCTACTCGGCCTACCACCGGCTCGATCTGCGCTTCGACTACCGCAAGCACTTTGAAAACTTCAACTTGGTGAGTTTCTTCACTGTTTTGAACACCTACAATCGCGCCAATATCTTCACTTACTACTGGGACAGCGACGAGAGCCGCGTCAAGCGCATTGACCAGTGGAGTTTTTTACCTGTTGGAGGGCTCGAACTGGAGTTTTGAAAAACAGCTATAAAAGAAACCGCCAATAAGATGAGTGAAAGAAAGCCACAGAAGGTCCATCTAGTCAGTCTCGGGTGCCCAAAAAACACGGTCGATTCCGAGCGGATGCAGGGGCTTTTGCAGGGCCATGCCTATCAGATGACGGACGCGCCGGAAGAAGCGGACGTGGTGGTGGTCAATACCTGCGGCTTTATCGAACCGGCCAAAGAAGAATCCCTCGCCGCGATTATGGATGCACATCGGCTCAAGCAAGAGGGGCAGTGCGAGGGAGTGATCGTCACAGGGTGCCTATCGACGCGCTACTACGAGGAGCTAGCGCAGGAGTTGGTGGAGGCTGACAAACTGCTGACGATCGCCGACGAGGCCGACATCGTCCACCACGTTGACGACGTGCTGGGCGTCCAGCGGCCCAGGTACTTGGCTAGCTTGCCGCGGACTTCGCTGACGCCCAAGCACTGGTCGTATCTGCGCATATCGGACGGCTGCGATCACCAATGCGCCTTTTGCGCCATTCCCGCCATTCGCGGGCGACATGTGAGCGAGCCGATCGAACAGCTCGTGGCCGAGGCCGAGCGGCTGGCCGCGGAGGGGGTGCGGGAGCTGGTCTTGGTCTCGCAGGATTCGGTGCGCTACGGGGCCGACCTCTATGGGCGTCCCCAGCTCGTGCGCCTTTTGCAAGCGCTCGCCGAGGTGGAGGGCATTGAGTGGATGCGCTTGATGTACACCTATCCGGCGTTCTGGACCGAGGAACTGATCGACTTCTACGCCACATGCGACAAGATGTGCCGGTACATCGACATGCCGCTGCAACACATCTCCGACCCAGTGCTCAAGCGCATGAAGCGGGCGACGACGCGCCAAAAGACGCTCGATTTGCTGGCGCGATTGCGGGAGCGGCTGCCGGGGGCTGGGCTGCGCTCGACGTTCATCGTCGGCTTTCCCGGGGAAACCGAGGACGATTTTGCCGCTTTGCTGGAATTCGTGGCCGAGACGCGCTTTGACTATGCGACCGGCTTTCTCTACTCGCCGGAAGATGGGACTTCGGCGTATGAGCTTGGCGACCCGGTTAGCGAGGAGGTCAAGCAGGAGCGCTACAGCCGCCTGACGCAATTGCAGGAGCGCGTGGGCACGGAGAAAAACGACGAGCTTGTCGGTACGCGGCAGGTGGTCTTGGTCGATGCGCGCGTGGGGGAGATGTGCTATGGGCGGATGGAGCGCGACGCCCCGGAAATCGACGGCCAAGTAGTAATCGCCGAGGGCACGCCTCCGGTGGGTTCTTTCGTCGAAGTGGAGATCACCGACGCCGCGCCCTACGAGTTGAGTGCTCGGTTGGTAGGAGAGCCGCGTTGAATAAGCCCAAGCCGCGCGACATTGCCGTGGATGGCCGGGCTAGCGAGTTGGTCATCGGGTGGAGCGATGGCCGCGAGAGTCGCTACGATTTGGAGGGCTTGCGGCGCGCGTGTCCTTGCGCCCATTGCCGGGAGTTGCGTGACGCTAATGAGGGTGGGTTGACGCTCTTGCAGCCTGAGGCCGTGTCGGCCACGGCCGAGGTGCGGGGAGTTAGCTACGTCGGGCGCTACGGCATTCGCATCGAATGGGCCGACGGGCACGACCACGGCATTTATACGTTTGAGTTTTTTCGCGCGCTAGACGCGGGCGGATGAGGCTAGGCGGGTTTTGGGAAGCGAGCGACCACTCCTAGCGGGGTGGTTTTTTTGTGCCGCCTGACGCACCGGAACGTCGCGAGGCGCGCGGGCGATCCACTGTTCGGCGAGGATGAGGCCGAGGTCTATGTACATATCTGGCAACAGGCTATCGACGGTGAATTTGCGAGGGTAGCGTAATGAGTAATAACTCTTCATGCCGCTTGGCGCACCGGAACGTCGCGGGGGGCGCGGGCGATCCACTGTTCGGCGAGGAGGAGGCCGAGGGCCAAAAGTAGGAATTCGCGCCACAGCTCGCGGCCGTGGCGATTGCCCAAGACCGCAAGGCGCAGGTCGTCGCCGGGGTTGAGGAAATGGACTTCTGCATCCGCGAAAACGCTCCGTACATACTCGGGCACTACAGGCGCGAGTGCGGATTCGCGGGCGTCGAAGTTGACGGCGAACGCATCGACCTCTGCGCCCGCAGCGCGTAGTCGCCAGATACCAACCTCGCTGACGTGGGGAATTTTCCACAAGTATTGGCCGCCGACAGGCTCCGGCTCCAAGCGCAGGCGCTCGCCCGACGGCGTTTCGGCCTCCACCACAGCTTCCATTGAGACATCGGCCAAGCGGCGATAGACCGTTTCTCCGACCAAGTAAGCGGCGTGGCGATCGGGCGGCAGGCTCAACTCGCGCACCAAGCGGTGCAGGAGGGGGGCGAACAGCCCGCGTTGGTGCAGATCGTTCCACTGCGGGTCGATGGGGAATGCTGCCAGCGCGACGCGCCCCTGCTCCTTCCAGGCTAGTGCCATGGCGAGTTGTCCGTCGCTGAAGCGGACCAAAGGCAAAAGGTCGGGCGCGGGGACCATGGAGAAATAGGCGTAGAAGCGCGGTTGATGGTCGTCGCTGGCGAGGAGGTCGTTGAAAAGCGGGTGGTGCGGCTCGTCTGCGTCTAAGACTTGATAGTTGGCTGTGTTGCCGGGCGCGCCGAGCCGGTTTTTGAAGCGGCCCGGAGTCAGGCCAGGCAAGAGGTCGCGGTTGTAGTAGCCGAGGTCGCTCTGCGGCGCGGGAAAAAGGGCCACGCCCCCGCCGTTGGCGACGAACTCGTCTAGGGCCGCCTTTTGCGCTGCGCTCAGCCGCGCGAGGTTGCAGAGCACCAGCACATCTACTCCGGCAAGGGTGCCGGCGTCGAGGTTGGCAAAGAGATCGGTGCGGATTTTTACGACCGGATCGGAGAGAGCCGCCGCCCCGAGTGCCCGGCGCACATAGTACGCGTCTTCGGGCTGTTCGCTTAACAGCAGTACGGTGATGGCGGTGGGCAAATCGAGCGTGAAGTAGCGTCGGTTGTCGAGCGCGAGGGCGTCGTCGGCGAGCGCGATGTGCCCACTTAACCGCCCAGGCCGTCGCGGCGAAAAGTTGAGTGCTACTTGAATCGTGCCCGGCGCTCCGGGATCCACACTATGGCGGCGCACGCGCTGGCCATCGACAAACAGGTCGAGCGCCGTGCCCGCACCGCTGTGCGTAATGGCGGCCTGTAAGGTGGCTTTGGCGTCGGCAGCGAGCATCCAGCTCGGCGCCGCGACCCGCTCGACGTAGGCATTTGGCCGGGGCTGGGCGCGCGGGCTAGCGATATAGACGCGCACGTCGGCAAAGGACGGGACCGAGTCGTCGAGTTGCTCCCAGTTGTATTGGGCCAAATCGGTAAAAAGAAAAAGCTCGTGCGCTGCGAGTGCGGATTCTTGGTCGAAGCGTTGAGCTGTTGCGTGCAAGGCCGCGCGCAAGTCGGTCGCCTCTTGCGTCGGCGCGAGCTCGGCTAGGCGCTCGGCCAGGTAATCGCGGTCGCCCGCAAAAGGGGCGTGGGGCCGTTGGGCAAAAGGCTGTACTGCCACTTGATCGCGCGAGGGCAAAACGGCCAAGAGGCCGCCAAGTTGGCGCTGGAGTTGGTCGAAGAGGGAGCCAGAGGGCCGTTGGTAGCGAGTGCTGTACGACAGGTCCAAGAGCGCGTGAACGGCTACCGGGCGATCTCCGCTTCCCCATCCTCCGCCGGCTGTCGGGCGAGCAAAGGCGCAGACGATGAGCGCGATGATGAGCGTGCGCAGCAACAGGACCAGCCACTGGCGCAGTTGGAGCCGCCGCATGCGGTTTTGCTGTAGCTGGCGCAGAAAGGCAAAGTCGCTGAAAGGATGGGGTTGGGCGCGCCCTCGATGCAGCAGGTGGATGGCTAGGGGCAGGGCGGCCGCGACTAGTCCGAGAAGGATCGCGGGATTGAGGAACTGCAAGACGAGGAAGGAGCCGCGCTAGTTCGCGGCGGGAATATCGCGCTCGGCGGCTTCGATGGTGGCGATGATTTCCTCGGCTGAATTCGCGTCGATGAGCTTCTTTTTGAACTCTTCGTTTTTGAGCAAGCGCGAAATCCGCGCCAGTGCCTTGATGTGGGGGCCGGAGATGTTGGTCGGGGAGACCAGCAGGAAGAACACATAGGCTGGCTCGCCGTCGAGGGCGTCGAAATCCATGCCCCGCCGCTGGGTGCCCATAGCTGCGACCAGTTCGGTCACCGCGGCCGACTTGCCGTGGGGGATGGCGATGCCATCGCCAATGCCCGTGCTCATGATTTTTTCGCGGTCGAGTACGGCTTGCAATGCTTGATCGCGGTCGGTGATCGCGTCGCCGACTGGAAGCGAGTTGACCAGTTCGGTGATGATTTCCTCTTTGGATTCTCCTTTGAGGTCAACTATGATGGATTCGAGCGACAGAATGTCCAACAGGTTCATGCGCGTTATCTCCGGGTAATTTGTTGAAAAATAAGCCATCCCCGCGACATTCGTCAACTACTCATTGTCGTTGAGTTATGGCTTTTACGAGTCGCGGTACCACGAAGTAGAGCAAGCGACCGCGACTGATTTCTGCCCAAGCGTGGATGCCCAATGAGACTGCGGCTAAGCCCGCAGTTGGCAGGGCGACGTGCGCGCCCGTCAGCTCGCCGATCCATTCTTCCAGTCCTGGGTTATGGGCGATGATGAGGCCGGTCTGGGCCCTGTCTGGCAAGTCGGCTGCCGCTTGGGCCAGAGTGCTGGAGGACGCTAGGTAGAGCGCGTCGTCCAAGTGCAGGGCACTCGGCGGCAGGCCGAGAGATTCGACAAGGCCAGTGGCCGTCTGCTGCGCTCGGTGCGCGGTCGAGGTTAGCACGAGATCGGGACGCGGGCCGTACGCTGCGAGTAGGCGGGCGATGCGCGGCAAATCCGCGCGGCCGCGCTTGTTGAGTGGGCGGTCGAAATCGTCGCTTATCCCGGGAGGATAAGCCGACTTGGCATGGCGCATGATTAGCAAGGTTTTCATGGGAATTAAGAATTAAGAATTTAAGAATTAGGAATTACAATTCTCAATTCTCAATTCCTAATTGAATTGGTTGCGTGGGCATTTACTAGAAGGTATTTTTATTTGCAGCAAGATAGTGTGTATTGGTGCCCGATACAAACGCGACTCAGGATTTATATCTTACTATGGCTCCGCAACCCGTAGAGCTCAACCTAACCATCCGCCCCCAGCGGCGCTTTGCCATCATCGACATCGCCGAGTTGATTCGCCAGCAAGTCGGCGACGAGTTGCGTCCCTTTCGCAAAGCCGCGTACTGTTCGTTTCACACCACGGCCGGCTATATAGAGCAGGGCACGAGTAAGCGCTTGGGTCACAGCCGCAAACAGATTGACCCATTTATCCGCGCCATCCAAAAGATATTTCCCTACAACGCCGGCTATTTCCACGACCGCATGCAACTGCGCGACGAGCTTAGCGAGGGCGAAAAGGAAAGGGAGCCGGTCAACGCCGACTCGCATCTGACCTTTATCGCCGCGGGTCTCAAAAACTGCGTGACCTATATTCACCGCCCCGAGGAGCCGGTGTACTTCATTGAGCTAGACGGCATCTACAAGCACTACGTGCGCAGCCGACACACCGCAGTTATGGCCTACAATCGCACCGAAATTGTGCAGCGCAGTCGAGTGGAGATTCCAGTGTATGGCAGCCATGCGATCGACGCCTTCAACCTCAAGGATCCGCGCTACGGCCTTTTTGCAACACTCGCCGAGCGGTTGCGGCAATCCGGCATCGACAAAGGCTGCATCGACATCCGCCTCGCCCCGGAGGAAAAGCACGTCGGCATGACCGTCAACGAGTACGAGACCCTGTTGATGCGCAACGACTTGCCCCAGGCCCTCAGCGATCCGCTGCGCTACGTGCTCCAGCGCGGCAAGCGGCTCCTGCGGCACCCGGCCTCCATCCCCGGCAAGATGCACGCGTACGCGGCCTACGATTCCCTCCGCTTCTACAACGAATTGCTCGACCAAGTTCCGGTGGGGCGGTCGATCATTGACCGCATCGTTTCGGTACTCTCGACGCCGGCCCAGCGCATCTTGCGCCTGAAGCGCCACATCCGCCTGCTGGTCTCAGACAGCCCCGGAACCGGAGCGGATCGCATCTTGCAGGGCACGTACCAAAGCCCGATTCTGGTGCAGCACCAACCGGCTGCGGGCGGCGTGCGCACGCTCGATATTACCCTGCGCCGCTTCGTCTGAGCATGCAGGTCGATTCTTCCATCTTCAAAGCGTACGATATCCGCGGCATTTACCCCGATCCCCTGAGCGAAGAGGTGGCCTACGCCATAGGCCGCGCCTTGGTAGCCCTGCTAAGGTGCGAGGAGGTCGTCGTCGGGCGCGACATGCGCCTTTCGAGTCCGGCCATAAAAGAGCACCTCTTGCGCGGCCTCGTCGATCAAGGCGCAGACGTCATCGACATCGGCATGGTCAGCACCGATCAATACTACTATGCCTGCGCCACCATGGACCGTCCGGGCGCGATGGTGACGGCTTCGCACAACCCGCCTGAATACTGCGGCTTCAAGATGGTGCGCCAAATGCCCTATCTGCTCAGCGGCGAATCCGGGATCCAAGACTTGCGCCGCCTCGTGGAGGAGGAAAGTTGGGGCGCGGGGCAGAGGCAGGGCGCGGTTCGAACTGGGGACGTGACGCCGGGCTTTATCGACAAGGTGTTGAGCCTCGTGGATCTGGTCCGGATCAAGCCGCTCAAGGTAGTGGCCGATACGGGCAATGGCATGGTCGGGCCGGTCCTGCAAGAGGTGTACGAGCGGTTGCCCGTTGAGTTTATCGGCATGTACCTAGAGCCGGATGGCCGCCTGCCCAACCACGGGCTCGACCCCATGCAGCCGGAGAATCGCGCCGACTTGGAGCGCCGCGTTCTAGCCGAAGGTGCGGACGTCGGCTTTGCCTTTGACGGCGACGGCGATCGGTTCTTCATCATTGACGACCGGGGCCGTTTTGTGCCCGGCGACTTTGCAACCGCGCTGATGGCCTGTTACATGCTAGAACGCGATCCCGGGGCCAAGATCGTGTACGACGTGCGCTGCTCGTGGGCCGTGCCCGACCTCGTAAAAGCAGCCGGCGGTACTCCGCTGATCGAGCGCGTCGGCCATTCGTTCCTCAAGCCGAGGATGTTTGAGGAAGGAGCCGCTTTCGCAGGCGAACTGAGCGGTCATTACTACTTCCGCGACTTCTTTGGCGCGGATTCCGGCATCGTGCCGTCGCTGGTGATGCTGGAGTTGCTGTCGCAGCGCGGGGTTAAGCTCTCTGAGCTGCTCGCCCCCCTAGAGTGCCAGTACTTCACGTCCTCTGAGATCAACTCTGAGGTCGCGGACCCCGCCGCCAAAATTGCGGCCCTAGCCGACCGCTACCAAGACGGCTGCATCCAGCACCTCGACGGGATTTCGGTCAGTTACGACGACTGGCACTTCAACGTGCGGCCCTCCAATACCGAGCCGCTGTTGCGACTCAACTTAGAGGCGCTCTCCGCGGAGCGCATGGCCGAAAAGCGAGATGAAGTACTCGCCTTTATTCGCGCGTAAATTATGACGGCCCCCGCCCCTAAGATCCCGTGGGCTTTCGCCCTCGACCGCCGCTACTTTGCGGCATTTTTGGTTTTCCAAGGCGCGGTGGTCGCTGGCAGCATCTTCGTTTTTGAATTCCTCCCGGCCCTCCTCATCGGTGCGCTCTGCGTCGCGTTTTTTGTCGCGGGTCTGATGCTGAGGCCGTGGATCATCGTCCCAATTTTGTTGCTGACGACGGCCCTCGACAGCACGGGTCGGCTGTTCGGCGAGTCCGGTCCTTCAAAAGAGATCTTCTTGCTGACGGGGTTTCACTTGGCCTTTGGGCTGATGGTCGCCGGCTTGGCCGCCAACATCTGCCTGCGGCAGCGCGTGCACTTTCCCGACTTCGAGATTAAGGTGCCGCTCTTTTTGTTCCTCGCGTCGATTGCGGTGTCGCTGACGTACACGCCCAATCAGCCAGAGGCAACCGTCAGCTTCTTGCGGATTTGCGCCCTCGTGCTCTTCACCTACATGGTGCAAATCACGCTCGACTCTAGGCGGGCCGTGTCCGCGGTCTTATGGTCTCTAGTGGTCTTGACGATAGCGGGCTCAGTGATGGGGGCCTATCAGGTCATCACCGGCCAATTCCACCTGCCGGCCAAGGTCATCACTGCCTTGGGCGGCAACGTGCCGCGGGCGACGGGGGCCTTTCACAACCCCAATATCTTTGCCTCGTTTGTAATGAGCGGCGTCCTGCCGCTGTTGGCCGTCTTGCTCAACTATCGGCTGCCTAGGGGCCAGCGCGTGCTTTTTGCTTTGGCGGTCGTCATCGGCTTTGGCGGTCTGTTGGCCTCGTTTAGCCGCTCTAGCTGGGTGTCAACGCTGGCCGGCGTGCTCGTCATCCTCTGGTTGAGCGGCAAGCTGCGCTATTTTTTTATCGCGATTTTCGCATCCATCTTGCTGGTGCTCGGCCTGAAAGAATTCGTGCCTTATGCCGAGTACATCTTCGAGCGCTTAGCCTCCATCTTCACCTTGTTTGATGAGTTCGGCTCGACCGGCCGCGCTTCGAGTACGGCGCGCATTTATCTCGTCATGGCCTCGTTCGACATGTTTGCGGACCATCCGTTCTTGGGCACTGGTTGGCGATCCTTTCCAGTGATATTCTCCCAATACGCGCCGCCCGGATATCCCCACTGGACCCTAGTGAAAGAGCCGCACACTATAGTGACTGCGATCTTGGGCGAACTAGGCATCGTTGGTTTCGCAGCTTTTGTCTGGTTTGTCGGGAAGACGTTCTTTTTGAGCTTGGGACGCTTGCAGCAGATGCAGGATTCCTATTTGCGCGCCGTAGCCATCGGCTTGATCGCCACGTTTGTCGCCTTCCAGGTCAATCAGACGTTTAATGGCGACCTGCCCAGCAACATGTTTTGGTTCTGCATCGGCATGCTCTTCGCCGTGCAGCGGCTCGACGCGGGCGCACGTGCGCCGTGAAGATCTTAGAACCGGCGCTTGAAGAACGCGAGGATCAACCGTGAAAGTTTTGCTGCTATCGCACCTCTACCCCAACGTCATATCTAAGCTCTCCGGAAGTTTTGTCCACAATCAGGCACGTTTCCTCCAAGATCATTGTCAACTAAAGGTAGTGGCACCCGTGCCTTGGTTTCCCCTGCCGGGATTTGGGTTGTGGAGTGCCTACCGCCATGTCCCACGCTGCGAAGTGGTGGACGGAATCGAGGTGCGGCATCCCCGCCGCTTTGCCGTACCGCGGCGGATTTTTTTTGCTCAGCAGTGGCGTTTTCACCTCAAGGCTTTGCGCAATGCCGTTGCGGATGTGCCGGACATCATCCACGCACACTGCGCCTATCCCGATGGTCGGGCCGCTGTTGAGTACGGTTCACAAACCGGCCGGCCCGTAGTCATCACAGTCCACGGTTCAGACATTAAGATTCTGCCTAAGCTCAAATCCCAATGGCGGCAATTGATCGTTGAGGCCCTAACGCAAGCTGTGGCCGTTATTGTCGTCAGCCAAGAGCTGCGTCGCGAGGTTGTGCAATTGGGCGTCCTGGCCGATAAGGTTCGCTACATTCCCAACGGCGTTGACTGCCAGCTCTTTTCGGCGACCGAGTCGCACCAGCCCGATAAAGAAAAGTGGCATCTACTTTATGTGGGCCGATTTGTCGAGGCAAAGGGATTGCGCGTTTTGCTGGCGGCACTAGCTAAAGTGCGCAGTCAGGGCCGCGATGTCTCGTTGACCTTGATCGGCGGCCACCCTGCGACCGGGACCGCCGATCCCTTCCTACCTCAAGTCAACGACTTGAACCTGTCCGAACATGTGTCGTTTGAGGATGCGGTACCTTGGGAGGAATTACCCCCCTATATGGCCGCTGCCGATCTGTTTGTCCTGCCCAGTTTTAGCGAGGGCCTGACCACGTCGCTGATCGAAGCCATGGCCTGTGGCCTGCCCGTGGTCGCCACGCGCTGTGGTGGGCCAGAGGAGGTCGTCAATGAGGAGGTCGGACGGCTAGTGGCGGTCGGCGACGCGGAGGACTTGGCGGCGGGTATCCTCGCGGTGCTAGACGAATACGACCGCTACGACCGCACGGCGATTCGCCAGCAAGCCGAGGAACGCTACGACTATCGCCGGTTGGCGGCTCGCATTTGGGCGCTGTACGAGGAAGTGCTAGCCAGATAATGTCCGCAGATTCCCAACGCTGGCACCAATCCCGGACAACGTGCGGTACACGGTTGCATAAATGGATACAAATGACGAAAATATAACGAGATAAGATACACCTTCTACCGCCAAAATCCCATGCTCGTCGCCATTTTTTGGGCCGCTTTATTCCTCGTCGTCTATACCTATCTGATCTACCCGGTTTTGCTCTGGCTCTTGGCGGCTGGCCGCAAGATGCCCGAGTATGCGCCACTGAGCGAATGGCCTGAAGCATCGTTAATTATTGCCGCGCACAACGAAGAAGCCGTATTGCGCGCCAAGCTAGAAAATGCCTTGGCCATGGACTATCCGGCTGAGCGGCTCGACATCATCGTCGTCTCAGACGCCTCGACCGATGACACCGACCGCATTGCCGCCGAATTCGCCGTGCGTGGGGTGCGGCGGCACCGGCAGGAGGTCCGCGGCGGCAAGACCGAGGCGCAAAACGCAGGGGTGCGCTTGGCGCGCGGGCAGTTTGTCGCGTTTTCTGACGCCAACAGCATGTACGCGCCTAGTGCGCTCAAGCGGCTGTTGGCACCCTTTGCCGATGAGCGGATCGGCTGCGTCTGCGGCGAGTTGCAATACGCCAATCCAGATGAGCAAGGCGCGGGCAAGGGCGAAGGCCTGTACTGGCGCTACGAGCAGTTTCTCAAGCGCCGGGAGAGCTTGCTCAGCTCTGCGCTGGGCGCTAATGGGGCGATCTACGCGCTCCGGCGCGAGCTGTTCGTCGAACTGCGCGGCGATATTATCAGCGACTTTGTCGCGCCCCTGCACGCTTGGCGGCGCGGCTTTCGCATTGCGTACGAGCCAACAGCCGTTGCCACCGAGTACAGTAGCGGTCGCTTTGGCGACGAGTTCCGCCGCCGCCGCCGCATTGTCTCGCGCTCGCTCTACGGGCTGTGGACCGAGGCCGGCGTGCTCAATCCGTTCGCGCACTTTCTTTTTGCATTTCAGATGTTTTCCCACAAGCTGCTCCGCTGGCTCGTGCCGGTGTGGCTGTTGGTGGTACTCGCGGTCAATATCCCATTGGCCGAGAGCGAGTACTACGACCTCTTGCTCGCACTGCAAGTGACTTTCTACGGCTTGGCCGCGTTGGGCCTCTTGCTGCCGGAGCGGTTCGGACGCTATTGGCTGTTCTACGTGCCGGCCTATTTTACCGCTACCAATTGGGGTACCCTGCTGGGGCTGCTGAGCTTCCTAATGGGTCGCCGCCACCGCGTCTGGCAGCCCGCGAGGTAGAGCATTTATGTCGCGCCTGAAACGCGTTGTCTTGCTGTTGCTGAGCGACACGGTCGCCGTCAGTTTGGCGTCGGTGTTCTTTTTGTGGATGAAATTGGCCGGCGGCGGGCTGGAGATCGTCCGCCACAACTACGAGCGGCTCTATCCAGACGCGGTAGAAGAGCCGAGCTTCTGGTATGCGCTGGGCTATTATTCGGACGTGTTGCCGCTGATAAGTGGCTGCTGGCTGCTGCTGTTCCTGTTTTTTGGTTTCTATCAATCCTCGCCCTCTAGTTCGCGCTTCGACGAAATATACGAGGTCCTCAAGGTCGTTACCTTGGGCATCTTGCTGGCCATGATCGCCACCTTTGACCGCGACATCCGCCTCACTCGATTGCTGGTCTTGTTCTACTGGCTGGGCATGGTTGCGCTAGTAGCGGGTGGGCGGGTGCTAGTGCGCAGCTTTGAGCGGCAGCTTTTGCTGCGCGGCATTGGTCTTAGGCGTACGGCCATCGTGGGCGTGAATGCGCGCGGCATACGGCTGTTGCGCGCGTTGCGGGCGGCACCGGCGCAGGGATATGAGATCGTGGGCCTTGTGCGGGCGCACGGCGAGAACGATCACGCGGCCATTGACGGCCTACCCGTGCTTGGCGCAGTAGGCGATCTGCGAACCATCCTCGCGACCGAGGGCATTGAGGCCGTACTCATCGCCCTGCAAGCCAATTCGCACGAAGAGATCATGCAGATCGTCGAGGAAGCCGAGGGGCTACCAGTCTCCTTTGGCATCACGCCTGACCTGTACGACATTGTAACCGGCCACGTGCGCACGACGCAGATTTACGGCGTGCCGCTGATGGAACTCAAGCCCGAGTTGATGCCAGCTTGGCAGCGGACGGTCAAGCGGCTCATCGACATGATGGTGGCCGTTGTCGTGCTCGCGGGCTTGGCCCCGTTGTGGCTGTTGGTGGCCGCGGCGATTAAGCTGACCTCCAAAGGGCCGGTGTTCTTTCGCCAAGAGCGCGTTGGTGAGGGGGGCCGGACCTTTGCGATGCTCAAATTCCGCTCGATGTACGTAGATGCCGAGGAAAAGACCGGGCCGGTATGGGCCAAGGGTGCCGATCCACGGGTGACGCCGATTGG
This sequence comes from Gemmatimonadota bacterium, assembly GCA_009840005.1. The sequence goes on from VXOR01000095.1 coordinate 15,215, forward strand.
CCGGGTGCTGCGCGCCTTGCACTTAGACGAGATTCCCCAGTGCATCAACTTCCTGCGCGGCGACATGAGCTTGGTCGGCCCGCGGCCCGAACGCCCGTTTTTCGTCGAGCAATTCAAGAAGCAGATTCCCTTGTACATGCGGCGTTTCAACGTCAAGCCCGGCCTGTTGGGCTGGGCGCAATCCAAGCACGAGTTCGACCTCGATTCCAAGGACGTGGTAGGCATTGCCCGCGAGCGGCTGGAGTACGATTTATACTACATCGAGAACATGTCGCTCAGGCTGGACTTCAAGATCATGCTGCAAACGGTGTGGTTCGTGCTGACGGGCAAGAGCACGCGCTGATGATACCGACAGAGACTGATACTCAGATAAGCTCTCGAATCTTCTTGTGAAAGTAGCAGAAACTGGGCGATGCGTTGATAGCTACGTCCATGTGAGGGGTGATGCGCTCTGCCCATATCGACTTTTCTTGGCCGACTGTTGCCCACCCTTTCTTTTTTAACTCGTTTGCACCACCTTGGTATACTGCATCTGCCAGGAGTTCCCATGTGCCGCAAATGGCGTCGTTTTTGTAACGACTTAGGACATTGTCCTTGGCCTTTGGGTAGGCTGCTTTGATCGCGGCAATGTCGCCGAGTAGCCAAGCTTCACCTTCTTCGATGGCAATGCAAAACCGGGTCTCTGGTTTGGGATTGCACGCATTTAGGGCGGTGAAGAGTTCTTGGCGAAATTCTTTCAGACATTTGTCATCTAAGTCGCAAACCAGAATCACTACTGCTGGATAGTCGGGTGGATAGTCGGGTGGATAGTCGGCAAATGTCTTTCCATATCCCCTGAGCAGCTTGGGAAGTTGGTCGAGCAAAAGGCGATTGCTTGCTTCGGTGCCACTCTTGAGGTTTCGGGGAATGCGGCCGATTCCCTTATAAAAATGAACCTCGCATGTATGCTGATCACCGGCACCGATAATTTTTGGGATCAGAATGTCGAGTGCCTTTTTGCCGGACTGGTCTTCGACGAGTACTTCAAAGTGCATCCAATTACCTCGCGTCGAGATAGTCGCTGTACCAGAGGCCACCCAACGGCAATCCCTCCTCGACCATGTTGTTCACGATAGGATCATCACTTGCCCGGCGAATCGTCGAAAAGCCGTCTTCGCCTTTTTCCAAAATCCAGACTTCTTGCGGCTCTAACGCATCGACGAAGTATGGCTGATGCGTCGTGACAAAAACTTGCGAACCGCTACGGGCCCTAGCGTGTTCGCGGAATTCGTTGGCGAGAGTCTCTAGGAGCTTGTGATACAGACCGTTTTCCGGTTCTTCAATGCAGAGGAAAGAAGGGGGTGTCTGATCTTCGAGCAGCAATAAGTAGGCGAATACCTTGAGCGTCCCGTCAGATACTTGCTGGGCATAGAACGGTTCTTGGAAGCCTTTGTCGTTAAACCTAAGCAGCAACCGATCATCATTGGTTCTTTCCGTGTCGATCTTGTGTATGCCTGGAATTTTCTCGGCGATTTTTGTTAGAATAGCCTGAAAACGCTGTGGATGTTCGCGCTCCATGAATTGCACGACGTTGCCGAGATTGTCTCCATGGACGTTGAGACGGCTCTGTGGGCCGGCCAGCGGCAGGCTGCGGGCTGCGTCAGGAGTGAAGTAACTGAGATACCATCCCTCGATGAAGCGGCGAAAAGCGGAAATTCGTGAGTGTTGTTTCAAGGCACCGAGCGTGGCAATGCCGAGTTTACGCTGATCTTCCAATTCGATAAACTCGGTCTCGTCGGATTTTTCTTTTTTTAGCAAGTCAATGAGCGCTACGAACTCATCGATATTATCTCGCTCTAGCGCTTCGCCAATCATTGTACCGAGTTGATCTTCCTGATACTCTCCCCCTCCTTTCCATGCCACGCCTCTGCCGTTATTGAGAACCAAAAAAGAAAATGGCCGACCGTATTTCTGGCCTCTTCGTCTTTGTCTGAGGTGTTCTCGGAACACATAAGGACGCCCGGACTTGTCTGCCGCAATGGCGACCTCATGGGTAATAGGTCGGGCGTTTCCATGTTCCCTATAGTAAACCTCGAACTCGATGGGGCCTGTTTCTCCCTGCGTCCGCATTTTCGCAAAGCCACCGCGTCCGCGTGCGTCACAGGCCTCCTCAACTCCGAGTTTCAGGGCGTCGGCGAGGAATCCGAACGCATCGAATAGGGCACTCTTTCCCACGCCATTTTTGCCGATTACCGCTGTCATGGGAGTAAGCGGCTGACTATTCGGTTGGTTCCACAGGCGGCCCAGCGTAACGTCTTTGAGTACCTTGAAGTTTTTTATTCGGAAGCCTTCTATCTTAGCCATTTTACCGTCCTCATCGGCGTTGTCGCCTGAATCCATGCACTCTCTTAAGTCAAGCTAAGCTGTCGAATGAAGACAAGTTCCTTTCAATGCCGTTGGGGTGATAGTGACGTAGAAATGCCGCGCTTACCTCACGTCTTTGTCTCATGCCTTGAGCGCTAGATGGACGAGTGCCCAGCCGCGGCCGTCTTTCACCGTCCCGGCTAGACGCAGCCAGCCGCCGTAGTGGGACACCCGCACAAAGGATGGCTTGTCGAGCGTATGCTGCTGGACGACAAAGTTCAGACTCGATCCTTCGTCGCACCAGTGAATGCCGTCGGGCGATATCTGCACCCTCGCATTAACTATAGGGATCTTTTCAGCGCGGAGTATCTGGACGAAGAAAATGGCCTCGTGGCTCCAGCCTGCCTCGTACGGCTCGGTGGCAAAGTCGCCCTCCCAGCACTGATTGCGCTCCACGACGGCGGTGTGGCTCGGTCGCATATTCATTGTGCAAACTCCCCGGATAACAACACTGAGTCGATGTAGAGAAAGGCCCGCTTATCCATGTCGGCTTCGACCCAAAAGGCCGCGTTGAGCATACACCACAAATTGGCCATGGCCGGCAGTTCAATACAGTGCATTCCCTCTGGCCCGAAGGTGTGGTCGTTGCACTGAAAGCCGGTGAAGGCTCGCCGTTTGAGGTCCAAGCCGATGCGCAAATAGTGCCAATTCATTTTGGTGGCGATTTCGTTGTAGCACAAAAGCTGCGGCTCGCCCGGCACATTCTCCCAGCCTTCCGGCCCCAAGTGGAAATGCGACACGGTCTTGCCGCTGCCGCCAATGGGCTGTACCGACCGAGTGGCAGGCTTGGTCTGCCAGCGCCCTCGCCGCTGGCCGCTCTCGGCGTTGAGGTAGCGCAAGTGAGGCATCCAGCGCCGCCCTTGGGGGTTGCCATCCTGCACATCGAAGAGCACGCCCCAAGCGCGGACATCCATTTCGCCGAGCTTGAGTTCGGACGCTTCGGGCTTGAACGCGAAATAGCACTCCAACTGCACTTGGCCCAGCGCCCGAAAGGTGTGCCGCTTGATGCCTACGGAAAGGCCGCCGGCCTGCGGACGGGTGGCCAGCTTAAGGGCATAGGTGCCTTCCATCGAACCAGCCGTGCCGGTGTCCCACATCGTCAGGTTGCTCAACATGGGAGGGCGCAGGTCTTGGTAGTCGGGTAGCATGGTGCCGAGCGAGTCTTCGTAATTGCCGATTAGTCCGGTCCAGCCGTTTAGTCCCGCGTCGAAATCGTCGTAGCACAGAATGCGCGCAAGGGGGTCAAAGCGGCTGAGCCGAGGATTGGCTAGCAATGATTCCACAGTATGCTCCGGTGTTAGGGTGGATGGTTAAATGAACTTTCACCAATAAAAAACCCCGCCGAACAGTGCGCTCGGCGGGGTCCGTACGTCTGATGGAACAGACGCACTACTCGGCGGCTGTCGCTTTGACTTGACCCCAAGTCACGGCCTCAACAGCCGTGCTTATCTGGGGGGCCACCCAGCTCGCGGGCACGATCGGCGACGAAACCCAGCGGCCGTTAACCTCAGCCTCTGCGGAAACGCCATAAACCACGGACTCGGGATTCGACAGGTCTGGAGAAAGTTCCATACTGTACCGACCCTGAGCGGGCGTGGCTTCCACATGGCCCCACGGCACGAAGGTGGGCTGTGTTTCGGCGGGCTCAACGATCTCTCCACCGGCTTCGACTTCGATCTCGTCGGGGTCGAAAACCTGCAAATAGATCGCGTAGCGGGTCGCGTCTTCGACCTCCTCCCACTCAACCAGCACGAACTGGGACTGAGGGCTAGTAAGGCTGACCCTTACGTCTTCCGGTCCCATAAGCTCCATGGCACCGTGAGGACATTGCGCCCAAGCCGCGCTCGCGAACGCGAGAGCAACACCGGCCATTAGCATCTGCTTCTTCATAAGGCACCTCCTTAGAAAGAGTAGATATTGTTAGTTAAAATACCATCATTTCCGGCAGAGTCCAAATTTTTATCTCTACGCACCCCTACTGGTCACCGCGCGGATTGGCACGCAGAGTCTTGAGGTGGCCATCGAGAACTTGCACGCCGTAGCGGAGGGCATTGCCGACGTTGAGGAAGCGATATCCCCAGCGAATTTTCTCTTGGATTTCGGACACGTCCATTAGCGTAGTGCCCACGGCGACTCCCGTATCCGCTAGCTGTTGCGGCACGTCGTGCATGATTTGCTGCACTTGCCGCGACCCGGTGTCGGTGATCGTCCCCACGGTCGCTGACAGGTCCAACGGCCCGACGAAAATCACGTCAATGCCGGGCACGCGCTTGATCTCGTCTAGGTTGTCGTAGGCCCGTTGGCTTTCGAGTTGGAGGACGACGAGCGTTTCCTCGTTGGCGGTTTTGATGACCTCGTTCCAGTCCGCGCCCGCGATTTGGGTCCACATGGGTGAGAGACCGCGCCGGCCTTCGGGTGCGTAGCGGGCGGCCTCGACCGCGGCGGCGGCTTCTTCAGCCGTATCGACTTGCGGCACCATCACGGCTACTGCGCCCGCGTCGTACGCTTTCTTGATCAGTGCGGGGTCATTCCACGCGACGCGCACCATAGGCGCGACGCCGCGCATTCGCGCCAGCACCAGAATTGAGTCGAGCGCTTCGGTGGCGTGGGGCATGTGTTCGGTGTCGGCCCAGAGGAAATCGGGATCGGTGGAAATGATCGACCCGGCCACGTGTGGGGTGGGAGCCGACAGGCTGGTGCCGAGGAGGATTTCGCCACTGCGCAAACGCGCTTTCAGGTTGTTGGGATACATGGATAGCTCCGTTGGAATTAGCCGTACAGTGAGTAGAAGATGAGTCCGCCGAGCAGGATGCGATAAGCGGCAAATGAGTAGGTGCCGTGGCGCTGGAGGAAGCGGAGTAAGAAGCCGATGGACAGGTAGCCGCTGACGGCAGCGGCGAGAATCCCCAATCCCAAACTCAGCAGCCCGGTACCACCTAGGCCTCCTTCGAGCAGGGCGAATAGTTGCAAGAGGCCGCTGGCGCCAATGGCTGGCAAGCCGAGCAGAAAGGAGAAGCGGGCAGCGTCTGCGCGCTGGAGGCCCACGAAAAGCCCGCCCATGATGGTCGAACCAGACCGCGAACACCCGGGGATCAGGGCGAGGGCTTGGCACAGGCCGATGAGCTGGATGGACCAGAAGCCGAGGTCCTGCATGGTGCGCTCGCGCCGCCCCACGCGCTCGGCCAGTATCAAAAACAGCGCGAGGACGATCAAGCTTGTGGCGATGAGGGGAAGTTGGCGCGCCTCGGTTTCGATAAAGTCGCGTCCCCCGAGGCCGAGCACGGCAATGGGCACGGTGCCCACGGCAATGGACCAAGCCATGCGGCAGTCTGGGCTGTGGTTGAAGTTGCGGTGGACCACCCCTTGCAGCGCGGCGACGACTAGCCTTTTAACATCGGCCGTGAAGTACGCGAATACAGCCGCGAGTGTCCCCAGTTGGATCACCGCGGAAAATGCCGCACCTGGATCGTCCCAGCCGAGAAAGTGAGGCACTACTCGCAGGTGAGCTGTACTGCTGATGGGTAGGAATTCGGTCAGACCTTGGACCAGACCTAAGATGAGTGCTTGTAGCCAGTGCATGGAGTGTTTAAGCTAACCGCCGCCGCCCGCCCGGACAAGGACAGCGCACCCCTTGACAAAAACGCGGCCCGGTGTGCAGAATACCCCCTGATTTTCACCCTAACAAGGAGACCTTATGCCTGTTACTATTAAAGACGTTCAAACCATCCTCACCCAACCGGGCGGCTCCCGCTTGGTCATCGTCAAGATCATCACTTCGGACGACGGCCTGTACGGACTCGGTTGCGCGACCTTTACCCAGCGCTTCCACGCCGTGCATACGGCCATCGAGCAGCATTTCAAGCCCTTCCTCATTGGCCGCGACGTGGACCGCATCGAGGAAACGTGGCAGATGTTGATGGTCAACGGCTATTGGCGCAACGGCCCGGTGCTCAACAACGCCATCTCTGGCGTCGATCAGGCGCTGTGGGACATCAAGGGCAAGCGGGCGGGGATGCCGGTTTATCAGCTTTTGGGCGGCAAATGCCGCGAAGGCGCGGCGGTGTACGGCCACGCGGGCGGCGATACGCCCGAGGCCGTCGTCGATAGCATCCGCCAGTTCCAAGAGCAAGGCTATCGCTACATCCGCTGCCAGATGGGCGGTTACGGCGGCAAGGCATCGACCTTGGTCAAACCCGAGGGCGCGCCCGAAGGCGCGTATTACAACCGCAAAGAGTATATGCTGAACCACCTGCGGATGTTCGAGCACATCCGCGCGGAACTGGGCTTTGAGGTGGAGCTGCTGCACGACATCCACGAGCGGCTGCACCCGATTGAGGCGGTGGGTTTTGCCAAGGATGTGGAGGAGTTCAAGCTATTCTTCTTGGAGGACGCGCTTGCGCCCGAAGACATCGAGTGGTTCCGCCACATTCGTCAGCAGTGTGCGACGCCGCAGGCCATGGGCGAGTTGTTCAATCATCCGCACGAGTGGACGCCGCTCATTGAGGGACGGCTCATCGACTTCATGCGCATGCACGTCAGCCAGATGGGCGGGATCACGCCGGCGCGCAATGTGGCGGCTTTTGGGCAGATGTACGGGGTGCGCACGGCTTGGCACGGCCCAGGCGACACCTCGCCGGTGGGGCACGCGGCCAACCTGCATCTGGACTTGTGGGCACCTAACTTTGGGATACAGGAGTGGTGCCGGTTCGCAGAGCACATATACGAAATGTTTCCGGGGCTGCCCGAGGTGCGCAACGGATACATGTATCCGAGCGATGGACCGGGGCTGGGGATCGACATCGACGAGGACTTGGCGGCCAAGTATCCTTGTAAAGACGAGGTCATAGGGTGGACGCAGACGCGCTTGCCCGACGGCAGCCCGGCGCGGCCCTAAGATGAAAATCCTAGTTTCCAATTTAGGCAGTACCTCGTTTAAGTACAAGGTCTTTGCCATGCCCGAGGAAGTGGTTTTGGCGCGGGGCGGCATGGATCGGATTGGGGGCCAAGGATCGGTGCATACCTTTGAGATCGGCGGGGCTGACGAGATTGAGCAGGCTGTGGACTTGCCCGACCACGCCAGCGCGATTGACGAGGCCCTCGTGCGCTTGTCCGAGGGTGGGGTGTTGGCTTCGGTGGAGGAATTGGATGCCGTGGGGTTTAAGGCCGTCCACGCGCGCGCTATTTCCGGGGTGGTCGAACTCGACGAGGACATCGTCGGGCGGATGGAGGACTTTTATCCGCTGGCCCCGGCGCACAACCCCGCTTATGTGGCGGCGATCCGGCAGTTTGCGCGGGTGGCCCCCAAGGCGCGACGGGTCGGGTGCTTTGAGACGGCGTTTCACGGCGCAATGCCGCAGCGGCGCAAAATGTACGCGGTGCCCTATGCTTGGTATGAGCAATACGGCATCCAGCGCTACGGCTTCCACGGGGCCAGCCACCGCTATGCCGCAGAGAAAGTCGTGGAACTGGAAGGGCGCAACGATCTCAAACACGTCAACATGCACTTGGGCGGGTCCTCGTCGCTGTGCGCGGTAAAGGACGGGGTCTCGCAGGGGGCGTCGCATGGGTTAAGTCCGCAGGGCGGGTTGCCGCAGAACAACCGCATTGGCGACTTGGATCCGTATGCGCTGGACTTGGTGATGCGCAACGAAGGCCGACCGTGGGACGAGGTGTTGGCGCAGTGCGCTAACGAAGGCGGCCTAGTGGGGCTTTGCGGGCATAGCGATATGCGCGACATTGAAGCGGGTGCGGCAAGCGGCGACGAGCGCTGTGCTTTGGCTATAGCCGTGTTGGCGACGTCGACGCGCGACTGGCTGGGAGCTTTTGTGGTGGAGATGGGTGGGCTGGACGCGATTAGCTTTACCGGCGGCATTGGCGAGTACTCGGCTGTAGTACGCGGCCAGATTCTGCGCGACTTGGAATTTTTGGGGGTGGTGATGGATGCGACTAAAAACGAGGCTGTGCAAGGCGAGGGCAGCCTGCACGCCGAGTCGAGTCGAGTGCCCATTTACGTGCTGCGCACCGACGAGGAATTAGTGGTGGCGCGGCAGACCTGTGAGTTTTTGGGTGTGGGGACTGAGGGAGCGTAGGCGGGGTTATTCCCAGACGAAGGAGGTGTACTTGTGAAACTGAAATCTGTGGAAATTGAGAACTACCGCGCCATTGAGAAGCTTGAGTTGTCGCTCGACCCATCGCTGACGGTGTTGCACGGCGATAATGGGTACGGTAAGACGAGCGTTCTGAGCGCGATTGCGGTGGGTTTGGGGCATGAGGGTATGCTCGGACCGTTTCTCGATGTCTCCATTGATTTTTGCGAGGAGGATTGGCGCGAGGGAGCAGGGAGTCCGCGGGTATCGCTCACTTCAATGGACGGAAATGTTTTTGAGCGACAAGGGACCAGGTCGGAGAGTGAGCGGAAGAAGGCAGAGGAAGAGATGTCAGCCCACCGGGAGAATCTGGAGAAGGCGCTGGTCGAGAATAGCCGTGCAGAGAGCAAAGATATGCCGATTGTTGCTCTTTATGGTACTGATCGGGCGGTTTCAGGTGTGCCGGAATCAGTAATGTCGCCTCACCATTTACCGCGCCGGACCCCTCGGTTAGATGCGCTGAAAGGGGCGCTTTCTGCCCGCACAGACTTTGAAGATCTGTTCGATTGGTTCTATTTCAAGAATTACGAGGAGTTGAGGGAACAGCAAGAACGCCGCGATTTCGATTATCCGTTAAAGGATCTATCCGCGGTTCGCCAAACGATCTCGTCCATGCTCCGGGAAGTGTTCGACCCGCGCACCGAGGTGAATCCGCCTCGTTTTGTGGTGTCTTGGAAATCGGAGCAAGGACAGGTAGAGAAGCTCTCGCTCGACCAATTGAGCGGCGGCTATCGAATTGTGCTGGCGCTGGCGGCAGATCTGGCGCGGCGAATGGTGCAGGGCAATCCGCACCTGGACGATCCGCTTGAATCCGAGGCGATTGTCCTGATTGACGAGGTGGAACTGCACCTTCATCCAGCGTGGCAGCAGCGCATTTTATACGATCTGCAATGGACATTCCCGAACGCGCAGTTTATTGTCTCTACCCACAGTCCGCAGGTACTGACTACGGTCGAGCCGCAGCGCATTGTGGAACTCGCTCGCGAAGGTGATTGTATTGTTGCTGGGGCACCAGCAATAGCTACTTATGGGGCCGAGGCGGGGGACGTTCTTACCGTGGTAATGGGTGTAAATGAGCGGCCCAAGAACACATTCACAGAAGACTTGGCTAGATATATGGACTTGGTAGGCGACGATAAAGGAGAATCCAAAGAAGCCTTGATGCTCAGGCGCAAGCTCGAAAGGCTCTCGCCTAACGATCCAGCTCTCGATAGTGCCGACATTGAAATCAGGCGGAACAAACTGCTGAAGGAAATGGGTAGGTCGCAGTGAAGCGTATCCGCACGTTGGATAATTGTCCCCCCGGTCTTGAAAACTATCTCAATTGCGAGGATGATAGGGCGCATTGGCAGGGATTCCGCGACCACAATGCCAGCGCGTCCTACAAAGAACTCATGGAGACCTTGAGCAAATTTCAGCACGGTCTTTGTGGTTACTGCGAGATAAGGCTTACAGAGTTGAATCGCCAGATTGAGCACGTCATTCCACAAAGCGACCCGCAGCATGGACCAGCGAAATCGCTCGACATTACCAACATGATCGCTTGCTGCAAGGGCGGATCGTTTTCCGACTGGAGCGGCAATGAAGACCGATACCGCGAGCCGGCAAAGAAAAACCTGAGTTGCGGGCAGAAAAAGGACAACAGCATGAACGCGAATTTCGTGGATCCTAGGGAACTGCCTGCGTTGCCATCGCTGATGAGGGTGAGTCCGAATGGTGAAATTAGAGTCAATGCGAATGCGTGCTCGTCCGCTGGTATCGTCCCTGAGCGTGTAACCGATACGATCGAGGTTCTCGGCCTGAATGTCGAGCGTTTGCGGTGGGCACGAGAAAAGCGCTGGAAGGCCCTCAAGAACTCATGGAATTCGCATTGGGACGATCTCGACTTGATGAACGCGGCAGCGCGTGTGGAGCTTTTGCCGGACGGAGAAAACGATCTGCTCAAGTTTTTCACGACGACCCGGTCGTACTTCGGCCCACTCGCCGAGCGCGTCCTTAAACAACAACCTCAAGAGTGGATATGAGGGATGTCCGCACTCGTCCAATTGAGCAGTAGTCGTCGATTGCTAAGCATTACCCAAAAACAACGATAAAGTACCTGTGGAGGAGTAACCCCATGTTCGGAACCATTCGCAATCCGTCTGGCGAAGTGCTGGACTATACTTTTCACGCTGGCACGGAGGGATCTCGGCACATCGCCGTCTTGGGGCACGGCGTGACCGGCAACAAGGACCGCCCCTTTGTCGTAGCGCTCGCCGAGGGGCTAGCGGCCGCTGGCGTCCACGCACTGCGCTTTTCATTTGCTGGCAACGGCGCGTCCGAGGGCCGCTTTGCCGACGCGACGATCTCCAAAGAAGTCGAAGATCTCGGCGCGGTGCTCAGCGCCTTGGACGGCTACTCGGTCTGCTATGTTGGCCACAGCATGGGCGGGGCGGTCGGCGTCTTGTGCGCCAGCCGCGACGAGCGCATCCGCCTGCTCGTCTCCTTGGCGGGCATGGTGCATACGCACGCCTTTGCCGAGCGCGAGTTCGGCGAGGAGGTGCCCGACGAGGGCTGCATGTGGGAAGAGCCAGACTGCCCGCTCTCGCAAGCCTACATGGACGACATGGCCCAAATCGACACCGTGGTGCGACGCGGGGCCGAGATTGTAGTGCCTTGGCTGCTAATCCACGGCAGCGAGGACGACGTGGTGCCGATTGATGACTCGCACGACATCCTCGCTAGGGCCAGAGACAACGCCGAACTCGTCGTCATCGACGGAGCCGACCACGTCTTTAGCGAACACGCGCAGGTCATGGTCGAAAAGGTCGTCGGCTGGCTACAAGGCTTCGACCTGAGCTCAGCCGAAGGGCAGTTGGCATAAGCATCCCCTCCGGTCGCTGCCTACCAGAGATTGCGTGTACCTCCTATCTTTAAAGGAGGAAACTCGGCAATCCCGCCGGTCATGTGCGCTCTGCCTAGCTAAGCCATGCAAAAGAAAACCCCGAGCCGCCTGAGCACTCGCCAGCAACGGACCTTGCTGGTGGTGGTGGCCTTGGGCGTCTTCATGGTCGCCGATACGCTCTATTTGTTGACCAACCGGCTGGCCGACGCCCTCGATTTTTCCTACTTCGCCGTTACCGACATTTCCCTGCCCAAGTTTTACCAAGTCATGGTGCTGTCGCATACGGGCGTCGGTTGGGTGCTGGTGGTACTGGCGCTGGGCTTTGTGGCTTGGCACTTACCGGCGGTGTGGCGCAAAAGCCGCAAGCGGGCTATCTACACCGGCATCGCCACCCTGACGCTGGGCATTGTACTGGCCATCAGCGGACAGTTCATACTCAGCGCGGCGAGCAACCGCGGCAACCCGGTGGCGTACTGGAGCCATGTGGCCGCGGCGGTTTTAGTCCCTCTCTTTTACTTGGCTCACCGTCGCCTCTCACTGTGGAAGCCCTCCAAGCGGAGCTATCGCGTCGTGCCCATAGCAGTCGTCGGGCTGTTGGCGCTGGCCGTGGTGCTGCACGGGTTGAGCTATAGCGGCGAGCAGTACACGCAGGCGGCCGAGGAGGCATTTGCCGCTGGCAAGCACACTGGTCCAGGTTCCAAGGCGCGGGAGGTCGCTGACTTTGCGCCTGACGAGTTTGTTCCTGCCAATTTCGTGCCGGCTGAAAGTCCCTTTTTCCCGGCGGCTACTACGACTACGACCGGAGACATTCTGCCCTCGCGGATCATCACGCGCGGCGATCTGTCGCAGCCGGAAAAACTCGCTGGCGACATGGACGAGTTCGGCTTTGTGGTCAACGAGCCGATTGGCTCGGAGACCTGCGCCCGCTGCCACGCGGCCATCGTCGAACAGTGGGCGACGTCGGCGCACCGCTTTGCCTCGTTCAACAATCCCTTCTACGAGGCGACGATCAACCACATGCGCGACAACTCGACCGAGAGCAATGCGGAGGTTGACGCGCATATCGCCTATTACAAGGACTTGGCGGGCGAGGAAGCCAACATCAAGTCCAAGTGGTGCTCGGGTTGCCACGATCCGGCGCTGATGCTGGCGGGCAAAATGACCGAAGAGATCGACCGCGCCTCGCCCCAAGCCCAAGCCGGTCTGACTTGCCTGGGCTGCCACGCCATCGACGAAATTCACGACCAGACTGGCAACGGCAACTACAACATCGCCGACGAGCAGGAGGATCCCTATCTGTTCGCCAATGCCAAAGAAGGCGTGGGCCGCTTCGTGCACGACACCGCGCTGAAGGCCCGGCCCATTGTACACAAGAAGCAGATGCTCAAGCCCTTCTTCCGCACCTCGGAGTTTTGCGCCACCTGCCACAAGGTCAGTCTCGACACGCGCGTCAATGGCTACCGCTGGCTGCGCGGCCAAAACGAATACGATAGTTGGCACGACAGCGGCGTGTCGCTCAACGCCGCTAGGACCTTCTATCTGCCTGCTGTTAAGCGGGTTTGCCAGGACTGCCACATGCCGCTGGAGGAAGCGGTGGCTGGAGACGTGTCGGCGCGGGATGGGTACGTCAAGTCGCACCGCTTTTTGGCGGTCAACACGGCGCTGCCCTACATCCGCGGGGACGAGGAGACCATTGCGCGGATCGAGGAATTTCTACAAGACGAAAAACTCAGCGTCGATGTGTTCGCACTGCACCACCAAGAAGAAGCGCACTACGCGCTGGACAAGAGCCAGCCGACGCTGGTGCCGGGCGGCGACTACACATTCGATGTGGTGGTGCGCAACAAGGGCGTTGGGCATACCTTCCCGGGCGGGACTAACGATTCCAACGAGGGTTGGCTAGAGGTCTCGGTGGTGAGCGACGACGATGAGGTGCTAGCTTTGAATGGGGCGGTGCAAGACGACGGACACGTCGATCCGGGGGCGCACTTTTACAAGGCGTTGATGGTCGATGCAAAAGGCCAAGCCATCCACCGGCGCAATGCCCAAGACATCGTCACCGCCGTGTACGTGCGCACCATTGGTCCGGGTACGGCGGATGTGGCTCACTACAGCTTCGAGGTGCCCGAGGACTACGCGGGGCGCAAGCTGACGCTGCGGGCGCGGCTGCTGTGGCGCAAGTTCGACCGCGCTTATACGGAATTTGCCTTTAACAACAACCGCGAGGGCTTTCGTCGATTCGACCAAGTGCCGGATTTGCCGGTAACTGAGATCGCCCGCAGCGAGGTGGAGTTGGTGGTGGGAGAGCTGTCCGCTTCGGGTGCGCCGGATGCGGGCGACTGGATGCGCTTCAACGACTATGGGATTGGCTTGCTGCTCCAAGACGATACCCAAGGGGCCGCACGGGCCTTTGCGACGGTGGAACAGCTAGCGCCCGAGCGCTTGGATGGTTGCCGCAACTTGGCCAAGGTTGCCGTGCGCGACGGCCACTTGGAGCGGGCCTACGAGCATTTGGAGGACTGCGAGGCGTTAGTTAGCGGTGACGGACAGACGGCTTGGGTCTGGGGCGTGGTGTTGCAAGAGGACGGCCGCTACGAGCCCGCAGCGCAGGCGTATCGCCGGGTGTTGCGCGACTTTCCCGAGGATCGAGCGACGTGGCGCAACTTGGGCCGGGTGCTCTATCTCGACGGCCGCTTTGAGGAGGCTTTGGAGGCCCTCGACGGCGTGCTGGCTATTGACCCGGAAGACCGCGTCGCTCACTATCACCGGATGCTCTCGCTGCGCGCCCTTGGCCGCGAGGACGAAGCCCTCGTCGCTGAGCAGGCTTACCAGTACTACCAGATTGACGAGTCGGCGCAAGAGCTGACGCGCCGCTATAGGCTAGCGCATCCGCACGACAACCGCGAGGCGCTCAAGATACACGTTCATCCACTGGGAGAGGGTGGTTGAGACTTTGCCCGCACTTGGTCAGCTTCTAGAGTGACGACAGCACCGTTGGGAAACTCTACCTCATAAGCTGCGCCTCCACTGTGGATGAAGACGACGATTCCTACATCGCCGGCACTCAATTCGTGTTCAGGTTGATCTACGGTCAGGACAGCGGGTTTGTGTTCAGGTAGGACATTCATGGATTAACCTCTCTATGGAATAGGAGTAATTTTTCACACTAAAACGTAATAGATAAGAATGCCATAATAAGATGTGTGATACAAATGGACGGATTTTATGCCAACACCTAGCATGATCTGGCGGCTCTTGGTCGGCGCGGTGTTGTGGACTGCCTGCGGCCCGGAAGAGCCTTCGGAACCGGCTCCGAAGCCTGAGTACACCAAACCGGCTGCCGACTATGCCGTGGGGCGCGGGCGGAAAGAGGCTCCTGCGGTGCGCTTTGTCGATGTGACGAGGGAAGCTGGTCTCGAATTCAGACACGAGACTGGTGCACGCGGCGACAAGTGGATGCCCGAAACTATGGGCAGTGGCTGTGCGCTCTTTGATTACGATGGCGACGGCTGGCTGGACGTGCTGTTGGTCAATAGCGAGGGCTGGGGCGGCGAAAAGGCCCCCGGCAAGCTCTATCGCAATCTTGGCAACGGCACCTTTGATGACGCAACGAAGCGCACGGGTCTAGACTTTTCGGTCTATGGCATGGGCGCGACGATTGCCGACTACGACGCCGATGGCGACCCGGATATTTACTTGACGACCTTGGGACCGAACCTGCTGTTGCGCAACGACGTGGGCCGCTTTGTCGATGTGGCACAGGAAGCGGGCGTGGCGGGCGCGGGCTGGCGGGACGACGCGGGCAACGAGAATCCCGAATGGTCCACGGGCGCGGCCTGGGTCGATGTGGATGGCGACGGCTGGCTGGATCTGTTGGTCACTAACTACGTGCGCTGGTCGGCCAGCACTGACATCTACACCACGCTCGATGGCAAGGGAAAGTCCTACGCCACACCCCAGCAGTACCCCGGCTCGACGCCGAGGCTCTATCGCAATCTGGGTGAGGGACGCTTCGAGGAGATAACTGAAGAAGCGGGTCTGCTGTTGCCCGAGGGCAAGTCCATGGGCGTGGCCATGACCGACTTTGAAGACGACGGCCGCATCGATTTGGTCGTCACCAACGACACCCAGCCCAATTTCCTGTTGCAAAACTTAGGTGGGGGTCGCTTTGCGGAGCGGGGTCTCGCCGCGGGCATCGGCTACGACGAGACCGGGCGGGCGCGAGCGGGGATGGGCGTAGATATTGCCTCGGTCGCCAACGACGGCGTGCTCTCCATCGCCATTGGCAACTTCAGCCGCGAGGCGCTCTCGCTCTATCGCCAAGCCGGCGGCGAGGTCTTCGTCGATGCTGCGGGCAAAGCTCGGCTGATGCAGGCAACGCTACAGCCGCTAACCTTTGGGCTGCGCTTTTTCGACTACGATCTCGACGGCTACCAAGACCTGATCTTGGCCAATGGGCACATCGAGCCAGAGATCAACTCGACGCAGAAGGAGATCGAGTACCGTCAACCACCGCAGTTGTTTTGGAATACTGGCGAGGGGCGGATGGTCGAGGTGTCGGAGCAGACGGGCGGGCCATTTCTCAAGCCAGTGGTGGCGCGCGGGCTGTCCGTCGGCGATATCGATGCAGACGGCGATTTGGACGTGTTGCTTACTACCAATGGCGGCCCGGCCTATCTATTGCGCAACGAGGGGCCGACCGGCCACGTGGTGGAGCTTGACCTGACGGGCAAGGCTCCTAATCGAGACGCTATTGGCGCGAAGGTGACTGCGCAGGTGGGCGAACAGGAGCAGGTGTTTATGGTGCGCACGGGGTCTTCTTATCTGAGCCACAGTCCGATGAGCCTGACTGTTGGCTTGGGAACCGCTGAGCAGATTGACCGCTTGGAGATTCGCTGGCCGGATGGGACGGTGGAAGCCCTTGAACAGATAGCGGCCGGGGTGCGCTACGACATCGCGCAGGGTGAGGGTATTGTGGGGAAGAGGGCCTTTGTGCAGTAGATTAGATGGAGATGAGGTACGCTCTATCTTCTGAGCTTGAATAGTACAAAAACGGCGAATGCACATCGGTCAAGCCGTTGGGTTTTTTGGAATAGGTCTATGACTTTTTCGGTTTCGTCAATCCATTGCTGGACCGTGGAGCGGGAGAATGTCGCCAAGGGGTCGTAGTCAGCCTCGTGGCGTCGGACCTGCATAGCGACGAATTGCTCGCCGAAGGCTTGGATGTCAGCCGGAAATCTATTCATCACTTGTCGGATGTTGCATTGATTTTTAGCCTGACGGTGCTCCAAGGATCGATAGGTCTGACGCCAAGCTGGCTGGCTGCGGTGGGCACGGGTAGTACCAACCAGCAAATTTGCGCCACAGGCAGCGAGAACGTGGAATATAGCGTAATAGGCCGCGCTTACGGCTCGGCGTAATTCGGTTTGTCGGGGACGGCCCCGGTGCCTGCCAATCGCCCCGGCCGCTAGTTGCCTAGCGATTCTGAGCAGATCCTGAGGATTCACGATATTTGCTCGCGAAAAATTCTGCCCACTCGGATTTCTCGACGAATGAATGGATTGGAATACCGCGGAAGCCGAGTTTTTCCGCGTACGGCCATAGGCGCCCCGATAGACCGGCGGTCCATGTGGGATCCAGCCGTTTCTGATCTCCATCAAATACGATATAAGTATGCAGATATTCGTCGCCATCATGGTCTATTCGAGACTCTACGATGATGGGGGAGAATACGAATTCGTCGTGGAACCGTTCGGTCAGCATCTCTTTGATGATGTCGGCGATTTTGTCAGTTCCCGCTTCTGTTGTCATGGTCTGTTCTCTTGGTTTGCGCTGCTTCGGTCTGCCCTATTGCTTACCGTTTCCAGTTAATGAGTAAACGATATTTACAGTTGTGCTGTCAAGCGATTGTTGAGCGTCAAAAACTGCCAAAAAGACACGTTTCAACCGATCAAGCGGCCTCTTTGGTCGTGGCTGACCTTGTCGGGGTCGTGCGGCCCGGAGCGGGCGCGCTTGGCCTCTCCTTGTTTGTAGCGGTGGCGCATTTCCGTCTGCCGCCACCGTAAGAAACTGCGTTCCTGCGCGTCGCGGTTGCGCGCCGAAGGTGAGGCCGGGACTTCGATGGTGGCGTAAGTGATTTCGCTTACCCGGCGCGACAGAGCGACGATTTCTCCTTTGCTGATGACCAAGGTGACGCCGACGTTGGCCTCGACAATGGCGACGCCGTTTTCGCGTGCCCGGGCCAACACGGCGCGGTCTTGCTCCTTGGAACGGGAGCCGAAGGAGGGGATGAGCAGGTACTGTGCCCCGTCGAGCACTGGGATGCGGGCGATGTCGGGGTTCCAGCGGTCGTTGCAGATGAGGAAGCCGCAGCGGCCAAACGGAGTGTCAAAGGCGTGGGCATGGGCACCGAGGCGGTTGTACCACCAGGAGGGATGGTAGCCTTCGGCTAGCTGCATTTTGTGGTATTTGCCGCACAGGCGGCCCCGGTGGTCGATGAAGACAGCGCAGTTGTACACATCATCGCCGATGCGCTCGGCTAGCCCGAATGCTAGGCATATTCCCAACTCGCGGGCGAGTTCGCGAAAACGGCCCATGACCGGGCCGCGCGTGGTGACGGCCACGTCCCGCATCCGTTCTTCCGGTTCCTCCCCGGTGATCAGTTCCATGACCACGTAGCCCTCCAGCACTCCTTCGGGTGCCAGGGCCAGTTGGGCACCGCCTTTGGCAGCGGCGCGGAACATGGCCTCCAGGCGGTCGGCATTGCCGGTTAGGTCGAATTTTTTAGGCCGGAAGGAAATGGCGGCGACATCTACTGATTGGTACATGGGTTCTGTCTCCTATTCTTCTTGGCGGCAAAAGCGCAGTGCGTACAGGTCGGCGTCGTACATGACAAAGCGCAGGCGCACGGGCCGACCGGCCAACGGGCCTACCTCCGCGCCCGATTCCCACTGCACCGCTAAGTCCGTCTGATCCTGAAAAAGCTCGGGCGAGTCGGCCAGCGACAGGCCGGGAAAGGGCTTGCCGTTTTCGTCTTGGACCTCGATGCGGATGCTACCAGCCGCGGAGGTGGCCATGTTGAGCCGCAACTGGTCGCCGCTGAAGATCAGGGGCTTGGTGGTGAACTGGCCGCCGCGATAGGGTGCTTGCACCGAGGCAAAACCATCGAGGCGCATGGTCAGGCGGCGGATGCAGGAGGTGGGCATGCGCCAGTTCTCGGTCATGTAGAGCGACAGTTCGGCTGGTCCGGTGCGCAGCAGGCCGCGCATGATGTACACGCTGCGGTCGTGCCAATTGCCGGGGTCGGGACCCGGGCGCACAAAGGCTTCGGGGAAGAGGCGGTCGAAGTGGAGGCCGTCGTGGCTGCTCATCAGCACGCCGTCGTTGACTCCGGGATACGGCCAGTCGGGCGTGGGGCTGCGGCTGTTGACAAAGCGCGAGGGGAACATCAGGTAGAGGCCGGGGGAACGCTCGTAGGGAACGCAGGAGTTGGTGTACATGTGCTCCAGCGGCGCATCGCCTGTGCTGATGGATTCTAGCGGACTCCAGTGGACAAAGTCGTCGGAGGTGGCGCGGCGGATCCAGCGCACGCCCTCCTTAAAGGCGCGGGTGGCACCGTGGCCTAATTCGCCATCGCGGCGAATGCCTCGGGTGTACATGACGTACTGGCCGGTCCACGGGTCGCGGAAGGCGATATTGTGCGAGTCGAACGGGCCTTCGGTCTGTACGGGTTCGGGATTTTTGCGCCAGTGGAAGCCGTCGGGCGAGGTCGCCGTGTAAATGGCACCGCGCCGGCCGATGCCTTTGTAGCGCTCTTGCTCTGGGGCTTGTGGATCGAGGAATGGGGAGAAGTTGACTAGATCGGGATCGTCGAGGACTAAGTTGTTGGCTGTCGAGCCTTGGAAGTCGATGAGGCCCAGCTCTGGTTTGTGCCAAGTGATGCCGTCGCTGCTTTCGACATAGGCGGTGCAGGCGCGGTCGGTTTTGTTGTTGTCGGCGTGGGGGATGCAGCGGTACCAAGCGCGGAAGCGGTCGCCGTCTTTGAAGAGCACGGCGTAGGCGAGGCCGCCTTCTTCCCAGGGATGGTCAATGCGCACTGCGGCGTTGCGGCGCATGGGCTGGTGGAGGACTTGGCGGGCATCTTGTAGGTCGTCGATGAGGCGGCGGTCGAGTAGGAGTTGGCGGTCGGAGCCGATGGGGATGGGGGTGTCGGGCATGGTGGCCTCTGGGGTGGGCAGTTGGAGTGTCGGCGGGCGTATTATAGCTAACGTAGGGCTGATCTACAACTTGGCGTCTGATTGAGGGGAGGTCGCCGTTCGCTGACGGTGGTCGGGGTTGGAGACGAAACAGTCTCTGGCACAGTAGCTTGGGGTGCCCACAACACGGCCGACTGAGCCTCACGCAGATCAGACCGGATAATCTGCATGTTATTAATTTATGGTTAGCTGGTTGACTAAATTAATATTTTTATCTAAATTTAGTTTATTGACTTTACGGAGGTGAATATCGACATGGCTGAGTTCTCAAATCCGTTTCGTCCAGGTGCCGGTCACCACCCGCCATATTTGGCCGGGAGACATGAGGAGCGTGAAGAGTTTCTTCGCCTGCTCGGTCAAAACACGATTCTGGAAAACATGGTCCTGACGGGGCTCCGAGGAGTAGGAAAGACGGTGCTCCTCGACTCGTTCAAGCCTCTGGCAATGAACCTCGGGTGGGTGTGGGTAGGGACCGATCTTTCCGAGTCCAC
Organism: Gemmatimonadota bacterium; assembly: GCA_009840005.1. The sequence continues at coordinate 35,394 of VXOR01000095.1, forward strand.
AAGTATCAGCGAGCACAACATGGCTATCCGGCTTTGCACAGACCTATCTCCGGTCACCTCAAGCCTAGTCGTGGAAACCGAAGAGGTGCGTCGCGTCGGATTTGTCGCTGACACAGACCAAGTCTCGCGAACCCTTACCTACCAAGCCCTCATAGAGATTTACAACCACATCCCCGGTCTGTCGCTCGACAAGATCAAGGGGGTTTTGGAAATCGTGTGGCGTGCTCTATCGAAAGAGCAGAACATACGCGGGATCATATTTGCCTACGATGAGGCACAAAACCTCACTGACCAGTCGGCAAAGGACCAGTTTCCTCTATCTTTGCTGCTCGATTGCTTTCAGTCGCTGCAAAGAAAGGGCTTGCCTTTGATGCTCGTCTTAACCGGCCTTCCGACGTTGTTCCCTAAGCTAGTGGAAGCTCGGACGTTTTCCGAGAGAATGTTTAGAGTCGTGTTTCTGCAGAGTCTCAACGAGTCAGAAAGCGAGGAGGCAATTCGGGAACCGGTAGAAGATGCTGAGTGCCCGGTGCGTCTTAGTGACGACTCCGTCAACACGATAATCAACATGTCCGGCGGCTATCCGTACTTCATCCAGTTCATCTGCAGGGAGGTGTACGACGCATTCATTCAGAGGATCGATAAGGGGGAGAGCGCGTCGGTTCCCGCTGCGGAGATCGAACAGAAACTCGACACAGACTTCTTTGCCGGGCGATGGGCTCGTGCATCTGATCGGCAGAGGGCGTTGCTGTTCGTAATTTCTCAGCTTGAGAGTTGCGACGATGAGTTCACAGTCCAAGAAGTGGTCGAGGAATCCAAGCGGGCCTTGGACAAACCGTTCAGCAGTAGCAATGCCAATCAGATGCTCGTCGCCCTTGCCTCCCAAGGACTGGTGTACAAGAATCGACATGGCAAGTATTCCTTCGCAGTGCCGCTATTGGGCCAATTCATCAGCCGACAGGAACAATGGTAGATAGAGTTATTCTCCCAACATCGCGGATTACTGACCTGACCAGTGCAAACCACAGGCCGGCATCTTCACCCAAGTAAGAATTGTATATGGTGCGTCTTGAAAAGCTTCTCCGCCGCATTGGTCGGCACCCATCCCAAGCTGATCTTGGCAAGCTTGATCCTCGTGGGCCCGTTTTCGTCTCGTACCGGGTAAGCGATGGTTTCAATCTCGCGACCAATACCGCGTGGGCTCTGCGAGCCGCCGGAGTGCCGGTTTGGCACGATGAGAGCGATCTGCCACCAGGCGACACAGAGCGTCGACTCGCAGAGGCGCTCGAATCTGGTCTTTCGGGAGCAGTGCTGCTTGTGACCCCTGAAATCGAGCATTCTCGAATTGTACGCGAGATCGAACTCCCGCAACTGCTGCAACTTGCAGAGAACCCGGCTTTCACGCTCTCCGTGCTTTCAGTAATCGAACGAGAACCAGAAAAGCTCGACTATGGCGCACCAGATCGGCTTCTCGCTCAGCCTGAGGGTACACTGAAGAATTTCAAGCAGGAACCAGCGAGGACTCTGCGCCAGCAAGCGGATGCCGCGCGTGCGCAGTGCCAGCGACGTATGCAGGCGATTCGGAGTGATGTCGAGACTGCGGACCGGGTCGTTACATTGGACGTGCAGACCCGCATTCCGCCCTTTGCGACACGTGTTGATGCAGACCTAGTCTTACGTCTGCGCCCGCCAATTGACGGCGACCGGCGACCACACCATCAGGGTTTGCATGACCTCAAGATGTTTCTCTCCAATCTCCCACAACTCGTGGCACTCGCAGGTGCCGAGCACGCGACAGTGCGAGGTGGTGCACATCTCTCGGTCGCTTATGCGATCGGGGCAGCGTTGCCCACGACACTTATTGGGCGCATAGAGATCGTCGACACTGCTGGCGATATCTGGTCGCTTACAGGCAATGCGCCCGCACCGAATAGAACGAACGAACTGCTAGAGGTCAAGACCTCACGAGTTTTTGCGTCAACTGGGGCAGTCCTTGTGTACCTAGACCTGCCCCCGACGCTGAGCAACTCTGCTTTTGACGACATCCTGGACGAGGATGGCGACCGGTTTGCTAGCGCGGTTCACGTTCGCCCACTTCGTGACGGCAACCTAAAGCCGGAGGAAGCGGCAGCAATCACTGGTGAAGCGTCGCGAGTCATACGGGATCTGGCCGATCAGTTCCATACCTCTGAGGTCCACCTGTTGCTGAGGTGTCCATGGACGGTCGCGCTTCTTCTCGGACGTACACTCAATACCATACGTGTTCATCTATACGAGTGGGAGAATGGCCCGGACGACTGCGGAAATCCCGCAAGGCCGAGGTACTTGCCGAGTCTTGTGGTGAGTTCAGGTACCGGTGGGGGACCGATTGAGACCGTCCTACTGCCGGTTCGTTGATAACCAAATTGAGGAGAACTTAATGGCAACACTACGAAGCCAATTCGACCAAGCACTGACAAATATCGAGGTCAATAAGGATAAGGCAAAGCGGGCCATCAAGGCGCACACCGAAATCCGCGCCGTGCTAGAGAAGGACGAGAAGCTCACCGAGTGGGGAGTCGACACGAAATTGATTGGGTCATACAGCCGGGACACTGGCATCTACCCTGGAAAGGATGTCGACGTGTTCGTGAAGCTGACCAAACTCGACACGAAGAGCGAGCCGAAGGACGTCTACAACGCTGTCTGGGACGCGCTCCAGAAGGAATATGGAGATACCAAGGACGGAGGACGTGCAGAGCAGCAGGCTCGGAGTGTGAAGGTCGTGTTCCCCGATAAGGGTGCTTACAGCGGCGCAAACTCGTCATTCGCAGTGGATGCTGTGCCCGCAGTGCAGGATGGTGAGCACTGGGCAATCCCTACTAAGGACCGGAACCGCTGGACCGCCAGCACTGGACGATGGGTAACTACAGACCCGGAACGTTTCGGCGATATGTCGAGTACTCTTAGCACGTCGCAACTGAGCCCAACTGTGGGAGAGCGCAACGCGTACAAACCCATCGTAAAGTTGATGCGCCAAGTACGACGTACGCACCTAGGCGACAAACGCCCTGGAGGGCTGTTCGTCGAATTCGCGACATACGAGGCATGGGATTCAGGTTTTGTGACTGGGGACGAATGGGATCCGCTATTGGCGCAGACCCTTCGGCGCGTCGCTGAGCGGCTCGCCAACGCCGCCATTTACCCGCTATGCGATCCCGCGCTCGGTACGCCCGTCGAGCCGGCAGTTGACGAGAAGGACCTCGCCAACGCCGCCGCAGTTTTCTCGGGACTTGCGGATCTCGCTGATGAGGCTCTCAACTTGGATGACTGCCAAGCTGCTCTTAAATGGCGCAATATACTGGGAGGAAACGACCGGGCCGACCCGGTGTTCCCGCTTCCTCCCGGCTGTGACGCCAGCAACCGTATGGCACCAGCAATTGTGCCAGCGAGCCGCCCTGAGGCTCGGAGATTCGGTTGAGTACCCTAGTAGCCGACGATTGCTTCGATGTAGCGTCACTTGAAGCATTCACCGTCGAACTTGTGGAAGCCGGATTCGAGCCGATTTCTGTCTCCGGTTACAGGATATGGAGAGGCCCCATCCACTCAGCGTTCGCCTCCCTGACTAACGCAACGACTATGGATATTGCCATTGGTCCAGGATGGCCGTTCCAGCCACCAGCCCTCTTTGTTGCAGGTTTGGATACAAACCACTCGACCCTCAATGGTCTCGTCTGCATGTGGCGCGAGGGTGACGCAAGCCTTCGCTGGCTAACCGTCGAGGGCCTATTTACGAGGATCGTGGAATGGTGCGAGAACGCTAAGAGTGGCTGGGAGAATGACGACCTTGGCCGTGACGCTTTCCTGAATTTCAAGTGCAAAGATCGGCTTGTAGCGACCTTTGATCTTCCGATGCTTGGCACAGGTAAAGGTGGGTGGGGAGACTTTCATGGAATGGTGAATGCTGATCCCTGTCGGGTTGAATTGAGACCGGGACGCCAGGCGGCGTCGGAGCGACTGCGGGGGCTTTGGTTCCGTGTAGGAGAATTAGATACACCACCACCCCGACAACTTTCCGAAGTGTCGCGTTGCCTATCAAGAGCTCAGCGGAAGGGACTGGGGTGGGCTCTTCGTGACCGACGTAAGCCCGACGCGCTCATCGCTAGTGGCGGCGTTGATCTTATCCTATTCTGCTGGGAGCGTAGGGGCCGAATCGACCTATTGGTGATGGCATGCAAAGGAACGGACAACTCATTGGAGGCAATTGCGTTGCAGACAGGACCGAATGACGAACATAGCCTCATCCTCAGGGCGGGGCCGGACGCGCCAACCCTGCGTAGCCGCAGAGTTACGGTGTTTGGTGCCGGGGCATTGGGCGGAAACGTGGCACTGGCACTGGCCGAGAGCGGTCTTGGCTTACTAGATTTAGTGGATGGCGACGTGCTGGTACCGGGTAACGTAGTGAGACACGTCGCAGGCCATGACCAAGTAGGTGCTTCTAAAGTGCGAGCAGTCGAAGCCGTGGTTAGGAATCACGCTCCTTGGACCGAGATCACTTATCAGGAAAAGTCTCCGAGTACTCCGAGCGACATCAGAGCGCTCATCGTCAACGCCGATGTCATCGTCGATGCGACCGGAGACGCTGCTTTTACCCGAGCACTGGCCATGACTACGAGTGCCGCAGGAAAACCTCTCATCGCAGGAGCACTGTACCGGGGCGGTTTCATTGCGCGAGCACAGCGACAAGCACTGGCGAATGACACGCCGATCGGGCAGCGAGCAGGGTTTCCACAATATCTGGTTATCCCTCCCGGTGACGATAGTGAGGATCTTGCAATACCTAATGTGGGTTGTTCGGCCCCAGTCAATAACGCACCGCCCGCTGCGGTGCTGGCATGTTCCTCCCTCATGGTGCAAACCGTAATCGATGCCCTGACTGAACGCTTTGAGTTCGCTGACGAAGTCATCGATGTTTACAGACCACTCTCCGAACCGCCGTTTGATCGCATCGGGCGGGTAGACATCGCTCATGCCGATTTGCCATAATGCGGCTCTGAATCAGGCATTCGTCTATGTCGAGTGCCTTCAATGCGGACGATAACAACATTCCCTTTTTCGGCTTGCGTGTGCGTCCCCAAGCCGAACTGTGCTTCAGTCCGGACCATTCTGAAGGGCACGTATCCGGCCGTATTGACGATGGCGAGCCAACCCCGGTGCCGAGCCGGCGGCGTGTAGGCAATCAACTCATCGCCATGTCGCTGGACATGGCTGCGAAGGCTGCGTTCGCGCTAGCGTTCCGCGCCAGTGGGCTATCGCGTCCTTAATCATTCCAGTGGCCTTTTCTCAAATTTCGGACATAAGAATCTACATCCGTCATGTCTTTTCTGTCTCGCCACATCCCAAAAGCTTCATGGTCTTTTACAGGTTTTCCTGTACGCTGCCGGATAGGAGACAGGATGGCTTTTTCTTTACCTCGATAAAGAATGGTGACTGATTCGTTGCGATCGAGAGCGAGCAAAATGTCCTTCATGCGTCGCCTTAGGTCGAGAATAGATGCTTTCATAAGTCCTCCTTAAAGTGTACACAGTACTAGGGGGTCGCGGCCTCCTCCTGCTTTCGCAGCGATTTCTTCAACAATCTGCCCCAAGTTCTGTCATAGGGATGGACGATCGTTACCCGCTCTTTTCCCCGGTAAACTGCTCGCCCCTCGTTTGCCCAAGCGAAGATTGATCCTTCCAGATTGTAGATTTCCGTATATCCCTTCTTCATTAGAAATTGGGCAAGTTCCGACGAGCGGTATCCCACGGAACAGTACAAAATGATGCGCTGGTCCGCTGGTAATCCTTGGAGCGCTTTTAGGGCTTCGTCTTTCGAGGAGACTGGCCGGGCACCCTGTAGATGGCTGACGGCGTATTCCTCGAGGTCTCGCACGTCGAACAGCAGGAGGTTTTCCCGCTGTGGAGATTCGTCGAGCCAGGATTGTAGCGTATCAGTCGAGATATGGGCGATTGTCGGAAACTTGGCGCGGATCGTCTTCAGCGTCAGGGACCAGGACATGGTGCTGTCCTCGCCTTCTTCCTGTGCCGACGCGGCGACGCCAGCGCATATCGCTAGTCGTAGGGCAAGCGTGAGAACTGTCTGAAATTGGTAGAGGTTGAGTCGGCGCATACGGCCCTATACGGCATCCAACGTTGGCGCATTATCCTGACAGTGAACCGGTCGGAAGAGTGTCTGGCGTTTAAACGGCATCTCTTCGAGGTGTTGCGGGTGTGGTTCCCACTTATGCCATTTGTTGCCGACGGTATTGTAGCAGTTGAAAATGGCGACCCGATCGACAGTTTCGTCGGTCCACTTGGCTCCGGTATGGGTGATTGCCTCCGTGAAGATGAGCACGGAGCCTGCGGGACAGGTGTAGTCCTCCCACAACGAAGAGTTGCGATCCGCGGTTGATTGGGGAGCGGGAAACGCCCCTTTATGGCTGCCGGTGAGGAACATGGTGCCACCGCAACCTTTTTGCACTGGGTTGAGTTCCCAGACGACGCGCGTCAATCCGCTATGCGCCTTGTCGTAGTGCAGGTGATAGGTATGCGAGTTGCCGGGAAAGTTGAGCATCCCACGTCCACCGTGTGGCTGGAAAGCGTCATGTCCGTTTTCACGAATGGTTAGAAAGGTACTTTCTAGCCGAAATCCATAGCAGTTTTCGTTGGCGTAGCCCGAGGCCAAGAATTCGTGCATGAACCCGAGAACAACCGGATGATCGGTTAGGCTCTCTAAGGGACCGCCGATGGAATAGCGATGGCGTTCGGGAATGGACTTCGGTTCCCGTTTGAGTTGGTAGCAGAATTCGCGCATCTCTTGAAGCTCTGGTTCGCTTAGTACGCTAGGGATTAGCAGCCACCCGCGAGTGTCAAAGAGATAGCGTTGGTCTTCCGTCAGTGGGAGCGATGGTAGATTATCGGCATTTGTTGTAGGATTCGGCATAATTCCCTTCCTTATTTTCTGTTTTGTATGAAAATAAAAATAAATTGGGCAATTCCATAACTATAATCGGTGGCTGCGTACAAACGAGGAGGAACTGATCCGATGCAAGACCTACGCATCGCTGCGGTGCAGATGAACTGCCGCGTCGCGGAGCACGATCACAATTTGGCTACTATCGAGCGCTTTGCCGAGGCGGCAGCGGCGCAAGACGTCGATATCGTCTGCTTTCCCGAGCTATGCGTGTGCGGGTACAATGCCGGCGACACCTCGACGCCGGAGCCCGAGCCGCTCGAAGGGGAATCGCTCCGCAGGCTCGAAGAGATCGCACGCAACTGCCAGATCACGCTGCTCGCCGGTATTCTCGAACGGGACGTCAGCGGCATCGTCTATAACACGCAGGTTGTCTGCGGCCCCGAGGGATACGTCGGCTGCTATCGCAAGACGCACGTTCCCGATGCTGAGATCGGCACTTGGCGACACGGCGACGACCTGCCGGTATTCGACCATGCAAAGGCTCGCTACGGCATTGAGATTTGTTACGATTCCCACTTCCCAGAGTTGAGCACCCTGTTGGCGGAAAAGGGGGCCGAAGTGATCTTCCTGCCCCATGCCTCACCGGGGGAGACTCCCGCAGAAAAGCGGGCCCGTTGGATGCGCTACGTTCCCGCCCGCGCGTACGACAACAACGTGTATGTCGCCATCTGCAATAACGTCGGCGACAACGGAGCTGGCCGCACGTTCTCGGGGGTGACCTTTATCTGCGACCCTCTCGGCGCGGTCATCGCCGAGGTTCAGAGTGGCAGCGAAGAGGAGATGATCGTCGCCGATTTGAGTGCATCGGCGCTAGCGGAGAGTCGCAGGGAAACGCTGATGTTCTTCCGCCATTACCGCCGGCCCGAGATGTACCGGCGCTGGGAAAGCGAGATTGGATTGCGCGGGGACGGTCAATCGACATCCCTCACTGGCCGATAATTTTAACAGGAGATGACCATGACTCGTTTACGAGACGTCAATACCACAGATGTGCGCAGCGCTATTGAATTGGGTTGCCGCACTATGTCGAGCGTTTTCAATGCCGACGACAACGATATTCCCTTTTTTGGCTCGCACGTGCGTCCCCAAGCCGAATTGCGCTTCAGCTCCGCGCATTCGGAGGCGCACGTGCCCGGCCGCCACCTCAATGCCTTGCTCAACGCCGAGGATGCCGCGGGCGTCAAGGTAGATGAAGCGGCCATTGAAAAACACGCGGCCGCAGCGTTCTATTCGTATAGCGGCTCCATCGCCATGCCGCTCAACCGGGCCGAGTTGGACGGTCCGCTGGTCAACTTCATCCCGCACAATATCCGCGAGGGCTTCCACGCGCTCTATCCGCTGGTGCAGTACCGCGACTCGGACCGGGCGCGACAGCTAGCTGAGGCCAGTATTGAGGCGTTTCGCCGTTATTGGAGTGTGGACGAGGGTTGGGACCGACCGGCGCTACAGGGGTTGGGACTGGAGGCGTGGGAGAGTCTGTTCATTCCGGGGGAAGCTCGGACCTTGGGGCCTTTGGTCAAGTATTACCGGGCGACGGGCTATGGGCCGGCGTTGGCGTTGGCGTTGGAATTGGCTGCGAAGATTACGGGTGAGTTTTTCACTGCGGACGGCGGTCACGACCGAGACCTGCTGGGCGACCACACGCACTCGGTTACTTGCGTCATGTCGTCGTTGGCACAATTGGCCGATCTGACGGGCGACGCGGCGCTCCTGCTGCGCGTCAAGGCTTTTTACGATAACGGCCTGTGGGCCATGCGCGACCCATTGGGTTGGGTTGTCGAAAGCACGCGTCCCGATGCGCCGCCCGACCGAGGCGAGGTCAACAATACGGGTGACATCGTCGAGACCGCCCTGATCTTGGGGCGCTGGGGCTGGAGCGAGTACTTCCAAGACGCCGAGCGCATTGTGCGGGGGCATATGCTGCCGTCGCAATTACGCGACATTTCCTTTATTGACGAACCGCCCAATCCCGAGGGCTTGGACGGCCTACGCGACGTGGCCCAGCGGCACCAGGGAGCCTTTGGCTTTCCAGCGCCGTACGGCCACGAGCCGGTGGAAGCCGAGACTGTTGGCTTCAATATGGATATTGTCGGAGGGGCTGTGGCGTCTTTGTGCGAGGTGTACCGGGAGATGGTGCGCAGTGGCCGGGCGGGGCACCGGGTCAATTTGCTCTTTGACCACGAGACCGAGGCCGTGCGCGTTGAATCCCCTTATACGCATGATGTCCTGCGCGTCGAAGTCAAGCAGCCGGGGCCGTTGTGGGTGCGCTTGCCCGGCTGGGTAGCGCCGTCTGACTTAGAGATTAAAGAGGCCGCGCCGCCGCGCATAGATAGCGGGTTCCTCTTCTTTGCCCAGCCGCCTTTGAACACTCCCATCGAGATCCGCTTTGCCTTGGCCGAGGAAGAGTTGGTCCTGCGGCATCGAACTCGTTCCATCCGCACGCGGCTGCGCGGTGACGAGGTGGTGGCGATGGATAACTTTGGCGCTGATCTGACCTTTTTCCCGCCGTTTGATTAAAAGCAAGGTATCCGCAGATAGACGCAGATAGACGCAGATACAGGCCCCTACGCGGTTTGGTTCCCGTGGATATGGGCGATATATTAGCGGCCCCCTAAGTACACGACAGTAGAGCGGTATGAGATGCTGAGCGGAGCGAAGCGGAGTCTAAGCATGAGATGCTTCGCTTCGCTCAGCATGACAATATGAGGCGTCACCACCTGTCATGCTGAGCGGAGCGAAGCGGAGTCTAAGCATCTGCTACCTAGACGCTCATGTGTAACATCCATTAGATTACTGGACTAAGAGCGGCCCCTATCGCAGCAGTACCATCACTTCAAGGAGGGTGAACATGACGAAAATCAAGCGGCCTAAAATCTATCATATGTGCTCCCTCGGTTCCCTGATGGGATACGGCGGCAAGAAGGGAGAGTGGAGCGCGGCGAAAAAGCTGAACAAAATAAAAAAGGCCGGTTTCGATGGCTTTGTGGGGCGCGTCTTCATGGTGACTCCAGACGAGGTCGCCGCCTCGGGTTTGGTCTTTGCTTGTACTACAGACTTGGGCGGTATCCGCGAGATCAGACCCAAGTTGCGCGAGATTAAGGCGGCGGGAGCGCGCTGCGTCAACGTGCAAATGCTCGACCACGACACGCTCACCGAGCGGGCTGTGGAGGTGGCGCGGCGTTTGATGGACGCGGCCGAAGACTTGGAGATGGACGTGGCCGTGGAGGTGCACCGCGATACGTGTACGGAAACGCCGGAAAAAACCTATGCCTTGGCCGCTGGTTACGAGAAGGCCGAGAAAAAGCCGCTGAAAATGACTTGGGACTTTTCCCATCCGGCGGTAATCAAGCATTTGTCGCCGCCCTACTGGGAGCGTCTAGCCGAGCGCGTCGATTTGATTCAACTGGCGCAGCAATTTCACTTCAGGCCCTTCAACGGGCACCACGCCATGATTCCGGCTATTGACCACAAGGGAAAGATTATTCCCGAATTCGTCGATTGGCTGGAATTTGCCGAGCAAGTCATGGCCTGCTGGCTGGAAGCGGCCGAGCCGGGTCGGGAAATGTTCGCCTGTCCCGAGCAGATCGCCGGCGGCTATCATTTGTCGGTTTTCCCCGACCGCTGGAAGGACGTGCAGGTGGTGCGCCGCGAACTGGACAGGGTGTGGAAGAGGCAATTGAAGAAGTGGAAGGCGCCGGCGTAATCTCGTGCAGATAAGCGTCGAGATACCTCCTTTGGACTCGGGCCTGACCGAGGAGTTGATCGATTTTTGGGATGGGATTTTCGGGGACGGTTACCAAGCCGACCGCTCTGCGTACGCCGGTGATGAACGCGACTTTAACCGCGATACGTTCTATCTCATAGAGCAGGGGGGACGCACGGTCGGTAGCAGCCATTTAACCACGGCGGTAGGCAATCCAGAACTGAGTGGTCTGGGCGAGGTGGCTACCGTGCCGCAATGTCGCGGCCAGGGCATTGCCAGCCGCTTGTGTCGGGCGGCGCGCGACGATTTTTTGGCCTCGGGGGGACAGGCCCTGTTCTTGGGTACAGTCAACCCGACCGCGGCTCGCATTTACCACCGCTTGGGTTGGCGCAAGATGCCCGGTTCCACTGTCTGGGCTTTGATCGCCAGCGGGGAATCGCCTGAGTCTTTTCTGGTAGATTACTTTAGGGCTAGCGATGAGGTCGGGATCGAGCCGGGGTCGCCGGCCCAGCGCGTGCCCATGATCCCCTTAATCGTCACGCCGCACGACTGGTGGGTACTCGACGCCAATGTCGAATTGTACTCGACCCGCTATGTCGAGCAGAATTCCTGTATGGGGCTGTACCCGCGTTATGCCAAGCTGGTTGCACAAGGCGCTGGCGCTTGGTTTGCCGCTCGCACCCGAGATGGGCGCTTGGTGGGCTTGGCTAGTGCGCGGCCCGATGGGGAGGGCGCTTGTCAGGTGGATGGTTTTGTCCACGGTCGCTACGGAGAGGCTTGGGTCAATTTGATGCGGGCGGTCATGGACTGGGCTGGGGGGCGTTGCTGGGTGCGGGTCTGTGTCGAGGACGAGGAGAAAGGCGCTTGGTTGAAGGAGTTGGGTTTTGTGGATGGAGGGCCGGGCGAGCCGTTTGTCATGGGGGATCGGACCGTCGAGGCCGTGCGCTTGGTAGCAGGTATTTGAGGAAAGTCATGGTACAACTGCGCGACGTAAATACCGCTGATATCGGCGACGCCATTCGTTTGGGTTGCCAAGCTATGAGCCGGGCTTTTAACGCTGATGACGCCGATATGCCCTACGGCGGAGCGCAGGTGCGGCCCGAAGCCTTTTTGAGCGGCAGCATGGAAGGCCACATGCCGGGTCGCCTGTTGAACGGTATGCTGGCGGCTGAAGACGCTATGGGCTTGGACTTGGACGAGGAGGTGATCGACAAGCACGCCCGCGCGGCTTTTTTCTCCTATAGCCGAGCACCGCTGCCCTTGCAGCGCATCGGCCAGCACACCAATGGCGAGGGCGATCCCATTGAACTGCAAGAGCATAATTTGCGCGAGGGATTCCATGCGCTCTACGCGCTGATAGCCTTCCGCAAGTCCGAGCGAGCTATGGAGTTGGCTGCGGCCAGCATCGAGTTGCTATTCAATTATTGGGTGCCCAACGAGCAATGGGATCGCGTGCGTCTCGAACGCGACACGTCGGTGCGCCTCCGCGATATCGGCGAGGGGACCTTTATCCAAGGGCCGGCGCGCGCCATTGGGCCGCTGGTCAAATTGTACCAAGCCACCGGGCACCAACCGGCCTTGGATTTGGCTACCGCGCTCAAGGATAAGGCCGTGCGCGAATTTTTTCTCAACGATGGCTCCTTTGCCACCGAGCGCTTTGGCTCGCACGTGCATTCAACCACCTGCGCGATGTCGTCGCTGGCGCAGTTGGCTGAATGTACCGGGGACGCCGAGCTGATGGAGCGGGTCAAGCGGTTTTACGATGGCGGCCTGTGGGATTTGCGCGATCAGATCGGTTGGTCCATTGAGGTATCGAGCCGACCCACGCTTTGTCGTCGGGGCGAGGCCAACAATACCGGCGATATTATCGAGACGGCGCTCATCTTGGGGCGCTGGGGTTGTCCCGAGTACTACGCCGATGCCGAGTGCATGTTGCGCAGCCACTTGCTGCCGTCGCAATTGCGCGATGTCTCGTTTATCGTCGAGCCAGATAATCCCGAGGGGGTGGACGGCAAGCGCGAGGTGGCGCACAGGTTGCGCGGCGGCTTTGGGTTCCCGGCTCCTTACGGGCACGAGCCGCTGGGCATCTGGCAGTCGAACAAGCCGCGCATTGGCTTTAATATCGACATTGTCGGCGGGTCCGTAGGCTCGCTGGCCGCGGCGTACAAAGCTGTGGTGAGGAGTGATGGAGCGGGGCATTGGGTGGATATGCTGTTCGACGGCGAGACCGATGCCCTCGCCGTGCAATCGCCCTATACGCATCCGCGCCTAGCGGTCAAAGTCAAGCAGCCGGGGGCACTGCACGTGCGCCTGCCGCCTTGGCTCGACGGGGAACGATTCAACGTAGAAGGTGCCGAGCGGCCTATCTTGCGCGACGGCTATGCGGTGATTGAGAATCCGCCCGTGGGGTACTGGATCGGCTTTGCGTTTGACTTGCCCGTCCACGAGACGACCCTGACGTGGCGCGACAGCGCCATCCGCGCACGGATGCGCGGCGACGAGGTGGTGGCGATGGATAACTTCGGGACGGATCTGACTTTTTTCCCGCCGTTTGATTGATCCTAGAAGCCGTCCATGCAGTTGTAGAGTTGTTCGAGGTGACTGAGCTCAAAGCCGCCGGCCGTCATTTTGCGAATCGGCTCGCCGTCGCCGTACCCGATAATTGTCACTGCGTCCGGTAGTGGGCGACGGCGTCGTCGTCCAGCGCAATCCCGAGCCCATTTCCACGGGGCACGACAAAGTGTCCTGAAGCGAATTCCAGCGAGCCCCCGATCAGGTCGTTTTCGCGCACAAATGGCAGTTCGTCGCAGGGCCGCAGATCGTTGGTCAAGGTCGCTTGCAGATGCGCCGAGAAGGCGGCCTGAACCCCTAGACACAACCCCCCGGTCTGCAGCCAGATCGGGCAACCCGCTGTCTCGGCGATGGCGGCGCTCCGCTTCACGGGAGCCACGTTGCCGCTGAGGTTGAAGCAATCCACAGCGTCCGCCTTGACCGCGCAGAGAACGGCGTACGGGTCGATGAGGTGCAACGCCTGCGGGATGTCGGTCTTGTGGCGCAGCAGCGAATACCACGCGTAGTTGACGTCGATCTTCTCTACGGGATCCTCGAAGCATTCAATGTTGTAGGGCACCAGCTCCTTGGCGAGACGGACCGCCGTGGTGGGATATTTGAACCCGCAGTTGGGATCGACGCGAATGGCGTAGTCCACTCCCGCCGTCGCTGCTGCGATCAACTCCGCTTGGCGCACAATGTCGGCCGGATGCGCCTTGAGCTTGTGAACAGTGAACCCGAGAGCTACAGCTCTTTCCGCCTCTCTGGCGGTCTCCTCCGGAGGCAGGTGGGGCGACCAGTACGCGACAGGTACTTCATCGCGTACCTTGTCGCCCATCAACCTCCACACTGGAACTCCTTTGGCTTGGGCGACAATGTCGTACAGAGCGCACTGCCACGGCTCGCTGGCGCGCTCCAGAGCCATACCCAGCGGATCTTTGCCGATGAGTCCATCCGCTTGCGGCTGCACTGCGCGGCACGGCTGCCAGATCTCCCCTAGGCCGATCAGGCCTTCGTCCGTGTGGACCCTAGCAATGGTGTGCTCCCAGTCCGCGTGGCCGATGTTGCGGATGGGGGCGATGTAGGGGACGTCCACTTCGATGAGTTCGATGTTGGTAATTTTCATTGGCTATCTCGCAGGTGTGATATAAAAGGGACTTCGGGGGTGCCTTTTTGCCCGCGGACCTGTCGACGCGAGCCCGCCGTTTGAATCTCCCGCCTAAATCAGGCCAAGTACTCCTCGTCGTCCCGCAGAGCATTGCGGTGCGGCAGGTATTCGACCACCAGCTCCACATCCACCAAGGTCACCGGGTGAATGAGCTGGGCGTCTTTCTCCACGACCTCCACCTCCACCGTATTTATCCCCCGCTGGGGTAGGCGCTGGATCTGCTTGAGATCAATGTGCAATCGGTACCCGTTGACTGCGTAATCCGGCTTGGGGCGCAACTGGTAGGTCCAGTCGGCCTTGCGCCACGCGGTCTCGGGTATTTCACCGCCATTCCACTTCAGCCCGATCCGGTCTTCGTACGTCAGGTGCTGCAACATCAGACGCAACTCGCAGCGCCACAGCTCGCCGGCTTGGTCCCGACCGGCCACGTCGTCGCTCACTTCCAGCGTGAACGGTCGCGCTGGATCTCCGCACGACAATTCGGCCGGTAGCTGTTCGGCCAAGCCATAGGCAGGGGCTGACTTGGGATTGATGGGAATGCCGAGCCGGTACCGCTTGTCGAGATTGTCCAGCAAGTCCGGATGCCCCATAAACCTCAGCCTGCCAGCCGCTTCGTCATCGTATGGATAGCGCTTGGGCATTGGGTAATACGTGTGGAAAAACACGCCGTGGACCCCAGCGGCATAGGCATTGGCAGCAGCGGCCCGAACTGATGGTCGGGAAAGCTCGGGGTTATTGGTCGATTCCATACCCGCCAACACCTGCACATCCCTACCTTCGGCGGCGGCGACAACGGCCCGCAATCCAGTGGTGTCGTTGGCAAAACCACCGACGACCTGCATGCAGATCAGCGCGTCGACGATCCCCTCCTCGATCCAGGTCTCCACGTCCATCCCCATGCGCTTATTGCCGTCTAGGGTCGCGCCTACGCGGACCACCAACCGCTTGGGACGACCCTGCTCTGCGGCGGCCCGGTCGCAGACCCGGCGTATTTCCCGCATCCACTCGGTCAAGGTTTCGGTGTGCTCGGCTACCTCCCCGCGGCCGATAAACGGCGCGTAGTCGTTCATGTTCAGTTCAATGCCGTCGCCGGGGTAATCCCCGACCAATTCGGCGATTACTGCCAGCCGGTCTGCCCGAACTTCGGGGACGGCAAAGGACAGCCGGTTGGGGTTGTCGAAGCGGGCCTCGGGGTACTCGGGCTCTTCGCCGACCTGCCATTCGGGATGCTCGGTGGTGAAGTCGGCCACCCGGCAATTGGTGACGCGGTCGTGCGGCGTGTGAATCATGTTCAACAGCAGGCTGGGCAGAAACTGGAAACCGCGCTGCTGCGCCCGCTGGCACACGAGCATGAGCGGGTCCGTGCCCTGTTCGATCATCAGCCTGGCGTTGTGCGCCGCCCGCCACCAAATATCGTGGTCGGTCAGGTCGACGTTGTGCCCCCAGCGTTCGCCTACCTTGGTGGCGTAGAGCAAAACACTACAGTCGCCCACGGCATAGGTGATGGTGTCAATGCCGAGGTCGACCAGTTCGTCGATGGGCTCTAGGTACTGTTTGGCCCCCATGGGCGGCTCGTATAAGTACACGCTTGAATGGCGGCCGTCGGTGTAGAACATCACTTCGTGGGTCTTGCTCATGATCGTCCTCCTCGTCTTCTGGCTGGCGCTGCGGCCTAGTGCGTCAACAGGTGCAATTAACCCCAGCCGGACGGCTCGATCAAGTCCCTTTGGCAGGTTCTTGACTCACCATCGACAATGCTCTATGCTTGGCCAAAATAATTGAGGATGCCCATGATCACCGATAAGCAATTGGCCCAGTACGAAGCGCAGGGTGCCGTAACTATCGACAGCCCCTTCACCACCGAGCAGTTGGACCGGGCAGAGGCGGCGTGGGACCGCTTGCGCGACAACGGCGGTGCACCGTACGAGGATCCGGATTACGTCGAAGTCATCCAGCACCCGTACTTTGAGGAGGTGGCCAAAAAGCTGCTGCGCGCCGAGGCGGTCCATCTGTGGTGGGGCTTGGCCCCCCACGAGCGGGCCCCGGCCTCAGCGCCGTACGACGATCCCCGTCAGCAGTGGGCGCGCGGGGGCCACGTGGACATTCAGGCCACACTGGAGGATTTTGAGGCCACCCCCCGCCGGATGCGGGCCGAGTTGTGGTTCTGGCTCAACGATGTACCTGCGCACCGCGGTGCCATGCGCATCCTGCCCGGCAGCCACCGCCTCATCATGGCGCACTGGAGTCGGGTCCTCCGGCCCGAGCACAAAGCCGAACTGCCCCGCGTGCACGGCCTGCGGCCTGCTCCAGTTCCGCCGACTGCGGCCGCTTTTCCCGAGTACATCCCGGACCTGGGCGAAAAGCCCTGGCTCGAGTGCGAGCCCGTTCCCGCGGTGGCGCGCCGGGGACAGATCTTGGTGCTCTGCAGCGCCGGACTGCACTCGGCTTGGCAGAACGAGGACTCCGTGCCCCGCAAAGCCATGGGCACCTCGTGGATCGCCGCCGGCGTTTCGGGCGGCCTGCCCAAGAGCCAGCGCGACGCCCTGATGGACTTTTTCCCCCGGCTGCGGCGTCAACTGCGCCCGGACCGCGCCCACATTGTGCCGGATCATTTCAACTGGCTCTTTGAAAGCGACTACGATCCGCGCTGGCCGGAGACTTTTCCGCCCTCCCATTGAGCAGTTGTTCCGGCTTGCCTAGAGGATTCCTCCGCTGAGCTTTTCCGCTAGCTTCTTCGGGAACTCGGCTCGACTTGTGCGACGAAGAAATCGTCGGGGAGGATGCTCTTGGTCTCGACCCCGTGACTGTACTCGGGCAGCCCGATCGTCGTCACCACGCCCATGGCCGTGAAGTGCTCGCACTCGCCGCTGGCCCCGCTCTTATTGCCTCCGCCGTGGCCGCGCAGCCAGGCGTCGTCGATGACGCGCATCCCCTTCCACATGCCTCGAGTGGCATTGAGGTGGCCGAAGCGCGCCAGGTCCGAGGCGCTGATGACGACCCAACCCGGGCCGCTGCGCACGACTTGGCCGCCGATCTCGTAGGGTGGGTCGAGGTAGGTGTACGCGTCTGGAATGGTGGGGTAGAGGTGTTTCCGCTCTTTTACGTCGCCGCCGGCAAGCCAGTCCCAGCGCTCGTACGGGATGCCAATGGCGTCGAATAGGCGCTCTTGGATCACGTCTTTGAGGTCGCGGCCCCAAACGTAGGTTAGCGCTTGGCCCAAGCGCCAGAAGCCGGCGCTGCTGTACAGCCCTTGGGTGCCCGGTTCGGCATGGGCGTAGCAGTCGTAGAAGGGATCGCCCGTCCACTGGGCCCATGCGGGGATGCCGGGAACTGCGTCCCGCTCTTCGAGACCCGTGCGCTGCTCCTGCCAGCGATTGCCGATTTCAAAGGGAAAGCCGCCCCAGTGCAGGCTCTCGTCACGCCGCCCGATCAAGTGACGCCAGGTGAGTTTTTGGTGGTGGCCACAATCGAGGTACTTGTGCTCGTGCGACAGTTGCCCAGCTCCGGTCCACGTCTGGTGGATCGGCTCGTCCGGGTCGAGGAGGCCGTCGCCAACGGCCGCGCCCAGCGCTACCCACGTCAGGGCCTTGCCGACCGAGGCCGTTTGATGCCGATAGTGGGGGTCGCCCCAAGCGTGCACTAGGTATCCGCCGCGCGTGAGCACGGCACCGTACTGGTTGCCGCTGTGGTCTTCGCCGCCAAAGCTCGCCCCTCTGACATCGAGGCTGGCCAGCCAGGCGGCGAATTTCCGCGCATCGAGACCGGCTTCGGCGGGCGCAATCTGTATCCAGTCGCGATCCGGGTACGCGACCCAGTCCGGTACTTGTATCGTTGCCGTCGGGGCGATTAGATTCATGGTTTAACTTCTCTGTGTAGTGTATTGTAAGGATCTTTTTGGGCGCTTGGTCAAGGTCGAGTTCATGGTCGACTTCTGCCCGATGCGCCCGGATACACGGACATCGCATGATCAAACTCGGCTGCAACGCCATGCTGCGGGTCGCCGAAGACCTGCCCTATGCCGATAAGGAAGACCCGCGCAACTGGCTGGACATCGCCGCCTTGGTGCGCCAGATCCGCGCCTGGGACCTCGACGTGGTCGACTTTCAGCTTTTCCGCGGCTTCCGCGCCCGGGACCCGGCCTATCTGCGCTCCATCAAGGCCCTCTGCCAGCAGTGCGGCCTGCCCATTGGCTTTTTGGGCGTGGGCCGCGGCTTTGTCGGCGTCGAGCAGATCGACGGCCGCCCCGAGGGCGTTGCCCTGCCCCAAGCCGACCGCCGCCAGCGCATTGCCGAAGTCAAAGAGGGCATTGATCTGGCCGCCTTTATGGGCGCGCCCTTGGTCCGCCTCTTCGGGGGGGGGCGCCCCCCCCCCCCCCCCCCCCCCCGGCGGGGGGGGGGCGGCCATTGGGGCGGGCGAGAGGGGGGGGGCGACGCCCGCGGGCAAGGGGGGGTGGGTGGGGGGCCCCCCCCCGGGGGGTTATAAA
>VXOR01000100.1 GCA_009840005.1 Gemmatimonadota bacterium
CCCCGCTTTCGCTCACGCTCGGGGCACACCCGGAATTTCCAGACAGCTTCTTAGATGCTTCGACTCCGCTTCGCTACGCTCAGCATGACAGGTGCTGTCGTCTTAGGTTGTCATGCTGAGCGTAGCGAAGCATCTCATACCACTTCTACTGTCGTGTACTTAGCTCTAAAAGACAAAAGGAGCATATTATGAGCACATACGATTTTGGCAGTGGACGCACGGATCCCGGCTCGTTCCCCACGGAGGCGCTGGCCGAGGCGGCTAGCGAGGCCGTGCGCGAGTTGGGCGCAGAGCTGGTGCGCTATCCCGGCGACATGGGCCATCAGGGCTTGCGCGAGGTCATGGCCATGCGCGAATCCAAGCGCGAGGGCATCGACGTGTCCGCGGACCACATCGCGCTGATGAACGGCTCCATGCAGGCAGTTACGCTGGTAGCCGAAGCACTGATGGAAGGGCCGGGGGACGTGATCGTCACCGAGGAACTAACGTATTCCGGGACGATTGGCGCGTACAAGCGGTTGGGGGCCGAGCTGGTCGGGGTGCCGCTCGACGAGCAGGGCATGCGCGTCGATGCGCTGGCTGACGTTTTGGCGGATTTGCGCCGCAAGGGTACTCCGCCGCGCTTTATTTATACCTTGGCGACCTACCAAAACCCCACCGGCTCGGTCATGCCGAGGCAGCGCCGCCTCGAACTGCTCGAAGTAGCGCGCTACTACGAGACCATTGTGGTGGAAGACAACTGCTACGGCGATGTGCATTTTGAGGGGCCAGAAGAGCCGGCGCTCTACGCGCTCGACGATAGTCCCGACGTCCTGTACATCGGCTCGCTGTCCAAAATTTTGGGACCCGGCGTGCGGTTGGGCTATTTGTTGGCTCGGCCGCCCATGCTGGGGCGGATTCTCGACCGCCGCTACGACGGGGGCAATAGCTTGCTGGCGGCCGCTTGTTGCGCGGCCTTGTTCCGCGACCGGCTGTGGCAGCACCTAGCAGAGACCAACGCCATTCTCAAGGAAAAGCGCGACGCAGTCTTCGCCGGTCTCGAAGAGAACGCGGGCGATCTGTGCACGTGGTCGCGGCCGGTGGGCGGCATGTTCATCTGGATCGAGTTCCCCGAAGATGTAGATCGCGATCGCCTCATGGCCCTGTGTGCCGAGCGCGGCATTGTGGTGGCGCGGGGGCAGGGCTTCCACATCCGGCGCGAGGATGTG
Source organism: Gemmatimonadota bacterium (assembly GCA_009840005.1). Next base: position 1,209 of record VXOR01000100.1, read on the forward strand.
CCGGCCATACGCCTCGCCTTTGGCTTTGCCTCGCTGGAGGCGGTCCGCGAGGGCGTGCCGCTGTTGGCCGAGTGCATCCACGAGGCGCGGGTCCCCGTGATGGCCTGATGGGTCTGCCCGCAATCGCCTTGGTGCAGATGGAGGTCAAGCCTGGGCGACCCGACCTGAATGCGGAGCGGATGCTGGCTTTTATCGCGCAAGCGCGGGAGGCCGGCGCTGAGGTCGTGGTGTTTTCCGAGCTGTGCATTAGCGGCTATATCCTCGGCGACTTGTGGGAGATGGATGCTTACGTGGAGGATTTTGCTGCGTATAGCGACGAGATTTGCCGGGCCAGCACTGGGTTGACCGTGATTTTTGGCAATGTAGCGGTGGACCCCGTCCACAATGGACAAGATGGACGGCGGCGCAAGTACAATGCCGTCTATGTGTGCGCCAACGGAGAATACGCGGTGCGCGAAGCCGTGCCCGCCGGGCTGCCCTGCGGCGTCCACCCCAAGACCCTGCATCCCAACTATCGATTCTTTGACGACGACCGGCACTTCTTCTCGCTGCGCCACTTAGCTGAGGCCGAGGGCCGGTCGCTGGAGGACTGGTTGTATCCGTACAAGGTGCGGCTCAAGGACGGGCGGGCCTTTGGCTTTGGCGTGCAACTGTGCGAGGACATGTGGTGCGAGGACTACTGCCACAGCGGCGAGTCCCTCGACACGCTCGCGCTGTATCGCCGCCGCGGGGCTGAGGCCGTATTTAACCTCTCGTCCTCGCCTTTTACTTGGCAGAAAAGCGACAAGCGCAACCGCGTGGTGCGCCAGATACTGGCGCGTTCGCCCCTGCCGTTTTTCTACGTCAACCAAGTTGGAGCGCAAAACAACGGCAAGAACATCATTGTGTTTGACGGCGACAGCACGGCGTACGCGGCCAGCGGAGACATTGCGTGCCGCGCGCGTCCGTGGCGGGAACAGCTCGTACTCACGAGTTGCGGCGAGGTCGCGTCGGCCCAAAGCGAAATCGAAGCCCAGTACGCGGGTATCCTCACTGGGCTGCGGCACTTGGACGACGTGCGCGGTGCGGAGAGCAAGTTCCTGATTGCGACGAGCGGTGGCGTGGACTCCAGCGTGGTTTGCTGTCTGTTGGAGCGCGCCTTTGGCCCGGAGCGCGTGTTTGCGGTCAACATGCCGACGCGCTTCAACGCCGCTGTTACCCAAGACAACGCCCGCTCGCTGTGCGCCGCGCTAGGCGTCGATTATCTATGCTGCCCGATTGAATCGCTGTACGAGGCCGTCGCCGCTCTCGTGCAGGGCGCGGAATTTTCCGTGGGGCAGGGCGAGTACACGCGGTTGGTGGATGAGAACGTGCAGGCGCGCATCCGCTTTGCCGATGTGCTCTCCGGATTAGCGGCCAAATACGGACTCGTGTTCACGTCCAACGGCAACAAGACCGAGGTCGCCTTGGGCTATGCCACGCTCTACGGGGATGTCAGCGGCGCGGTGGCTCCGATTGCCGACCTGTACAAGGTGCAGGTCTTCGCGCTGGCGCGCTTTCTCAACGAGGATGTCTATGGCCGCGCTGTGGTGCCGGAGAATTTGCTCGACGGCTCGGTGGTGCCTAGTGCCGAGCTGTCTGAGGCCCAAGACGTGACGCAGGGCTTGGGCGATCCGATTAAGTACGGATACCACGACGCCGTGCTGCGGCAGTTTATCGAATACCGGCGGCACAGCAGCGATTTGTTGCAGTGGTTTATAGAGGGTGTGTTGTTAGAGAAGTTGGAGTGGGACGATGAGGCGCGTTTCCGCGCGTACTTCCCGGACGCGCGCAGTTGGATCGAAGATCTCGAATGGGTGGAGCGCCAAGTGCGGATCAACTACTTCAAGCGGATTCAAGCGCCGCCAGTCATCGTTTTGAGCAAGCGCGCCTTTGGCTTTGATTTGCGCGAGACCCAACAGCCCCCGTACGCGCCGCGCCGCTGCGAACAGCTAAAGGCCGAGGTGATAAGGCAGTGGTCAGTGACCAGTGACCAGTGACCAGCCCCGGCCCATCCCCACATAATGGGAAGGGGCGGGGAACTGACCACTGACCACTGACCACTGACCACTAACCACTAACAATAGGAGACTATTATGACCGACCCGATCCTGCTCACCGACGAGCAGATGCGCGAGTTTATCGTCAATGGCTATCTGGTCTTTGAGCCGACTGTGCCCGAGGGGACGCACGAGGCGTGCTATGAGCGGCTCAACCAAATCATCGACTCCGAGCTAAATCCGGGCAACAACATTCTGCCGCGCGTGCCCGCCATGCGCCACGTGCTCAACTCGCCCGAGGTGCGCGGCGCGCTCATCAGCGTCTTAGGCCCGAATTACTTGGAGCATCCGCACCGCTACTGCCATCCGCTCAAGCCGGTGGAGGAAGCTGTGCCTGTGGCCGAGGCCGAGGAAAGGCTGCGCCGCAACTGCCATCAGGACGGGTACACGCCGATGGGCCATCCACGCCAGCACTATCTGCGCTATGCGCGGATCATGTACTACCCGCAGGATTCGCCGGTCGAGTTGGGGTCGACGCACGTGATTCCGGGGACGCAGTTCAATCGCGGACTGACCGACGAGGACCGGGCGCGCGCCTTGCCATTGGCTGGCCGGGCCGGCACGGTGTCGCTGACGCACTTCGATGTGGGCCACGCGGCCGGCGTCAGCCTGCTGCCGAGGCACCGGCACATGATCAAGTTCATCTACATGCGAGCCTCCGAGCCGACGGCACCGACTTGGGACTGCAAAAGCATGTACTGGCAAAAGCCCCAACGCATTGAGTCTCCCTACGATCTGGAACTGGCTTGGGCGCACACTTGGGATTGGCTCTGCGGCAAGCGGGATCGCTACGATAGCTGGCCACAGGCTGCTGGGGATGTGCCAGCGCTTATCGCTCAGCTCGATCCAGAGTTGGACTTGGAGCAACGGCTTGCAGCAGCACAACAGTTGGCTGGATTCGGCGTTGATGCGGCGGCCGCTGTACCAGTGCTCGTCGAGTGTTTGGGCACCGATCACCAAGCCATGCGCACGGCCGCGACCTATGCGCTGGGCGCGATTGGTGAGCCGGCGGTTGCGTCACTGGCCAAAGCGTTGTGCGCCGCAGGTCGTGAGGCCGATCAACACGAAGCCCCACCCGCTTGGAACGAGGGGGCGACTAACATGGAAGATGCGGCGCAGGCGCTGGCGGCCGTTGGCGAACCCGCGGTCGAGGCGCTTTGTGAGTTGTTGGAGGACGAAAGCGAGTGGACTCAGGTCAACGCGGCCTTTGCCCTCGGCGAGATGGATTCGCACGCAGTGGCAGCAGTCCCGGCGCTGACGCGGAGCCTCGAAGATGGCTCGCATCGCTTGGTGCGCACGGCGCTTGTCGCGCTGGGCAATATCGCTCGGGACGTACCAGTGGAAGTCTTGGGGCGAATGCTCTCGGCCGATCATCCAAATTGGCAGGAGGAAGCCGGTCGCCGCTGGGTGCCGCGCGACCAGGTGCGGACCAACGCGGCGATAGCGTGCGCCCAGCTCGGCCAAGCCGCCGCTCCGTTAGAAACCCAGCTTTTCAGGGCGCTCGACGATTCCTGCGGTCACGTGGGCGCGTTCGCGCTCAGTGCTCTGCAACAGATTGGCTCTCCCACCGCCACGCAGGCTGTGATGGATTATTTGTACTCTCAGCGCTGGGATGCTGCTATTGATGGCGAGCGGCAGTTTTGAGTCGCGGATTTTGGGGGAATTAGGAATGGTGATGCGTAGGCGACCGGTGCCGATTAGCTTTGGGCATTAATGGAGATCAATTAGCATCGAGACCTCGCCTCTTCTGGTCACCTTCGCTATGAAGGGGGGCCGATTCTTTTTGAGGAAACGAGCTATCCGGGGAAGCGCCTTGACGAATATATCGGCCATTTCGCTGCCCTGACAATCCCGGGCAGTAAGTGTAAACATGGCTATGTTGGCCGTTTTGACGGCTAGGCGCTCAGACGTTCGATATCTGATCCTGAGATCCTTAGTGAGAACGACCCATTTTCTCTTGCCGACCTCGTGGAGCCAACGTTCGTCTTCGGTGTCAGCGGGGAACAGGTCATCGTGGACATAGACCTCAGCACCCTCTTGCTTGAGGGCGTCGGCAATCGTCTTCTTCCCTAGAGAACGGTCAATAAAGAAAACAAGTGGTTCAGGCTGCGCGGGTGTATAATTCACAGCGGATCGCTTCTTCGATCTCGAGCGTTGAGCGGCCATAGTCGTCCGCTAATGCACCGATTGCTTCCCCAGCCTTGTAGCGTTCGGCTATAATAGCTGTAGGAATCCCAGTGCCTGCGAGCACCGGGCGACCAAAAGATATGCGAGGATCAATGACAATTGCCTTGGGTTCTTCTATAAGTTGTTGGCCTAGGCGCTTGCGCGTAAATGGGTATAGCCTCAGAGCATAACCAGCCGAATCCCTATCAATGCGTCGCAGATGTGCCTGCAACAGGTTCCGAAGTACTAGTTGTCCAGCCTGAGAAACATTGATGAGTTGACCGTATTCCTCGATAAAGAGGTCCAAGCCGTCGGTTTCGAGCTTGTGGTATGCGAGAGGGCGATCGGAATTTAGTTCTTCTTTGATGAAATCGATGGCAATCCTGACCTTGTGCAGTGATATGCGATGGTCGCGGCGGATGGCATCTAGCACATGAATTTCGACCAGATTGATAAAGGATAGAAGATTCTGGCTATCGTCTGGCAGCTCGATCACAGGCTGGAAGAACCGGTCTCCCTTGCTAGTAGGGTACTTGCGGCCTCGCACCCAAGAGCGAAGGGTAGTCTCGGGAATGCGCAGATAGTGAGCAGCCTCGGGAATGCTGTAACAGGGCATTGCGCGTATATCATCTGTTGCGATAGATCCCATACCAAAGTCCTTTAGCCAAGAGACGTTTTAATATACATAGATAGCGCAGGCGTCGCTCAGGGCGTTTTGCGCACGCCTTGGAGGAAGATGCGCATGATGGTATCGGCCATCGCCTCGACGTTCAGACCTCTTGAATGGATCATCACCGAGCGCACCATGTCGCGGAGGATAGCGGCTTCGACCTTTGGGTGATCGACGGAGAAGACACCCTCATCAGCGCCGTTTTGTAGGACGGATTCGATTGCTGCGAGTTGGATGCGTCGTTCCTCGCGCCAGCGCTTGCGGTTTTCGCCCCTGCCGTCCTCGCTCTTGCCATCCTCCTGCGACATCAAGCGAAAGAAGAAGCGGTTCTGGCTGAAGAAGGAGACGATGGCGTGGACCATCCGGCGGAGTTCATCTTCGGGATTCTGCTGACGATTGGCCTTGCGCTGGAGTTGCTCGTTGAGCCGCCGGATGCCTTCGAAGACCACCGCAAAGTACAGCTCTTCCTTATCGGCAAAGTACTTGTAGATCGTTCCTTTGCCGACGCCGGCCTGATGGGCAATGTCGTCCATGAGCACTTCGTCGAAGCGCTTGGCCGAGAAGAGGCGGGCGGCCTCCTCAAGAATGAGCTTTTTGCGGTCTATTTTGGCCATGGATAGAAGTTAATACCTAGGGCCTATTCTTCAAGAAATACATACCGTTCCAGTCGCGCCAGTTCGTCGTCATCGACGTATTTTCCGATTTCTCGTCTCCATTGTGCCATGCTCTTGTAGGGCCGGTATTCCTCAAACTCGTGCGCCATGCGCTTGCCGACTCCGGGGATTGTGAGGAAATCCGCTTCGCTAGCAGTGTTGAGTTCAAGCGGCACGAAGACGTACTGCTCTAGCCGCGCCAGTTCGTCGTCATCGACGTATTTTCCGATTTCTCGTCTCCATTGTGCCATGCTTTTATAGGGTCGGTATTCTTCAAACTCGTGCGCCATGCGCTTGCCGACTCCCGGCACTAGTTTCATCTCGGCGTCGCTGGCGGTATTGAGATTGATCGGCAGGAAGAGATTGACATACAATTCAGCTTGGACCGAGTCCGCCAAGGTCGAATCCAAATAGGCGTCGAACGCTTCCATGCCGATAAAAGGTCTCTGCTCTACAATCCCCTCGACCAATGCTGAATCGAGTTGCGCTAGGGCTAACAGTTGTTCGGTGCCGGCGCGGTTGGGGTTGAGGACCGTTTCGTTTTTGCCGACCTGTCCTTGGGCATTGCTACCGTAGAGGCAGATGGTTAGAACTGCTACTGAAATGACGTGCTGCATTGCTTAATTCTCCTTTGTTTGTTCCCGGCTCAGCGCCGGGTGGTGGTAAGTATAAAGAAACCCGATCAGGCCTAGCTGGACCAGCGCCCCAGGTGCCAATGCTGGCATGGCGCCGCTCAATGCTTTAAAAAGAAGTTCCAACCCGCTCAGCGTCGGGTGCATTTCCAATTCAAACTCCATATTGGAACTAAGATGGAACCAGAGACCGACCATGCCGCCTAAGACGAAAGTTAGCATAGTCCAGCGGAATAGACGCAGGATGATCGCGCCCCGGTAAAGTAGCCGCACCGCCAACAAAATTAATCCGAGTGCCAACAAGACCAAGGGCACCTGTTGACGCCATTCTTCAAAATGATCGAGCAGCAGTAGTTCGGTGCCTAGTCCTACGGTCCCTAGGACAAAAATCAGTAGGATACCTCGCCGCAAAGAAACGACTCCACCCTCTTTTTTGCTATCGGCCATTATTCAGCTTTCAACGTTTTGTTGAAGAAACTAATTGTGCGTTCCCAAGCCAGTTTGGCGGCTGCTTCGTCGTAGCGGGGCGTGGTGTCGTTGTGGAAGCCGTGATTGACGCTTGGGTACATGTGCATCGCATAGTCGATGTCGGCTTCTTTTAGCGCGGCTTCGTACGCCGGCCAGCCGACGTTGATTCTCTCATCTAGTTCGTAGTTCGGCATAGCAGTAGCTGTCAGCTCGCCGATGGCAAAACGGGCCGCATCATCGAGAAACTGGCGGCGGTCAATGTCGCCGTGGACGTAGCGGTCGTATAGCTTGAGCAGTTGTGGGTCGTATTCAGCAGCCGTTTTTCGTTCCATGGTTATCTTCTATTAGTTAGATACGACAATTCGTACAGTGGAAATGTCAGTCACGCCTTATGCCACTGTAAAAAGCGGCGGCGCACTTCGGCGAGACGGCGCTCCTTGCTCGCGATCATTTCCGCTAAGAAAGCGCGACAGTTTTGCTCGCGTTGCTCGTTGCGCGGCGCGTGGTCTAACAGGCCCTTTTGGGGGTTGTAAATGAGACGATGTTTTTCTTTGCCATTGCTATAGTAGATCTTGTTGATGATGCGGCGCGTGGTCGTATCCTTGATGCGCCGCTGAGGGGGATTGCCGCCTTCGAGGCAAATGAAAATGAGTAGGTTAATGGCGCGGAACTGCGCTTCGGGTACTTGATTTGTTTCGACAATCTGATCGTGGATTTCATCGAGGTCGTCGGCGTGGACATTGCTGACTAGCGTGTGCCCGGCTTCGCCTAGAGCAAAGAAAGCGCGCAGGTCGTCTCCCCATAGATAGGTTGGGGGAGGATGGTCGCTCAATTCGTTGGAGATGACGCAGGACTTGGCTCCTCCAATGGAGGACACTTCTCCCGGTAGTGCGGCGACAAAGGGGAGGTTGGCTCCGACAAAACTGAGCAGGGCCTGCATGGTGGTGGTCTTGCCGATGCCACCGGGACCTGAACCGGTGATATAGGAAGCTCCACGCCAGACGTGAGAGGCTAAGAAGGCGGCCAATTCCAAATCGACGGTCTGCACGTCGATGAGGTCGATAAGTGAGCGAGTGCGGTCCTCGGGGTTGTCCAACTTTTGCAGATATTCCAAATCGGTTGCCATAGTCATTGCAGCCTTTAGCGGTGGTGTTTGGCGAAGAAGTCAAACAAATATCTCCGTGTACAATCATGCGGACGGAACCAATCGTTCGTAGCGATAGTGCTCCGGCTTCTCCGCGCACAATTGCAGATAATCCTCTCGGTCGATGGCGTACTCTTCCTTGTCGCAATGGGTGGCCCATTTGGGGACGTAGTGGACCCGGCGGCCTTGGTGGGACATGCCCATTTTCTGCAGCGCTCGGCCAGAAGTTAGGTTGTCCTTCAGGTGCGACGCCTCCATCCGCTCAAGGCCGAGTTCCTCAAAGCCGAAGGCCACGGTGGTGCGGCCAGCCTCGGTGGCGTAGCCTTTGCCCCAGTACGGTCGACCGTACCAATAGCCCATGCCGGCTCGGCTTTCATCGCCGCCAATCCCGATGAATCCGACCAGCACTTGGCTTGCTCGCTCCTCCACGGCGAAGTTCAGCGCTCCTCCGGCGTCGTAGCTGGGTTGGTGTTTGGCGATCCAGCGGCGGGCCATATCCTCGCTGTAGGGATACTTTACTGCAACCAGTGTGGAGGCTACCGCTTCATCGCCGACTAGGCGGTTGACCTCGGCACAGTCAGCCAGTGCAAAGGGACGCAGCAGCAGTCTCGCCGACTTCAGCACTGGGTACTCGGTGGAGACCTTTCTCATCCAGCCTCGAGGATGGAGCCTTCGCGTTGAGCGCGTTCGTAGAGGTTAGCGAACTCCTCTGAGCCGTCGTCTTGGCGCAGTTCGAAGCGATGGCCGCGAATCGTTCCCTCTTGGTACCCCATGAGGGATTCCAGATTGGGGAAGCCTACCGAGTACAGCGTGCCGCCTCCGGGCAGCGTCGTGACTCCGAGGACTCTCGGCTTTTCTCGCGGCGGTCTATTGGCTAGGCGTTCGAGCTCTTCCTCCCGCACATCCACGCCTAGACCCGGCCCTTCTGGCACGGGAGAGCAACCCTCGATGACGGGAATGCGCGTCGCTGCCAGATCCTCGACGTAGTTGTCGTCGAGCGTGATGGTATGGGCGACCTTTGGCAGAACCGCTCCCAAGTGCAGGGCAAAGGCCGTGACCAAGGTTCCGCCCGTGAGCTGAATGACCGAGGGAATGTTTGCCTTTGAGTAGGCGAAACCGCGATGTAGGGCGTCGCCGAAACCGCCGCAGTACTCGCCGATGATATAGCCGTCGGCGAGTCCGTGCAGCATCTCCTGCATACCGCCGAGCGGCGGCACGTGCATGTAGAGCGGGAGGTCCGTCTTCTCCCGCAGTCGCCGCCAACCGTCGATGTCGGATAGGACCAAGGGGTCCTCCACGCAGCCTACTACCCACGATTTCTCCAGCCGCTTGAGGATCGGCAGGACTACGCCGAGAGAGCGGTTGTGGTTGAAGTCGTACTGAATGCGAAAGCGATCGGGGGCGGTCTGCTCCACGGCCTCGTTCTGTTCAAACACATCGTAGTGGTGGCAGGTGTGCATTTTGAACAGCATGTAGCCTTGGTCAACGGCGCGCTGTATCTCGCGGCTCAGCACTTCCGGGGGTGAGGGGCGCGTCCACGCGGATACTGCGACTCGGTCCCGCACCTTCGTCCCCATCAGCTTGTAGGCGGGGATTTCGAGGTACTTGCCCATGGCGTCGTAGAGCGCCGCCGACAGCCCCAAGCACCACTGGCTGAGGCCGATGTTGAGATCGTGGTTGATAAAATCAAAGGGATTGCGCCCGATCAGCGGCTCGACGACCGATTTGTCGGGCGCGTAGCAACGGTACTCGCCGTAGCCGACGATCCCGTTGTCGAGGCTGACTTTGAAGACCACGCGTTGGTGTAGCGCCGACAGGAATGGTGGATAGTCGGGTACCTCTGGCAAAATTTCTGGTTCGATACAATAGACGTCGATATCGTCGATCTTCATTCTTGGCTCCTCCTCATTCGTAAGCTAGGTTTTGCGCCTGCATCATGCCGATCATGTAGCCGAAGGCGAAAATTTTCCCCAACATGCCGTAGCCACGGGTCGTCTCCGCGTCCTCGGATCCCATAGTCGGCGCGTGGTCGGGGCGGATGGGGCCTGCGAAACCGGCGCGGGAGTAGATCTCCAGCATCCGCGCCATATCCGTCGGGCCATCGTCGTGAAAAGTTTCTGTAAACCGCGTTCCCGCCGTGCCCTTGACGTCGCGGTAGTGGATAAAGTGGACCTTGCCCTGCTCGGTGAATTCCCGCGCCACCGAGTAGATGTCCTCGCCCATGGCCTTGAAGTTGCCTTGACAGAACGTGACGCCGTTGCTGGGACTCGGCGCGATGTTGATCAGGCGGCGGTACGCGTCGGCGCTGACCATGATTTGAGCGGACTTCCGATAGGGCGAGATCGGCGGATCGTTGGGGTGATAGCCCATGCGGACATTGGCTTTCTCGGCGACGGGAATGATGCGTTCGAGTAGCCAAGTCAGATTGTCCCAGAGTTCTTCCTCGGTTTGGGGTTCCGCCAAAGGGGGCTCTTGGTGCGACTCGGCGTAGTCGAATTGCGAGGAGATGGCACCGCCGCGCGTGGGCACCCAATCGGTGCGCGCGCCGCCCGCGCCGAGGTTGTAGCACAGCACGGGAATGCCGACTTGGCCCATGGCCTCCACGGCGGCGATGAAGTCCAATAGTTCTTCATCGCGGCCCGGAGTCCCTCGGCGGATGTGTTCGGAGCGAGTGGGCGTCATGGTCTCGTACACGGGGATCGAAAACCCAACCTCGGCCCATTCCTGCTGCTGCTGGCGCATGGCCGCTGCGTATTGATCGCGGCCTATTTCTTCGAGGGGCGGTGACGTTACGCAGCCGGTGACGCCCATTTCTCGGCAGATTTTCACCCGCTCGGGTTGCTCGCGTGGGCTTCTACCTAGGGTCATTGACAGCTTGAATATCCCTTGGCGCATGGGTGTTCCTTTCGCTTAGTGGCGATATAGCAATCCATTTACAAGGTGATCCGCAGATGGACGCAGATAGACGCAGAATAGGATGCACAAGACGATCCACCGCTCGAATCGTGCAAATCATGCCGCATTGCTATAGGTGAGCCGGTATATTCGCCCCTCACAGCATTTCCTCGACCAAGGCTTGGCTGGCCGGATCTAGATGCCGGTAGTCGGGAATCTCATAGCGGTTGCCGTCGGCGTCTTGTACTATGACTCGCCCGCCGCCCAAAAGGCGCACATCGCTATTTCGGTGGCTGGAATAGATCTCAAAGGCGCGCGGTCCGCGGTCGGTCTCTACCTCCCAGCGCGGCACTCGGTTGGCCGTTGTCACCTTGGCGATGCGCTGGATACGCGGCGTGAAATAGGCTCGCTCCAATTCGTCTTCCACGGCTTGGCGGCTGTCCCGATCTAGCGCGTCGAGTCGGGCCAGCGAGCCAATCTCCTTGCCTTGGCGGTCTTGGACGACGATAAAGCAGTCGTCGCAACTCAGGGGAAAAGCCCGTTTGACCCGGACCCTTGAATAGGTTTGATCCTCGGCCAACTCTAGGTTCAAGTCCTCGAAAGCATCGACGAAAAATCGCGCTTTGTCCGGGTCGAGATAAGTGATTTCAGCGGCTAATTTATGGTGCTGCTGCATGATTTTACCAAGCTCTCAGTTTAGACATTTCGGTTTGCATGCGGCACAAGTTGGCGTAGATGCCGTCCTGCGCGATCAGTTCGTCGTGGGTGCCGATCTCGGCGAGTTTGCCCTTGTCGAGGATGAGCAGGCGGTGGGCGTTTTTGAGGGTCGATAAGCGATGGGCAATGGCAAAGGTGGTGCGCCCTTGGACGAGGCGCTCCAACGCCTCTTGAATCTGCGCTTCGGTCTGGGTATCGACGTTGGAGGTGGCTTCGTCGAGGATGAGAATGCGCGGGTTGCGCAAAATGGCCCGGGCAATGGACAGCCGCTGCCGCTCGCCCCCGGATACGCGGGTGCCGCGCTCGCCGACCATGGTGTCGTACCCGTCGGGCATGTTCATGATGAAGTCGTGCGCATTGGCAGCTTTGGCCGCGGCCACGGTCTGTTCGAGGGAAGACTCGGGATGGCCGTAGGCGATGTTGTCGGCGACTGTGCCGTTGAAGAGGAACGGATCCTGCAGGACCACGCCTATTTGCTCGCGCAGCGATTGGATATTCAGGTGGCGGGTGTCGTGGCCGTCGATGAGGATGGCCCCTTCCTGCGGCTCGTAGAAGCGGCAGATGAGGTTGATTAGGGTGCTCTTGCCTGCGCCGCTGTGGCCAGCTAGGCCGATCATCTCGCCCGGCTCGACGGCGAAGTTCAAATCCTCAATGACGGGCTTGTCTTCTTCATAGCCGAAGTGGACGCCGCGAAATTCGACCCGGCCCTCGATGGGCGGCATGAGCATAGCTCCGGGCTGGTCGATTATCTCTGGGTGCGTATCGAGTACATCGAAGACGCGCTCGGCCGAGGTGGCGGCGCGCTGGAAGCGGTGGTTGAGGCGGCACAAGCTCTCGACCGGCCCGTAGAAGCGATACATGTACATGGTGAAGGCGACAAAGGCTCCCAAGGTCAGCTCACCGGATAGGATGTCGCGGCCCCCGACCCACCAGATGATGATCGTGCCGATGGCGGTCACAAAGGTCATGACCGGGCCGAAGAGGCTACGCATCCACGCCACGCGCAGTTCGCCCCGCAGCAGATCCAGGCTGCGGCCCTTGAACTTGCCCACTTCTCGTCGCTCTTGGGCGAAGGCTTTGACCACGCGCACCCCGGGGATGGTATCGGCGAGCAGGGCGCTCAGGCTGGCCCAGCGGCGCCACAAGGGCCGGTAGATGGCGTGCAGCTTGCGGCCAAAGCGCAGCGTCGCCCACACTAGCAGGGGCGTCGGCAGCAACACGAGAGCCGCCAGCCCGGGATTGAGCCCGAAGAGGATGATGCAGATGATGATTAGGGTGAGCACATCGCGGATGGCTTCTTGCAGGCCGTCGCTGATGAAGTCCTGCAAGCGGCCCACGTCTTGGGTGACGCTGGCCATGATGCGCCCGGTCTCATTTTTGTTGTAATAACTAAGTGATAGCGCATGGAGATGGGTGTACACCTCGTTGCGCAGGCCGTAGGTGATGCGCTGGCCGATGCGGGCCATGATGTAGCCGCGCAGAGCCGATAGGACGCTGACGGTGAGGTTCATCAAAATTAACAGGCCTACTAGCCAGGCCAGTGCCGCGACTGGATCATCTTTGGCCACCGGCAAAAGAGCCAGCAGATCGAAGCGCACCTCAACGTCCGTAGAAGAAGGGGCACCGACATTCAAGACATCGTCGATGAGAACGCTCATCAGCAGCGGCTGGCCTAGGCCAATGGTGGTGGCCGCCACCATGAGCAGCAGGCTAAAGGTAATGAGCCGCCAATGCGGCTTGGCATAGCTCAACAGCCGGAACAGCAGCTTGCCCTTTTCTAGGCAGGCTGGGCATACGCCGTAGTAGCGCGGAATGACTTGGCCGCAGCGGTCGCAGCGCTTGCGCCCGGCTCGCGCTCCGGCCAACCGCCCGTGGAGCATTTGGCCGTCGGGTTCGGTCGGTTGGGCTTGCTTGACTAGGCGCTCGACCTGATTGGGCAGTTCGGACAGCGCAGGCACCAAGCTCTTGGAGAATACGGCCATAGTAGCGCCCCGCTCCTCGGTACGCACCTTGAGGGCCGCAGTGCCCCAATCCTCGCGTACTTCCACGCCCTTTATTTCGTTCAGCGGCAAGCAGACCACATCGGGCGGTCCGCCGCCATCGGGGCTGAGGGCGACTAGATGGTCGGCGGTAGCCATGAGCCACGCCTCGCCGTACTGGCCGTCGAGCTTGATATCCGTAGTTACCGCCAAGCGAAGCTCTTCGTCGGGGCCTACTACCTCGGCTAGTTCGCGCCGTACCTGCAGCGGCACGGGGGCGCGAAAAGGCGGCGCTGCGCGTTCAGTTTCCGTCATGCTTGCCCCTTATTGGGAGACGCTAGTTGCGTCGGTCTTTGGTGTGCGTTTCGACAAGCTCAACGCACGGAGTTTAGCGCGCACTGAGCTTGTCGAAGTGCGCCGTCGGTAGGTTGCTTCGGGGGGATGTTCAGCATACAGGGACGCCCCTACCTTCATGCGTTGACCGTGCTCGTGCTGTGCGATGCGCGCATCACCCGCTTGCACCACAGCGCCAGATCGTCCAACAGCGAATAGAGCGTCGGGGCTAGCATTAGGGTCAGCACCGTTGAGGTGGCCAAGCCGCTGGCTACTACCAAGCCCACCGGCCCCCAGCGGCGGGCAAAGCCCTCGGACGTGCCATAGACCATCGGCAGCACGATCGGCATCAGGTTGAGGATGGTGGTAAAGGCGGTCATCAGAATGGGCCGGAGCCGGTGCTGGCCGCCGAGGCAGATCGCCTCGCGCCGCGACAGCCCGCTCGCTCGCAGATGATTTATATGGGAGATCAGCACGATGCCGTTGTTGACGACAATGCCGAAGAGGATCAAAAGCCCCAAGGCACCGTTGTTGTCAAAGGGCACGTCGAGGATATATAGCCCCAAAGCCACGCCGATGAGGGAGAAGGGAATGGCGAAGATGATGGTGAAGGGATGGATCAGGGATTCGAAGAGCGAGGCCATGATTAGGTAGATCAGCAGGATAGCAAAAATGGCGGCGAAGTTGTTGTCGCTGGTTTCCTCTTGCTGCCAGCGCGCCGCCCGGCCCAAATCCCAAGTATAGCCGGCGGGCAGTTGCATCCCTTCCATCATCTGGGTGATCGGCCCGACCAGCATGTTGGCCGCGTTGCGGTTTTCGGTGTTGGCGAAAACGGTGACGTTGAGCATCCGATTCTCGCGCCTGAGGTCGCGGGGGCCGCGGCCAAGCTGGAAGTCGGCCAGCGACGCGAGTTGGACCGAGTTGCCGTCGCGGGTCTCGTAGCGGCTGTTTTTGAGCTGGTCGAGGGTGGCGCGGTCGCCCTCGTTGAGCTGCATGACGACGTCGATTTCGCGGTCGTCGCTTTTGAAGCCGCTGGTGCGGCGGGTGCCCAAGGCTGAGGAGATGCCTTGGGCGACCTCGCGCGGCGACAGCCCATAACCGAGCGCCTGAGCGCGATTGATTTCGACGCGGACTTCGTCTTCGCCGTCTTCGAGGCTGCTATCGACATCTTGGACCCCGGGTAGTTGTTCGAGGCCGGCTTTGACGTCCTCCATCAGCACGGCTAGGACTTCTGGGTCGCGGCCGTGGAGCTGGACTTCGACGCCGAGTTGGTTGCCGGTCCAACTGCGCGAGCGGCCCATTTTGTAGGTGTACCCCACCTTCTCCGGCAGTAGTTCCTTGATCGCGTTGCCCGCCTCCATGGATGAGAACCGGCCCTCGTCGGCATCGACGAGATAGGCGCGGATGCTGCCGCGGCGCTGGCTGAACCTCGTCATGAGCGATTGAATGTCGAGCGAATCCTTTTTCGCTAGCAGGATTTTTTCTATTTGATAGAAATGCTCGCGGACCTCTTCGAGGCTGTAGCTGCGATCGATGACCACCGACATATCCACCCGGCGCTCTGGGCTCCAGGGGGTGCCGCGTTGTTCGATCTGATCGTAGAGGTAATAGCCGGTCCCGGTCAGCATCACCGTGGCGAGCAGTGCGACCCAGCGGTGGTCGAGCGTCCAGTTGAGCAAGCGGCCGTACGAGGAGCGCAGGCCGTGGCGGGAGCAGTACCAGCCGAGCGCGGCTCCAGCTAGGGCAGCGAGCGCACAGCCGAGGATAGTCTGCCACTGCATTCCGCTGATGGAGGTGGCGATCAGCCCGGACCAGCGGACCCACCAAGCCTGCAATCCGCTCCAGCCAAGGTCGCTGATCTGCCAGTAGGCAATGCCCATCACGACTGCTACCACCAGCAGCTTGAGCCAGCGGTCAAAGCGCTCGACCCCAGCGCGCAGCAGCCGCGAGGACACCAGTGGGATCAGCGACAACGAGACGATCATCGACACCATCACGGCGAGGCATATCGCGATTCCGGCGTCTTTCATCCACGCGGCCGAGCGGCCATCGGAGAGGAAGAAGAAGGGCACGAAAACGCAGATCGTCGTCAGCGCCGAGGCTAGGACGGCCATGCCGACCTCGCGGCTGCCGGCGTGGGCAGCCTCATCGGCGTCGAGGCCGTCTTCTTGGCGGCGGCGGAAAATGCTTTCTAGCACCACCACCGCTGGATCGACCAACATTCCCACCGCGAGCATCAGTCCCATCATCGAGACCATGTTGAGGGTGATGGTTGATGCAAAGACCTCGCGGGCGACGTACATGCCGATAAAGACGCACAGGGCCGAGGTGGGGATGGCGAGGGCGATGACGATGGTCGAGCGGATGTTGCGCAGGAAGAGGAAGATGATAATCATCGCCAAAAACGCGCCGAGCAGCGCCGAATTGACGAGCGTGCCGGCTTCTTTGAGCACGGACTCGGCGCGATTGCGGTCGATGAAGATTCCGAGTTTGCCATCGTATTCGTCTTCAATCGCCTGCAACTCAGCGACGACGGCCTCGCCGACCTCTACTACATTGGCGGTGGAGGCTTTGAAAATTTCTAGCTCCAGCGCATCGGTGCCGTTGAGCCGCTCGTAGCGGCGCTTTTCGGGGTAGCCGTAGTTGATCTCGCCGATGTCGCTGAGGCGGAACTGACCGCCCATAAGCGGCATGGAGGCAATGTCCTCGGCGCGGGTGAACTCGCCGATGGCGCGGGCCATGTAGCGCTGGTCGCCGTCCATGACCCGACCCAGCGAGATGTTGGTGTTGTTCTCGTTGAGCTGCCAGCCGAGCGAGCCCAGCGATATGTTGTGGGTCTGCAAGCGCTCTTGGTCCAGTTCGACGATGAGTTGTTTTTCCTCAAAGTCGTCGATGACCACGTTGACGACGCCATTGATCCGCAACAGCCGTGGTTCAATGACCTTCTGGATTAGGTCGAGCAGGCGGTCGCCGTCGCCGCGCCAAGCCAGATTGGCGTCTATAATGGCGCGCTGATCGGACTGCCAACGGCGCAGGCTGATGCGGTCGACGTCCGGAGGCAGGAGGGCGCGGGCTTGGTCGAGTTTTTCGCGCATCTCCATGTTGGCCAAGTCCATGTCGGTGCCGGACTTGAAGTCAACGCGCACCTCGCCCTGATTGCGCCCCGAACTCGAACTAATGCGGTCGATGTTGTTGAGCGTGCCCAGCGTCTGCTCCAGCGGCAGGACCACCAAGCGCTCAATTTCTTCGGGGGACGTGTTGTTGTATTGGACGCGGGCCGTGATCCCGGAAGAGGAAATGCTCGGCAACTGCTCTATGGGCAAGCGGTCTAAGGCGACCACACCTACCACCAAGGCGCAGATGGTAAGCATCAGGGTGGTCACGGGCCGTTTGAGCGAAAATTCAGATAGGTTCATAACTAACCTCGTGGTTAGTGGTTAGTGGTTAGTGGTTAGTGGTTAGTGGTTAGACCCCCCAGCACATCCGGGGGCGGTTGGGACTGGTCACTGGCCACTAACCACTGTTTTAATCGCTGCGATCCATCAGGGTATAGACCACGGGGATGAGCACCAGAGTCAGCAGGGTGGATACCAATAGCCCGCCGATGACGGTAATGGCCATGGGCGTGCGGATCTCGGCCCCCTCGCCCAGCCCCAAGGCCATGGGCAACAGCCCTAAGACAGTAGTAGAGGTCGTCATTAGAATCGGTCGGAAGCGCACCGTGCCGGCGCGCAGGACCGCGGCGAATTTTTCCATGCCCTCGTCGCGGCGCAGGCGGTTGATGTAATCGACGAGCACGATGGCGTTGTTGACGACAATGCCGGCGAGCATGATTAGGCCAATGAGCACCACCACGCTGATGGTGGTGCTGGTCGCGAGCAGGCCGAGGGCGCTGCCGATCAGCCCGAGGGGAATGGTGAACATGATGACCAGCGGGTGCAACAGCGATTCAAATTGCGAGGCCATCACCAGATAGACCAAGAACACGGCCAACAGCAGGGCGAATTTCATGCTGTCGAAGGAGCGAACCATTTCCTCGTTCTGACCGCCGATCGATACGGTGAAGCCCTCGGGCAAGGGCAAGTCGGCGAGGGTGGTTTCGATTTCCTCTGCTACGCCGCCTAGATCGCGCCCGTCGAGGTTAGCCGAGATGACGGCGACGCGCTCTTGGTCGAGGCGGCGGATCTCGGCGGGGCCATCAACGGCCCGCACGTCGGCGACCGATTCGAGTGCGACCGGCACGGGGTAGGAGGCTGGACTGACGACCATCTGTTTGAGGTCGGCGACGGTCTGGCGCTCCTCATCCAGCGCGCGGACCCGGATATCGACCTTGCGGTCGCGGCGTGCCAACTCGGTGGCGACATCGCCTTGCAGCTTGTTGCGCAACAGCTCGCCGATGTTCTGCACGGTGGTGCCCAGCTCGGCGACGCGCCGGCGATCGAAGAATATCTGGACTTCGGGTTGGCCGCCGGCCGTGCTCGACCGGATGTCGGTTAGCCCGGGAATGGTGTGCATGCGCTCGACCGCTTCGCTGGCCAGCAGATCGAGGGTGCTCAGACCGTAGCCGCGGATTTCCACCTCTACCGGGGTGCGGAAGGAAAAATAAGCGGGCCGCGAAAATTTGTACTTCAGTTCGGGGATGTCTCCGAGAAGATCGCGCACTACTTCGATAGCTGCCTCTTCGCCGACCTCTGGCGCGAGCCGCACGTGGAGGTGGGCGGTGTGCTCTTTTTTGTCCGCGGCCGTGCCGCCGGCTTGGGCGCTGCTGCCGACGAGGGCAAAGACCGAGGCGATGCCATCGAGACCGCGCACCTGCCGGTCAATGGCGGCGACTTGGATGGCGGTCTGCTCCAGCGGGGTGCCAGCGCGCCATTCCAAATCGACGAGGAATTCGCCTTGGCTCATCTCCGGAATAAGCTCCAGCCCTAGGCCGCGCGACCGCTCGAGGACTAAGGCACCTATCGCGATAAAGATGGCGATGACGATCAGACGCCGACGCAACGCCCAACTCAAAAGGAGCGGATACGCTTTGTTGAGCGCGTTGAAGACGAGGTCGAAAAGCCAGTACAGCGGAAAGAGCAGGGTGGAGAAGACGCGGCCGACACCGCGAGCTATGGCGCGGATCAGGCGGATGAGCAGCGCGGGGCCTTGGAGGCCGCGCTTGGGACCGATCTCTTCCCGCTCGGCAATCATGCTTGCGAGGTTCAGCGACGAGAGCATAGGGATTAGCATCAAGGCGACTACCAGCGAGGCGACCAGCGAATAGGTGACGGTCAGGGCTTGATCGCGGAAGAGCTGGCCGGCGACGCCCTCGACAAATACGATGGGCAAAAACACGCAGATGGTGGTGGTGGTGGCGGCGATGACGGCGCGGCCGACCTCGCTGGCACCGCGCACGGCGGCTGCTAAGACGTTAAGCCCTTGGTCGCGGTAGCGCTGCACGCTTTCCAAGACCACGATGGAGTTGTCAACCAGCATCCCGACCCCCAAAGCCAGCCCGCCCAGCGACATGATGTTGAGGCTCACGTCCGAGCCGAACATCAGGAAAAAAGTCGCCACCACCGAGAGGGGAATTGAGAGGCTGATGATGGCGGTGCTTTTGAGGTCGCGGAGGAAGAGGAAGAGCACGATGACGGCGAGAATGCCGCCGATGATGGCGGTGTTGAGCACCTCGTCAACGGCTTGCTGGATAAAGGTGGCTTGGTTGAAGACCACTTCCATGCCGCTGTCTTGGAGCAGGGTGGCATTCTCGGCGAGAAATTCGTCCAAGCGCTCCTGGACTGCCGCGCTGACTTGGACGGTGTTGGCGTCGCCTTCCTTAAAGACCGAGACTTCGACGCCCTCGCGGCCGTTAATGCGGGTGACGAGGTCGCGCTCGCGGTGGCCGCGGAAGACGCGACCTACGTCCTTGAGCTTGATCGGCGCGCGGTCGATCTGACCGACGACGATTTCGCCGATCTCGTCGATGCCCTGGAACTCGTTGAGGGTGCGGACGAGGAACTCGGCTTCGCCGTCCTTGAGCATCCCGCCGGTCAGGTTGACGTTTTCCGCGGCGAGGCGGCTGGTGACTTGGTTGATGGAGATGCCGAGGTAAGCTAGGCGCTGGGCTTCAACCTCGACTTGAATCTCTTCTTCGAGGCCGCCGTTGATGCGGACGGCGGCTACGCCTTCGAGGCTTTCGAGATCGGGGCGTAGGCGCTCTTCGGCGACGCGCCGCATCTCCATCAGGCTCAAATTGCCGTAAAACGCCAAGCGCATTATGGGGTCGAGCGAGGGGTCGAAGCGCAAGAGGATGGGCTTGTCGGCGTCGCGCGGCAGGTTGGACAAATCGAGCTTTTCGCGGATGTCGAGCGAGGCAAAGTCCATGTTGGTGCCCCAGCCGAACTCTACTACTACATCGGAAATCCCCGGCCGCGAAATCGACGAGACGTGGACCACGTTGCTGACCACGCCGACCAAGCCTTCGACCGGCTCGGAAATGAGGCGCTCGATTTCGAGGGGAGCCACGCCCTCATATTCGGTGCGGACGGTGATGGTGGGATAGGTGATGTCCGGCAGGAGGTTGACGGCTAAGCGCGAAAAGCCCACACCGCCGAAGGCGATAATCGCCACCATCAGCATCGCCACCGTGACGCGGCGGCGAGTGGAAAATTCGACGAGTTTCACTGGCCTCTACCTCTACCTTCGCCCCTACCCCTACCTTGCCAGCCCCCGCCACCCTGCTCGCGCATTGCGCGCAGAACTTGGC
This sequence comes from Gemmatimonadota bacterium, assembly GCA_009840005.1. The sequence continues at coordinate 21,692 of VXOR01000100.1, forward strand.
GCAAGCTGTCGGGCAGAGGTTTGCCCTGGCGGCGGTACTCGGCGATGACTTGGCGCAAGCTGTCAGACAGGCCACCGCCCGGCCAGCCTCCTCCCCTAGCCCCGGGCGGACCAAAGCCTCCGCCTCGGGGGCCAGCGGACTCTGAGGCGGCCAATTCTTCCGCAGTCGGTAGGCCCTCACCGGCCAGCCGCACGGCCGCACCGTCCTTGAGGCCCTCGTGGCCAACGGTCACTACTTGGTCGCCTTCTTGGAGGCCGGAGACGATCTCGACTTTATCGCCTTCGACAAAGCCCAACTCGACAGCAACCCGGCGCACTGTGCTGTTCTCGATGAGGAAGACGTCGTCCTCGTCGGTTTCGAGGATCAGGGCCTTCTTGGGGACGATCAAGGTCTGGGGCCGCCGCTCGGTAATAATGCGCACCGTGGCGAACATCCCCGGTTTGAGGATGCCGTCGCTGGCGACTTCGAGGGTTACTTTGACGGTGCCGCTGGCGGGATCGACCTCTGGACTAATCATGCGGATGCGGCCGCGGAAGCTGGTGTCGGGCAGGGCTTCGACCGCGATAGTGGCCTCTTGGCCGGGGTGCAACTGGTACATGCGCTGCTCGGGCGCGAAGATGCGCACCAACAGCGGGTCGCGGTCGGCGATGACAAAGACTTCTTGATTGCCGCGCACTAGGTCGCCCACTTCGACTAATCGCTGGGTGACGACGCCGGCAATCGGCGCAGTAACGTCTGCGTACGCGAGATTGAGCTGGGCTTCTTCGAGGGAGATTTTGGCGTTGTCCAAGCGGAGGTGAGCCGCATCGTATTCGGATTGGCTGACCATGCTGCGCTCGTACAGTGCCTTGATGCGGTCGTAGTTGGTGCTGGCGTCGGCAAAAGCCTGTTCGGCTTGGCGCAAGTTTAGGCTCAGTTCATCCTTGTTGAGGCGGATCATCACTTGGCCTTGGCGCACTAGGTCGCCCTCTTCGGCCGCGAGCTCTTCGAGCAAGCCGGTCGTGCGCGCCAAGACGCTGACTCGGCGCTCGGCTTCGAGGCGGGAGTACGTCTCAATGTAGGCGTTCATGTCGCCGCGCGTGACCTTGTCGCCTTTGACTGGAATGGCTGCCGCTTCGCGTCCGCCCCAACCGCCGCGCCGGGCACCCTGTGCTGCTTCCTCTTCCTCGCCGCAGCCTAGCGCGAGGAGCAAGACGCTGCCGATGGACAGTGCATATTGGCGAGTTGTCATCTGGAGTAGATCCTAGTTGTATGTGTTTTGTCCACGGGATTCCTTTCTTTCGCGTGTGTCACCAAGAGAGTATAGACGAGGCTTCGACCCTTGTCAACAGAACTGACTGGTCAGTTCTGGTTGGCTGTAGTACCTATTAGACCATCGATAGATTCTATTCATTCCCGTTCGTTTTTATTTTTTTTGCTGCCGTTCATGCCAATCAGTAAGCGCTCGTACGAGCATCTCTGCTGCGGACTGCTGTAAAGTGTCTCATTCACCTTTGCAGGCCGCAGCCACAGCCCCTATAATTGGCCGTGTGCAAAAGACTCAAACCGAAAAGGAGCACTATAATGAAACAGCTCCTCGTGGTCTTGGCGGTCCTTGTGCTGGTAGCCTGTGGCCGAGAACCGCCTGCTGACCTCATTCCCGCCCGCATTGTCAATGTGCGCGACTTCGGTGCCGATGGGGTGGCTGTCGTGCTCAAAGGAGACGGTGTGCCGCCGTTGCCCATCATCATCGGCCACTGCGAGGCGCGGGCGTTAGTCAGAGCTATGCAGGACGAGGACTTCCCGCGCCCGCTGGCGTACGATCTGTTGGAAGCGATGCTGGAGAAGCTGCAAGGCGAGGTGCAGCACCTCGTCGTCCACAGCATCAAGGACGACACCTTTCACGCCAACTTGTACATTGAGACCGAGGCTGGCGAGTGGGTGCTGGATTGTCGGCCCAGCGACGGCATGGTGCTGGTGACGCGCCTCGGAGCGCCCATCTACTTGCGGCCGCAGCTTTTTGAACCCAAAGATCTAAGCCCACAGATATAACTAACCACCAACCACAGGGTAGGGGCAGGTTTGAAACCTGCCCCTACGACCCACCAACCGCAAGGAGAATGCCGTGGCCTATCGCGTTGGCCTCGTGGGCACGGGTGGTATCGCCCGCGCTCACGGCACGGCCTGCCAACAGATTGCCGAAGCCGAACTCGTCGCCATCTGCGACGTGTCCGCCGAACAGCTAGCGCGCTACGGCGAGGAGTTTGGCGTTGCAGCGCGTTATACCGCACTCGACGCCATGCTCCGCGAGGCCGAGCTGGACATTGCCATCATCTGCACTTGGGGTGCTTTTCACGCGGAGACCGGGATTCGGATCTGCGATTCGGGGCGGGTGAAAGCCGTGCTCTGCGAAAAGCCCTTCACCCAAAACGCGGCCGAAGCAGCGGCCTTTGCTGAAGCTGGCAGGAAAAACCGCATCCTCGTGGCCGAGGCGTTTAAGTTCCGCCATCACCCCATGCACTTGCGGGCCAAGGCCATGCTCGACGCCGGTGAGATCGGCGACTTGACCGGCGTGCGGAGCACGTTTTGCACCAGTTCAGGGGCCTCACTCCAAGAGCGCACGCCCGAGTCTAATTGGCGCTTCAACAAGGCCAAAGGCGGCGGCAGTATCTACGACTTGGCCTGTTACAATGTTCACCACGCGCGGTTTGTATTTGGCGAGGAGCCGGAGCGGGTGTTTGCCGCGCAGCAGTTGGGCTTGGAGACCGACGATGCCGCGTCGATTGTGCTGGTCTTTTCCGGGGGCCGCACCGCGCAGATTTCCGTGGGTTTTAATACGTTCAGTTCGCAGTACGCGGAAATTTCCGGGCATCGGGGGATGCTGCGGCTAGACCAGGTGTGGAACAACGAGAATCGGGCCGTGACTGTAGAGCATCGCACGCCGAGTGGGGTGGAAGTCGTCGAAATCCCGCCCTGCTTTCAGTTTGCATTGCAGTTGCAGCACCTGTGCGAGTGCTTGGCCGAGGGGCGGGAGCATCGGATCACGCCGGAGCACAGCGTCGCGCAGATGCGGGTGCTAGACGCGGTGAAGGAGTCTATGGAGACGGGGCGGGCGGTGGAGTTGTAATCCGCAGATGGACGCAGATGGACGCAGAATAGGATGCAGAATAGGATGCACAAGACGACTTTTGAAAGGACGAATCATGCGCGTTGGCATTATTGGACACACGGGCCGCGGCAACTACGGGCACTACTTAGACATGGCATTTGTCGGGGTGGAAGGCGCGGAGATTGTGGCGTTGGCCGACCCCGACGAGGCAGGACGCCAAGCCGCTGTCGCCAAGACCGGAGCACCCAAGGGATATGCCGATTATGTGGAGATGTTAGAGGAGGAGAAGCCGGATATTGCGGTGGTGGCGTCGCGGGAGATCGGCGATCACTTGGCGTTGGTGCTCAATTGCGTGGAGCGGGGGGCGCATGTGTACCTCGAAAAGCCAGTGGCGGCTTCGGTTGCCGAAGTGGACCAGATGATCGCAGCGCGCGATAAGGCTGGAGTGACGGTGGTGGTGGCGCATCCGTGGCGGGGACATCCGCCGGTCCAGCGGGTGGCGATTCCGGAGATTAAGGCGGGGAAAATCGGCCAGCCTCGATTGTGCAGGATCTATGGGATGGGCGGCGCGCATGGCGGGGATCAACTGTTTTTGGACTTGTATCCGCATTTCTTTGACTTTCTCTGGCAAGCGTTTGGTGCGCCGCTGTGGTGTCATGCGCATCTGACGCAGGACGGGCGGAGTGCGACGCCGGAGGATCTAAAGGAAGGTGTCGAAGGGATGGGCTTGGTCGCTGGAGACGGGATCAAGGCGTACTACGAGTTTCCGGGTGGCGTGGCTGCCGATTTTGAGTCGTACCGGGGCGATGGGAAGGAGAATCCCTATCGGATCGATATTCACGGAACGGAAGGAACCTTGTCGCTGCCTGGGCCGATGGTCAACCTGCCGGACATTTACTACCACCCGTTGGTCAACCCTGGGCTGATCGACGATCCGCGCTGGGAGGTCTTGCCTTCGGCGCCGCCGCCGGACGAGCACAAGTGGCTCAACGCGCATCGCCGCATGGCGCGGTCTATGATCGACATGATCGAGGGCAAGGAGCCAGAGTGGGAACTGGTAGAGTTGGAGAATGCGCGGCTCTATCTGGAAATGGCGATGATGGCCCATGCCTCGCATAAGGCCGGCGAGCGGGTAGGGTTGCCGCTGGCGAGTACGGCGAACCCGTTCGACGAGTGGAAGTGATGGAAGTTACCACGTCAAGCAACACAAAGAGGTGCCTGATGAAAACAGGGTGTTCTTTTTGTGGTCATAAGGGACTTCAGCCTCGGCAAACCCAGTACATTTATCGGCGCAATGGCCAATTTCTCATTGTGGACGACGTGCCCTGTCTCCAATGCGCGTACTGTGGCGAACAGTACTTTGAAGGTCGCGTATTGCGGGATATAGAAAAGAGATTCAACGAACTCCATGTACATGGGCAGAAGGCGAGTAAGGAAGTTCAAATTCCCGTTGAACACTTCTCGAACCTGCGTCAAGTCTGACGCGGGGAGGTCAAAGCCACGCCTCCGGGTGAAGGCAAGATGACGCAGTCGTTTATCGACATGCTAGAGGGCCTATTCACTCGCTCGTTCGCAGTACCAGTTTGGAATACCCGCTAACGGAGGCTACCATGTTAAGCAACAGATGGCGAATTTCTTGGATCCTGCTTCTTTCGATCATTATGAGTGCCTGCGCTCAAACCCAATTCTTGATAACCGGAAATACCTACGAGCCATGGACGGGGCCGGTAAAGATACTTCAGGAGGCTCCCAAAGATATACAGTACGAAGAGATCGGATGGGTCTCCGGCAAGATGGGGGGCATGGTTTCCGATTGGGGTGCTATCCTGAAGGCAATGCAAAAGGAAGCCGGGGAGAGAGGTGCCAACGCAATCATTCTCGTAAATAAAGAGTCGTCAACGCAAGCAAGTATTGGCGGCAGCGATCAGTATGGCTTTTATGGTGGTTCATACCAAGAAAAGAACCTGATGGCCATAGCAATACGAATCTTGAAGGCGAGTCCTACAAAGTCCATGGAGCAAGCGAAACCCATCAAGGTCCAGCGTTCAAATACTGCTCGCCCTTACAATCCATACACGGTGCATAGACAGATTTCTCGCTGGGGTCTCATCTCGACGATAGCAGCCACGTTTGTCGGTTCTCTTGCAATGGATGATGCGTTCTTTTCTACAACGATCATTCCTGTCGTCGGACCTTTTGTAACTATTGTTAGAATCGAGAGCGATCCGAATGCCTATTACCGCTCTGATGGTAAACCACTACTCATTGCTTCCGGTGCTGCTCAAACCGGATTCTTGATATACCTCATAACATCTTGGGCTGGTGAGCAATCTTACAATGCGGGGTTCTCCGTTCTTCCTTCCCCGCATTTGGCTGGTGTAACGATGCGATATCGTTTTTGAGCAATAACATGCAAGGTATAATCCCGGCATCAACGCAGATTCAGGGCGGGTCTGAGTTCACTAAAAAAAGGGTCGTTTGAAAGCAGATGAAGAGCGGAATCTCACAGCGAAGACAGAGGTGAGGCTCTTGACTTTCAGTTGGTGGACTGAATATAATTGAACATTTTCTTAAACGCTCCACTGACGTCGGCAAACGGGGACATCAGGCGACATAAACCAAGAGAATAATACCATGACTAAAGTTTGGGATCCCTTCTGGATAAGCGCATTTCAAACTGAATTCGTACCTGAGCTCAATGCAATCGTCGATGCACTTGAGAAACGATTGCTGCCGAATTTCAAAGAAGATGAAATCGAAGAAGAGTCAGAAAGGATCACAGAAGAAGCCTTTGAGCGATTTATGTCGATGTCAGGTACGGGCGAGGGAGATCCTTCCTATTTTGCGGAAAAAGCGGAAAAAGCTGGAATCTCACATTACATTTTGATAAACGGAATTCGCCAAGGGATGCTCAACTTATTCGCAACAATGCTCTTTCATGCTTTTGAGCAACAGGCCATTTACTTTTATCGGAGGAACGTTTTGCCTCAGAGCGAGGAAAATGAACCGAAGCGGTTAGAATTGCTGGTGTTCCAGTGTCAATTAAAGGAGTACGGCATCGATATAAAGAAATTTTCTTCTTGGCCGAAGATAGATGAACTGCGCTTGGTAGCGAATACGGTCAAACACGCCGAGGGGAGATCGTCTCAGCAGCTTCACGAGAAGCGGCCAGACATGTTCAGGAACCCGCATCTCTTAGATTTTTCGCAATTCATATCCGACCCCGCCCCACATGTATTTCAACCACTCGTCGGCGATGGTTTGCACGTGTCGATCCAAGATATCAAGGACTATCGTGATCATCTAGTACGGTTTTGGCTGGAACTCGCCGATGTCATGCAATACGCCTAATCTCACTACGGTGCAGCATTAAGAGCGAGAACGCGATGCGTGACCCAATCGTCGAGGAGACGAGGAAACTGCGCGAGGAATACGCAGCGCAATTTAACCATGACCCGAAGGCCATATTCGACGACATCCTCAAGCGCCAGAGCCTAGGGAGCAAGAAACTAGTGACCCTCCCGGCCCGTAAGTCGAAGCATCAGCCAACGGACGAGTGAAGATATGACCACTCGTCGAAATAAAATTAGCTAGGTAAAATTATGAGCAATCCGCGTCCGAACATATCGGCGGAGCGCACAGATAGACGCAAGCTGCCCATCGGCATTCAGACCTTCCGTGAAATTCGCGCGGAGAACTACTACTACGTAGATAAGACCGCTTACATTCGTCGGATGCTGGACGAGGGCAAGCACTACTTTCTGTCGCGCCCGCGGCGCTTTGGCAAAAGCCTGTTTCTGGACACATTGAAAGAACTGTTTGAGGGCAACGAAGCGCTGTCCGAGGGGCTGCACATCCACGACCGTTGGGACTGGTCGGTTCGCCATCCGGTGGTGCGCTTGAGCTTTGGCAAAGGCTATTACGCCAGCGTGTTCTACTCCTACTTCGAGTCGGTGGGATTGGACATCGTCGTGGAGGATAGTAGCAGCCACGGTCGTCTGGACATGGCGGTGTTATTCAATGGCAACGTGTATCTATTCGAATTTAAAGTGGTGGAGTTGGTGCCCGAGGGTGCGGCGATGGAGCAATTGAAAGAGCGGCGGTACGCCGACAAATACCGCGCTCGGGGCGAGCCGATTCACTTGATCGCGGTGGAGTTCAGCCGGGAGAGCCGTAACGTTGTGGCGTTTGAGGTGGAGAGTGTGCCTGAGCATCGGGAGGAGTCGTAATTTCAGTAGAACCTCATTCCTTGTCGTACGCCTACATTTCTAGGTACGTAAAGGACGACGACCACGCAATCAGCCCAGCCCGATCAGCGATTCAATACCCACCAACAGTCGCACTAGTCCCAACGGCGCAATGTCGCCATATCCGAGCGAGATGGACATGACCAGTGAGAGCGAGATGGACAGATGCGCTGGGTTTTTGCGTTGCTGATTGGTCTGTGGGCAGGGGACGCGGCTGCTCAACCTCGGTACGTGGATGTGGCCGCGGCGGCTGGCATTGAATTCGAGCACCGCAATGGGGCTAGGGGGCAGAAGCAATTGCCCGAGACGATGGGGTCGGGCGTGGCCTTTTTTGACTATGACGACGACGGCTGGCTCGACCTGTATTGGGTCAATGTTGCGGGTCCGGCTGCGCTCTATCGCAACGAAGGGAATGGTCGTTTTGCCGAGCGGACGCAGGACGCTGGCGTGGGGAATTCCGGGTGCGGCATGGGCGTGGTGGCCGCTGACTACGACAACGACGGCGACGCAGATATGTACATCACCTGCTACGGCGCGAATATCCTCTACCGCAACCTCGGCGACGGTCGCTTTGCCGACGCTACGGCCACCGCTGGTGTGGGCGACGAGGGCTTTGGCACGGGCGCGGCCTTTGGCGATTGGGATTTGGACGGCGACTTGGATCTGTATGTGGCCAACTATCTGGACTTCCGCGCCGACCCGGATCGCGCTTGTTTTCGCCAGGATAGCATCCGGGTCTATTGTGCGCCGTGGACCTATGCGCCCGAAGGGGATGCGTTCTACCGCAACGATGGCGGCCGCTTCGCCGAGGTCGGTGCGGAGATGGGCTTTGCTGCGGGCCGGGCGCGAGAGCTAAGTGCGGTCTTTTCCGATTGGGATCTCGACGGCGATTTGGACCTGTTTGCCGCGGGCGACGGCACGCCCAATTTGCTCTACCAAAACGAGGGCGGACACTTCGCGGAAATGGGTTTGATCGCCGGGGTTTCCTACAATAGCCAAGGCCAATCCGAAGCCGGCATGGGCGTGGCCGCGGGCGATTACGACAACAATGGGACTTTTGATTTTTTCGTGACCAATTTCTACTTGGAGACCAATACCTTGTACCACAACGAGGGCGAGGGATTTTTCCGCGACCGGACGACAGACGCCAAATTGGGCAAGCCCTCGCTGGCGTACCTATCTTGGGGCACGGCTTTCTTCGACTGGGATCTGGACGGCGATGAGGATATCTTCGTGGCCAATGGCCACATTGACGACAATGTGGAACTTTTTGCCGAGACCACGTACGCGCAGCCCGATCAGTTGTTCAGAAACGACGGCGCTGCTGGATTTGCCGAGGTCAGCGCCGCGGCCGGGCTTGGGGCTGTGCAGTCGAGCCGAGGGATGGCCTTGGGCGATTGCGACAACGACGGCGACCTCGATATTGCGGTGTCCCACATCAATGCGCGTCCCTCGCTTTTGCGCAACGACATGGGTGGCGAGCGCAACTTTTTGGCCGTCCGCACGGTAGGCGTGGAGAGCAACCGCGACGGCGTCGGCGCGCACATCCGCGTGCGCACCGGGCCTCGGGTGCAAATGCGGGAGGTGCGTCGCGGCGGCAGCTATCTGTCGAGCCACGATCCGTGCGTCTTTTTTGGTCTCGGCACCAGCGCGCAGGCCGACGAAGTGGAGATTCGCTGGCCTAGCGGCAAGGTGCAACGGTTTGAGGGGGTGCTAGCCGGACAGGTGTTGATCGCGGAGGAGCCGCGATAGCCGATTTTGGGTGGGGCAACCTCTTGTAACAAGCAAGGGTACCCATAAAGGGCACCCCTACCGATATCCTAGGAAAATATGTAGGGGCACCTCTTGTAGGTGCCCTCCTTACGAAGATCGTCATTTATGAAATGGCTTCTAGTAATTCTGCTCATCGGCTGCCAAGAGCCGGAGCCACCTCCCTCGTCCACCGGGTACGCGTATTTCCAACAGGGGCTTGAACACGCCCAAGGCGGGCGTTTCCACGCAGCCATTGCCGCGTACAAGCAAGCGGCCGCGCAGATGCCCGATGCGCCCCAAGTCCACTACAATCTGGCCAATGCCTATTTTTTGACCGATGCCCTCGACCAAGCCGAGGGTGCGTACCAAAAGGCCATAGCACTCAAGCCTGACTATGCGGACGCTTATTACCAACTCGGTGCCGTGTACATTCGGCAAAAGAAGTACGAAGCGGCTTACGCGCCGCTCCACAAAGCATTGGAAAGCGACCCCGGGCACATTTCCGCGTACAATGCCTTGGGCCTGCTGCACATCCGGCAGGGCGCGTATCAAGAGGCTGCTGACCTGTACGAGCGCGCCTTGCAGGTAGATTCGACGCACTATGAACTGTGGTACCATCTCGGCCAAGTCGAAGTCAAGCGCGGCGAGCGCGAGGCAGCGAAAACGGCGTTTGCCGAGGCGATTGGCACGGACACGACCCAAGCGGGTGCGTATGCGGGCTTGGGAGCCTTGTATGTGGAAGAGCGGCGCTACGAAGAGGCTGAAAATCTTTTGCTGCGGGCCGTTGCGCTGCGCCCGTTTTGGGCGCGCCCGCACTACGACTTGGGGCAGGTCTATATGCGCTTAGGCGAGCGGGAAAAGGGCCGCGAGGTGTTGGAGCGATTTGCGCGCCTCGAAGAAAAGGAAAAGATGATCAAGAGTTTGGAGTTTACGCTGTTGAGCGAGGCCGAGGACGCACGCCGCCACTACGATTTGGGCGTGCTCTACGGCCAGCGTCGCCAATTTGCGAAGGCCGCCGCCCGCTACCGCCGTGCTATTGAGCTCGACTCGACCTTTGCGGCGGCCTATGTGAACTTGGGCAACATCTATTTGCGCGAGGAGCAATTCGCCGTGGCCCAGCAGCTTTTTGCCCAAGCACTCGCCGCGGATACAACTCATGCTAATGCGTACAATAGCCTCGGCAATTTGCACCTGATGCGCCGGGACTTTGCAGCCGCAGCAGCGGCGTTTGCCAGCGCGGTGCGCTTGGCTCCGGATGATCAGGGATTTAGGGAAAACTTGGAGGTCGCTCGGGGGTTGGAGTTGGGGAAGAAAAAAAAATAAAGAGATGTTACTATAAATTATTTATAGTATGATATAGTACAAGCTAGGTGGACTCGCTTGGGGACCGAGACGCCTGTGCATCCTAGGGCCTCGTCAGCACAAATTTACATCTTCGTCAACCTCCTCATCTATGTGACTTATGTTGCCGCCGATTGAGAATCTGTTAGCCATGCCGCCGGATGCAGTAACGGAGCTTCTGTTGGCCGAGCCGGAAGGGCAATGGTTTGACCGCAAAAGTGCGCGTATTTCAGCGCGTAGCTTGGCCGAAACGCTGGTAGCGATGGCCAATGCCGAGGGTGGGGGCATCGCCATTGGCTTTCGCGCCGGCACTTGTGAGGGGATTGACGACCGCCCGCAGGCGCAGAATGAGTGGAGGCAGGCCGGGGTTAATTTGACGCTGCCGCCGGTGCGTTTTGAGCCGATCCTGTTGCGGTGCATCAATGCTCGGGGCGCGGCGGACCATGCGCTGTTGCTAGCCATACCTCCGAGCAATCAGGTTCACACCACGACTCGCGACGAGGTTTTCCTGCGCACCGGCGATGAAAACCGCCGGTTGTCCTTTGAGCAGCGCATTGAATTTCAGTACGACCGCGGGGATACCAGTTTTGAAATCACGCCCGCAAGCACGTACGGGCCTTCTCCGCTAGACGCAGATAGCATAGCCGCCTATGCCGAACAGGTAGGGCATCCAGATCCGCAGCGACTGTTGCAAGCGCGAGATTTGGTCGGGCCGGATGGAGAAACGCGTACGGCGGGTGCATTGCTGTTTGCGGCCGATCCGCAAAGAGCGTTTCCCCAGGCCTTTGTCCGGGTGCTGAAATACGCCGGGCGCGAGCGGCGCACGGGCAGGGAGCAGAATCTGATCAGCGACATCCGCTGCGTGGGGCGGTTGCCGCAGCAGATCGACGCAGCGCGTCAGGCCATGCGCGAGGCCGTGCCCAAGCGCAGGGCTTTGGGGCCGGATGGGCGTTTTGGGTGGTTTGGCATGGTGCCGGAAGAAGTTTGGTTGGAAGCGCTAGTGAACGCGGTCATCCATCGCGCGTACAGCAACTTCGGCGACCACATCCGGTTAGCGGTGTTCGACGACAGGGTCGAGGTGTCGAGTCCGGGCCGATTCCCCGGCATAATGCCTCTAGGCGACTTGCTAGAGGTGCGGCGGTTTGCTCGCAATCCCCGCATTGCGCGGGTGATGACCGACCTGTCGTATGGTCAGGAATTAGGGGAAGGGTTGCGCCGCATGGTGGCCGTGATGGAAGCGAGCGGGCGGCAGCGGCCGGTGGTCAGGCAGGTGGCGGGCGGCGTTGAGATCGCGCTATCTGGTGCGTTAGTCCAGCCGGATGAACTGCGCGGGATGCCCGAAGCGGCGCGCCGTGTATTTGAGCAGATCGCGCTGGCTGGCCGGTTGCGGACCGGCGAATTAGTGGCGTTGACTGGCTATTCGCGTCCGGTGGTGTTGAGAAATCTGCACGCATTGACGGCCCGGGGCTTGGTGCGGCGCGTGGGCCACAGCGCGAAAGACCCGCAGGCGTATTGGACGGCCGAGCTAAGTTAGGCGGCTAGTTCTTTCATTGCTGCGACGAACATATCCAACTCATAGGGTATTGTGTATATGTTCGGGCAAATGCGGACCGCCCCGGGATAACCCGGCGGCACGGTGAAGATCTTGTATTTGTCGTACAGGGCGTTGGTAACGTCCGCGGGATCTTGCCCCTTGATGCCAACGGTAGAAATGGCGCACGAGCGGTGGGCCTCGCGGGGCGTGTAGAAGACGATGTTGGGTACGTCGATCAGGCGATTGACCCAGTAGTTTTTGATGTAGCGCAAGCGCGCTTCTTTGCGCTCCAAGCCGATGGTTTGGTTAAAGCGGATGGCCTCGGCCAAGGCCAGTTGCAAGTAAGCCGGATACGTGCCGATGTGGGCGAACTTGTGAATCGAGTCCGAGGCGTACCCACCGTCGCCGAACAGCGGCCACACTTTCTCGATGTTTTCCTTTTTGATGTACAGGATGCCCGTGCCCAGCGGTGCCAACATCCACTTGTGCAAACTCGCTCCGTAGTAATCGCAGTGTAGGTCGGGGATTTTGTCGGCCAGGTGGGCAAAGGAGTGGGCACCATCGACGATGACTTCCACCCCCTGCTCGTGGGCCATGTCGCATATTTCGCGCACGGGCAGCACTTGGCCGGTTAAATAGACGATATGGGAGACGAGGATCACTTTGGTGCGCGGCGCGATGGCCTTTTTGTAGGCTGCGACGATTTCGTCGTTGCTCATAGAGGTGATGGGTAGGTCGAGCACCTTGTTGACTATGCCCTCGCGAGCGGCGCGCTGCTCAAACGCGACCTTCATGCTGCCGTATTCGTAGGTTCCCCACAGGGCCTCGTCCCCGGGTTGCAGCTTCAGCCCCATGATGACGATGTTGAGCGATTCGGTCGTGTTGCGCGTCAGGAGGATTTCTTCGTCCGAGCAACCGGCAAAGTGCGCTAGCAATTGATGCATCTCGCGGGTGTCGTCCACCAGTTGTCGCCGCATGTAAAACGAAGGGATTTCGTTGATGGCGCGGGCGTTTTTGCACACCTCATCGATCCCGGCTTCGGGTTGCGGACTGAAGTATCCGTTCTCGAAGTTGATAAACTGGGGCGACAAATTGAACGCTCCGCGCACGCTGTACCAGAATTGTTCGTCTAGTGCACTGGCCTCTGGAGAGGCTTGGTCGAGGCGTTCAGTGGCGGCGTGGACTTTTTGCAGGCTGTCGGAGGCCCATATGGACGCCGCTGCTGCACCGAGCGTGAGGTTGCCCGCCTTTCTAAAAAAGTCCCTTCTCGAATCTATCATTTCTGTTCTCTGCGTGTTGTGATTAAGGGGCCAAAAGTCTCGTGGCGGCGTCTTCGGGGCTGAGGTGGGGGATGGAGCGGTTGAGGAAGGTTTCGAGGAGTTGGGCCGGCGTTAGGTCGGTGGTGTCGATGGCGAACTTGCGGCCGATCCAAGAGGCCCGCACCTCTTGCTCGAAACGATCTAGTATTTCTGGAACGTCTTCGGCGGGAACCAATGAGTGCGGGTGTGGGGCTGCGGCTATGCGGGTGCGGATTGTTTCGGGTGCGGCGTACAGGTGGACGAGTAGGGTGTCGTCGGGCATGTCCGGCTCGTATTCGCGGATGTCGATGTCGATGCCTGGGTAGTAGTATTTGGGGCCGTACACCTTTTCCTCGATGTGGAAGCCTCCCAACAAGATGTCTCGGTAGCGGTGCAGCAAGCGCACGTGATAGACGATCTGGAACCGCTGGAAGCGCTCCTTGATGGCCGGCAGCATGGCTAGCATGGCTAGCTGCTCCTCGTCGCTGAGGTGATAGGCGTCGGGGATGGTAAAATGATCGTCTAAGTGGTGGCTAATTCCGCGGCTCAGGCCCCATTGGTGCAACTGATCGATGAGGGTGCTGACGCCTGAGTATTCGCAGCCGACGGCAATGACGCGCATGAGCATATCCTTTGGAATGTCGTGAGATGAACTGAACACTATACTGGCCTCACAATTCCCTGTCAAATTTGTCGACGAAGAACGAGCATAGGAGTAATCGGCACTGTATATTGGCAATTATCTTAATACACGACAGATGGGCATTGAGGAATAAGATGTTTCGACTCCACTCAACATGACAACATGAGGCGTCAGCACCTGTCATACTGAGCGGAGCGAAGCATCCCATACCGCTCTACTGTCGTGTACTTAGCTTTGGCACTCAACCCCTTGGAAAGGAAATCCCATGGCAGATTTGAAAGTAGCGGTCATTGGCTGCGGCGGCCACGCCCAGTCGCACTTCCGCATGATTGCCGACGAGCCGCGCCTGCGCTTGGTGGGCATTGCCGAGCTGGACGAGGAGCGGCTGCGCAAAAATCAGACCGAATGGGGGCCGGAACGCGCCTTTGCCGACTATCGGGAGATGCTCGATGTCTGCCAGCCGGACGTAGTACACGTAGTCACCATGCCCGGCCACTTGCTGCCCATTGTGCTCGATTGCTTGGAGCGCGGGCTGCACACCTCGGTGGAGAAAGCGCCGGGCATGACCGCGGACGAGACTGCGCAAATGGCGCAAGCGGCTCAGCAGAGCGAGGGCAAGGCGCTGGTGTCTTTTAACCGGCGTTACTTTCCCCAAGTGCTAGCCGCGCGGCAGCGCATTCAGGCGGCTGGTGGCGCGGTGCATTGCGCTGCCACGTACAATAAGCCGGTGACCCTGTTAGGACCGGCGGCCCCCGATCCGGTGATATGCGACGCCATTCACCACGTCGATCTGCTGCGCTGGCTGGCTGGCCGCAGCGCCGAGGAAGCGGCCATTCCGGTGGAGGTGCAGGGGATGGTGCAAGATGGCGAACGGCCTGGGTGTCACCGGCACAATGCCGTAGTGCGTTTCGATACGGGCACCTTCGGCACCATGATGAGCCACTACGGCGTGGGCTACCGCATTCAGCGGGCCGAGGTACACGGCGAGGATTTGTCGATCTATCTGGATATGACCCGAGGGCCGCGGGTGGAGGGCTATGAAAATAGGGAGCCTTTTACCGTAGAGGACGAGGAGATCGAAGCAATGGGCGGGGCCGGCTTCAACGAGGTCGTCCACTTTGTCGATTGCATTTTAGAGGATCGCACGCCGTGGTCGAATTTGGACGATGCGTTGCATACCATGCGCTTGTGCGAGGCCGTTCGCCGGGGGCATCGGGGGGTGTTGTAGGGGTATTTAGATGAATATATCTCGCACCGGCAGGGTCCAGTTCGGCACCACTTCGCCGCCGTCGAGTACGTCGTCGATAGTCAGGATACGAATGTCGCTCCGCGAGTAATACAAAGCGACCGTTTGGGTGCTTGGATTGATGACCACGACCAAACGGGTGCCAGCGTCGAGCCAGTCGGCGATCTTGTCCTGGACCTCGGCGTGGGTATCTCCCGGTGAGATGACCTCGGCCGCCAGGTCGGGGGCACCGGGCCAAAAGCCCTCGGTTTGGCCCACTGTCTCGACCCGCTCGCGCCGGATGAAGGCCGCATCTGGGGCCCGCACTACATCGGGATCTTCGGCCAGTTTGAAGCCGGTTTCGGCCGCATAGACGGCACCTAGTTGATTGGCCCGGACGAACTGGTCCAAAGGCGTGGTGAAATTGAGCGCGATTCTGCCGTGTTGGTGGCCGGCTGGACTCATTTTTATCAATCCTCCTCGGACCAGTTCATAGCGGAAGCCATCGTCCTTCATCTGCAGCAACTCGTCGGCAGTAATCAAGTCGGTAGTAGTCATGGGAATCTCCACAAGGGCAGGTAGGGCAAGGATGATGTTGCGCGGCGGGCCTACTCGTCGGCGTCTAATAGGTGCCTAAAGGCTTCGAGCGTGGACGTCTGTATGGCCGCCCGACGCAACTGCTTGAGCCGCTGCACATCGCCGATCGCCCCAATGCGGCTGGCCAACTGGTCCATATCCTCCGGCTGAAAGCGCAGAGCCAACACTTCGAGGAGGCTTTCTCGACCCTCCTGCTCAAGGGCCTTTTCCGTGAAATACTGCACTACCGACGATTCGTACATGGTCTCCTCCGCGATGATGGTCATAATCGTTTCTGATTTATACACTAATCCGCTCAAAATGGCAAGATCGGCCAAGTAATTCGCCTTGCGGGGCTCGTCCATCGGCACCGCTTGCGCCCGGTCCACACACTGGCTCAGCCATGTCTCGGCAGCCACCCCCGCCGGCCGCTGCATCAACGGCGCAAACGGGATCAAGCCAGAATGTCCTTCGTCAAGAATGCGTTGGCCGTCTAGGGCGCTCAGCCGAATTACTTGGTATTGCACCAAGACGCGGAAGCCGTGCCGCTCTTGGATGTAATGTCCCGGATCGGTTCGTCCCGCTTCTGGGCGCAGATAGATAACGCTGGAATAGATCGGCAGACCGTGCTGCTCGATGCCGCGCCCGATATAGCCCGCCATGCGGCGCGGCATGGGCGGAGTACTATCGGTGGTTTGAAACTCGTGATGAACTAACGCTTCGTCGCCGGCGATGCGCACGCGGATCAGGCTATCGGTGCGGTGGGCTTCGACGGTGGGTTGCTCGGTGTCGATTACGTCGAGCACCTCAAGGTCGTCGTGCTGGAGAGCGAAGCGGGCGAAGTCAGCCGGGTAGGTGTGGATGAGGTGCTTGGCGATGGTGTCAAATTCAGCCATGGTGATCAATTAGGAATTAGGAATTAGAGCTGCCAAGCCGTCCGAACTGGAGGGGACGGTTGGGGCCATTCGGAATTCGTAATTCCTAATTGCAATATCCATGCCAAGGCGGCAGCACAGCGGGGAGGGCGGGGATGTGCGGAGTTCAATTGTATCGGATACAACCCATGAATGAGACCTTTAGGGACTAGACCGACCCGGAATACAAAAAATGCGAGCGTCGCCAAAGCAACCACTGTTCTATGGCCATTCTATGGCCATGTATGCGGCCTGTCGCTTAGAGTGCCCTATATGTCAAGCACCCGCTGATCAGTCTTTTCAATTATATAGTGCTAGTGCCTCTTTTTCTTGCTTAGTCCGAAGGAACCCGACCAAACAGATTCGCGCCGCTAAGTTGGCCTCAGCATCCAGAAGTACGGTGATGACAGGGGCGAAGGTTGAATTACACCAAAATGTCCGCGTTTGTCTCCCTCGCGTACCGTAACGGGGCCTCGGTGGTATCCCAAGAAGCGCAAAGCGGATATTTTTAGGGATAAAACGGACAATTAAATTAAATATATCCATTTTTATAATTTATTTTTGCGTAATATATCTCAATATAGCTCTTTTAAAATGTAAAAAATAAGCTATATTGGTAGTCCAAGGAAAGGAGCCTCACTATGAAAATCAATCCTGAACGTCTTAGAAGTTTACGCCAAAAGAACCATATGACGCGCAAAGAGCTTGATGAACGGTCTGGAATCGCTGAACGCACGATTCAACGTTTGGAAAACGAACCGCAGCTATGTCAAAAGACTCGGGAGGACACTGTGAATCGCTTGGCCAAGGCTCTCGGCGTCGAATCGGGTGTGCTCACTGGCAAATTGCCGCTTCCCGAGTCCGATAAGGCATCCGCTTCCGACTCTGAACGCGTCCAAATCAGCGCGCAGGTCGCGCCGAAGGCCCGGCTCGCCTACGACCTTATCAAACGCCGATATGGCGTCAGTGCCACCGAGATCATCAACATGGCACCGCTCTTCTTCGCGCTTCTAGCTGAAGGGAGTCTCGCTTGGCGGCGCAAAGAAATAAAAGAGGCAAACGAAACGATTGGTCGTTTGGGGCAGAGCAATGGGTTCTGGCGTGGGGGCCTATCTGGTGCTGAGTCATACATGAACGAAGGGATCGCGGCAGAAGAAAATTCCATCGATAAGGCCGATCTGTTCGGCGAGCGTCTGTTCAGCGATACTTCCATTTTGATGGATGACTTCTTCGATCCCTCTACAGACAATCCATTTACCAGCTATTTGCACGAGTTGAAAGCTGAACTCGACATTCCCGGCGTCGTCGATGTAGGCAGTGGCAATCTCATATTCGGATCGCCGTTAAAGTTTCCCGACTACAACATTTGCCGCGACGAACTCGACGGCATAGCCAAGGGTTCTGACTACGCCAAGATGGCGCTTGAAACCGGCCACGTGCGGCTCTCCGAGATTCCAGAGGAACTGATGGCAGAAGACGCCGGTGAGGAGCGCGCGAAGTGGCTTGAAGACAGACTGCCGGACATCATCAAGGATCTGGATAAGGAGATAGCGGACATACTCAGAGAATTCCTGCAGGACCCAGAAGGTGACTACGAGAAACGCATAAAGAAGATGGCAAAGGAGCTAAGCCCCTTAGCGACGGTGGTAGAGAAGCTGGGCCCCTTAGCGACGTACAAAGAAGTGTTGATCCGCAGCGGCATTTTGGACCCAGAAGGCGATTTAAGGAAGCGCATAGAGGAGCGTACCATATCTATCGAGGAATTGGATAGGCTGCTCGCAGGCGAACCTTTAGAAGAGGCGGACTCTCAAGAGACCAATTCCGACATTGAAAAAGAAGGAGACGACCAATGATATACACCAGCTATACCCACCACCTCTGCAAGCGCATGGCGGCCCGAGGGATTTCCGAGACCGCTCTTTCAGCCGTACTAAAGTTCGGGAGAATGGTCTATGTACGCGGCGCGAAAATCTACGTGATCGGCCGCAAAGAGGTCCGAGCATTTCTCCCCAAAGGTATCGAACTAGCCGACTTTGAGGGCATCCACGTTGTGTGTAATCTCGACGGAGCCATAATGACCACGTACCGCAATCGAGACTTTCGCGGGCTACGTCCACGCGGTCGCCGCCATCGTCGTCGGCAGGAGGTATTTTAGGCCGTCATGATCGAACTACGCCCCTACCAGCGAGACCTGTTACAGCAGGTTCAGACCGCTCTGGACGCCGACATTGAAGCGCGGGTGATGAGCAGTTGCCCACCCACCGGCGGCAAAACCGTTATCGTCGGAGCGCTGCTGGCCGACTGGCTCACAGGCGGACGCAAGGCGGTTTGGCTGACGCACCGCGAGGAACTTGCCGAGCAAACTTGTCGGATGCTGACCAATGCCCACATCTCGGCCATGACTGACTCGCACGGTAAGTTTTCGTCCAGCTTAAATCTCACGCGGAGAACCTTATTCAGCCAACGACACTACCCGTTCCTTGGCCAACTCGGCGGCATAGCACACCGCCGCTTGGACGGACTCACGGGTGATCGACGGGTAGCTTGTCGTGATTTCTTCTGGATTCAGATCCGCCGCGAGGTTGTCGAGGACTGTGGTCACCAGCACTCGGGTACCCGAGATGCAGGCTCGCCCATGGCAGATTTCGGGAGCAACGGTAATGTCGATACGCACGCGCATAAGGCTGTCCATCCGATGCGTCTCTACAGTGGGTTGCTCCGTATCGAGCACTTCGAGCACCTCGAGGATTTTGCGGGTGTAGGGATAGAGCGTTAGGTCGGGGGTGTCTGGTGGAGGGTTGGGCCTGTTCACGGCAGGTATTTGACCAGCGCCGCTACCGCTACAACGGCTCCTATGGTGATATAGAGGTTGCGGTTCAGTCCCTTGTGCAATTCGGTTTTGAGTTCGGCCATCGCGGCCTTGACTTCGCCTTCGAGCCGGGTGATTTCGCCTTCGAGGCGGGTGCCCTCGGCCTTGATTTCGCCTTCGAGCCGGGTGATGTCGGCTTTTGTGGCGAGATGCTCATAGACGCCTTCGAGCCGCGACAGGCGCTCTTCTGGGGTCAGGGGTGGGTTGGTCATAGTCTTGTCCTTGGGTTGTAACGAAAGTACTGGATAGTATAGAAGGGTGTCAATTCCTGACTGACATTACGCAACCTGTCGAAGGAGCCGACGATACAAGGCTGCCTGCGTAACATCCTGCAATATCCATGCCAAGACGGCAGCACAGTGGAGAGGACGGGATGTGTGGGGTTCGATTGTATCGGATACAACCCATGAATGAGACCTTTAGGAAACAGACCGACCCGGAAGGACAAAACGTGAGTCGAGTGCAGACAACGGACACTTCGATCCACTTGAAACCGACCATGCGGCATCGGCAGATTGGGCACCGAAGTGGACACGGCGACGGCTAAAAGGCATACTTAAACGCTCTTGAAACCTTAAATTGAATACTCTCCCACCTTCAATATGCTGCTACCCTGCTACCTGTCGATCCTAGTACTCGTCGCCTGTCAGGAACCGCCCAACGACCGCCAGCCGCGCCCAACCGATGCGGAGCTCGTAAGTCGCCTGCACCAAGGCCCATACACCGCCGCCATAGAAGCCGCTAAACGCGCCGTAGAACGCGACCCCAATTCTGCGGTAGCCCACCGCAACCTAGCCGACGCATACACACGCGACAACAAGCTGCCCGAGGCCCTAGGAGCCTACGAACAGGCCATCGCGCTGCAACCCGATTACGCCAAGGCGCAGACCGAACTGGCCATTGTGCTGACTCGCCTCAATCGCCACGCCGAGGCCCTCGCCCTGTTAGAGGAAGTCACGCGCGCGACCCCGGATTACGCTTGGGCGCAGATGGCGCTTGGGTTGCTGTACTTTCGCCAAGCCCAGTACGGGCAGGCCGTTGCCGCGTATGGCCGCGCCGTCGCCCTGCAAGACTCCTACGGCGAGGCATGGTACAACCTCGGCGAGGCCCATCTCAAGCTCAACGAGTACGCCGCGGCCGAAGCGGCGTACGCCCGCGCCCTAGCCGCGGATTCGACTGTGGCCAAGTACCACCACGGCCTCGGCACGGCCTTGTACAAGCGCCGCGAGTACGCCGCGGCCATCGTTGAATTGCAGCGCGCCGTGGCGCTCGATTCGCTGTTTGCGCGGGCTCGCTTCAACCTCGGCAATGCCCTGTTGCGCAGTGGCCAGCAGGAAGAGGGCCGCCGCCAATTGGCTCTGTACAACGAACTGGAAAAGCAGGAAAAGCTCCTCATCGGCCTGCGTACTACCTTGGCTCGGACGCCCGACAAGGCCGAGCTGTACCATAAGATAGGTGCGCTATACGGCCAGCGCGGACAGTACGAAGAAGCGCGCCTGTACTATTTGCAGGCCCTGGACCGCAACCCCAATTTCGCACCCTCGTACCACAATTTGGGCAACCTGTATTTGCGCCGCCGCCAAGTGGCCGAGGCCATGTCCCTGTTCCGCCAAGCCCTGCGCGCCGACTCCACGTATGTGCTCGCGCATCTCGCGCTCGGCAATGCCCTGATGATGCAAGAAGCATTTGCCCAAGCGCTGGCAAGCTATGAGCGGGGTTTGCACTTTGAGCCGGACAATGCCCGCTTACAGCGCGGCGCAGCCTTGGCCCGCAAGTTCAACGCTGCACGATAGCAGTCCTAAATGACTCGTAAGCATGAAGACCGCTTCGCTCCGCTGAACACTCGCCTCAATGTCATGCTGAGCGGAGCGAAGCATCCCATACCCAAGAACCCCGTGCAGAACATCCCTTATCAAGCATGTAGGACTTTTACCGTCATGGTCTTGCTACTCCTCGCATTGGCGGCAGTTAGTGTCAGTGCCCAGTCCGCGCCCCACTTCGTCGAGGTGACCCGCGCCGCTGGCATTGACTTCCGCTATGTAAACGGCGCGAGCGGCCGGAAGTACATGCCCGAAGCTATCGGCTCGGGCGCGGCGTTCTTCGATGCCGATGGCGACGGCTTGCTCGACCTGTACATCGTCAATGGCACAGCCCTGCCGGGCTATGACGGCCCGCCCGGCACCAATGCCCACTATCGCAACGAGGGCGACGGCACCTTCGCGGATGTTACGGAGGCGGCGCAGACTGGCGATGCAGGGTACGGCATGGGAGCTGCGGTCGGCGACGTGGATAATGACGGCAATCCCGATCTCTACGTGACCAACTACGGACCCAATGTCTTCTATCACAACGAGGGTCATGGCCGCGCCTTTGCCGATGTGACGGCTCTCACTGGCCTCGGCGACCCGGGTTGGGGCACTCATGCGGCCTTTGCCGACTACGACCGCGATGGCGACTTGGATCTCTACGTGGCCAACTACATGGAGTTCGACTTGGACGCCAACAAGGAGTGCTTTACGGGCGCGGCGCGTTCCATCTGCGGCCCCCTCGCGTACCCCGGCCAGTCTGGAGTGCTCTATCGCAACGACGGCGACTTTCGGCTGAGCTCAGGCGTTCGGCGAGCTCAGCCGAGCCGTCGAAGCCTCGCGTTTGCCAATGCGACGCGCGCGGCCGGCTTGTTCAGCAACGAAGGCCGGCAACTGGCTGCGGTGTTTGGCGATTGCGACGACGACGGCGACCCAGACCTATTTATTGCCAACGACCGGCAGCCCAATTTTCTCTTCCTCAACAACGGCGACGGCATCTTTGCAGAGCATGGCATCATCGCCGGGGTGGCGTACAACGAGGAGGGGTATGCTGAGTCGGCGATGGGCGCGGACTTCGGCGACTACGACAACGACGGCCGGCTCGACATTATCTTGGCCACCTTCCAGTGGCTGCCCAACACGCTCTACCACAACGACGGCGGCGGCTTTTTCAGCGACCTGACGTTTGCCGCTCATCTCGGTGCGCCGAGCGTGCCCTACTTGGGCATGGCCGCGGTCTTTTTCGACTGCGACAACGACGGCTTGCTCGACGTCTTTGTCACCAACGGCCATCTCGATGAAAATGTGCGCGAGTTCGACCCGGACACGACCTATCCGCAGCAAAACCAGCTATTCCGCAATCAGGGCGATGGCACCTTTGCCGACGTGAGCAATGCTAGCGGCCCGGGGATGCTCGTCGAGCGCGTCAGCCACGGTGCCGCGTTGGGCGATTACGACAACGACGGCGACGTCGATATCTTCGTGTCGGATTCGGACGCGCCCCACTGCACCCTGTTGCGCAACGACTACAGCGGTCATAACTATCTGACGGTCAAAGCTGTAGGAACCCAAAGCAATCGCGACGGGCTCGGCACTAAGATCCGAGCCGTGGCGGGCGATCTGGTGCAAAAGCGCGAAATCCGCCGCAGCTACGGATACATGGGCAGCAGCGACGTGCGCCTAACGCTGGGTTTGGGCCGCCATACTCAGGTAGATTCACTGCAAGTTTTTTGGCCCAGCGGCGCGGTGCAGACCCTCTTAAACGTGGCGGCTAATCAACACGTTGTCATTGAGGAAACTATTGAATAACTGACGTTACGCAGTTCAGTATTCGCCAGTATGGTGTCCCCTGAGAGCACGGGCGACAGCAAAAAACGAGGCTTCGACAAGCTCAGCCTCCAGCATGGTCCGCTTTCGGCCCTTGAGCTTGTCGAAAGGGCCACAAGCCGAAAACGATAAAAGCTGCGTAACATCAGTTATAAAAAAACAACGGAGAAATTTGTCGTATGAAGTTGAGAATAATCGTCCTGCTCGCGCTCGTGGCTTGTGGGACAGAACCTGAGCCTACTTACGTCGCCCGCATCGGCGAAACCACCCTATCAAAGGAAGACTTTGAGGCGCGAGCGCAAAAGTTGATGGAAACGGGCTACAAGCACATTGAGGAGATGAATGCGGACGCCAAACTGGCGCTGCTCAACGGCGTGATCGCCCGCGAGCTGTTGGTACGCGAAGGGCTGCGCCGTGGCCTCGACCGCGAGTCGAGCATTGCCCGCGAAGTCGAGCGCACTGAGCAAAGGGCCGTGATGAACAAACTGTACGAGGAAGAGGCCCTGCTCGGAGATTACACATCAACCGAAGAGGAGCTACGGGCTTTCGCCAAAGAGCGCGAATACGATGTCGAGGTCTTGAGCCAGCAGATCGTCTGCGCCACTGAGGAAGAGGCGCTGGAAGTACTAACGGCCCTGCAAGAGGGCACTCCGTTTGAGTCGCTGGTGCCCATCTATTCAACGGAGACCATCCAGCGGCGCTTTGGCCCGGCCGGCCAGTTGGGGTGGTTCAAGATGGGACACATGCTGCCCGAGTTGATGGAACCGCTACGGACCATGGACGAGGGCCAACTCTATCCGCATCCGGTGAAGACCCAAATAGGCTATCACGTCTTTCGGCTCGACGAGCGGCGGCACGTGGATTTTGCGGCCCAGCGTGCGTGGTTGCAAGAAAAAGCGCGCGTGCAAAAGCGGGCCGACGACATGGAACAATACGTCCATCGCCTGCGCCGCGAATACGAGCTAGCGGCCCACGACGAGGGTTTAAAAGCCTTGACCGCGCCCGATGGCGAAGAGCAAGTGCTCTTTAGCTGGCGCGGCGGCCAACTGACCACGGCCGCGTACTGGGCCAACTTTCGGCTGAGCTCAAGTCGAAGCCTAGCAGCGAACCACAGCCGGCTCGACAGTGCCGCCCGCTACAAGGCGGCTGAGAACTTGGCCGGGGTGCAGATTATGATGGCGGAGGGCCGCAAGCTGCAATACGACCGCGACCCCGAGGTGCGCGAGCCGGTGGAGCAAAAGCGCGATGCGCTCATCGTCGAGTGGCTCTATCGCACCGAGGGCCGGGAGGTGGCGCGCCAGCAGCCCGTCACCGAAGAAGACGTTCGCGCGTACTACGATGCCAACGTCGAGATGTTTACCCGTACGGATGGCAAAGTTGCGGATCTATCCTTGGTCTATAACAGCATCAAAACCCTGCTGAGGCAGCAGGCGGCGACCAAGGCCATGGACGCCTTCATTGCGCGGCTGCGCGAGCAATACAACGAGGATATCGAAATAAATACGGAAGCACTCGCCGAAATTAGCTTACAGGTCCTTGCCCAGCCCGGCGAAGACGCTGATAAAGGTGAATAGTTTGGCCGATGCAGGAACTGAGTCGAGGTCTTCGGGGGTCCAGCGCAGTCAAATTATTGGATGTGAACCTTCGGTGTTTTTTCTCTGCCTACATGTCGCTTTCAAGTATCTGGTCAAAGGTCTTCTTCTCTTTCCTTTTTGCGGAATGGAAGGCCTAATTTCCGCAGGCGGCTGCGCAGCGTGTTGGGATGGACGCCGAGCAAGTGTCGTCGTCCGCAACGGACGGCCTTGGTTCCTAGTCGAAGTCAAGGCCGACGCTGGGACGGAAGGGACCAAAACGCAAAGCGCTTGGCCAGAATTGATTACTCCTCCGAGTCGAAAAGATCGACTTCCTTTGTCGTGGGGTTATACTTGAAATGGTACTGATGACCATCTGTGTAGCGGATGCGTTCCTTGATATCGCTACCGAAGATTTTGATGTAGGGTTTTAAGCGGTAGGATTTGACAGAGACTTCATCGTCAACAATGTAATCGAATCGGATATTAGGATAACTTTGTGGGTGTGGTGGTTCATAATAATGGGGGAGAATTTGGCTTGGTTCAATAGCGTATTCTGTCCATTCTCCATCTTCTATCCATTGGATTTGGTATGGAACAGTAAGCTGAGTCTTGTTTTGGATTGAGAACACCGAAAATACCTGTAATGTCATATACAAGTCCTCGATGTATTCCGAGGGAATAGCGTAAGTATTCATAAGCAGGTCGCCTGAACTGAGAATCCCGATTAGTACGCCCTGATTGTTGAGCACCGGACCGCCGCTATTGCCTCCATACGTCCCAGCATTTATATGTAATAGCCTTTCATTGACTCCTTGGAAATGTCCTGCTGTCCAGCGCCATAAGTCTCGTCCCGTTGGATTACCGAGGATATAAACCGGATCGGACGGCTTCATACCACGATAGGCATGATTATTGAAGTCGTGGGAAATCGGACGAGCTGTCTCTGGAAGCCCCGAAATATGGACCATTGCCAAGTCATTTTCGGGATCTATCGCAATGACGCGACCGCTAGTAGCATAGCCGAGTCGTTCTAAAACGCCTTGGTTACTCTCATCCGCGTAGAATTTTCGTTCTCCAATAAGATTTCCATACGCATCGCGGACGGGGAAAACCACCCTCACTTCCTTATGATCCTTCGTAACATGTTCGTTAGTAACAGCAAGCCCATTCCCGTTCTTTTTTTCAATCAGCACACCGCTAGCCTGACGATCGTCAGTGATGATCCACATCACAGAACGAATTGCTTCGTCATACATCTTGGATGGGTCCAGCGCATGGGAGCAGATCGGTACAAGCAGTAAGATCCACATCACAGAACGAAGTGTCTCGGCATATATCTGGTCATTCGAGCTGTTCATCTGAAAACCCCTTATAAGCCCCTTTGATTCCCTTATACTTTTATTTTTTGCATGGGTGTTTCGGTTTTCCCAACGGTTCTGATTCCTTTGGATGACAACCACGCCTTGAACAAGGGCAACCAATGAGTTGGTGGGCGATACACCGCTTGAGCCATCAGAGGCTCAGATAAAAATGCCTAATATAGTACCCCATTCGGTATCAAGTAACCATTCTGTTGGAAATAGCTAACGCTCCGCAATCTGTAAGGCTGATATGTCCTCGGCACCATGACCCTGAGTACTATTAAATCACTGTTTCTAATAGTTTTACGTCAATATTATAACCTCGCATACGCGAGGGCAGGCTCATTAGCCTTCGGCCCGCGCAGGGTCGAGGAGTGGTTCCCGCTTGCTGAGCGCGGAATGACATCCCGCCTCTGCTTATGACCGCAGGGACATGCTTTCGTGGGAATGACGGCTCGACTCTCCATTTCCTCGCCAGAAACTAACGCGAGTTTTAAGAACGCTGCTAAACATCCATGATACCGGGTTCACAGGTCCTTGCCCAGCCCGGCGAAGACGCTGATAAAGGTGAATAGCTTGGCCGATGCAGGGGCTGAGTCGAGGTCTTCGCGGGTCCAGCGCAGTCAAATTATTGGATGTGAACCTTCGGTGTTTTTTTTCTGCCTACA
The DNA here is from genome assembly GCA_009840005.1 of Gemmatimonadota bacterium. The sequence goes on from VXOR01000100.1 coordinate 48,414, forward strand.
TGTCGCTTTCAAGTATCTGGTCAAAGGGCTTTTCGCTCCTTTTTGCGAAATGGAAGGCCTAATTTCCGCAGGCGGCTGCGCAGCGTGTTGGGATGGACACCGAGCAAACGGGCGGCTCCGTGGGGGCCGGAAATGACCCCGTTGGTGTGGTTCAGCACGTGGGCTAGGTATTGGCGCAAGTGGTCCTCAAGCGGCTCAATGGCGAAGGCCGCTTCGCGCTGGTAGGGGCTGGCTATGCTTTGGATGAAGTGATCCGGCTCAAGCGAGCCGTGCCGCGCCGCCAAGACTGTGCGCTCAACCGCGTGTTCCAACTGACGCACATTGCCCGGCCAGTGGTAGGCTTGCAGGGCTTCCATTGCCGCGGGGCGGATGGGCGCGAGCGGCTGCTTGAGTTGCGACGCAAACTGGGAGGCAAAATGCTCGGCAAGCAGCGGAATGTCTTCTGGCCGTTCTTGCAGGGAAGGAATACGGATCGGCAAACCTGCGATCCGGTAGAACAGATCGGTGCGAAAGGTCCCCTTGGCGACGGCCTGTTCGAGGTCGTCGTGGGTTGCGGCGATGACGCGGACATCAACCGGGAGGGCTTGGTTGCCGCCGAGTCGGTTGATCTGTCGTTCCTGCAGGACCTCCAGCAAGTTCGCCTGCACGTCGAGGGTGAGATCGCCAATTTCATCGAGGAACAAGGTCCCTTGATTGGCTTGTTCAAATTTTCCTAAGTAGCGGTTCTCCGCTCCGGTAAAGGCCCCTTTTTCGTGGCCGAACAACTCATTGTTGATGAGTTCGCGCTCGAGTAGGCCACAGTTGACGGCAACAAAAGGGGCCTCTCGGCGTGCGCTCAGGCCGTGAATCGCTTGGGCGGCGAGGCTCTTGCCGGTTCCGGTCTCGCCGAGCAAGAGCACCGTTAGGTCCGTCGCGGCTGCTTCGAGGAACTCGGCTTCCACTTGGCGTATCGCGGGGCTCTGGCCTATAAACCAGCGTTGCAATACGCTCATGCGGTCATCGGCGGTGATCTCAAGCTGGACCGTAACTTGCTTAGAATAGGTCAGATCCCGATCGACGGCTTGGAGGCAAAACGCATAAGTCCCCGGCTGAAGCGGCGGGTACTCTACTTGGGTTGCGGCCGTCTGACGCCACTCGGACTCTAGGCCGTCGAGGCGGTAGCGGTAGATCAGATGAGCAGGCGGATCTAATGGACTGGCCCCTTCAAAGCGGATACAGACGCTATCGGCCGTCTCAGGCAAGTGGATCACTTGGTCAGTGCCGACCTCGTAGGTGGCATCGGCCTCTACGCGGACGATGGCGGCCTGCGGGGGGATGCGTTGGGGTGCGTATCGCACTAAGCCCCCTTTGGTCGCCAGATGGAGTGCCCCATCGCGGCTTTCGGTGAGGGCGCAGACGGTGTTGCAAAAGGAATGTCCAGGCACCTCGACTTTTTGGAAAACTTGGCCGTCGTGGCCACACAGCCCGTGGCCTTCGGTGCCCATCCACAGCCGTCCGTCGCCGGCTTGGATGATGCTGGTGATGGTATCGCACGGCAGCCCGTCGGCTTGGGTGAAGGACTGGATGCGCCCCTCGTTTAGACACCACAAGCCTTGGTTGGTCCCAATCCACAGCCGCCCGTCGGCGCCCTCGCATAGAGCAAAGATCAAACAGGCGGGCATGACATCTACTTTTATACACGTGGTGCCGTCAAAGCGGTATAACCCGTGTTTTTCGTCCGCCGAGTTGGACCCCAACCATAGATGCCCTTGGCGGCTCCAAGCGAGCACGTCAATCTGAGTGGGAGTCGCCGGCTCGAACCAGCGAACCTGCTCATCCTCGACATAGCCGAGCCCGGCCCCGCGCTGATAGGCAAACCAGACCCGATCGCATTCATCTATAGTGATAGCCGAAATGGCGTCCGGCGACGCGGGTTGGTGTATCAGCTCCAGTCGCCCACCGTCGTAGTCATAGCGATATAGGCCCGTGCCGCCAAACCATACGCGGTCGGCGCGATCTAGGCATAGGGCCGCGATCTTTTCGCAATCAGGGACGGCTATATTCTCGGCCTTGCTTTGCTGGGGGAAACGGACGAGGCCCCCTTGGGTGCTGGTCCACAAAGGGCCGGCGTCGCGCTGGGCGATACAGGTAAGACCGGTCGCTGGTAGCCCTTGGTCTGGGCCGAAGACTTGTAGGCGTTGGCTGTCGTAGCAGTATAGACCCCTATCGTGAGTGCCTACCCACAGCCGCCCGAGGTGGTCCACGCACAAACCCCGCGAGAAGGAAAGGTCGCCCCGGTAGGCAAAATCCATGCGCTCGCCGTCGCAACAGGCCAATATACCCTCGTAGGAGGTTAGATAAAGGGTCTCAGAACGCGGATTCTCCACCAGGGCGAGAAAGGGAGTGTGGCGACTGGGCTTTAGCAGGCGGAAATGTTGGCCATCGAAGATAAACACGCCAACACGGGTGGCTATCCACAGCGTGCCGTCTGGTCGGGGCAACAAGCCCGTCACCTCGGTATTGGGAGCCACTTCGTTAAGTCGCGCATGTCGGTGGCTTCGGTCATTCCCCCGATCGTAGGAGTACAGGCTACGGCCACCGCACCAGATAATCCCCTCAGCGTCCACAGCTAAGGCACTGATGCTTTCGCCGTGGCGGTGGGCGCGATCGGTTAGAGCGATGAGCCTGAACTGCTGCCCGTCCCAATGCGCTAGTCTAGGAGGTGAATGGGGGTGCTGCGCCAGCCCAAACCAAACCCCGCCTTCGGCATCGGCACTGCCGCCAAGAAAACTATAGGACAGACTGGAAGCCAACGGGTGAAACCCCTCGTCGTCGTACCAAGTAAGGCCGCGGTTGGTGCCCAACCACATGCTACCGGCCGCATCCTCGACGAGGCTGTGTACTCTATTGCCGGAAAGGCCCTCTTGGTGGGTAAAGGTCCCAACCGTCTTCTGGTCGAAGCAGGCGACCCCTCGGTCGCTCGTACCAAGCCAGATTCGGTTGTGGCGATCTTGATAGAGGCACTCGATAGCAGCGTCGGGTAATCCCTCTTCGACCGCAAACCGCGCCCAGACTCCAGCCGTTTTGTCTCGCATAAACGATACCTTTCCTTCGTCACTGATGTTACGCACGGCACCTAGGTATGGGATGCTTCGACTCCGCTTCGCTGCGCTCAGCATGACAGCGATGGGTGTTTTCCTGTCTTGTCATGCTGAGCGCAGCGAAGCATCTCCTACCCAAGTCTGCGTAACGTCAGTTAGTCACGATATATGGTGTTATCACGATATATGGTAATTTATATCTATATTGTTGTTTTTTCTAAATTTAAGGCGATAAAAGTCCGTATGCAAGCTGAAAAAACACGAAATGACGTGATTTTGACAATTTTTATAGAAGCGATAATCTGATTGTAATTTACTGTTTATAAAGGAATTATGGAAATAAGCTGCTGTTGGCACGGAATTTGCAAATGTAAGGAAGGTCGGATACGACAAGAGGGGCAACGGAAATGGAAGCACTATTCAATGATTTGGGTCGCGTATTTTTGTTGGAGCTGACGATGATTGGTGCGCTGACGCTCTGCGGCTGCTATGCAACCTATACCGATATTCACTTTCGCCATATTCCCAATTGGGCTAGTTGGGGCTTGGTGGTGGTTGGTTTAATCGGCCAAGGTTTATTCTATGTTTGGGGGGCGGTCGAACTGGCCCAAGTCGGCCTCGTCTTTTTGGTTGGTTTTGCCGTCAGCTACGTACTCTATATCTATGGATTCTGGGCACCGGGAGACGCCAAATTGTTTTGGGCTTTTGTCCTAGTGCTGCCGCCGACGCTCTTTCCTTCCATTTCCCTTTCCTCCTTTAACGCGCCGCTGTGGGCGCTGCTGCTCAACGCCTTAGTGCTGACCTGTTTGGTCTTGCTGGGGTTGT
>VXOR01000101.1 GCA_009840005.1 Gemmatimonadota bacterium
GAAACGGGCAGGCAACCAGAACATTTCAAAATTGCACTTACGAGTTGAATCCGCGCGATATTTCGCATTGCCTCCGATTTGCTCTTGCCGATCCCCGACGGCACGGCGAATGCAGTCCTCAACCGCCTCGCGCAGGCGGCCAGCGATCTAGCGGGATTGGGGGCTACCACCTTGCACGACCTTTCCGGGCGTATGTTCCAACGGCTCATCGCTGACCGGAAGTTCCTCGCCACGTTCTACACGCTGCCGACCTCGGCGGCCTTACTCGGCGAGTTAGCGATAGCCCGTTTGGACACGGAAACGGATTGGTCCGACCCGGATGCTCTCACTAGTCTCCGAGTCGCCGATTTGGCCTGTGGCACGGGTGCTCTGCTTTCGGCGGCGTATCGCGCTCTAGCGGTGCGCTATCGGCGGACTGGCGGCGACGATCAGGCACTGCATCAGCAGATGATGGAACGTGCGCTCATTGCCTCGGATATTATGCCAGCGGCAACGCATCTTACCGCGTCCATGCTGTCGAGTGCCCATCCGGGGACGACCTTTGGCCGCACTCGCGTTCACACCTTGCCCTACGGACAGCAGAGTCAGGAAAAGCGGCATACGATGGCGTTGGGGGCACTTGATCTGATTGAGGATGACGCTGCGCCGTCGCTGTTTGGTACCGGTGCCACAGTGGCGCACGGCACGGGCGCGGATGTGGAAACCGAGGGGAGCCAAGACATGATCCTCCCTCGCGAAATGGCGGATTTGGTGATTATGAATCCGCCGTTTACGCGGCCGACGGGTCGTGAAGGTTCTAGTGTTGGCATTCCTGTTCCCTCCTTTGCTGGGTTGGGCACGACCGAAGACGAGCAGCGAAAAATGAGCAACCTATTAAACACCGTCCGAGCGAAACTGAAGAAGAGGGGCTGCGTAGTCGGACACGGCAACGCTGGACTGGCGTCCAACTTCATCGACTTGGCCCACGCCAAGATCAAGCCTGGCGGCGTCTTGGCCCTGGTGTTGCCAGCCGTGTGTGTAGGTGGCGACGCTTGGGCGGGTGCTCGGCACTTGCTGGAACAAACTTACGAGGATGTGGCTGTGCTGACCATTGCGGCACACGGCCAAACCGATCTGGCCTTTTCCGCCGACACGGGCATGGCCGAAGCCCTCGTGGTGGCTACTAAGAGGTGTGATGGCAGTCATGCAGGATGCAGAAAAGCACTATTCGTCAACCTCTACCACCGACCACACAGCCTCGCGGAAGCCTTTGAGATAGCGCGGGCGGTGTGTAGGCTACCCCAGACGCGGCAGGGACGGCTATGCGTAGGCGACAGCACCATCGTTGGTACGTACATCCGGGCACCTTTGAGCGAAGGCGGCTGTGCGTCCCTACGAGAAACTACACTCGCCGACGCCGCCCTCGGGCTGGTGGAAGGAACGCTCCGGTTGCCCCAAGGCTACACTGCACAGCTTTCTACATCGCGCCTTGGAGCCTTGGGCAAGCGAGGATTATATGCTCTTGACATCTCTGGAAATAACAGCAACGGAACCCCACGAGGACCGTTTGAAATCAGCCCCATTCAGGGGGTGCCGCAATATCCGGCGTTGTGGGGCCACGATGCCAAACGAGAACGGAGCCTCGTCGTTCCACCCGATAGCGAAGGCGAGGTGCGCCCCGGCTGCGACGCCCATGCTATTAAGGTGTGGAACGTAACGGCCTCACGGCTGCACTTCAACCGCGATTTTCGGATCAACTCGCAGAGCCTCACCGCCTGTCTCACACCGGCCAAAGCGATTGGCGGTCGGGCGTGGCCCAACTTCATCTTGGAACAAGAGGAGTGGACGCAACCTCTCGTCTTGTGGTCCAACACGACGTTGGGACTCCTCGCCTTCTGGTGGGTCGGCACCCGACAGCAGCAGGGCCGGGCGTGTCTGACGATCACTCAGTTGCCCCGCCTTACGGTCTTGGACCCGCGCTCTCTGGACCAAAATCAGCTAGCCCAAGCCGAGAGCATCTTTGAGCGGTTCAAGGAAAAGGAGTTTCTGCCAGCCAATGAGGCATATCGGGATGACGCTCGCCAAGCCCTCGACCGCGCCGTCTTGGTGGAACTATTGCATCTTCCCGAAGCAGTCCTCGAACCGCTCGCCATTTTGCGCGACCAATGGTGCGCCGAGCCAAGTGTCCACGGCGGCAAGAAGACGCGGATTGACACTTAGAAGCTGTTGAACTAAAACGAATATCGGTAACTTGCTTTGACAACCCGAGCGATCAAAGCGAATTGGCAAGGGTCTCAAAATGTGAAAGGAGCCGTAGCATGACACGGGAAAAGACGCGCAGAGACGATGTGGAACGTCTTTCCAAGGCGTTTCCTGATGCTTTAGTTGGTCTTAAGCAAAGTGATGAAGATGCAAGGAAAGAGGACTTACCGGTCCAACTTGCCAATGCCCTACGCGATCTTGACGAGTTAAACGACGAGGCGGTTGAAGAAGGAATTGAGCCGCCTTCCGAATCAACTATTGCCAATGCAAACCGCCTGCTGCGAGTGATATATGACATATTGCCACGTCAATATTTGGTAGAGCTCCTGCCGGAGGGGATTATTGCCATCACCGTGCCCGGTGGATTTCAGCGTTCAGTTATGTTGCTGTGCGAATCCGACAGCGGTGCCCTGTGCTCAGTCAACATGAGCGGCAAACATCGATGCAAACGGTATTCACACGCAGACCAACTACCGGATAGATTTCTGAGCGAAGCCTTGAGCGAACTGGGACGGGGGTAGGATAGTTGGACCGAATAAGCCTCCCTCGGAGTATGTCCTCAGACGAGACTTTGGGGCGGGGCGTATTTTCAAGCAAACAGGCACGTCAAGCTAAAAATGGGATAGTTCCCCGCCGTGTATTTCTCGAACGGCATGGCGATTGGCAAAGAGGCCAAAACAACAATGGCCAAGTTAATTGATTTACGACCGAAAGGAGCTTACTAATGGCAAAAACGACGGTCGAAATTCCCGACCACAAAATGGCAGAGTTGGAAGCCTACAAAGATCGTCTAGGCGATCTATTGTTGCTAGGGTTGTCTCAGGTCAAAATTCAGGAAGCCCTGTTGCTCTATAAGCGGGGACTTATATCGATTGGCCGGGCAGCAGAAATTGCCGGTCTGACAGAACAGGAAGTGGTGCAACAGGCTCGGGCCTTTGGAATTCAACCTCGCTGGAGTGAGACCCAAGTTCAAGAAGAATTGGCGTGAAGGTCTTTTGTAATTCTGGCCCTCTGATGGCACTAGGTAAAATTGGTGCTTTGGATATTCTTTTCCAGCTATTCGGTCAGGTAAGCATCCCTACGAATGTTCATCGAGAAGTCGTTATTGAGGGAGGGAGACAAGGACACATTGATGCAAAGAGGACCGAAATAGCAATTCGTCAAAAGCAACTCATCGTTGAGGAGGTAGCCTTTGATGACTTACCATTTGAGATCGCTTCACTGTCTCTGGATGCAGGTGAAAAAGAAGCCATTTATCTCAGTATGCAAGAATCGGGTAGCCTAATACTACTCGATGACCTGAAGGCGAGAGAAGAGGCAAAAAGGCTCGGTTTGACTGTCAAAGGCACATTAGGCTTGCTTGTTCAAGCCTATCGAGAAGACTTGATTTCCTCTGCTGAAGTCAATGCCTTTATGGAGACCATCATTACTCACGATGATATCTGGATTTCAGCCGATCTGTGTCGAGAGGTGCTCAAGAGAATCGACATAGGGCAGTAACCCGCCTCAGTCGTTGCCCTTCTATAGGAAACTCCCATACGCTATCTGGAAATGTCCAGTGTCTGTCTGTATTCACTTCTATCAAGGGGAAAAAATGATTGATCTAAGCAAGTACCGCATTATCGACTTATCACACGAGATGGTTCCCGGAGAGCAGAAAATCGACGGGCATTACCTGCACGGCGAGCCCTTTTTCGGACGCTCGGTGGAGGTGCAGGAGTTTATGGCCTACGGGGCCCGGATGCACTTCATTCAGAGTCAGACGCACAATGGCACGCACTGCGAGGGGGCCTACAAGTACTTGGATGAAGGGCCGGACATGGCTGGCATGCCGTTGGCGTCCTACATTGGCGAGGCCGTGGTCTGCGATTTGTCGCACAAGGGGACAGGGGAGGGAATCAGTGCAGACGAATTTCGCCGGACAGGAGTGAAAAGCGGCGATATTGTGCTGGTCCGCACCAACCCCGAACACAGCGGAGAGCTGCCCTACTTCGAAGCCGAAGTGCTGGATTTTTTTATTAAAACGCGGATCAAATTGCTGGCTTCGAGCGGCGGTTTGTACTACGGTCCATCCTCTGTGCCCAACGCCCACATCGATGCCGAGCGCCGGCTGCTGCAAGAGGGCATTCCCATGGTGGACGCCCTCTTGGGATTGGAGCAACTCACCAAGGACCGCGTCTTTTTCATCGCCCTGCCGCTCAAGATGCAGCGAGTCACGGCTAGTTGGACCCGGGCCATTGCGCTAGAAGAGATCGATTGAGCGCTCAGCTCAGTGTGACGACTTCTTGGGTGACGATTTCCTTGGTGTGGGTAAAGGAGGCGGGTGAGGCCAGTTCCAAGGTCTCCGGCGAGAGGCGAGCCTTGACCTCTGGGGAGAAGCGGTCTAGACCGCCGCGCACGCTTTCGTGCTGCTGCATGTAGCGCAGCGTGAGAAAGCGGCGGTCCCGGTCTTCGGGCACCCAGGAGAGCGCGCCGTGGGTGACCAATTCGGAGATGATGACCACATCGCCGGCTTTGGGCGTTACATTGAGCACTCCCTCGGGCACTTCGGTGCTGAAGTACTCGTCGTTGTATCCATCCTCTGTATAGCTTTCGGGGTAGAAAAGCGACCGCGGATAGTCGAAGTGGCTCTTGTGGCTACAGGGGAGAATAATAAGCCCGCCGTCGCCGGGATGGACGTCGGTCAGGTAGAAGAAGAAGACTAGATCATTGCACTGGACTTTGCCGCCGATTGTGCTGTAGCGTCCCTGCTCTGGATTGAGGGCCGGTGACCCGGGTACGCCGCCGTGCAGGGGATGGAAGGGCTTGCCGTGGACATCGACCATCAGATTGCCGCTGGTCAGGCGCGGTCGATCGTCGGTCAACTCCTTGAGGATGGGCCAAGTTTTGGGGTGTAGGGTCAGCGTTTCGAGGGCCTTGTCAAAGGCGAAGGCATTGATATACCAGTTGAAATGCTCGCGCTCGAGATTGATTTCGAGGCCAGCGGGCACCTCCTCCGGTGGCGTGTCAATGTAGCGCTGGGCCGCGTCTTGGGCCGCCTGCAATTCCGCGCCTTGCAGCACGCCTCTGAGGTGGAGGTAGCCGGTCAGGTCAAAAAAGTAGCGCTGTTCGGGGGTCATGCTGTACCTCTTTGGGCAATGATTTGGAAGGAATGATGGCGCATCGATTCGTTCATACGGTCAATTCTAGTGTATCGCGCGTGGTGATTTCCTTGCGGTCGTTGAAGTCGCGCACGGCGATTAGTTCCAAGGTTTCGGGAGACAATTGGGCCTTGACGCCGTCGGGAAAGGGGTCGGAGGGGCCGATGTGCTGCACGCCGTAGCGCAGGGTGAGAAAGCGGCGGTCGCGGTCTTTGGGCTCCCAGGAGAGGGCACCGTGGGTGAGGTGTTCGGACATGATGACTACGTCGCCGGCTCTGGGCGTGGGATTGGTCACTCCTTCGGGCACTTCAGTGCTGAAATAATCGTCGTTGTATCCCCCGTCTGGGGTGTAGCTTTCTGGATAGAAGTAGTGGAGTTCGCGCAGGAAATTGGCCTTGTGCGAGCCGGGTACGACAATGAGCCCGCCGTCGCCGGGAAAAACGTCGGTCAGATAAAAGAAAAACACCAAGTCGTTGTTGTATATTTTGCCGTCCTTGACAAAACTGCGACGCCAGCCCGGCCGGCCTTTGCGCAGGTCTGATTCGAGGCCCGAATGCAGGGGATGAAAAGGTTTGCCGTGGACATCGACCATCATATTGCCGCCGCCTAGCCGGGGTTTGCCGCCGGTCAGTTCGAGCAGGATGGGCCAAGTTTTGGGGTGCATCGTCAGCCGTTCGAGGGCTTTGTCAAAGGCGAAGGCGTAGAGATACCAGTTGAAGTGCTCGCGATTGAGGTCGATGCGAAAATCCGCTGGTAGCTGGTCTGGCGGCGTGTCGATGTAGCGCTGGCCCGCGTCTTGGGCGGGGCGGAGTTCGCTCTCACTGAGAACGCCGTGCAAATGGAGATAGCCGGTTAAATCGAAAAAATAGCGCTGTTCGGGGGTCATCATCTCGTTTCCCTGTGATCATGGTGGCTGGTGACTTATATTGATTCCGACTCTGTCGGACGTAAAAGTACAAGTAACCAAATACGGCTCCGGACTTCAAGGGGTTCCAACTCAAAACGGCCCTTGGCAGCCGGAAATTATCAATTAGGAGTCCGTTCATGGCCCGCGTGCGCATTGGTGTTTTGGGGTGTGGTGCCATAGCCCAGGTTCAGCACCTACCCAATCTGTTGGAACTCGACGAGGAATTTGCCGTTCCCATTGTCTGCGACCTGTCCCCCGATCAGGCGGCTTACGTCGCCAAACGCTTTGCTATCCCCCGGCACGTCAGCACCCTCGACGACCTGCTAAGCACTGATATCGACGCGGTGCTCCTCTGTCATGCCGATCCCAAAAGCGACGCGGCAATTGCTGCTTTTGCCGTTGGCAAACACGTGCTGATCGAAAAGCCTATCTGCGCGTCTTTGCAGGAAGCCGACGCGATGATCGAGGCCATGCAACAAGCTGGCACCGTGGGCCAAGCCGCCTACATGAAGGCGTACGACCCGGCCTTTGCGCTGGCCAAACGGGAGGTGGAGGGTTTGGATTACAGCTTTATCCAGATCAATCACCTGCACCCGAGCAATTATCTCCACCTCGACCACTTTAACGTGCAGTACGCAGGTTCGCAGCGTTCCGAGATCGCCGCACAGCGCCAACGTGCGTATAAGGACACACTGCGTCAGGCTTTTGGCGACCTCTTTGAGCAAGCTGAGCCGGTTTGTGGCATCACCTATGGCCTGATCCACGATCTCTACAGTTTGCGCACGATGGTGGGCTCGCCCCGCGCCGTGATTAGCACGGAAATCTGGAAGAACAACCGCTCGATTACCTCAGTGCTCGAATACGCCAATGGCGCGCGCTGTGTCATCAGTCGGGTTGACTTGGAAAAGTTGTGGGATTTTCGCGAGACCTTGGAGATCTACGGCGACGATAAGCGCGTGCTGCTCACCTATCCGACCGGTTTTTCGCGCCGCGTGCTTTCCACCCTAACTGTCCAGGGCATTGACGAGCACGGCACTAGCTACCGCAAAGAGCCGGCCATTCCCTGGGAGAGCGCCTTCACCGCGGAATTGCGCCACTTTCACGCCTGTATCACCGAGGGGGTGGAGTGCCACACGCCGATCACTGAGGCGCGCCACGACGTGGAACTCATCATCGATATCACCAAAGCCTATATCACCGGCCAAGCTGTGGAGGGGAACTGTGCAAGGCAATAATCTTTACGACCCCGGTTTGCACTTATTTCTCGACGACGTGGAAGTACAAGATCATCCCGGTTTTGTGCGCAAGGTGCAGCGTCCCGAGCGCGTGCGGACAGAGCCGGTATTAAAACCCGACCGGCCTTGGGAGGGGAAATCCGTGCAACTGTGGGGCTCGGTGCTCTACGACGACGACGAAAAATGCTTCAAGATGTGGTATTATTCGAGCAACAACGACCTGTACGAGCGCACCGGCCAGGGGCACTTTATGTGTTACGCGACCTCAAAGGACGGCATTGCGTGGGAAAAGCCGGAATTGGGGATCGTGGCCTGCGAAGGGTCCAGCGCCAACAATATCGTCTATCCGCCGCCGGGTGTTCACTACGGCCTAGATCCGTGGGGCGTGGTCAAAGATCCGCAAGAGCAAGATCCGTCCAAACGGTATAAGATGGGTATGTACCAGCAGCGCCCCACTGCGGACGCGCCGCAGGAAACGCCCACGATGGACCGCCAAGCGCGCAATGCCCTGCGCAAAGTGCTCTTCGACAAAATCCGCGATCATCACGGCATGTACGCAGCCTTCTCGCCAGACGGCATTCACTGGCGGCTGGACGACCGCAATTACGTGCCCCGTTCCGGCGATGCCGGTGCGCTGGTGTACGATCCCATGCAGCGGCGCTATCTAGCTACTTCGCGCCGTTATGAAACTTTGATGGACCACTTTGTGCTCGAGTGGAAGCAGTACCGCCGCGTCATTGCCCTGTCCAGCAGCGAGGATTTCGTCCACTGGACGCCCCTGAAAACCATTATCAAACCGGACGATTTCGACGATCCGAGGGATCAGCTATACGTGATGGCACCTTTTGTCTATGGCAACCAGTACATTGGTTTCATCGGCATGCTGCACTCGGCCACGGAGCTGGGCCCGGTGCAACTGGCTACGGCTCGGCATCTGGACCATTGGCAGCGGGTGGGCCGCCGCGAGGAATTTTTGCCGGTCGGCTCGCCGGGCACTTGGGACGGGGCTTGGTCTTCTCTGTCGTCCAATCCCCCCGCTCTTGTGGGGGATACGCTGTACATGTGGTATTCGGGCCGTCCCCAGGCCCACGGCACCGAGGGCAATTCCACTAGTTCGATTGGCCTAGTGACCCTGCGCAAGGATCGCTTTGTGGCGCTGCGCTGCGGCATCGGGGGCGGCGAATTGATGACTGAACCCATTGAAGTCATCGGTCCTAGGCTCGGGGTCAATGCCACCTGTTTATTTGGACACTTGCAGGTGCGCGTCATTGCGGAGGCCTCTGTGCCGGAGGGGTTTGACTTTGACTCGTGCAATGGGTTGGCACGGGGAGACGATACGGATTGCGAGATTACTTGGGGGCAGGAGCGGCGCGATCTGACGCCTTTTGTCGGTCGGAGTATCCGCTTGCACTTTCGCGCGGACAATGCTACGAGCTTGTACGCCTATCGAACCGGGGACAGCTCTCGCGTTTAACGAGGATGAGGAGAAAAAACAGATGGACGAGTTACAGGTTAAAACCCTACCCGCGCTCGATTGGCACGGTATTTGGCCCGGCTATGTCAGCCACGACGAAGAAGGCCTGTATTTCCCCCAGGATTTGCCCGCCGGCATCCGCTTGGCCGTGCAGCAAGCCGAGTGCTCTGACCCGGTCATGGCGCGCCAAAAGCGCTGGGAAGCCGGCAATATTCACTACCCGAGTCTAATAAAGGAAGGCGACCGCTATCGCCTGTGGTACTGCTGCTTCGCCGACCCCGAAGATCCCTGGGTGAAGGCCGGCCACGTGCCGGGCAAAGTGCCCGGACTGTGGTGCTACGCCGAGAGCGGCGACGGCTTTCACTGGGAGCGACCGACATTGGGGCGGGTCGAATACGCGGGTTCCAAGGATAACAATATCCTCTTTGTCTGCGACCAAGTGGGTTCGTCCTACGGGTACATGAACGTCATGCGCGATCCCAATGGCAGCGACGAGGAGCGCTATAAGGCCATTGGCATTACCGCCAAGTTTGAGGTGGATGGCCAGCCAGCTAGCCGGGCGGAAGTGATGGAATTGCGGGCCAAGCGCGAGGCGGCCGGCGACGCCGGTGAAATCGGGGCCAACATAACCTCGCAGGTGGTGGTCACCGCTGGGGTGTCGGCCGATGGCTACAGCTGGACTCACCTGCCCGAGCCGATCATGGCACCGCCCTTTTTGCTCGATACGCAGAATATTCTCACCTACGATGCCGATAGCGGCAAATACGTCATTTATTTGCGCAGCGGTCGCGAGCGGCGCCGGGCGGTGTCGCGCTACGAAGCCGATACTTTTCGCGGGCCGTGGGACAACCACCTGATGGTGCTCACGGCTGAGCCAGACGATCCGCCCGATTGGGATATCTATGCGCCGGGCTATTGTCGCCATCCGCACGGCCAGCACCTCATGTTTTTCAGTCCCTATCGCCGGGCCAGCGATCTGGTCGATGTGTACTTGGCCACCAGCCACGACGGCCAGCTCTGGTATCGGCCGGAACGCAAGCCGATTATTCCGGTGAGCGAGCGCTATGGCAGCCTCTACCCGACGCCAGACTTGGTGGAGTTGGATCAAGACCACTGGGGCGTGCTGACCCTGGCCTGTCCGCACCCGCACAACCGCACTTCCGATCAGCCGCACGAGTACATCTGGGCCACGTGGCAGCGCGACCGGCTAGTGGCCTGGGAAGCGGACGATTGGGCGGAATTTGCCCTGAGCGAACAGCTATGCGCCGGCGAGCAACTCAAGATCAACTTCAAGACGTTGTTGCCGGGCGCCTTTGTCGAAGTGGAAATCGTTGACGGCAGTTTGCCCAATCGAACGGGCGCGTCTTTGGTCCCCGCCCTAGAGGGATTCAGTTTTGCCGACTGCGACCGGATGTCTGGGGACGAGTTGGAGGCCGTGGTGAGCTGGCGGGGCAAGTCGGATCTGTCGGCGCTGAAGGGCCGGAAGATCCATTTGCGATTTCGCATGGCGCGCGCCCAACTCTTTGCCGTTACCCTCTGATATAGCAATCCTATATCATTTCCAAGGTGATCCGCAGATGGACGCAGATAGACGCAGAATAGGATGCACAAGACAATCCCTCGCTCGAATCGTTCAAATCATTTAGGACTGCTATAGGAGACAGAGTATGCTGGTGGGAATTGTCACCTTGAAATCGGCCCCTTGGGAATTGGAGGATAATTTCCAGCGGCTGGAGGCCTATATCCGGGAGGCGGCCGGGCGTCGCGCCCAAGTGATTGTCGCGCCCGAGTCCGTGCTGGATGGTTATGTGTTTAACGCAGACCCCACATCCCAATTGGCGGATATGTTGGAAATTGCCCAGACCGTGCCGGATGGGTCCTATATCCAGCGGGCGGGCGCGTTGTGCAAAGAACTGGGGATCTATCTGATATTCGGCTTGCTGGAACGGGAAGACCAAACCCTGTTCAACGCCTGTGTCATGCTCGATCCGCAAGGCGAGGTAATCGCCCATTACCGCAAAATTACCACTGCGGGAGAGTACGCCATCACGCCAGGACGCGCGCTGCAGCCGTTCGACACGCCCTTGGGCCGGTTGGGCTTTCTGCTGTGTAGCGACCGCACCGTGGACAATTGCGCGGTGTTGGGGGTCCAAGGGGCTCAGGTCATTTTCATTCCCATGGACGGCAGCGGCGGACCGAAGAACACCGAGAAAATGCGCTGGCGGGCTCGGGATAACTCCTGCTGGATTGTCATCGCCAACACCTGGAGCGCGGTAATCATCAGTCCCAGCGGGGAATTGCACTTGGAGAAGTACGAAACTGAATGCGTCAGCGTGCAATACGTCCACTTGCCGAAACAGGATAACAGTCAAGGACGGTCGCGCTTTGTCGCGCGTCGGCCTGATCTGTACGGGCCGCTAGTCACCGGACACGAGGACGGATACTACGATGAGGAGGGCAAACTCACGGCAGCGGGTGAAGCGCGCCGGCAGGCAACGCGCCGGAAGGCAGTGGAGGGGTCGTGAAAGACAATATCGTGGATATCCGCGACCGGGTCGCCCGCCACGATCTGCGCTACGACGCGGTGCCCTTTACCTATTTCGAGGGATTTATCCTCGGCAACGGCGATCTAGGTGCCGTACTGTGGTTCGAGGAGGACCGCATGGTGCTCAGCTTGGACAAGGCCGATGTCTGGGAGCGGCGCGCAGACCAGAGTTTGGAGCCGGGCATGGATTACCGCACCGCCCTGCAGCAAGCCCGCGACGGTAGCTTTGATCCCAACTGTCGCGTCTTTGATCCGGTGCGGCCCCCCGACCGAGTATGGGGCAACAAGCTGCCGATCGGCCGTGTCGAATGGTCGCTTGGGCAGACGCCGACCGCACTGGAGGGCAAGATTTCACTCTACGAGGCTGCTTTTTCGCTGGACTTGCAACTGGAACAGGGGGCGCTGACTGTGTGGGGGTATTTGCACGCCAGCGAGAATATCGTCGAGATCGAAATGGAGGCGCACGGCAAGATTCCACTGCCCGCTTGCAGCGTTGCCCGCCGCTTGGACGAGCGCAGCGAGGAGATTATGCAGATATGGGATTATCCCGAGACCGAGTACGGTGGCGAGGGGACCGATCGCTACTTGGTGCAGGGATACAGTGGTGACGAGGAGTACGCGGTGTTCGTTCGCCAGTGTCTTGTAACGAGCAACCGCGCTCGCTGCGCCGTTACGGTGATTCGGGGTGCGGCCGGGGATGAGTTGCCAGCTCGGGCGGCTGATGCTGTGGAGGCTTGGCAGGGACGCGATGACCTTTTTGACGAGCATCTGGCGTGGTGGGCGCGCTTTTGGACGCGCTCGCATTTGCGCGTGCCCGACGCTGCTCTGGAACGCTTGTGGTACGCGGAGATGTACAAGCTGGGCTGCAACGCGCGAGAGGATAAGTATCCCGTTACCATCATGGGCGTGTGGAATCCCGATACGCGCATCCCGCCTTGTTACGGCGACCTGCACCACAATTTAGAGACCGAGATGAACTACTGGCCCATCTTCGCCGCCAACCGCCTCGAACTGGCCATGCCGCTCTACGACCTATTGGTGGACCAGTTGCCGCGCTTTGAGGAGAATTGCCGCACCTTCTTCGGCTGGAGCGGAGCCTACCTACCGGCCAATATGGATATCTACGGCCAGGGCGTGGGCTTTATGTGGTTTCCCTGGAATTTGCAGGTCGGCGTGGGTGCCTGGCTGGCTCAGCACTTCTGGCTGCACTATTGCTACAGCGGCGATCGGGACTTTTTGCGCGACAGAGCCTGGCCCTTCATGGAAGCTGTGGGCCGCTTCTGGCTGGGATTCCTTGAAGCCGATGAAGAGGGCGTGTTGCACGTGCCTTGGTCCTACTCGCCCGAGTACGACGACATTGTGTGCAAGGGCCGGGATTCGGCGTTTGATCTGGCGCTGGTGCGCTATTTGTTTACCACGCTCATCGCCGCCGCACAGGATCTCGAATTGAGCGAGGAAGAGACGGCGTCTTATGGTCAGGTTCTAGAAAACCTAGCGCCGCTTCCCGTGGATGAGAACGGGATTCAGGTTTACGCTGGGGTGCCGTTGGAGCGCAGCCATCGCCACTTTTCCCACTTGATGGCCATACACCCTCTCGGTTACGTCAATGTCGAAGGCGACGCTGGCGACCGGGATTTGATTGAGCGTTCGCTGGCCCATTTGCGCCACATTGGCACGGGCCACTGGTCGGGCTGGTCTTTCCCTTGGGTGGCGCTGATTGCCTGCCGCGCCCGGCGCACCAATATGGCCCACTCCATGCTGCGCTTTTACACCGACCAAGTGGTGCTGCCAAACACCTTGCAGGTGAGCGTTGACTGGCGCCAGACCGGGTTCTACACGGCCGAACATGGTTTTATCAATACCTTGGAGGCAGGCACGGGTGCTGCTGCGGCGGTTATGGAGATGCTATTGCAAAGTTGGGGCGGCAAAATCCGCGTCTTTCCCTGCGTGCCAGATGCGTGGCCTGCGGCGTCTTTTGATTCCCTGCGTGCTGAGGGGGCTTTCTTGGTCAGCGCCTCGTATCGGGACGGGATGGTGGAGTGGATGCACATCACCAGCGAAGTCGGCCATGACTGCGCCGTGCATAATCCGTGGCCGCAAGGCGATGTGGTGCTGCGCGATCTAGGTACTGGTGCTGAGGTTTTGCTAAACGGGGAGGTGCTGGCCTTTGCTACCGAGGTGGGCGGACAGTACGAATTGAACGGAACGGTGGCCGGTCGGCGGCAAAGACCTGGAGCGACCTTCGCCGGCCTGCCGCGCTGGGATTAAACGGGGGAGAGCATGGACAATTCTTTAACGGCACCGATCATTGACGCCCACGGCCATACCTTGGATCTGGCCTTCAAGTCGGAGCTGAAGCTGCACCAGGGTTTGGGTGGACTGACGGATGTGCCCTTGATGCGCGCCGGTGGGGTCGCGGCTCAGCTAACTGCTTGTTGGGTGCCGGATGTGGAGATCGGCGGACCTCACGGCAGTCGGCATCCCCTGCAGGAGGTCTTGCGGATCATCGACTATCTGCATCGCCAACTCGAGGGCGAAGCTGGGGAATACGCGGTGTTGGCTACTACTGCCGCTCACATCGAAGAGGCGCACAAGAGCGGGAAAGTCGCCTTTGTTTTGGGTTTGGAGGGCGGCGATGCGCTCAAGGGCGACTTGAGTGTATTGCGGACGCTCTATCGGTTGGGGTTGCGGCACCTCGGCTTGGTGCACGAAGGACGCAATGCCTTGGGCACGGCGACGCAGGTGTGGGACGGGCCGACCATGCGACTTTACGACAGCGAGGTCGATCCGCCGGGGCGGCTGACTGAGGTTGGCCGACAGGTCATCGGCGAGATGAACCGGCTGGGGATGCTCGTCGATATTACTCATATGGTTGAGGCCTGTTTTTGGGACGCGCTGGAAGTTGCCCGTGCGCCGGTCATTGCCACGCACGGCAATGCGCGGACGCTGCGGGACACGGTGCGCTACTTGAGCGACGACCAGCTCCGGGCGGTGGCCGCCACCGGGGGCTTGATCTGCCCTAGTCCGATGCCGCTGGGACCTGGGGGTGAAACGGCCAGTCTGGAGATGTTGCTGGATCACATTGATTACATAGTTGCGCTGGTTGGATCTGCCCACGTCGGCTTTGGTACGGACCTACTCGATCAGGTCAACGCTCGGCCGATCGGGTTGGAGGATATTGGCGAGAGCCAAAATATCGTCGAGGGTTTGCAGCAGCGCGGGTACCAGGCCGAGGTGATCGACGGGATTATGGGCGGCAATTTTATTCGCGTTTTCAGAGAAGTGGCTGGCTAGGCTGCTGGCGTACGAGAGGAGAAAGAGTACTGATGCACCAACCCTTTCTGGACTGGTACGATATCTGGGCGGGACAGGCCTGTGCCAACGAAAACGGCGAGTCTTGGTTAAAGGACCCCCCGCTGGGCGTGCGGCTAGCCGTGCAACCGGCGCGCAGGTCTCCGGTATTCTTTCGCGCGGAACAGCCTTGGGAACAGGCCCGCATGGCGTATCCGTACGTCCTTTTGGACGACGGGCTCTACCGAATGTGGTTTTGGACTTCGGGAGCGGAAGGAGGGGGGGCGCGTTTCAACGGCTATGCAGAGAGCCGGGATGGTTTTGAGTGGGAACGGCCGAACTTGGGGTTAGTGGAGTACGGCGGCACTAGGGCCAATAATCTGCTTTCACGGCACAGCGATTTTGAGATCAACTCGGTATTCATCGATCCCCATGCCGATCCCGAGGAGCGCTACAAGGCCATCGGCCCGAAAACCGTATTTTACCGCAATGGGGTAGTGGATGCGGAAATGGATTGGGTGCAGTTTCGCCAGTTGGGTGCCGATACCGGTACTCGGGACGATCCCACCATCAATACCATGCAGGTTGTGGAGGAACAGTTCGGCGTCCGCCGGGACAATGTGGTACAGGGTGCCGTCTCTGGCGACGGGCTGCGCTGGACTGTGCTCGACACTCCCTTAGTAAACGTCGGCAATAGCGTGCTCGACACCCAGAATGTCGCTGCCTACGAACCGGAAACCGGAGAATACGTCGCCTATTTGCGCGGCATGTTCCACAACGAGAACAAATTCGGCTATACTGGCCGACGGGCCGTGCGCAAGACCGGAGGGAAAAAGTTCGGCGCTTGGGGCCCGCCGCGCTACGTCCTAGTGGCCGACCCGCAGGACCACGTTTCCGACGATATCTACACGCCGTGCTACTGCCACTATCCGGGAGTGCCCGGCTTGCATCTGATGTTTCCTTCGGTGTACCACCGGCTCGACTCAGAGCAAGACGTCCAGCTAGCGGTGAGTCGGGATGGGTGGAATTGGGTGCGGCCCGAGCGCAAGCCCATCATCACCCTCGAAAGCGACGAAGGGCGGTATGGTTGCATCCGCGCCGCTCCCAACCTAGTGCCGCTCAATGAGGAGGAGTGGGGCCTGCCGTACGACGGCCGCTACAGCCGGCACGACCACGGCCCGGCCGAGCTGCCCGAAGGCGAGTTTCGCTGGGCTATATGGAAACGCCATCGGCTGGTGGCTTTGGAAGCACCGCTGGAAGGACGGGCAACCACCATTCCGCGCGTTTGCCAGGGTGGGGAATTGCGCCTCAACTTCCAGACCAAGCGAGCCGGCTGGATCAAGGTGGAAATCGTGACGCCGCCGATTGAGCCTGTGGAGTCGATTCAACCTTTGGAGGGTTTCAGTGCCGACGAGGCCGATGTCCTAGCGGGAGACGAGTTGGACCAAGTCGTTACGTGGAAGGGCAAGAGCGATCTAGCGGCGCTAAAGGGAAAGCAGGTGGCCGTTCGCCTGTACCTGGCGCGGGCCAAGGTGTTTTCGATGGCCATCTAAGGGCATGGAAAACATCTACGTCCCGGCGGTGATAGAAAATTGGCTCATTGACAACCGGCCGGTAACTTCGCTGGAAAATCCGACGAAGGAGAAACCGTAACTCTCGGCCTGGCTCAACACCTGTTCGAGGGCGACGGGATGGCTCGGGTCGGCGGACCAACTGCGGTGCCATTGGTTTTCGTCTGCTGCAAGTACAAGGTGATTGGCCGTCCAAACGCCCTCTGCTAGAGCGAGAGGATGGGCTGTGTAGTGCCAGCGCGTGCTAGCGGCGTGTACCCAGAAGAAACACTGGGCACCGTCCAAACGCAGCCGATCGGCCCTCAGGTGGACTGCAACTGCGGATTGGCGCATATCGAGCGGGTCAGCGCCGACCCAACTGCGGTAGCACAGCAGTGGCAGGATGGACAGGGGGCGCTCCGGGGTATCGGCGCTCCAGCGCCGGTGATCGGTCCAGATAAAGCTCCCATTGTCCACACCGCCCTGCGCGTCCCAAGTGGCTAGGATGAAGATATTGCTACCGTCGGCCACCATGCTGGCGTGGTAGTCGTACGAACACCAGCCTTCTGGCCCTTTGTCGAAGTTATTTTTTATCATTTTCTCTCCTTAATGAATGTTAGCCCATCACGCCGGCCGATTGGGCGACAGTGGCGAAGAATTCGTCGGTTTGCTGCGCGATGCGCACTGGGGTTAGAGGTTTGATTTCGAGTACGGCATCCCCCTGAAAATTGACCTCCTCTAGGGCGTCGAGCAGGTAGCGCCAATCCGCTGCGGGTATTTTGCCAGTGCCCGGCATGGTGTGCAGGCGGCCGATGCCCACGTCATCGCCTAGGGCATCGCTGATGTGCAGGTGGCAAATGCGGTCTTGCAGCCGATCGACGTACTCCTTGAGGGGAAAGCGTTTGAATTTTTGCACGTGGGTCGTGTCGAGGCAGATCCCAAGGTCGGCAAAGCGCGCCAGCGCCCGCTGCAAAATGGATAAGTTCCACAGCTCAGGATCTTCTTCTTGTTCGCCTTCGGAGGCGTTTTCCAGCGCGATTTTGACGTTGTTCTGGCGCGCGTACTCCAGCACTTGGGCGGCAAAATCAAAATTGGGATCGGGGCCGTCGAGAGAGAGATTGGCCGCGTGCACGACTAGGACCTGACTGCCCACCTGCGCTACCGTGTCGATTTGGCGGTGGTAGCTCTCAAGGGTATTGTCGCCGCCCGTGTGCCAACTCGAGCGCACGCCGCGCAGGATTTGCGCCAGCCGAGGCCGGTGCTCCTCGGCGTAGAGATCGAATTGTTGGGACACCAGAGCTTCCCGGGCGGGGCTCGTCCACTCCCAGCTAGCCCATTTGGGCCACAACTCAACGCCATAACCCGCGGCAGCCACTTCGGCGACGACTTTTGCCAGACTGTCCAAGCCGCCGTCTAGGGAAAAGCTGGTGCCGCCTTTTCGCAAGGGGAAGTAGTGAATGTAATTCCACAGGCTGATAGAGATATTCAGTTGCATGGGGCCTCTTTTCTCAAGTTGGTTTGCGGTGGTTAGCTATTACCATCCGTGCATGCCGTGTCCCTCCGCCGGGAACCAGATCAGATCCACTACCATGGAAAAAATTACTCCGACCACATAACCGATGGCCAGGCCGTAGAACAGGGGTTTGCCGGCGATGTAGGCCCTGGACCCGCCGTAGCGCAGCAGGATTATTTTGACAATCCACACGATGAACAGACTGAACCAGTAGAGGCGGAGACCGAACGTGTGCTGGAAGGCTAGGCCGATGGGATGGAGGGGGAACCAGTGGAAATAGCCGCGCAGCAGGGCGATGAGCGCGGCTTCGCCAAAGCCGAAGAACCACACCGCCCACTTGTTCAGGTCGGGCAGCATGGGGTTGTTGAGCAGATAGACCATATCTTCGAAGATCCAGTTGGCCTTGCCGCCGAGGAAAATCAGGCCACCTCCTTCATAGGCCAAGCTGATTGTCTCGACGGCCAAGACGACGAATCCGATGGGAAAGGCGATTAGGACCATCGCCGTCAGCCGCCCGGGCTGCCGCTCTAGGGAAAACAGGCGGAAGCAGTGGGGCAGCGCTGGCCAGGCCGGGATGCGGAAGGTGCCGAAGAAGGCATTGCTGGTGAATACCTTAAACGCCACTAGGCTGCGCGGCGACTGGAAGGCCGAACCAACTAGCTCGATGAGGAAGGAATCGCCCTTGATATGGGGCTTGTTGGGCAAGAGATAGGCAAAGCCAGTGGCGGCGACGAGTTTGGCTATGACGAAGTAGGTCAGCGTCATCAGCAGGAAACCACCGATAGCCACGGGCAAGCTCATGCCCAGTTGCACTCCCCAGCCGATGACGCTGAGCGCCGACAGAATTAGACCAGCCAAGGCCAGCCGGTAGAGCGCGACTTGGCGCGGCTCGCCTTGGCCGCTGTGCACTTGGTGCCATACCTGACGCAAATGGCGTCGGGCCAGATAGATGGACCACAGGCCGATGAAGACTAGGGCGCCGTAGCTCTCCATGTAGATGATGTTTTGCGCCTCGGGTTGCTGGCCAGCGGCACCCACGGCAAAGCCACCGATGGAAAAGCCGGTCCGCTTCATTAGGGCTATCTTGAGCGCGGCCAGCAAGTGGAAGAAAATCATGCTGCCGAGGATGTCCACTGGACACAAATAGGTCACGGCCATGATCAGCGGCAGAATGCGCACGGTGAGAAAAAAATCCGGCGTCAAGTTAAGATCGTAGAATTTCCAGTAGAATTCGATGGGTGGCAGGCCCAGGGCGAAGTAGGTGGCGATATTGTAGAGTATGGGTAGGAAAACCAAGGCGAAGCCGATCCAGAAGACGGGCTTGCAAAATAGCTCGGGCCATCGCTTGCCCTCAAAGCCTTGGGTCAGATCTAGGGGCATTTGCGCCAGTGGAAAGGTCAGCTTCTCGGCCTCGACCCACTGTTTGTGGAAAAGGGCGATCAGGCAGAAGCCGAAGACTACCATGGCCATAGAAACGCCGAGCCACTGGCCGATGGCACCGATCCACCCGTCCCAGGGAATGGAGGCCCCTTCGGACAGGCCAAACCAAAACGGATCGACTACCCGGGGAGAGGCATTGGCAAAGACGTGCCAGGGAAGGTAGGAGAAGAAGGTCTCTTCCCACTGGTTCTCGGCTGTGGCGAAGTAACTTGGTGCCCCCACAATTGAGGTCCAGTAGGTCATCCAGCCCAACTGCGGAATGGTACCCACCACCCAGAGCATGGAGAACAGGGTCAGCAATTCGCCGCGGCTGAGCGCCACGTGCGGCCAGAGTGCCCTGAGTGCGGTATTGAGGAAGAGCCACAGCACAAAGGGCATGAAAGTGGCCATGGGGAATTGCGAGTGGACGTAGCTGCCTATGTCTAGGCGCTGGCCAACGTTGACGATGTAGTAGAAGTTGGCGGCTATGGTCAGGGCGCCGAGGACAATAGCGCGCACGGTGATCTGCGGCGGAGCGCTCATGGGCTACAGGGCCGTTGAAAACAGTGGGACATCAGTCCTTCAAAATTGGTGTAAAACCTGTGTTGTGGGAAGAAAGAACCTATTTTATGGTCAACTGCTGTATTGCTGCTTCCCGAATCGCATAGAATATGACCCGCTTGGTTATTTTTTTTCTTCTTGCTGTCCCCATCAGTGCCTATGCTCAGGCTAAGGACGCTGCCGGGGCGGCCGCTATTGCCCATCACAGCGCCAAGGTACTCTTTGAGAAAGGCGACTTGGAAGGCGCGGTGCCGTTCTATCGCCGCGCGATTGAGCTCGACCCCCAGCGCCTCTCCGCCCACCTCGAACTGGGCGTCGCCCTCTTTCAGCTTGGCGATGCGGACGGTGCGCTGGCAGCATTCCGCACGGTCTTGCGCCTCGATCCCAAACACGCCCTAGCGCACAGCTACCTAGGCAATGTGCTGTACAGCCGCCGGGATGTCGAGGGCGCGGTGCGGTCCTATCGTCGCGCGATTGAACTCGATCCCGCGTTGGCCCAGTCACACAGCGACTTAGGTGCCATCCTCTACGGACTGGGCGATGTGGAAGGGGCCATTGCCGCGTGCAGCCGGGCAGTCGAACTCGAACGCGACCATGTACAAGCGCTCTACAATCTAGGCTTGGCCTTTAAAAAAAAAGGCGATTCGGAGCAAGCGGCCCAATCTTTGCGGCGCGCCATTCAGGCCGATTCTACTTACGTTCCAGCCCGCTATAGTCTGGCCCTGCTGCTCTATGAGCGGGGCTATGCAGCAGAGGCTATCGCCCAGTACCGCCAGATCATCTCCCTAGATCCCAAGCACAGCCGCGCCTACAACAATATAGGTCACATCCTCTATAGTCGCGGTGATGTCATCGGTGCTATGGCACTCTTGCAACGCGCCCTTGAGCTAAACCCCGACTACGCCCAGGCCCACTTCAACTTAGGTCTGGCTTTTAAAAAGCAGGGGCGGATCGACGAGGCAGTGCAAGCGTTCGGCGCTGCTCTGCGCCTGCGCCCGGGCCACGTCCGTGCTTACAATCACCTAGGTGCCGCGCTCCACGCTCGCGGCGATAGGGTTGCTGCGGTCCAGGTCTATCAGCAGGCCATCCGCCTCAAGCCCGACTTTGCCGGCCCGCGCTTTGGGCTGGCGACCATCCTACAGGAGCAGGGCAATGAGGCCGCCGCCATCCAGCAGTACCGTGCCATTATCGACATTGGCAACGATGAGCACTTGCAGCGCATGGCGCAACAAATCCTCCGCGCTATGGGGGAAAAACCGTAGGTTCAGCGCTCTACAGCGTCAATGCCCCGCCCTTCTTCTACTACCACAAAACGATCCCCCGCCACTTGGGTGTATTGGTCGATTAAACCGCTGGGCCAGCGGATTTGTAGGGTGTCCACTGCGGCGCTCGGCCCCAGTCCAAAAGTGAGCCACAGACTGTTGTGCGATAGGTAGCTCGAGCCAGCGGCCACCTCTCTGAGCTGTTGCTGGTCGCCGACGACTAGACGCACTCTGGCACCGATGCCGTCGCGGTTGCTGTCGCGGCCCAAGGTGCGGACGGTTAGCCAGTGATTGCCGCTGGCAGTGTCGTTACGCAGCAAGGTGGGCACGTCGTTTTTGTCAACTACGAAAAGATCCTCGTCGCCATCGCCGTCGTAATCGCCGACCGCAGTGCCCCGGCTCGACTTGACGATCTGCAGACCCGGGCCGGCACGCGCGCTCAGATCGACGAAGACAGTACCATCGTTGCGGAAGAGATTGTTCTTCTGGGCGTAGCTCGACTGCGGAAAATAGTCCTCTAGGGCAGCCGTGACGTGGCCGTTGGCAATGAAGATATCCAGGTCGCCATCGCGGTCCCAGTCGAAGAAAGCCGTACCCCACTGCAGCGGCATGAGCGTAGTGCGGGCGACGCCAGCGGCAAAGGAGATATTGGCGAAGGCGCGGCCGTCGTTGCGGTGGAGGGTAGCGGTCTGACCTTCGTAATTGCTCACCGCTAGGTCCAGATCGCCGTCGTTGTCCCAGTCGCCAGCGGCCAGACCCATGCTGCCTTCGGGCCGTCCATCGCCGTCGTAGGCCACGCCCAAGGCCAAGGCTTCTTCGGCAAAGGTGCCGTCGCCTTGGCTGGTGTAGAGGAAGTTGGGGGTGGCGTCGTTGGCCACGTAGAGGTCCAGGTCGCCGTCGTCGTTCCAGTCTAGGAAAGTAGCTCCCAGCGTCTTGCCTAGGACAGCGTTGAGTCCGGCACTAGTGCTGACGTTGGCAAACGCGCCGTTGCCGTCGTTGCGATACAGCACATCAGGCTGGCCGGCAAACGCTTCGGGCGAGGCCACGCTGGCCACCCCGCGCTGGCCGCCGAAGAAACCGTCGCGCTGCTCGCCGGGCAGCAGGGTGGTCTCTGGATCGAAGACCACGTAATTGCCCACAAAAAGGTCTAGGTCGCCGTCGTTGTCGTAGTCCCCGAAAGCGCAGGCCGTGCCGTAGCCATCGTCGGCTACTCCGGCTAGTGCGCCGATCTCGGCAAAGGTGCCGTTACCTTGGTTGGCAAAGAGGAGATTGGGGCCGTAGTAGGTGACGTACAGGTCGCTGTCGCCGTCGTTGTCGTAGTCCCCGGCCACACAGCCGGAGCCCCAGCCGCTGGCATCGGTACCAGTCTGTTGGCTGACATTGGCGAAGGTGCCGTCGCCCCGATTGCGGAACAGGGCGTTGCGCGGAACTGCGCCGTTGGCCGGAGGCTGCACATCGCGCGGTAGATCGGCATAGCGCGGACCGGTAAAGCCCAGGCCGCCGTTGACGATGTATAGGTCGAGTTGGCCGTCGCCGTTGTAGTCGAAAAAGGCGGCACCCGACCCGGTCGTCTCTAGGATCGTGAGGGCGTTGTTGTTGCCATACCAATTGCGGAAGGCCAGCCCCGCCTCTTGGGTTGCATCGGCGAAGCGGGGTTGGGCATTGGAAATGGCAGCGCCGAGGAGAGCGGCTAGGAGCAGAAAATTGATTGTTGGTACCAGTGCCCTTACCTCCCTCGGCTAAGTAACTGATGTTACGCCTTTGCGCCGAACCGGTAGGTGTAGGGGCGTCCCTTGTGGGCGCCCAAGCGACCCGGTGTATTCAGCCAGCGGAATCCTACAGAGGGCAACCACAAGGGTTGCCCCTACAGTGCGTAACATCAGCTAGTAAGAAGCCGTCTTGGAAAAGATCCAAGACGGCTTCTTTGAGGCGACAGGAGCGAAGCTCCTGCGGTTTTGCTGTTGGTGCAGAGCCTTTACTTCAGGAAGGTCATTGGCCGCGATTCGACGAATGAGCCCGCCTCCATGCGGTAGTAATAAACGCCGCTGGAAACTAGCTGGCCGCTAGCATCGCGTGCATCCCAATCGGCCCGGTATTTGCCGGCGGTCATGGTCTGGTCGGCCAAGGTGGCCACCAACTGACCGGCGGCATTGAAGACTTGCAACTTCACGTGTGCTTCGACATCGGGTATGGTAAACTCGATGACGGTGTTCGGGTTGAATGGGTTGGGAGTGGCATTGCCCAGACTATATGCGTCGGGGGTGCTGGCGGCCACCTCCAGTATGGCGGTCATATCGGCACCCATCTTGCCCGAGGCCAAGGCCGTAGGCGTATAGAGCAGCAGATGGGGGCCGTAGGGGATAGAGGTCTCGTCGTCCCCGTAGCCGTAGGAAAAGGTCTCTAAGCGCATGCCGTTTCTCGTATAGAGACCGTCGTAGGGACCGCCCTCTTGCAATAGGAGGAAACGGGTGCCTCCCGGCCGCATCTGGCCCCAGCTAGCGGGGAATTCGATTTCAAAGGCGCAGGCACCGTCGCGTCCGAGTGCGCTTATGGTCGCCGCCCGGCTGCCGGCATTGATAAAGACGATGTTGCTGGTTTTGTCAGCGGTGACGCCCAAGTTGTTTATTCTGGATCCGCCCAAGGCGCCGATGGCGGCGGCTTCTTCATTGGAAATAGCGTCGCCGCACAAATCGCCGTTGCGGTTGGCCCACATCACATTGCCGTCGTGGTCTAGGCGCAGAATGTTCGGGTGGGCCCACGAAGAGACCCAGATGCCGTCGTCGGTCACCGAGATCTGAGCGGGGCCGGCACCGGAGACGGTCTCGTTGCCGTCATCATCGACTCTGACCACGTTGTAGAACTCGGTTACATCGAATGCTTGGGTGATTTCGCCGGTGGTTTTGTCGCGCACTTCAACGGCGTTGAAGGGCACCTCTTGCCTGCCCCACAGGGCGTTGAACACCACATCGCCTTTGGGCTGAAATTCGACGATGCGGTCGCCGTTGGCATTGGGCGACTGGCCGTTGGTGCCGAATTCGGTGACCCGGTCCCAAGATTGAGCGGCGCGATTGATGCGGATTTTGTAGAGCCCACCGAACTCTTCGCGGCGATGGGAGGTCCAAAAGATCTCTGGATCCTGATCGTCTATGCGCATGCCGCCAAAGGTGCGGGCACCCTCAAAGCCGAAGTCGAATTTCCAGCGCTCCCAAGCGTTGGGGTTGGCTAGATAGTCCGTGCCCAAGGTGCCGCGGACCATGTCGCCGGCCGTGTGGCCCCGGTCGGGCACTTCGCGCTCGTATTCTTGGACCCAGATTTCGGGCGGATCCTGCGAGGTGTCAATATTGGGGGCGGTGAACCCGGTGGGACCCGCCCCAGGACCGGCTAGGACCGGCCTGTCGAGGTTGTTGACCGCGACCACGTCGAATTCGTAGTCGCCGGCTCCCGCGGCATTGCCCTCCCAGTCGTTGCCGTCCCAAGTGACGGTTCCATCGCCGGATTCGGCGACTTGACCTGGCGTGGTGGCGATGTACAGATCTTGGGGCTCTAAGCGCAGCCAAGCGCCGGCTGGCCCCCGCTCTCCGGTTTCGCCGCTACCTTTGCGGTAGATCACTACCCAGACCGTGGCGCGCTGGTTGATGGTAAAGGGAATGTCCACGCTACCGTTGCCGTCGTAGGCCACATCCTGAGTGGAAACGGCCATTGGATTGAACTCACCGGAGACGTCAGGTAGTTCAAATGCGTCTCCATAGTCAGGGCCTGAGGGGTAGGTCGGATCCTGTGCCCACGTCGCACTGACGGCGAGTGCTGCTATTGACCAGCTAATGGCCAAAATGCGCAATTTACGCATGGTGCCTCCTTGGTTTGAGAAAAAGTGAATGACTACTTGCTGCAAAATCAATAACTCAGTAAAAATAAACAAGTTGAATATTTATAGCCGCATTTTTTTTTCAGCGGCTAAAGGAGATATGACTTTTAGACGAGCATGTCAAGCATTTTGTTGAGAGGTTCTGCGCCTGATTTTCCAAACTTCTGGGCCGGTGCATTGGGCACAGCGATGGTTAATGCGGCTGGACATCAGGCGGGATTTTTGAACTCGACACTGTAGAGCTCGCCGCAGCGCATTTGAAAGCCCAGCGAGATCGGCCCTTCGCCTTGGTGGCCTAGGTCGGCTTCGCCATTCCAGGTCACTTCGCGATCTAGGTGATCGCCTACTAGCCAATCGCAGTCCTCGAATGAGCGGCCGGGCAGGGGCTGGTACTTGCGGTCCATAATCTGCACCTTTACGCTGCCTCCGGGCACGGTCTTGAAGTTGAGGTGGACGCGGCGCTGTTCAACTGCTAGCTGAAAGGTTCTGAAGCGCCCCTCTACCGGTGCTTCCAAGGCCGCCAGCCGTCCCTTGGGCCACCAGGCCCAAGCAATGTGCCCGTGCGGCGGCTGTCGCAGGTGCTTGTGCGGTTCTGGCGAGCCGCAGATGGTGATGCCCATGCGCTCGTCGGGCAAAGGCACTAGGCCGACGCCGGCAGACACGGCCCCTTCGACCCAGGTGCCCCCATCGCCGGGTTCGCACACTGGCCCGCCGGGCACGAAGTTCCACACCACATTGTCTGGGCTGGCGGCCAGCCCAAGGCTGAAGGAATCGTCTATCAAACGCCAGCGCAGCGGGAACATGAGGTGGTAGTCGGTGGTGCCCGGCATTGTTGTTTTGGAATTGGCGTACCACAAATCGTAGGGTTCAGCCGCGGCGTTGGGCCAGAAGACTTCCTCGGACAGGGGCAGGCGGCGGAAATCTGCAGAAGCAGTGCGACCGATGCTGCGGCGGTTGAAGAAATGGCTGCGGCAATAGGCCACGTACTGTCCCAGCACTGGATCGTACTCGCAGACATTGAGGGTGTCGCTGATTTGCGCGACGAGCGGATCGGGGATGGGCGTCCAGCTAAAGCCGTCGGGCGAGATGGCACCGAACAGGCCGTCCCACTTTTCTGCCTCCAGATTGAGCGCTCCAACCTCGCCGGGCCTTTGTTGCAGGTAGCGCTCCTTTTGCGCCGGGCTTAGCTGGCCCACGTAGATCATTTTGTAGCGCTCCTCCACAGAGGCCGACTCATCCTTGAACACGGTGGCACCGTGCAAACCGGTCTCTTCGACCTGGGGCAGTCCGTACACAATATTGTTGTCCTTGGAGCCCTTGCGATCGATCCGCCCCTGCGCGGGAAAGCACCAGTTTTCACCGTCGTCCGATTCCGCATAGCAGATGTAGTCGGCTGCGCCTATGGGATATTTTTCGTGGCCGACATGTTCGCCCGCGAACAATTCGTACCAGAGCCGGTAGCGCCCCTCTTCGCGGATCACGGTGCCGGGCCAGATAAAGCCTTCGTCCGCCGCTGGTAGCAGGAAAGGCTCGCTCTTAGTCGCTGGTTTGGCGCGCAGGCGGATGCCGGTGGGCATGTAATTCGGCTCGTGTATCAGCGGTGGTCGCTCGTCGTTGGTCCAGACGCGCAACCATTGACCTTCGGCATTGCGCCAGCCGGTCGAATGACTGCCGTGATGGACGTAGCGCCAGTCGTGAAAGTAGATAATATTCGACGGCAATTTGTAGGGCGGGCGCTGGTTGCGGATGGGAGAAATCACGGTGTTGTCCTTTGCGGATACTGCTATAGGAACCGTCCATATTCGGTAAAGCCGATGAGGACACGGGCGAAAAAAGTCAGCGCATCAAAGGCATCGCTCTCCCGCGATTCCTCGTCGAATGTCTTGACCTCCCGCTGCAATCCCACGATCGTGCGCAGATCGTAGCCGAAATACTTCGAGCGGTTGTTCACGTTGAGATACAATGTGTGTTGGTCAAAACTATTGCGT
Organism: Gemmatimonadota bacterium; assembly: GCA_009840005.1. Next base: position 26,992 of record VXOR01000101.1, read on the forward strand.
GCATTGACCCGATCCTCGACCCGGTAGGGCAGCGGCCCCAAGCCCTGGATGCCCAGCTGTAGCTGGCTGCGCTGCATTAGCGGCAGGGTACAGCGCAGGATGGGAATGACACTGAACTCCGAGCGCACGGTGCGGCGGGCGTAGCGGCCATCGAGCTGGCGGTCGGCGGCTTGGTCAACTAGGCGCAGCAGCAGGACCTTGAACTGGGGTTGGATCTGCAGCCGGTGCCAATGCCAAGTGTAGTCGGCGCGGCTGACCCACGTGAAGAAGTCGAGCCGTTTGTCGCGTTGGATTAGGCCGCCGGGCAAAGGACCGGCTTGTTGCCAGTTGAAGCGCAGGCGGATTTTGTGGACCATCTGGAGGGTGGACCAGGGATTGAGCCAGCTCTCCAGATAAGTGTCATTGACGTAGCTGTTGCGATACAGCAGCGGGTCGGCGCGGAGATTGTTGGTGAAAGAGGGCTTGTTGCCGGCGACTAGGCCGCGAAAATCTGTATCTATGCGCTTTGGTCGTTCAACCAGCGCGGAGAATTCGTCGGCGATATCGTCTTTGACGCGGCGCAGGTGGTTTTCGAAAAACAGCCGCTGCAGCCGTCCCAACTCTTCGCGCCGGTAGTTCACCAGCGCGTAGGTTGACTTGTTGCGCCCGCCGCCAGCGATTTGTTCGATGTCGTAGCGCCCCGCCCCCAAAGACCACTGGGGCGTCAGATCTAGTTGGCCGAATAGGTGGATGCCGCGCTGGTCGGCGTCGTAGGGGTAGTCGGGGTCTAGGTCGTCCTCGCGCACATCGGGATCGTCGTTGTTGTTGCGGTCGAGGCCGTAGAAGAAGTCGTTGGATTCGACGTAGTACATGAGGAAGGGCTCGACGTAGTCGGGCACATCGTTGAAGTTGCGGTTGGTGTCGGGCAGGCCGTCGTTGTCGTCGTCCTGACCGGGGAACACTCCGTCGATGTCCTCGTCTTCGCGGTCGTTGGGTTGCCCCTGTAGATTGCCCACGCGCTTGTCCGGGTAGCGGTCGCCGTCCTCGTTGTCCTGCACTAGATCCCAGAAGATGGTGTTGTTGGCCAGGCCGGCCAGCGTAGTTTCTGTCAAACCGATTTCGAATGGCACAAAGGTGCGCATTTCCGTGTGGAAGTCTGGATTCATGGCAAAGGCTTCGGCCCCCAGGCGGCCTCCCTTGAACCAGCGCACGGCATTAATGTACCAGGCCGATCCTTTCTCGGAGAAGCGCGGTCCCCGGTCGTACAGCGCGGTCTCGTCCATGCGCGCCGGAAAGCGGGAGTAGCGCGCTGAACGGGCGTATTCGCCGTTGATTTCTAGGCCGGCTAGGGCAAGGTGCATATCGGCGCTGTAGGTGAAAAGCGATGTGTTTTCACCTACATTGATCCGCCTTCTGGCCAGATTGGAGCCGTCCTGCACATTGCCCTCGGCGCGCAGGACGGTCCGATAGAACGTGCTCACGTATTGATTGGGATAGCCGCGTCCCCGCGGGTTGTTGAGATTGAGGGTAGCCACTTCTACTTGGTAGTCGTTGGCCAGTGCCGCTTCCACGGCCACCGATTCCACGTAGGGCTCCTGCGACAGATCGAAGACGAACACCAAGTGCTCGTTGCCGTCGGCGTGGAGGATCTCCTCGGGCGATTCGAGTTTGAAGGTGGCCAGCAGCCCTTCGAGGTTGGTATTCTTACTCACATCAATGCCGGCCTCGTGGTCGGCGCGATAGAGATAATCGGCAAAGAGCGGCATATCGTTTCTGCCGCGGTAGTAGAGCGTGGCTATCTGGTAATAGCCCCGAGGGTTAGTGTAAATGGTCGGGTTGAATTGGCCCGTCAGCCGGGAGATGGTGCCCACCTGCGTGTCCACGCCCTCGAAATGGCGAATCACTGTTGGCACGATATCGGGCCGGGCTTCGCCGTTAAGTATGAGTTGCGCTTCCTGCACCAAGGCACCGCCGCGGCCGTCGTGGGGCGAGTCATCGGTAAAGCGCACCACAATCTGGTCCATGGACGGCAGCTTGGGTCTCAGGGATCCTTTGAGGCTGTTGTTGTCTTGGGTGCTCTGATACACGTGCATGTTCACGCCGTTCAGGCCCAGCCGCAGGGCCCCGATATCCGTTTCCAGCCGCGTCCCCAGCAGGATGGTCGAATCGTCGGCAAAGTGCGTATTTTCGATGGCCCAGGGAGAAACGGATTCGATGTAAAAATGAGGGCGTTCGATGCGCGATCCTAGGAAGGTGAGGCGGGCATAAGGCGTGGCCAAGTCGAAGCGGGCACCATTAAAGTCAACTTGCGACAGGGTCAACGGCGTGAAACGGGCAATCAGCCCGTCGCCGACAATGGCGCTGTATCCCCAGTCGTTATAGCTGTCGCGGCCCACCACTAGAAAATCGAAAACCGTGCTCCACTGGTTGCGATCCTTGAAGATGCTGCTGCCGTATTCCTGACCGAGCGTGCGACGCTCGGTCCAGTCGTACAAGTCGTAACCAGTAATGAGGGGATCGCCGAAGGAATCGTAGAAGGCCCGAGGTCGGTCGGCGTAGGGGAAGGTGTGGTCTGGGTAATTGGAATAGCCCTGAAAGGCGTAGTTGTTGTACTGGGGCAACTGCCGCCAGAGAAAGTCCTGGGAAGGCAGAATCTCGGGAATGCCCAGACGCGGCGTTTCCGCCAAGCTCGGGACTATTGCCCATAGCAGTACTAGAAGCACTCCGCAGATGTGTATTGTCGGCTTTTTCACGATCTGCCTACTTCCATTAGTACACCACGGCTACGACGCGCAGGCGGCTTTCTTCTTCGCGCTCGAGAAGGAGCCGCACGCGTACTAGGTAGAGTCCTGGTGCCACCAGTTCGCCGGCATCGTTCCTGCCGTCCCACAGGCCCGGCACCGAGGCCGACGCCACGTATTCGCCCGCGTTCAGGGAGCCTGCATATAGGGCGCGCACAGGCCGGCCTTGGACATCGAATACGTCCACTTCTACTACTTGGGGCTCGCTTATCCGCGCTAGGGTAAATTCGATCGCTGTCTTGTCGTTGATGCCGTCGCCGTTGGGACTAAATGCCTGTGGTACCGGACGCACATGACTCAATAGAGACCCCTCGACACCACTGGCAGATACCTCCCACGAGCGAGGCTGACCGCTGTCTGGATCGGGTTCAATGTTCTCCTCGGCATCCAGCGTCGCGCCTCCGTCTGGACCAGAGACTTGGGCGCGGAACTGGAAGACATTGCTCAGCAGCCGTCCACGGAAGCGCATTTCTAGGGTTCCCGCTTGGCGCCAGGGCTCGGCCAGTACTATATCCAGCGCAGTGCTCGATGCGGTGGTTGCGGCGATTTCCATTCCAGGTGGGGGCACAATTTCCTCTAGCTCGATCTGGCTGGGCAGGGCAACATGCACCCGCTCCACCCCCAGATCATCAGCACTGAAATCCAACTCTAGGCGATACGTGAAAAGGGTGTCTCGGCCCAGCACGGCCCGATTGGGCTCGACCCAGCCGCGGACCAACGAGGCGGGGATCTGGTCGGTGAAATCGACAATCAGACTGTCCAAGCGCGGGCCCGCATCTTCGACTTGAGTTTCCAGATTGACCCGGTACTGCAGGAAAGTGCGCGGTTCGGGCACCTGTAGCAGAGCTGGACTGGTGTGCACAGGCGCGCTCCAATCGCTCCAAGTGCTGCCGTCGTTCGAACTGCGGAATTGCAGCCCGAGCGCGGTACCGTCCGGCACTTGGCCACCCCAGCGCACAGAGGCAAAATTCTTGCGCTCTCCGGGCCGTCCTAAGTCTAGGGGCGACGAGACAAAGCTGCCCACAGGGGCAATACCGCTGCCCAGCACCTGAATCTCAGCTACTTTGGCGCGCTGCACCGCATCGACCTCGGCGATGATCACTTGTAGGTAACGGGCAAAGACTGGGGCAAAGGCGATGGCTGTGCGCTCGGGTTGCTCAATGCCGTGCAGCACGCCCACCTCGCTCCAGCCAAACTGGTCGTTGCTTACTTGGACAGCGTAGCCGCGCAGGGTATTCTGGACAAACTCGTCGGCGTTTCTACCCTGAGTCAGGACCCGCACCTCGCTGATTAGACGCCGGTTCAACAGATCCACTTGGGCAATGGCGTTCAACTCGGTCGGATCTACGGTCCAGCCGGTATTGAAGCGGCCGTCGAATACTTCTGGACGGTTGGAGGGCAGCCTGAACGCTAGGTTTTCTCCCTCCACTGAACGCAGACTCAGGCCGCCGGCTGGCTGGCCTATGTCGATGCCACCGGGAAAGCCGGCGATTACATCCGCCTGCAGCGTATCGGCCCAGTCGGATACGCCCGTCCTGTCTAGGTGACCGCGCTGTACTTGCTGCCAAGTGTCCAGTCGGCTCACATCCTTTGTCTGCCAGCCCGCGTCTTCTTGGGGCTCACCGCTCCAGTACCAAAAATTCTGCAACGCACCAAAGGTGCTGACCCATGACTGCTCTGCGGCGCTCACCTCCACAACTAGGCCGCTGCTGTTGCCCCGACCGCGATTGACGACGAGCACGGCCAACTCGTTTTTGCGCCGCTTGAGCTCGACTGGGTACTCTTCCATGGTGGTCCAATTGTCGTCGCTGCCGATGGCTTCGCCGTTGAGGAAAACCTCGTATTCGTCTGCTGCAGTCAGGAGCAGCAGCGCAGAGCCCGCCTCGGGTGCATTGAGGGTATGCCGGTAGTACACGGTCTGCTCCCACTGGTCAACGGTCCATTCCTCCGCATGACTTGTGGTGCCCACCAGCAAGGCTGCGGCCAATAGGAATGGACGCAACTGCAGAGGCGTTTGGTCTGTTCGCGTCCACCTCATTGTACCGGCTCCAGTCCCACGACCATGCGGATAAAGAACTGTTCAAAATTAATATCCTCGAATTTTCGGGTGCGGTCCTTCATGCGGCGTCGGCTGATCTCGTAACCGGCCGTAAGTGCCATGTCGAAACCAGCGTATTCAAAGCGATTGACCAGCATGAAAAGCGCATCGCGGGTGTTGTAGTCTTGGTCCTCATTTTGGCCATTGCGGTAGATGCTGGGCAGCATGGATAGCCCTTGGACACCACCGCGCAGGAAGGTGCGCTCGGTGAATTTGAAGTCGGCCACTAGCATGGGGAAGCCGAAGACCTCGGACGCTGGCTGAATGCGTCCTGCGTCGTCGGTGCGGCGGCGCAGCATGAGCTTGTAGCGCGGCGATACTTCTAGCCCGCCCAAACGCCAGCGATAATCTGCGCGCAACACCGAAGTCCACAGTTGAATCGCATTGTCGCGGCTCTTGGCGCTGAGCTGTTGGTTGACTTCGAACTTGAGATTGGCACCGACAAAGAGGTTGCGCACCCCCCGGAAGGCAAAGTCGATGAAGGCGGTGTTGACGGCGCTGTCCCGCATTAACAATTCGTCTTCGACAAAGGTTTCAATGGTGGCACGCGGATTAAAGATGTCGAAGTTGGCCACGTCGCCGAAGCGGAATACGCCGTCGGGGATATCGTCCTGTACCCGCTTTAAGAAGTCCACCGCCCGCACTTCGCCCCAACTGCCGAAGCGCCGCTGGTACTCGGCTTTGGCATACCACACATCCGCCCGCTGGCCGCCCCAGATGGCCTCCATATCGTAGCGCCCGAGGGTCAGTTCCAGCGTGCGCTGGGGCTGAAAGCGCACAAAGAGATGGTAGCCCTTGCGGTTGAGGTCATAGGGATAGTCCGGCTTGTTGTCGTTTTCGCGCACGTCAATGACGCCATTGTTGTTCAGATCGTCGCCGTAGTCGAAATCGTCCGGATTGACGTCGTAGAGCAAGAAAGGCTCGAAATAATCGGGTACTTGGTTGCGATTGCGGTTGGTGTCAGGGGTGCCGTCTTGGTCCTTGTCTAGGCCGGGAAAAACCCCGTTCTGGTCCTCGAAACTGGGTATGAAGAAATCGTCTGGAAAAGGATCCTTGTCGTCGTTGTCGTCAACTGTGTTTAGGTCGAGAGTATTGTTCAGGCTCTCGTCGGTCGAACCCAGCTCGCCGGCGAAAGGCCCAGTGCCAGAGGCAGCGTATGCCCCTAGCGTCAGGTCGGTCACCGAAAGCTGGGTGCGGTATTCGGGACTGAGGCGGAACAGCTCCCCGCCAACGGCAATTTTCGGGGTGAATTCTCGCTCGATATTGAGCAGATAGGCGTGGCCACTGCGGTCGTGGCGTTGGCCGCGGTGATCGTGGACGGGGTACTGGAGGAAGTTGAAGCTGTGAGCCCACTCGCCCTTGAAGCGAAAGCCCTTTACGTCCGTACTCAGGCCTAGGCCAGCCAAGGTGAGGCCGGTCTGGCGACCGTAGGAAAAGCGGATCTGCTCGACATCGGCACCGGCGGAGCCACGTCCTTTGGAGCCGGCCAAACTTTTGTAAAAAGTTGCGCGGTTGCGCTGGGCTGGTTCATTGCGGGATTCGCGCGGATCAACGGCGTAGATCTCCGACACGCTGACGCGATAATTGCCGCTCAGCAGCGCCTCAAAGGAGACCGACACCACTTCCTCTTCCTCGGGTAGCGGAAACCAGAACAGGACATAGTCCTTGCCATCGGCGCGGAAAGAACCATCGGGTTCGGGTGTCTGCAGCGGATAGGTGCCCAAGCGGTGGCCCTTTAACACTTCCACGTAGGGCGGAATTGGCCGTTTGAAGAAGAAGTCCTTGTTGGGAAAGTTCGGATTAAAATCCTCGGTGTTGTGGCGCGTGATGAAAGATTCAATGTCGTCTCGTCGCTCGCCGTTGAGCAGGATATCGACGTCGAAGATCCGAGCTCCGTTGCCGTCCAAGGGCGAGGTGTCTTCAATGCGGACCACCAAGTAATCGATTACCTGGACCCGATTGGGCAACTGACCCTTCATGCCGTTCCAATCGGGCGGCGAGCGAGTGTCAATGCGGAAGAGGTTCACATAAGAGGTACTCAGGTCGATGGTGCGCCAGTTCCATTGCCAGTGGCCGCCCATCAGGTACGCAGCGAAGGCCGCGGTGCTCAAGGCGGTGGCGTCCTCTCGGGAAAGTACGGGCTTGTCCATGCGCGAGGCTAGGACCGAGAAGTTGTGCCTTTCATTGGCTAGGTCCCAGCGGATGCCATTGAGGGCGGCCAAATCTAGGATCAACGGCGAGAAATGGGTGCGGATGCGGTCGCCGATGATCAGCCGCGTCTGCCAGTTATTATAGCTGTCGTCGGCTACCATCAGGCGGTTGAGAAACCCCTCGTAATTGTTCGGCTTGGCAATGGTGCTGCCGCTGAATACCTGGGCCGGATCGTCGAAGCGGCGGTTCTCCCGCAGGTGGTACACCTCGACGCCATTTACCAGAAAGTCGCCGAACTCGTCGTACACGGGGTTGGCCGTGCGCGTGATGACATTGCGGGGCCAGGTCCGGTAGCCCTCTAGGCCGTAGTTGTCGTAGGTGAGCAGGCCGGGGCGGTAGAGCATTAGGCGGGCACCCGTGGTATGGGGCTCAATAAGTCTGGGATCGCCTTCGCCACGCACCATCGTTGCTAGGGCTGCTATGAGCGCGCCTGTTGAGATCGCTTTTAGCATAGCCTCAATTCGTCCTCACCTGCAGGAAAAACTCCGAGGTCTCTACTGTGCCTGTCGTGCTGGAGTGGACAAAGTCGGTAAAGGATTTTCGCAGCCCTAGGTTCATGCTGATCCGGTAGCCGGTGTAGCTGCTGTTGTTTTGCAAGCCGATGATATAGTGCCAGGCATTGAAATCATTGGAAGGTGCCACGGCATCGCGAAAGCGATGTTTCAAGAGGGGAAAACCCTGGATGCCCGCCTTCATGGTGGTGCGTTCGGTCAAGAAAAAATCGAGCCGTACGATCGGTGCTAGGTTGGTCTCGTCGGCTAGGTCGCCCAACAGTGCTGAATCGGAGCGATGATAGGTCCATTTGAGCATGGGGGTCAGCGTCAATTTCTGGCGCGGTTGCCAGACGTAGTCGACTCGATTTACTAAGGCCAGAGACCAGTCATTGCCCGAATTTTGTATCTGGCCGTCGTCAAAGGTATCGGCAAAGCGGTGGTTGAGTTCGTAGCGCCAGGTATTGTTGAGCGTCAGGTGGTCGATGCCGGTGTAGTTGAATTTCACATAGCTCAGGTGGGCATGGCTGTTGCGATACCGCAAGGGATCGTCGCGCAAGGCGATTTCGTAGCGGCCCCGCAGCAGTGGATTGGATACGTATTGATAGAGCGGATCGGGAATATCGTCCTGTACGCGTTTGCTGCGGTGGCGCAGCTTTAGGTGGATATTGTGAAACAGGGGTCGGCTGTATTCGAGTTTGGCGTACAGGGAGCGATTGCGACCTGATCCGGCAATCTGGTCGATAGCGTGTCCGCCCAGCCGCAGCTCGAGTTGGGATGTGGGGTTGAAGGTAAAGAATACATGCTGCCCTTTGCTGTCGCGCTCGTACGGGTAGTCGGGTTTGTTGTCGTTTTCGCGCGAGTCAACCACGCCGTTATTATTGAAATCGTCGCCGTACACGAAGTCTTCGGACTCGACGAAGTACATGAGGAAAGGCTCTTGGTAGTCGGGCAGGAGATTGTTGTTGACATTGGTGTCGAAGATGCCGTCGCCGTTGTCGTCTAGACCGGGGAATACCCCGAAGCCGACGTCGCGCAGGGAGCCGGGAAAGAGGTTTTCTTTGACCTCAATGGCCGCCTCGGTGATGTCGTTCTGGAAGCGCAGGTCTAGGGGATCGTCGTGTTCCCAGGAATCGGGCCAGGGGTCCAAATCGTCGTTGTCGTCAACTAGTTCGAATTCTTTCAGGGCGGGTATGAATTCGTCGAGATAAGTGAAAGAGGTGCGGTATTGGGGTGGGACTCGGAACAGCTCCCAGCCCACGGCGAAGTTCGCGAACAGGCGCTTGCCTTGTAGCGAATAAGCACTTACAGGCCGCTTGTGCCGTCGGCCTTGTTGGACGGGAAAGATGAGGTGCTGGGTGCTGGTATTGAGGTCGCCGCGCACTTCGAAGCCGAGCAGATCCAGTTCGAGATTGGCACCGTAGAGTTCCAAGCCCGAAGGGAAGCCGTAGTCGAACTCAACCCATCCCATATTCGAACCGTTGCGGACGTTGCCTTTGGCCCGCACCACATTGCGCCAGTCTTCCCACACAGAGCCGACCACGCCGCTCCGGCCGATGGGGGCCCCTAGGTCGATGGCGTAGTCGTTGGCCGCTAGGACCCTAAAGGAGATATGTTCGGCCTCGGGCGGCACTTCAAAGCGGAACAGCAACACGTCGTCGCCGTCGGCTTGGAGGACATTTTCGCCGTCTAGCTCCACTGATTCGGCATTGTTAAACAGGCCGCCGCGCGAACCGAAAAGGCTGCCGTAACCAACGGTGTACGGTAGCCAAGACTGACGGCGGCGCAGATGTGGCACGTCTTCCAAACGCAGGCGTTCGGGAATCATGCGCCGCTCTTTGCCTAAGGCTACGAGGCCGGCGATTCGGCGCACTTCCGGCGCTGTCTGGCTGGGCTGGCCATTGACGATCATCTGTACATCGTGGACTTGGGCACCAACACCATCGGCGGGCGAATCGTCGCTGATGGCGAGAAAGACTTCGCTGGGCGTGACTAGGTTGGTGGGGAAAGCGCCTTTGCGGAAAGAACCCTCCCGGCGTCCCAGCAAGGTGTCGGTGATATGGGTATTGACGTACGAGGCACCAAATTGCAAGACGCTACCAATCTGGGTTTTCCAATGTCCGCCGAAGAGATAGGTCACAAAGTCGAGCGGCCGCGCAGAGGCGAAATTGCGCAGGGGTTCGGAAATGCGCGAGCCCAGGATGGTGAAGCGGTTGCGCTGCGAGTTGGAGTCCCAGCGGATGCCATTCATGCGGTTAATCGATAACATCATGGGCTTGAAGCGAGCCTCCACGGCCCGGCCGAGGATGACCGACGAACCCCAGTCCTGATAGGAATCACTGGCGACGACTAGATTCTGAAAAAGGTCTCGGTAGTCGTCGTCTTTGAAAATGATGCTGCCGCCAAAGGGCGAAATGGTGCGGAATTCCTGGGTGCGGTAGAGATCGGCACCGTTGAGCAAGGTGAAGCCGAAGGGGTCGTAAACGCGCGTCTCCTCGTCGAGGAAGAAGCCGCCCGCTAGGCGTCGCAGCCGGATATCGCGGTAGGAAAAATGAGCGTAGTTCTCGTAGTCCTCGTTGGCCCACAGGGGATAGTATTCGCGGTTGAGGTACTGGCCGTGGGACTGGTCAAAAAAGCCGGTCAGCATCAGCAAAAGCAGGCAGGTTGTTTTAAAGCAGCGCATCTCAGTACACCACCGCTACGGAGCACAGGGCGGTTTTGTCGCCTTGGTCCAACTGGGCCCGTACCCGGACTAGGTACAGACCCGGCACCACCAAGGTGCCATCGTCGTCGCGGCCGTCCCAAAAACCCGGGCTGAGCGCGGGGTCGCCTTCGGCTGGAGGGCGCACGTATTGGCCGCCGCGCAGCGCACCGGTGTCTAACTGGCGCACCAAGCGGCCCCCTAGGTCGAAAATGTCCACGTCTATTTCCTGCGGCACACTGATCCGAGAGAGAACGAATTCAACGATGGTATGGTCGTTGATGTTGTCGCCGTTGGGGGTGAAAACGGGCGGATTGGTCCGCACATGGTCCAATATCGGCCCAATCGCGTCGAATGCTCGAACACTATAGGAGTAAGGGGCCCCGGTCTCGGGATCAGAGGCGGTGTCCTCTTCGGCATCGAGTGAAATAGCTTCCTCTGGGCTGAAAAGGCGCGTGGAAAAGGCGAACTGGTTGGTTAGCAACCGCGCCCTGAAACGCAGTTGCAACTGGCCGGACTGACGCCAGAGATCGGCCCATACCAACTCCAGTGCGTCTCCCGAAACGGTGGTGCGGGCGACTTCCATCCCCGGGGGAGGCACAATTTCTGTTACCTCGGCTAGGCTCGGCATAGCGATGCGGATGCGCTCCACGCCTAAATCGCCTTCGTCGAATTCGACTGCGAGGTGGTAGATGAATTCGGTCTCGCGTCCTACTACTCCCTTGTTCGGTTCCACCCGGACGCGGGCGGCCGAGGCGGGCGTTTGCTCGGCGAAAGCAATGATTAGACTCTCCAAGCGCGGACCGACGTCTTCGAAATCAGTGGAGAAATTGACACGATACTGTAGCAAGTCCCTCGGTTCGGGTACCTGTAGATCGGCTTCTGGAGTACCAGTTTCAGGGCTCCAGTCGCTCCAAGAGACGCCGTCGTTTGAAGTGCGGAACTGCATGCTCAGGGCGGTGCCTGCGGGCCGCTGCCCGGTCCAGCGGAAGCGGTCGTAGATCTTGCGCTGGCCGGGCAGGCCCAGCTCCAGTGGTGCCGAAGTGAACGTACCCGCGGGAGCCACTCCCTGTCCGGTCACCTGAATATCGGCGACGCGGGCCCGTCGCAGTGGATCGAGTTCGGTGGCGACCACGCGCAAAAAGCGGCCGAAGATCGGCTCAAAGGCGACGGCGGTTTGCGCAAAATCGGCAATGCCGCGAATGGCACCGACTTCACGCCATTGAAAACCGTCGTTGCTGACCTCGACGGCATATCCCTGCAGCGTGTTGGCGGCAAACTCTTCGGCATTCTCTCCGGCCGTAAAGACCCGCACTTCGCCGAGCAAGCGCTGGATGCCGAGATCGACGCGGGCAAAGCTGTTAAGTTCGTCGGGTTCGATCGTCCAGACGCTTTCGGCTTGGCCGTCAAATACCTCCGGTCGATTGGCCGACTGGCTAAGTGCGAGATTTTCGCCCTCGACTGTGCGCAAGCTCAGCCCTTCGCCGCCCACATCGACGCCCCCTGGGTAGCCAGCTATTACTTCCGCTCCTAGGCTGTCGTCCCAACCGGAAAGCCTGGGGCGCTCCAGCCAACCGCGCTGTACCGTTGTCCAGCCTGGTACCTCGCTCATATCTGCCGTCAACCAGTCGGTGCCTTGCTGGGGATCGCCGCTCCAGCGCCAGACCTCCTGCAGACCGCTGGTAGTACTCAGCCACGCTTGGTCACCGGCGACCACTTCGACGATCAGACCGCTGCCGTTGCTCTGTCCCCAGTTTTCCACGCGCACGGCTAGGTGGTTGGCACCGCCTTGCAGTTCGACCGCTAGTTCCTCCACGGTCGTCCAGTCGCCGTCGCTGCCCACCGAGTCGCCGTTGAGGAAAACCTCGTATTCATTGACCGCAGTCAGACGCAACGCGGCCTGTGTCGCTTCAGCCGCGTTGAAGGTAAGCCGGTAGTGGACGGTCTGGTCCCACTGCGCTATCTGCCACTCGGCCGCCGCCGCAGGCGAGAGTACCGCTAGAACAAGACCCGCTATTAGTGGCAGGACTTTCATTTCTCTGCTATTTCTCGTTGTGCTTCCGACTCGATGTCGAGGCTTACCGTGACGAGTTTGGTAACTGGATTGACCACCAAACGGTGGTATTGGCCGAAGGGCTTCCAGCGCTTTGAGCCGTTTTCCCAGACTTGTTCCGGCTCTTGTTCCGGCACGGACAGGCCAATGCGCCGCAGGGCTTCGGCCGTATCAAAGGGGTCCATCTTTTTGAACGTATAGGTCACATAAGACGCGTTGTCGTGTAGCAAATCCACGTAAACCCAAGTGCTATCTCCATCCGCATCTCTCCACTGTAGAGTGGTCACTTGCGCGGAGCGCACAAAATCGAAATCCGGTTCGCCCAGACGCTCCTTTAGGGCTGCTCCGGTTTTGTTCAATATCTGGTGCACCGCAAGCAGCGGCGCTTCTTCCCGGCCGCAAGCGGCGAAAAAAAAGAAAATTGCAAAGAGTATGCTGTATTGCACTATTCCACCTTGAAAGTGAAGGGATATGTCACCAATACAGGTAGTGGCGTCAACCGAGGTGCTGTGGCCCGCGCTCCGGGACTGCTCGCCGGTCCATTCTCTCCACTCGTGGCACCAGTCGCCGGCGTTTGCAGTGCCCCTATATCAATGGGTCGGAAAGCCCACCGCATAATTTCTTGCTGCATGCACTGGTCCACGGCTTGGCTGCCCACGTCTGAGTCAGTGACCTTGGCCTCGGAAACGGCTCCGCCCACCTCAATGGTGAAGCGCATGGTCACGGCGCCTTCGGTGGCTTCTCCTTTGTCGAATGCTGCGACGAAACAGCGGTTGAGACCCGACAAGCGCTGCCGCACCACGGCCCGAATGGCACTCAGGCTGCGGGTGCGCTCGCCGGGCAGGTTGCCCATAATCTGGCTGGGCCCATTCTCGGAAATCATCAGGGTTTCAGCGGTTTTGCCGCTGGTTGCTCCCTTTTGCACGACGAGGTTTTCCACTTTGTGTTTAAAGACAAAGCGCAGATCCCGCTTTTCCACGGGTTTGTCAAAAGCCCCGAAACGCAAGACGAAGTCCTTGAGGATCAGCACTACCTCCTCGGTTTCGGGATAAACTGGATCGAAGACGACGAAACCGCCGTAATTTTCGCCTTTAAATATGGGCTGGTCTTCCTCGTAGTTATAGCTGCGCACCATGCCCATGCGCAGTTCGAAGCGATAGAACTCGTTGCCGCTCTGGCCCCGCTGCGAGCGGTAGTAGTTCTCGAAATTGCCATAGGGTGACGACGAGGTGATGCCGTAGGCGCGCAGGAACTGGCCTTGGTCGGTCTCCAATACGGCGGCCAATGGGTCGAGCATGACTTTGGGCTGAGTGCGGTTGAAAATAGTGACTTTGAAAACGGCGAAGCGGTTGGGCGTATAACCTAGGCGCGTATCGGTCCAGTTGCCGTAGGTATAGGGATTGGTCGAGTACTTGCCGCGCCCGGATTCGTCGGGGAAGAGGGCGTTGAGCTTGGCGTCGGTCATGTGCTCTACCTCGAGGCGCAGACCGGCTAGTTCCCAAGAGATCGCGCCATTCTCCTGCAGACTATAGGCCCCTTCGGTTGCCGCGGACTCGATGACCGGCAACAGCAGGGTCTCGCGCTTGACGGCCGTGGGAAAGAGAAAACAGCCTGATAGTAGAACGCACAGAGCAATGATCCAGATCAATCGGCCGCGTCTCATCGCGCTATTATCCTCTTTACTCATTGGTTTTGCTCCGTGTAGAAATCGATCTGTTGCTGGGCAATGGAGCCTTGCTGAGTCAGGGCGAACACCACTAGGTTGACGCCCATTTGTAGCTGTGGCTCGTTGCGGAATTCCTTTTCCCAGGCGCGTCCATATTCCTTGGTCGTGAAGATCGCCACCAATCGCTCGCCGAGAAAAATGCCTTCTAAGAAGGGCACTTCGGGATGAAAGTCGCGGCTGTGCACAAGCCTTTCCTGAGTCCGCTTTGGCGGCGGCCCATCGTCGAAGTCGTAAAAGCTGTGGTATATGGGGTGATCGTTGGGGATGACCTTGAAGCGCGCATCCCGTCCGAGCGAAGCCTTGAGCATTTCCCGCAGCGAGGCTTCGGCCGGGGTGTACTCGGTGGCGGCATCCCGGCCCAACTCGCCCATGGCCTCGACCATGACAAAGCCGCCCTGCCGCAAATAGTCGCCTAGATTGGCGATCTCCTGCTGGGTGGGTTCAAAGGCCTGATCGACGGAGATGTATACGAAGGGTGCCCGGAAGATGGCGCGCGAATCGAGGAAGAGATGGTCATCTACTTCGGCCCGAATCTGGGTAAATCCATTAATCGCTTCAACCAGCTCGAAGATGGCCCGCTGGGTTGATGGTTTGAAGTCGTTGCCCCAGGCCAGGGCTAGGTAAACGAAGCCGGTAATGTTCTGTTTGTCGGCCGGATCCTGGACCACCAATCCCTTATAGCGGCCGATATCCAGCGCTTCCAAGTCGAGGAATTCTTCCTGCATGCTGATGCGCTTCTCCGGCTCTTTGGGGCTTTTGATGGCGACGCGCTGCACTTCGGGCTGGACTACTTCCAAGCCTAGGTCAGCGCCGCTGGCAACGCCGAAGCGGAAGGTCTTGATTTTGCCAACTAGGTCGGGGAGGCGAATCTGGGGTTTGCGGGTGATTTGCGGCTTGGCTGCCCGCACTTGGCGGGTCATTTGCCGCTTGGGAATCTGCTGTTTCTCAAACTCAAAGGCTTTGGTCAGGCGCGGCTTGCGCACCACTAGGTGCATCAGTGGGGGTTTGGGCGCTTTTTTTTCTTCTTCTCTAGTCGCTAGGTAGATTACGGGTATGACCAACAAAACAATAGCCACCGCTAGCGCCCGGTAGAGCACTCCGCGCTGTCGGCGCAGCAATTCCTCCAAGTGGAGTGCGTCCGTTGGCGTGGCGAAGCGTTTGGCATCGATTTGAGTGGCCATGGTATTCCTATAAGCGGTTGGCTTCGATCCACTCTTTGTGCATGCGGGCAAAGCGATGGGCTTCGGCCTGTTCGTCGGCTAGGCGCTCAAGAACCTGATCGTAAGCCTGTACCGCGTCTTTCCACTGCCCCAATGACTCGTAGCAGACCCCCATGTTGCTCAGCGCTCCGATCTCGCTTTCGGTGCCGGGATAGTCGCGCGCGATTTCCGCAAAGTCGGCTGCCGCTCGGCGGAACTGGGCCGGGTCTTGCTCTTCAAGGGCTTGGGCAAAGATCGCCTCGACTTCGGCGTAGCGCAGGTAGGCCACTACTTCGCGCAGATCATCTATTAATTCGGGAACCTTTTGCGCTACCAGACTGCGGGGAAAGCGGCGGAGGATTTCTTGGTAGGCCTGCAGGGCTTTGTCGTATTCCTTCTCGTTGTAGTAAAAATCGCCGATGGTGAACTGGGCATTGGCCGCCAGAGCGCTTCCTGGGTAGTCGGAAACCACGCTTTGGAAGGCGGCGATGGCTTGGGACGTCCGTTCCATATTGAGATGGGACCAGGCCAGATTGTAGAGGGCATCGTCAGTTAGGTCCGATCGCGGGTGCATTTCGAGCAATTGCTGGTAGTGCCCTTGCGCCGTCTCGAATTGGCCCAAGTTGTAATGGGCCTCTCCGGCCCTGAACAGGGCGTCGGGTGCTAGTTCGCTTTGGGGATAGGTGCTGGCTAGATCGGCAAAGGCGGCAGCGGCCTGCTCGAACTGAGTCAGGTTGAAATGGGCGTATCCCAGATAGTAGAGGGCGTAGGGGCGGTTGCGATGATTAGGCGTTTTTTGCAGATAGGTTTCGAGCACTTGCACGGTCCCCGCGAGGTCTTCCCGCTCGAATAGGGTCTGTCCTACAGCAAAGCGCATATCGGCCGCATAATAGGAATCTGGGTAGTGGGACAGGGCCTTTTGGTAGGTGTTGATTAGTGCTTGGGTGTCACCCCGTGAGCCGTGGGCGTCGCCCATTAGGAAGTAGGCTTTCTCTTGGAGGGAATAGGGTTGCTCACCGCGCACAGCGGGCAAGGCCAAGGAGAGAATCCGCTGGCATACGGCCTCGACTTGGTCGAATTCCTCTAGGTTGTAGTGAAGTTCGGCCAGCACCACGAGGTGTTCGGCGCGTTCGACTGAATCGGTTGCTGCCGCTACTAGGGCTTGGTAGTCCTCGATGGCTTCTTCCTGATGACCTAATTCGAGGTGAGCTAGACCAAGCATGCGCTGGGCTGCCCTTGCCAACTCCTCGTTGTCGCTGTGCAGCAGCATCTTCAGGTCGGCTGTTGCCTCTTGGTAGCGTTTTAGTTTGAGCAGGCTTACGCCGCGGCCGTAGAGGGCCCCTAGGCGCACTTCCGCGTCGTCGGCTAGTTCAATGGTGCGTCCCAAGGCCTCGACTGCGGCGGCAAATGTCTCCGTTTCGATCAGGGTGCGCCCTTTCATGTAGTGGAGACGGGCCTGTTCGTTTTTATCTGTACTGGCCTCCAAGCCCGCCTCTAGCGCCTCTAATGCCCCCGAGAAATCGCCCGCCGCCGCCAGCAGGTTGCTCGCTTCGAGCATGGCCTTGGGGAACAAATTTGAAGTGTGGTCAAGCTGTCGGAATAGCTCTACTGCCTTGCCGGGCTGGCCCAAATCTCGGTAGCACAGAGCCAGTTCAAAATAGGCCCCGTGGCGCTGCGGGGCCTCGGAGTATTTTTGCAGGATGGACTCGTAAGCGGCGATGGCCTGCTTGAAGTCTTCTTGCTGGTAGTGGATGCGGCCCAATTGGAAAAGGGCGCTGCGCACGTAGTCTGGGTCTTGGTCGGCGGCGACGATCTCTTGGTAGAGTTCCAGCGCCTGGGCCGTGTGCTCGGCACTGCCTAAGGAACCGAGCATCTGGTTGCACAGGGCGATATTAAACGGGGTAGCCGCTAGGACTAGTTCGCTGCTGGGGTAGTCGGCGGCAATGCGTTCGTAAGCGGCGACCGCCTGTGCGTAGGTCAAGCGGGCATCGTCGTTTGCGGCTTGGCGCTGGAGTTCAGCCTGCTCGTAATGGGCCCGTCCGATCTTGTAAAGGGCCCAAGGCGGAGCCAGACCAGCGGCTTTGGCCACATCCCCGTACGCATCTAGGTAGAGTTGGTACTCGGCGATGGCGTGATGATAGTTGCCAATGCCGTAGTAGTGCTCGGCCAACAGGGATTGCATGCTGGCCTGAAAAATGCGGTTGCGGCTACCGTCAATGGCCTCGCGGTAGGTGCGCACTGCTGCCTGGTCGTCGCCGCCTTGGGTGTACATATCGGCTAGGCGGATGTAGGCTTCGGCCACCAGTTTCTGTTCCTGGGCGAAGGCGGTTATAACCCTGCTATAGGCGGTAGCGGCAGCGGTAAAATCCCCACTTTGGGACCGACAATCGCCTACTTTGATCTGGGCTTTGGCCGCCAGTTCTAGCGCGGTCTCATCTACCAGGCCGGCTATTTTCTCGCGCCGCATCTTCAGCAGGTCGCGCTCGCTGAGGTGGTCGATGTCTTGGCGGGTTACTACCTCCTGATACCAGGAAGTGGCCTGATCGTATTGCTGTTGCAGAAAGTAGGCTTCGCCGATTTGGAAAAGCGCCCGGTCTGCGCGGTACCCTTTGGGAGCGTGCTGTACCAATTCCTCAAAGGTGGTGATACTTTCCCGGTACTGCTCCAATTCAAAATGGGCCCAGCCGATATTGTAGAGGGCGTTGTCGAGGTATTGGCTGGCGGGATATTTCTGTAGCAAAGCTCGGCCTTCTTCTATGGTGCGCTGGTAAGCACCGCTTTCATAAAGGCAGTTGACCAGCCGGTTGCGAGCCAGTTCCCGCATCTGCGGGGAGGTGGTCTGAGCTTCGGTCTTGAGGAAGTAGGCGGTCGCTTCTACGAAATCGGTCGCGGTCCGTTCGGCGAGTTGGCGCTGGCGTTCGGAGTTGCGTTCCCAGGCGGCGCGGCGCTGGGATTCTTGGGCGCGCTTGAAGTAGCTATTACCCGTTTGGTAGAGGGCGATTTCCTTGATTGGGGCCGTAACCTCGCCGACCGCGACCTCAATCTCCGCCGTGTAGAGCAGCGGGCTTTCAATGGCATTGATGCGCTCGTAGGTTGCGATGGCTTGCTCGTAGTCCTCGGCCGCGTAGAATTTCTGCGCCTGCTTGAAAGAAGCTTGTATTTCGTCCGGGGTCGGTACGAAGTACGAGCCTACTACTAGCCCCAGTAAAGTGCCTACAATGAGCAGAGGTGTCATAGGACCTCTCAACGAGAAAGAGCACGCGAGTACACCAAATTTTGCAGATTAGTCCAAACTGTAAGAAAAGGCAAATGCGGTTGCAAGTATTTCTCCATGCGGTTTGAGAACGGGCTTTTTGCGCCAGCAGTAGAGAAACGGGCAGGTGTTCCTTTGGCACTTTGGCATCTTGCTAGCGGTAAAGTATATTACGGCCCTACGCGCCCCATTCGAGTTCAACGAGCCGCACCAACTTATTGCGGGAGGCATGCGTTATGGAAACTCTGTTAGCCGGTGGCATCCTGATGATTCCCTTGGGATTGTGCGCCGTCCTCTCACTGGCATTCATCTTAGAAAGGGTCTGGGTGCTCAGTCGCATTCCCGACGAGCAGGCTGCCCAACAGACTCTCGAAGAAGCGGAAAGAGCCTTAGCGGATCGAGGGCAAGAAGCGGCCGCCCAGTACTGCGCCGACCACAAGGGTCCTCTGTGTTTTATTTTTGCCTCCTTGCTCAAGCGATTCGACACCCTCATGCTCGAACGCCGCGAATTCCGTCCGACCAACGAGCGCCTAGCCCGCTTGGCCGGACAGGCCGGTGCTGGCGATCTCTCCCGCTTTCTGCTTGAGCAAAAGGAACTTTCCGACCTCAAAGACGAGCTCGTGCTGGAAACGGACGAAGCCGGCAAAGTCTATCTGAGTCGCTACCTAGTGGTGCTCAATACCATCGGCAATATCTCGCCGTTGCTGGGCCTGTTTGGCACCATCCTCGGCATGATCACCTCCTTCAACGCTATTGCCGTGGCTGGCACGGGTGATCCCAAGGTGGTGGCCAGCGGCATTTCGCAGGCTTTGGTTACCACGGCCACGGGGTTAGCGATTGCCATCCCCACTATCGTGGCCTACCGCTCGCTGGCCCGGCGCGCCGAACATCATCGCAGCCGTCTCGAAGTCTATGGGCTGGCTTTTGTCAACACCTTGCTGATGGTCGGCCAAGATCAATTGGACGGGGAGGCAGCCGGCTAATGGCTTTGGTGCTTAGCCGCAAACGGGAAAGCCTGACCAAGGACGAAGGCCCGGATTTGACGCCGCTAATCGACTGCGTTTTTCTGCTGCTCATTTTCTTCATGGTCACCACCGTCTTCATCCACTCCAAGGGACTAGACGTGGATCTTCCGGCTCAGAGCGAGGCGACGGAACAGCAGGAGAAGAAAGACATCAATATCCTCATCGACGCCCAAGGCCGCATCCAGATCGGCGGCGAGGATGTGGTGCCAGAGGCTCTGGTCGAGCGGATCAAGCGGGCGATGAAAGAGGCCAACAACGATAATATCATCATCCAGGGGCACGTCGATGTTGCTCAGGAGTACGTGGTCTTGGTGGTGGATGCGGCCAAAGCGGCCGATGTCGCGGGTATAGCTTTCGCCAAAGAGGAGGCCCTCTAGTGATGATGCAGCGGACCTCCATATTGGAAGACCTAGAGGATGAAAACCTCAATTTGACGCCGCTAATCGACTGCGTTTTTCTGCTGCTCATTTTCTTCATGGTCACCACGGTTTTCAAGCAGCCCTACAGTCTGCAGGTGGAGTTGCCCCAGGCTCGTCAAGCTACCATCGTCGAAGAGAAGAAATTGGTGGCTTCGATCGACAGGTCGGGTGCTATGGAACTCAACCGCCAGCTAGTGAGTATGGCAAAACTTCCAGCGTTGCTCGCCCGCGAGAAAGAGACGACCCGCAGTTTGACGTTGATCATTCGCACGGATAAGAAGACCCGGCACGGTCCTGTGCTCGAGGTCATGGAAATTGCCAAGCGGCTCGATGTCGATAAGGTCGTTTTGGCCACTGAAGAGGATGAGGGAATCTGAGCAGCTTCTGAAGCGACCGACCCCCATGCGCTATCTCGTCTCTACTCTCTGTCTAGTCCTGACCGCTTCCGCCGCTCCCGCCGAGGATGCGCTGCCGCACCACACCATCCTCCGCGCCGCCGGGCCTATTGCCGTGGACGGTCGCCTTGACGAGCCTTCTTGGGAGGCCGTCCAAGTCATCGATCAGTTCGTCTTCCCTTGGTGGACTGAGGGAGCCAAGGATCGCACCGAGGCCCGCTTGCTGTGGGACGATGTGTATCTGTACGTCGCTTTCACCGCGTACGACCCACACATTTCGGCTACCCTGACCGAGCGCGACAGTCCGGTGTCGCGCGACGATTGCGTCGAGGTGTTCATCGCCCCAGACACCAGCCAAGTCACCAACTATTTCAACTTTGAATTCAATGCCTTGGGCACGATTCTGGACCGCTCGCCGCACGCCGATCGTTCGTCTGCATGGAACGGCGAGGGCGTGCAGGTAGCTATCGACATCCAAGGCACACTCAACCAAGAGACGGATCAGGACACGCTCTGGATTGCTGAGATCGCCCTTCCCTTTGCCGTCTTCGATCCATACGTCCCCAACCTGCCCCCGACCGCTGGCGACGCGTGGCGTCTCAACCTGTACCGCACGGGCGGCGCGGTCAATCTGCAGTACATCACTTGGTCCAATACCCTGACGCCCAAGCCTCAATTCCACGTGCCCGAGCGCTTTGGGGTGGTGCATTTCGACAGTCGTCCGGTATTGAGCCAAGACGACGAAGAGTAAGAAGACGCGGCTAGCCGTGTCTTCATCGAAGGGCCGGGATTCCCGACGAACTACTGCTACAGTGATCTATCGCGTTCTGCTGCTACTTGCGCTGTTCGCGTCCTGCGAATCCACAGATGCGCCGCTCGTCCTCTACGAGAGCCCGCATGGGCTGGTAGTGTTGAAGGCGGCACGGCTCGATTTTGCGGAAGAGGATAAAGAGGCGGTTGCGGCACGGGCGCACTTTGACGCGGGTGAAGATCATCTCGACGAGGGACGTTGCGGTGCTGCGGCTGAGAGCTATTTGCAGGCCGCGGCGCGGCGACCGTCACCGGCAGTCTGGCTCAATGCGGGGGTCGCGCTGCTGTGCGATGGCGAGTATGAAAAGGCGTGGGAGGTCCTAGCAAAGGGACTGGAACTTTCGGCGACACGAGAAGATCTCCGAGCCGCTTTGCTGGGCAATCTAGGCCAAGCTCATCAGCGCCTAGGGCGTCTCGACTCGGCGTTGGTGTCCCATCAAAGCGCGGTGGCGCTGCACCGACAGAACGGCTTTGCCGCTGGCGAGGCTCAAGCGCTCGGTGATTTAGGTGCAGCCTATTTCATGCAGGGCGATTTAGGGCCTGCGTTAGCATTCCTAAGACAGGCGCGGGATATGCACCGGCGGATCGGCGATCAACTCGGACTGGCGCGAGACCTCGACCGCATTGGCACGGTTTACTTCGTCCGGGGTGCGGCGGATTCGGCACTGGCGACCTTCACAGAGGCACTCGCGCTCTACCGGGATGAGGAGTATCTGCGCGGCCAAGCTGGCGGTCTGACGAATATCGGCAACATCCACCTAGACGAGGGCCGGCTCGATTCGGCGCATTTTTACTTTTCCGCAGGTCTGGCCGTCCTCGAGCGCCTAGCCGACGATGCGGCCCGCGCAGCCCAGCTAGTGCGGATTGGCCAAATCTACCAGCAGCAGGACGATCTAGAGGCTGCGCTGGTCGCCTACCGCGAGGCGCTTTCTATACATCAGGCGCAAGAAAAGGTGGATAGCCAAGCCGAGACGCACGACCGCATGGCGCGCATTTTTTTTCAGCAGGGCCGTTTGGATTCGGCACTGTCCGCGTACCAGTCGGCGCTCGCTACGTATAGTCACCCGGGCAAGCGGGCGCAGGCATTGGACCACATCGGCGATGTGCATTTGTACCAGGGCCGTTTGGATTCGGCGCTGGCTGCCTTTGAAGCGGCGCTGGAGATCTACGTCGCCCACAGCCATCCGCGCGGCCGGGCCGTCCAGTCGAGCAAGATCGGTCAAGTGCTGCAAAAGCAGGGGCGTCTGGACGAGGCGATAAAAGCTCATCGCGCGTCCTTGGCACTGTACCGCGAATTCGATCTCTACGCCGAGGGGGCGACCCAGCTCGACTACATCGGCCACCTCTACTTCCGCCAGGGCAAGATCGACGAGGCGCTCGCCTCCTTTGAGAACGCCCTACACGTCTTCACGCAGGCGGGCAACCGCCAAGGCGAGGCCGCGCAACTGAGCAATATCGGCAACATCTACTTCGAGCAAGGCCGCTTGGACGAGGCACTCAAGGTATTTAGCGACGCCCTGCACGTTTTTCAGTTGATCGGGCATCGGCAGGGGGAGGCGCAGAGTTTGGGCAATATCGGGTTGGTGTACCGCAAGAAGGGTGAGCAGGCGCAAGCGCTAGAGGCGTTGCAACAGGCGCGTGCTGCGTATGTCGAGATTGGGGTGCGGGGCGAGGGAAGGCGGATAGTGGAAGAGGCGATTGGGGCCATTGAGGGGCGTTAGGAACCAATGGGCAGGGGAAGAAAGGGAGAGGCGGTTGAGGTGGATCAGGATCGGCGTGGCGTCCCCCTCGCGGATGTGGACGATCTGGTCCATGGCGAGGTTGGAGAAGCGCTGCTTTTGCCCCGTTGTCGGCCAGATAACTTCGACAAAAAGAAGCGTATCGGCGCGGCCTAAACCGAGTTCCTGTTGCAGGCTCGACGCACCGAAGCTGCCGCCCGAGCCGACGGTGGTGTAGATGTCGCGGACGAGGCCCTTTGCGCGGATGCGCGCTTGGATGCGGGTGCCCAAGGCGTCCCTGTTGGACTGGACGCCTTCGAGGCGGAGGGTGAGCCAGCGATGGCCGTGGCCGGGATTTTCAAACAGGACGTTCTGGTAGAAGTCGCCGTCATAGGCCCCGCCTAAGACGACGTCGAGATAGCCGTCGTTGTCGAAGTCATCGACGATGCTGCTGCCGGACAGGGCGACTACATCCAAGCCTAGGCCCGGTGCTCGGTCCGCAAAGCGCCCGATAGTGGAGGAGTCGGCGAAGCAATCTGGGGGTACGAGCCAATCGGGCAGGACGGCGTGGGGGTACTGGCCGAGGGTCATATAGGCGATGTTGAGCAGCCAGCGGGCGTTCAGGTCGTCTTGGTTTTTGCGCAGGGCCGCTGTGTACTGTTCGATGGCGGCCTGTGAACCTTCTTGCAGGGGGTGGATCCCCTCGCCTTGGATCGGTAGCAGACAGGAGGCAATGGTGTGGTTGAGCAGGCAGTTTTCCTGCTCGCCGAGGCGCAGGTAGGCGATGCCCAGCCGGTCGCGGACGCGCGTGCGGAGGCTGGGGGTCAGGTCTTGCGCTTGCAGAAAGTGCAGTTCGGCGATGGACTCGCGCGTCTGGCCGGCGCGCAGAAGCTGGATGGCCAATTCGAGGCGCAGTGCTTGTTGGCGATTGTGATTTTGCGCGTTGGCTAGCTGCTCGCGCAGGTAGGCGGCGCTGGCGGCGTTCATGTTCAGGGTGTTGAGGTTGGTGGGGACTTGGGCGCGGACTTCGCTGGCGAGCTGTTGCAGGCGAGCGGCCATGCGCTCGGAAGCGGATGGCTGGGCTTGGGAGGCCGCTGGGTAAAGCGCGAGGAGTAAGACGATTAGGATCATAAACGCGCCTCCAAGAATAATACGTTGACAACCTGAGTACACGACAGTAGAGCGGTATGGGATGCTTCGCTTCGCTCAGCATGACAACATCGGCGTCAGTACCTGTCATGCTGAGCGAAGCGGAGTCGAAGCATCTTAGCCCTCCCATGCCTAAGTCCCTGGATTACTGTCGTGTACTTAGTTGACAACATAAGCGTCCTTTGTTATCACTAACAACTTAATGCACTGCAAAGAGTGTTCCGAAGTGCATTGGCACGGGAATTTTATTTATTGAATCAACCCCCATTCTAATGAGAGGGAGATAAGTCATGAGGAAATTATTGACGCTGAGTGTGGCGGTATCGCTTTTGGGCCTGAGCTCGCCTTCTTTGGCACACGTGCCCGAGGGGCTGATCTTAGGCGTCTGGCAGTGGCCCACGTCGCATCTGCCGGTGATGGATGGCGATATTTCCGAGTGGGACGTAGTGCCCGACAATTTGTGGCTCACGCCGTTCAGCGAATTCAACGGCGAGCTCCTGCACGTGGTGGTGGCCGGTGAGGTTGGAGCCGAGGTCAATACTGCGGATCTGAACTTCCGCTGGACCTCGGGCTGGAACGACGAGCTGGATCGCCTCTACTTCGTCTATGACCGCTTCGACGATCTGTGGGATCGCGATGCCGGCGGCATAGGTGGTGCTGGCGGCGACGACAGCTTTGAGATCAACCTCGACGCCAATCACGGCGGCGACGTCTCGTGGTTTGGTGCTGACGATTTCGACACTGAGGAAGAAGTGCTGCGCAATCGGGGCCGCCTCAATCAGATGAGCCACTACCGCTGGCCGCCGATGGAGCCGATTGGCTGGAACTGGCTTTGGGCCTCGAGCGCTACTTGGCACGACGTCGAGCCTTATTCGTGTTGCCCCAACTCCTTCAATCTCAACGGCGCACACGCCACCGAGGCGACTTTCCAGGTCGAGTGGTGGACCGTGGGCTGGGACGATTTCGATCATGCGTCGCCCGAAAACAGCGTCCAGCACGACTTTGGTGAAAACGACATCATCGGTCTGGGCATCTCGATCATCGACAACGATGTAGGAACCGACAACGACACCGACCGCCGCTTTGCTGCTTGGCGCATGGGCGGCGCGCGCTGCGGCAACGGCGATGGTAAGTGCATCACTGACTTCATCTTGCTACCGGCACAGATGGATCTTTTGCCAACCGCCGTCGAGAACGATAGCTGGGGCCACATCAAGGCTTCGTACATGCAGTAGCTGGCCTGGTAGTTTGCGGGTTTGACTTAGGGAGGTGGATCGCTTGTGATCTGCCTCCCTTGTTTTTTGGATCCGCAGATGGACGCAGATGGACGCAGATGGACGCAGGATAGCAGAAACCGTTTAAGTCATTCGGGATTGTTAGATGACGCGGAGAAAATTTTTCGCTCTGTTGGTGTTTTTCGCCGGCATTAGCACTGTGTATGCCCTCGCCGAGCGGCAGGCGCAGAAAATGCAGGCGACAGAGGCCGAGCTGAGTATCGACTGGGACGCGGTGGTCGATGATCTGACCGAGCGGCTCGAGATCTCTTGGATGAGCATCCCGCGCTTTCCCACTGCGCGCGAGGGGACTTGGATCGAAGAGCGGCTCGAAAAGCGGTTCAACGTCGATTTCAAACCGCTGTTTACCAGTCATTTTGCCTATATGCGCCGTCGGCCGTTGGTCTTTGCTGGCGGCAATGTGCCCGACTTGTTCTACGCCGGCGATCCGGTCGTGGTGCAAAAGGACGCTCACCACGGCTATGCGCTACCCATTCCCTACGAGGTCATCCAAAAACACGCGCCCAACTACGTGCGCTATCTCAACGAGTACGCGCCCTCGGCGTGGCTCTACGCCTACTGGAAGGGGGCCAACTACGGCATCCCCACTTGGGGCAGCAGCTTGGGCTATCCTGTGCCGGGGATCTGGCGGATGGACTGGCTGCACAACGTCGGCATCGACAAGGTGCCGGAGACCCTCGATGAGATGTACACGGCGCTGTGGAAGTTTCGCCACGAGGACCCGGATGGCAATGGGATACAAGACACCTACGGCATGTGTCCCAATGCGCAGGCTTGGTTCAATGTCTTTGGCGCGGTATTTGGGGCCTACGGGATCGTGCCGCACGGCTGGATGCTGCGCGATGGCGAGGTTGTGTGGGGTGGGACCCGGCCCGAGGCCAAGGAGAGCTTGGGCCTTTTGCGCAAGTGGTACGCCGACGGGCTGATCGACCCCGACTTTGCGATCGGCCAAATCAAGAGCAGCCCAATACCCTACCAGAAATTCGTCAGCGGCAAGACGGGATACCTCTTCAGCCACGGCGGCTATAGCAGCTTTGACCAGTACAACAAGGCGTCGTTGGTGTCGGTCATTGCCGAGTTACAGCCGGGTGCCGAGGTGGTGGTCGGGCCGTTTCCGGCTGGTCCGCAAGGTATCCGCGGGGCGCGGGTGTGGAGCACGGCCGCCCATGTTTTTGTCTTTGGCAAGCAGGTGGCGGCCGCGCCTGAGAAGGTCGTGCGGATGCTCAAAATTTTCGAGGCGCTAGCGGTTGAGGAAAAGCTCTTTGTCGAGGTGCGGATGGGCCAGCGAGGCGTGCATTGGGAGTTCGACGCCGAGCGCGGCCTGTACTATCTGCCGCCCTATGACGACCGCAACGTTGCCAGCAAGCATCTTATCGTGTTGAACGTCGATGGCCCGGGCGGCTTTTTCGCGCCCTGCGGGGTCCGGCCCGCCATTGCCGACAAGTACCTGCCAACGGCCATGCTGCAACACCGCGAGCGCTATCAGCGCACCGAGTGGGCGCAGGCCGGCCTGTTTGGCAAGCCGGACGTGGTACCTTCGTCGATCAAGCACTTGCGCGATCTGCGCAATTTGCAGATGACGGTTTACGCCGAAATCATACGCGGCGAGCGCGATCTCGACTATTTCGACGATTTCGTGGCCGAATGGACGGAACGGGGCGGGGCGGAGATGACCCAAGAGGCGCGGGAAATCTACAAGGTGCGCGAGGAGATTTACCGGAAGGTAGGGGTAAGCCACTGAGAGCACAGCCCTGTGCGGCCTGACGGTGGTGGATTTCAATGTTCGCGGTGGAACCTACAGGCACTTGATACGTCTTTCCTTTTAGAAACGTGGTTCGTGGTTAGTGCCCATACCATTGGTTCGCAAGCGGGTTGGGACTGGTCAGACCGCTCTTTAAGACCACTCCACCGGGGACGCCACTGCAAACGGTGGTCCAACAACAAGGAGATGTGCTATGTATTACCGCATGATGGGAACTGTCGTCGTCTTGCTGATGGCGGCCGAGATGAGCCTTGCCCAAGACGACGCTGATTTCTTCGGCGAGTCCACCGGCCAAGGCCCGGTCGGCCACGTCGGCGTCAAAGATGATTCCGCGACGCTGGAGTCGCTGACTGAACACGCCGACCGGATCACCGTCGGTCAAGTCGGCACCATGCGCCGAGTGATTGAAGACCATGTCGTCCACACCCAAGAAGGTCAGCCGATTACCGGCACGTTTGTCTTTACCTATGTCGATCTGACGCCTACCGAGCACATCGTCGGGGATTCGGTCGGCACGGTGACGGTGCGCGTCTTGGGCGGTTTGCACCCGGACGGCACCAAGTTTACTACCTATGCGGACGCGCCTTCGCTGTCGAGCGAGGAGCAGGTATTGGTGTTTTTGGAAGAGACGCCGGAGCGTGGTCCCAACGAGGAGTTGGTGCATCAGATTGCCTACCATCGGGCGGGCAAGTTCCGCGTCGAGGGTGAGGGCACAGCGGCGCGTTTAGTGCGCGATTTGCCCAATAGTGCATTGGCGATTGATGCCAGCGAAGGCATTGGCGACGACCCGATTCCCTTGGAGAAGATGAAGGCATTGATCCGCGCCGAACGAGCGGACGATTAAGAAGCAAGGCCTTTTTATGCTCACGTTTAACGAGGAAAGTGATAAAATGAAATCTATGTTCAAGCTCTTGTGGGTACTACTGATCAGCCTGTTGGTTGTCTCGGAAGATGGACGTGCTTATGGCGAAGACTATGCCATATTTTGGTTAGGCCATGTTAGGAATGTGTCGTACTTGGGAGAAAATTATTTGCGCCCAAATTGGGATAACGAATCTCAGTTGGACGATCCGCCTGCTAACAGAAAATGGCTCTTCTGGGATGCGTCCTCCGTGAGATTCAAAATGGGGTTTCCCTCCAGCGATTTCAGCTCTTTGGCCCCGATGGCTAGTGCCATCCAGAATTCCATCGCCTCTTGGGACAACATTGATTCGAGCGTGCTCAGCATAACCTATAGCGGAATGGATATATACCTAACCAACGATCCCGACGACGGGGTCAATACCATTTTCTGGTCCAACCACAGTACCATCAGTCATGGTAACGGATTTACCCTGCTTACGGTATCAACCAGCGGAGTTGATGCCGGCGAGTTTTCCGATGTTGACATCGTTCTCAATGATGGCAGAGACTGGACGACCAACACGGCCCAATGTGGGACGGGTCCCAAGGATGTGCAGGACGTCGTGACCCACGAATTGGGTCATGCTCTCGGTTTGGCCCATTCTACAGGTCCGAACACGATGACTTCCAGTGCTGTCTTATGTCAGAACGCCGACTCCACGTACTACAAAGCGCTAAAACGACGGAGGCTTACGAACAATGATAAGGACGGCTACAAGTACATTTACGTAGGCTCTAACAGCATTCTCTCTCGCTTTGGCGGCGACGGCCAAAGTTCAAAAATTGTAGTCAGCGATGCCCCAAAGGAGAGTGGCATCACACAAGCGAGCGTTTTCCCCAATCCATTCAATCCAGAAGTTACCCTCACCTTCGACTTGGAACACTCGGCATCTGTCTCGGTGCGTATCTACAACGAGCTAGGGCAGCAAGTGCGGGTGCTGGCCGCCGAGGGAGTGCGCCCGGCGGGAAGCTACCAATTCGTCTGGGACGGGCGCGATCAAGCCGGGCAGTTCCAAGCGTCGGGTACGTATCTGCTGGTGCTTGCGGTTGATGGAGTAATCGAGACCCATAAGCTGACGCTATTGCACTGAGAGAAGGCCATGTTTAGGCATTGGTTTGGCGTTCTCCTCGCCTTGTTGGGGGTCGTGTCTCCGCATGCATCTGTTTGGGGTCTGCCGCCGTGCGGTACGCCGGGTACCATCACTACCGTAACGGCTCCCGATGGCGATTACTTAGCCGCTTTCAGCGGTTATACGATCTACCCGCCGGAGCATCTAAGTGTAGGTGGTGGGGTGGACTTGGCCGCCTCACCGGACTATCGCAGTTACCAGCCGGTGGGGTTGGCCTTAGATATCCAAGGCCGGGTCTATGTAGCCGACCAAACTATCATCTATCGGCTCGAAGCCGATGGCACCGCCACCCGCATCGTCGGCGTACCGCAGTATTCCTTTATAGAAAATGATGAGGACACTTGGCGGGTCCCTCTATTGCAGCGTACCAATGTCCTGCAGGATACTGTCGCGGCGTTGGATGCCCGCATTGGACCGGGGGCGATGGCCTTTGACCGGCAAGGCCGACTTCACTTCGTCGATTATGTCGATAGGAATCAACTCAATAATTTCATCGATTTTCAGGAAGTGGAAGCCCGCATAGCGCGTTTAGCGGCCAATGGACAGGTGGTTACTGTGGTCGGTCCGATCCAGGTTGGCTACATCAGTTCGCTGATGTTCGACTTGGAAGGTCATCTGCTGATGGCCGGCACAGGGGGCATTCGGCGCATGGATGGGCAAGGGATCATCACCACGCTACTGGAAGCCGACTACGTGGGAAAACTGCTTATAGATGGGCAAGGGGTGCTATACTTTGCGATGGACAATCAGGTCTTCCGCCGCCATGCCGATGGCGAGATAGAACATGTGGCCGGGTCGGATTGGGGCGATCCTACTAATCTGGCCGAGGTCTCAGCCATGACAAAGGCCGCGTTGGAAGGGGAGTGGAAATTGGAAGAGCGGTTAGGTGGATACTATGTCGCCAACGGCCGACCGGCGACCGAGGCACCTTTCCACTACCTAGCGGACATGGTGCTCGACACTCAAGGGACTCTGTATATTGCCAATGCTAATTTCCATCGCATCCATCGGGTTCGTCCCGATGGTATCCTCGAAACTATTGCTGGCAACGGAGTGGATTTTCGTTTTTCCCTAGGCTGTCCGGCCGTAAAGCGGGTAGCGGGTAGCGAAAAGTTTTCGGGGCCTGACTGCCAAGATCATATCGGCGATGGCGGCTCGGCGTTGGAGGCTCCGATCTGGTGGCCTTCCCAGTTACTATTGACGCCTGAAGACGATCTTCTAGTCGTGATGTCGGGGGGTTTTGGGGGCTGGGATTGGTCCGGGGGATCATTTTCCCAGCTACGCCGGATATGTCGAGTCAGCAAGTGGGGAGTCCCCACAGCTATTGAGACGGTCGAGGAGCAGGCGTCGGCAAACCTTGCTGAAGAAGCGTTGTCCGCCCTGCGCCTGTATCCCAATCCGTTCAACGCTGCTGTTACCATCGCCTTCGAGTTGGAACACTCGGCGTCCGTGTCGGTTCATATCTATAATGAGTTGGGTCAGCAGGTGCGGGTGCTGGCTGCCGAGGGGGTGCGTCCGGCCGGAAATTACCAATTCGTCTGGGACGGGCGCGACCAAGCCGGGCAGTTCCAAGCGTCGGGTACGTATCTGCTGGTACTTGCGGTCGATGGGGCTGTCGAGACGCACAAGCTGACGCTGCTGCATTGACGGGACGGATAACCATGTCAACCCGGCTCTATGCCGTCCTCGCCTTATTGGGGCTGCTGTCCTTGGCAGCTCCACTGTGGGGTCTGCCGTCGTGTGGTACGCCGGGTACTATCACTACCGTAACCGCTCCCGACGGCGACTACTTAGCCGCCTTCAGCGACTATACGATCTACCCGCCGAAGCCCCTAACACTAGGACCAGATGGAGATGTCTATGACTTGGTTGCCTCGCCGGACTACCGTAGCTACTATCCGCAGGCATTAGCCTTAGGTCCCCAAGGGCGCGTCTATGTAGCTGACCAGACTATCATCTACCGACTTGAAGCCGATGGCACCGCCACCCGCATCGCGGGGGTGCCGCAGTACTCCTTCTTAGAAGGCGACGCGGCCTCTCGGCGGCCCCCTCTATTACAGCGTACCAATGTTGTGGAGGCCATGGTCGCAGCGTTGGATGCCCGCATTGCGCCGGGAGCGATGGCCTTTGACCGACAAGGCAGGCTCTACTTTGTCGATTATGTCAATAGGGAGCAGTTTCTTCGGGCGCGTATCGCACGGCTGGAGGCGGATGGGCAAGTAGTCACCTTTGCCGGGCCGGCCGAGTTTGGCTACATCAATTCGCTGGTGTTCGATCGGGAGGGCAACCTGCTGGCCGCCGGTGCCGGGCGTATCCGGCGCATTGATACTCAAGGGGAGGTCACCCCACTGTTAGAGCCACCCGGAGTAGGAGCCATGACCGTAGATGCCCAAGGAATGCTGTATTTTTCTACCCATCAGCAGGTCTTCCGCCGTCAGGCCGATGGCACACTCGAAGTCGTTGCCGGTGCGGCATGGGACGACGAGGAAGCGAAGCGAGTCGCCGCGAAGGAATGGTGGGGATACCAAGGAAAATTCAGATGGATAAGAGGGACCTTTGTCCGTAAAGGGGGGCCGGCGACGGAAGCCCCCCTCTATATTTCATTCTCAGACATAGCTATCGATACCCAAGGCATATTGTATATCGCCAATACCGGAGCCCACCTCATTCATCGCGTCCGACCCGACGGCATCCTCGAAACCATCGCCGGCAACGGAAAAGAGTACACTACGGTGGAAGGCTGTGTGGCCGCTGAGAAGCGAATAGCCGCCGACAAGAGCTTATCAACCAATCTCTGCCTGAACAACATCGGCGATGGCGGGCCGGCACTGGAGGCTCCTATCTGGTGGCCTTTTCGCCTGCTGATCACACCAGAGGACGAGCTTCTGGTCGCAATGGATGTGGTGGGCTTTATGTGGGGAGGAGGAGAGTTTTCCCATTTGCGCCGCATCTGTCGAGTCAGCGAGTGGGGAGTCCCCACAGCTGTCGAGACGGTCGAGGAGCAGGCGTCGGCAAACCTTGCCGAAGAAGCGTTGTCCGCCCTGCGCCTGTTTCCGAATCCGTTCAACGCCGCTGTTACTATAGCCTTCGACTTGACGCACTCGGCGTCCGTTGGGGTGCGTATCTACAACGAGCTAGGGCAGCAAGTGCGGGTGCTGGCTGCCGAGGGGGTGCGTCCGGCGGGTAGCTACCAATTCGTCTGGGACGGGCGCGATCAAGCCGGACAGTTCCAAGCGTCGGGAACGTATCTGTTGGTGCTTTCGGTTGATGGGGCTAGCGAGACGCACAAGCTGACGCTGTTGCATTAACCCGACATGTTTACTAGATACCGGCGTGGTGCTCTCCTCGCCTTGTTGGGGCTGCCGTTTCTAGGGCTGCCTTTGTGGGGTCTGCCGCCTTGTGGTACGCCGGGCACCATCACCACCGTAACGGCCCCTGACGGCACTTACTTGGCTGCTTTCAGCGACTATACGATCTACCCGCCGGTAAAGTACGAAACCGTAGGTGGCCCGGCCGACAAAGTAGCCGCGCCAGAGTACCGCAGCTACTATCCGCAGGAGTTGGCCTTAGGCCCCCAAGGGCGCATCTACGTGGCCGACCAGACGATCATCTACCGGCTCGAAGCCGATGGCACGGCCACCCGCATCGTCGGCGTACCGCAGTATCATATCTCGTATACCGAGGACGACTATGACTACGACAGGCATCCTCTCGGATACGATGAGCTGAATACTTATTGGCCCCCTATCTTACAGCGTTTCAATGTGTTGGAGGATACCGTCGCGGCACTGGACGCCCGCATTGCACCGGGCGCGATGGCCTTTGACCGGCAGGGTCGGCTCTACTTTGTCGATTATGTCAACCGGAAACAGACCGAAGAAAGCTACGGCCAACTCCTGCGATTGCCGGTGCTGTCGCGCATCGCACGGTTGGAAGCAGACGGACAGGTGGTCACCTTTGTCGGCCCATTTGCGGAGACCATCATCAATTCGCTGGCGTTCGATCAGGAGGGCCATTTGCTCTTTTCGGGCAATAAGGGCATTCGGCGCATTGACGCGCAGAGGAAAATCACTACGCTGGTGGAGGTGCCTTGGTCAGGATCGTTGCGAGTGGATGGCCAAGGGGTGCTGTATTTTAGGACGCGGACTCAGGTCTTCCGCCGTCAGGCCGATGGCGTGATTGACCACGTGGCCGGGTCGGATTGGGGAGACCCGTTTAATCGGGACGACCGTAGGGCCATGCGCAACGCCGCGTTGGAAGGGGAGTGGGAATCGGAAGAACGCTTAGGCGGGTACTTTGTCGCCAATGGCCGACTGGCGACCGAAGCTCCTTTCTATTTTTCGTCAGATCTAGCCATTGACTCTCAGGGTACGCTGTATATTGCCAATTCCAACTTCAACCGCATCCATCGGGTTCGTCCCGATGGCATCCTCCAAACCATCGCTGGTAACGGAGTGGATGCTAGTTTTTCCCTAGGCTGTAATAGCGATCCGGCGGGGTGGACAGAACGCTGTCGCGACCATATCGGCGATGGCGGTTCGGCGATGGCGGCTCCGATCTGGCATCCTTCTCAGTTGCTATTGACGCCAGAAGGCGATCTGTTAGTGGCGATGTCGGTGGCGAATATTATGTGGTGGACTGGTGGAGTGTTTTCCCATTTGCGGCGGATATGTCGAGTTAGCGAGTGGATGGTGTCCCCAGCCGTCACGGTCGTCGAGGAACAGGCGTCGGCAAACCTTGCTGAAGAAGCATTGTCTGCCCTGCGCCTGTTTCCGAATCCGTTCAACGCCGCTGTTACTATCACCTTTGATTTGGCGCATTCGGCGTCCGTATCGGTTCATATCTACAATGAGCTCGGGCAGCAAGTACGGGTGCTGGCTGCCGAGGGGGTACGGCCGGCCGGAAGCTACCAACTCGTCTGGGACGGCCGCGACCAAGCTGGGCAGTTCCAAGCGTCGGGTACCTATCTGCTGGTGTTTTCGGTTGATGGGGCTGTCGAGACGCATAAGCTGACCCTGTTGCACTGAAGATAGCCTATGGCCTTCTCGCCGAGCCAATCGTCGCTAGACCATGTGGCCGTGCTGTCCTCGCATGTAGAAGGTGCCTTCCTGGTTCATACCGGGGAATCTCCTCGCGCCGGGGTTGATGGGCCAAGGCAGGACATCGGCGCGGTCGGCCCATTCGCGGTAGTGCTGTTCCATTTCCCTAACCCTATCTTTTTCTCGCTCCGCCAGGTCGTTGAGTTCGGTGCGGTCTTCGTCCATGTTGTAGAGTTCCCAACCGCCTTGGCCGCTGGTTTCGCAGACTAGTTTCCACGGCCCGATGCGGACGGCGGCATTGCCCTCGTGCTCCCAGTACATAGGTTTTTCGCGCGACCACTCGCGGCCTTCAAGGAGGGCGAGGAAGCTCTCGCCTTCGAGGGGGGTAATGGCGTGGCCGTCGTATTCGGCGGGATAGGAAGCGCCGGCTGCGTCGATGAGGGTGGCGGTGATGTCGATGATTTGGGCCGGGGCGTGCGCGAGGTCGGGTTGTTTGATAGTGGCAGGCCAGCGGACGATGCAGGGAGTGGCGATGCCGCCTTCGTGGACCCAGCGTTTGTAGCGGCGGAAGGGGGTGGTGCTGACATTGGCCCAAGGCACGTCGTAGCTCATGTACGTGTCCTCGGCCCCGGGCATTAAACCGGGTATGTTGCCCATTTGCACGGGTCGCCCGTCGTGGGTTGTCAGGCCCTGCAAAAAGACCCAGTCGATGCGGTTGCCATCCTCGCACAAGAATTCAGCGCAGCCGCCGTTGTCCGAGAGGAAAACGACTATGGTGTTGTCCTCTAGGTCGAGTTCGCGGAGTTTGGCGAGGATGCGGCCGATGCCTTGGTCCATGCGATCAACCTGGGCGGCGTACACGGCCATGCGCCGGTCTTCCCAATCTGGGTCGGCCACTTCATGCCAGGGAGGTGCGTCCTCGTCGCGGGGCGATATGTCCCAGCGGGAGTTGACGACTTCCATGTCTTTGAGTGCTTCGTGGCGGGCGGTGCGCGCGGCGTCCCAGCCGCCTTTGCGGTACTGGCCCTGATAGCGGGCGATGTCTTCCTCAAAGGCGTGGAGCGGCCAATGCGGTGCCGTGTACGCGACGTACATGAAAAAAGGCTGGTCGGCGCTTTCGGAGATGAAGTCAACGGCGTGATTGGAGATGGCGTCGGTGAGGTAAAAGTCGGTGGGATTGGCGGCGATAGGTTCGCCGTCGCGGGTGCAGGTGCGCCCGCCGAAGTAGCCGCTGTTTCTACCGAGGCCAAAGAGGCGGTCGAAGCCGTGCTGCATCTCAGGGGGGATGTCGGCGCTGTCGGGTCTTTTGCCGCAGTGCCACTTGCCCGACATTAGGGTGCGATAGCCGCGCTCCTTGAGAATTTGGGCGATGGTGACGGCCGAGTGGCGCAGGTAGCCGCCATAACCGGGAGCGTTAGGGATGCCGCCAGCCATGTGGCCGATGCCGGCTTGGTGTGGATAGAGACCGGTCAGCAAGGCCGCGCGCGAGAGGCAGCAGCGGGCGAAATTGTACATCTGCGAGAAGCGCAGGCCCTCGGCGGCGAGGCCATCTAGGTTGGGGGTGCGGATTTCAGAGCCGTAGCAGCCGAGGTCGGAATAGCCCATGTCGTCGGCGAGGATGAGGACGATGTTAGGACGCTGAGAAGCGGTGGTCATGGAGGGACTCCTTCTGCGCAAATTAGGAATTACGAATTAAATTAATAATTCTCAAAAGGAAAGGAGATGTTTGTGGCGACAGTTGACACTATAGCGCATGGATTGACCGCGGAAGAGCGCGAAAAGTATGCAAAAGATGGGTTCTTTATTCGTTCAGATGCCTTCGACACTTATGAGATTGATGCACTGCGCGACAGAATCGAAGATCTCGTAGAATTCATCGAGACCTCTGACGTGTTGACCGAGAAAGAGAAGCAAGCGATTCTGAAACGCAATGCCGGAACCGATGCGACTTCTGGACCTGCATCGTTAAACGGTATAACGCGGCTTCACAGGTTCAGTGCATTGGTGCGATCCCACATTCGCGATCCAAGGCGGCTGGATGCGGTCACAGAGATTGTAGGATCGGATCTGTTCTGTCCAAACGATCTGTATTTTTTTAAACCTCCGGGCACCGGGCGGCCTATTGCGTGGCATCAGGACTCGTGGTATTTCCGCAATATATATGTCAGCAGCGTGGGGGACGCTATAGACCAATCGACGATTGGAACTTGGCTGGCACTGGACGATGCAGACGAAGAAAACGGATGCTTGTGGGTGATCCCCGGTAGCCACCGTCTGGGCGTGATAGATCACAGCCAAGTCGAGAGCGATGATTATTTATTGCAAAAAAGAGTGACTGTGTCCGACGAGATGGAAGAACAGGCCATGCCAGTAGAAGTGCCAAAGGGCGCGCTGGTGTTTTTTAACAATGCACTATTGCACCGCAGCACACCCAACAGATCAGATCGGTTTCGGCGGGCTTATATCGTGCATTATATGAAGGCGACTATCCAGCATACCGGGAATAGACCAAGGATTCCCGAAGGCACGGAGCACTGGGGCACTCCTGAGATGTACATCTGTGGACAGCAATTGCCCGAGTGCGTACAAACGACGTTTGAGAAAGACAGCATGGACTGGGACAGGGCATTGGGACGGACATTGACAGAAGACGACATTCGGATTTCGGAGCCGTAGCAGCCGAGGTAGGAATAGCAATTGAGGTATCAAATGAATGTACTGCACATCCTATCCGATCAGCACCAAGCGGCCTGTATGGGCTGCGAAGGCCACGCGCAGGCGCTGACGCCCAACATGGATCGGCTGGCCAGCGAGGGCATGCGCTTTTCAGCGGCGTACACCCAAAACCCGATATGCACGCCTAGCCGCATGAGCATGTACACGGGCCAGTACTGTCATAACCACGGTTTTTTCGGTCTGGGCGGGCCGCGGCCGGAAGGAATGCAGAGTTTCCTCGGCCACTTTAAGCAGCACGGGTACAAGACGGCGGTGATCGGCAAGACGCACGTGCCCAACCAGCCGCGCGACTGGCTGTTGGATCACGTTGATTACTGGATGTCTGGTACCTCGCCGCCGGTGCCAGGCGCGGGCGGTCTGTCGCCGTATCAAACGTTTTTGGCCGGTGCCGGTCTGTTGGAACAAAACGACAACTTTCGCATCACTGGTTACCCAGCCCTACACCCTGTTGGCCTGCCGCAGAACCAGTTCCGCGCCCGGCCATCGGAGTTGCCACTGGAGTACAATGTCGAGAGTTGGTGTGTGGATCGGGCGATTGAATTTATGGACGGGTGCGAAGGAGACCCCCTCTGTATGCAGGTGTCGTTGCCGCGACCGCACGCGCCCTATACGCCGGACCAGAAATTCTGGGACATGTATGCAGACGACATTGCGTTGCCGGAGACCTATTACCAAGATCCATCGGGCCGCCCGCCGCACTTTCGCGACATGCACGCGCGGTTTCAGCGAGCTTGGGAGGGAGAGGAATGGTCGCCGGAGGAGGGAGCGCGCAATATCTGGCGTGGCTATCTGGGCTGTGTGACGCAGGTTGACTACTGCATTGGCCGCCTTTTGTCCTACCTCGACGAACGCGGCTTGGCTGAAGATACGATCGTCGTCTATAACTCCGACCACGGCGCGTACAGCACTGCTTTTGGCATTCAGGAAAAGGCCCCCGGGATATGCTCGGAGGCGGTGTGTCGGGTGCCGATGCTCTGGCGGGTGCCGGGCGTTGCGGCCGCGGGCAGGGTTTGCGACGCGCTGGTGGAAAATGTCGATTTGGCCCCGACGTTTATGAGCCTCTGCGGTTTGCCGGCGATGGAGGGCATGGATGGGGTGGATATCAGCGAGCTTTTGCGGAGTGGAACCGAGCCCGTGCATGAGGTGGCGGTCACTGAGCATCGGCACAGCAAGGCACTGCGCTGGGGCAAATGGCGCTATGTACACTATCAGCCGGAGGATTTTGGGGGCGACTGCGGCGAGCTGTACGACTTGGAGGCCGATCCGTACGAGGCTCTCAATTTGTACGGCGAGCAGGCGTACCAAGAGATCGTCGAGCAGTGCGAGAAACTCCTGTGCCACTGGCTGATATCGACGCGGCAGTATCGCACGGCGTTTTCGGTGGGGGCGTGGAACGAGACTAATTACGTATAAGGAGGCTATCGATGGTGAGCCGACATGCCGACTGGTTAAAACAGGGCCAACGAGATTTGGCCCACGGCCGCCGCTCGCTCGATGCTGGCGACTATGAGTGGGCCTGCTTTGCCGCCCAACAGGGCGCGGAAAAAGCCGTCAAGGCGGTTGTTGAGAAGATGGGCGGTGTGGCTTGGGGACATTCTGTCACGGCCCTTCTGGAGGCCTTGTCCGAATCGCTCAGGCCCGATCCGGGGCTGCTGGACGCTGCCAAAGCATTGGACAAACACTACATTCCTGCTCGCTACCCCAATTCGCATCCACAAGGAGCCCCTTATGAATACTACACCCGTACTGAGGCAGAGAGTGCACTCGTCCACGCCGGCCAAGTCATCGGCTTCTGTGAAGGTGTTTTGGCTGGACCGTCCGCAGATTCTAGCGCGTCTCAAGCGTGCTGCCCAAGCGATGCGTAAACGGCACCCTGAAATCGAGAGTATCGTGTTGTTTGGCTCGCTGGCGCGGGGCGATGCAGTGCCGGGTAGCGATGCGGATCTGCTCATTGTGGTAAGCCATAGCACGGAGTCTTTTTTAGATCGGGCAGTGCGCTATCGACCGGCGGATGTGGGCGTGGGCGTCGATGTGGTGGCGTACACACACGAGGAACTAGCCGCACTGTTAGAGGCCGGCAATGCCTTTGTGCGACAGGCTCTGCGCGAGGGGATGGTGCTTTATTCCTGAAAGCAACAAATGCACTCGAATTTGATGGACGGGTTTTGTTTCAGTCATACACGACATCCCCTTTTGCGATACATGCTCAGAAGTTTGTCTAATCGAGGAGACGATATGTACGAACAATTAGAAATACACTACGAGGGGCAGACGGAGTTCGTCGCCACAGACCAGCAGGTCAAGCCGTTGCGGCTGTTCGTCACTTGTCCGGCAGGCTTGGAAGCCGGGGCCGATGTGCGAGTTTCGATCAGCACGTTCCATTCCTATTCTCGCAAGTGGACGCTTGCAGATCCTTTTGTCGAAGGAGGCGAGGGCGTGGTGGTGATCGGGCACGGATTGGCGCACGACTGGACCGATATGACGCGGGGCGGCGACGGGCCGGCTGGTGGTGGATTGGTGGGAAGGCCGCTCAACGAACTCTACTTGTGTACCATCCAAGTCACCAAATCGCTGAGTGCGGGAGCGCGGCTGGTCTTTCCCTTTGGCGTGGTGCCGTCGCCGCACGCGGATATAAGTGGTGCCCTGCAGGTGCGAGTGCGGCGGCCCGAAGCGGAAGTTTTCGAGAAGGTGGGAGATCCCATTCCACTGAGCAATGCTTCCGGCCCTCTGACGCGGCTGGAAGGACGAGTCTCTGCTACGGCGGATGCGGAGGGGAAGCGTAGGGTCGTAGTCTTTGCGACGGACGATCATCTCAATCCAATACCCGGCTACCGGGGGATGGTGAATTTGCAGGCCGACGGCGCGATTGTCGGGCTGCCCGCTGAGGTGGCAATTGGTGCCGACGGAAGGGGTGCGGTTGAGGGCATTGAAGTGCAGGCCGACAGTCCGGTCCGCATCACCGTGCGCGATGTGGAGCGCGATTTAGAAGCGCAGAGCGGTCCGACGCAAGTGGTCGGCGAGCGCGGCCACTACTTCGGCGGCATCCACTTTCACACGCGGCTTTCAGTAGATGGCGACCGGGAGCCGCGCGCGGCGTACGCCTATGCCCGCGACTTTCTCAACCTCGACGTAATCGCGATGACCGACCACGCGCCAATTGGTCCCGGGTGGGCCGAGTGCTTGGCGGTCAATGAGGAGTTTTACGAGCCGGGCCGCTTTGTGACGATCCCCGCGTGGGAAAGCTCCAATGCGTACGGGCACGCCAATCTCTATCTGCGTACGCCAGAGGTCGATGGCGGCACTTGGCACTGGAAACCGGAGCTTTGTCCCTCGGAAGTGGCTTGGGACGAGGACGTGGTCATGGTGCCGCACCATCCCAACTGCGGACAGCCCATCGAGTACGGCAAGCACCGCGAGGTCATGGGCAAGACGTTTTACTGGTCGCAATACCACTGGGAGTTCCCCAACAAGCGAGCTAGGTTGGTGGAAATCGTCCAGGGACGGGGCAATTTTGAAGCCGATGCGCTAGACGATTATTGGGGTATTCGCATGGGGGAATTGGGTGCTTCGGTACAGGATGCCTTTGCCCAAGGCTGGCGCTTGGGTTTTGTCGCTGGGACCGACAACCATCAAGGGCACCCGACGCAAAATCCGGGCGGCTATGTGGGCATGACCTGTTTCCGGGCGACGGAGTTGACCCGCAAGGCCGTGTGGCAGGCGATGGACGAACGCTGGACCTACGCGACTTCGGGCGTGCCGATTGTCTGCGACTATGCGGTCAATGGCATACGCTCGGGCGCGGGGGGCGCACTGGCGGCAGGCGAGCAGGTGCATTTTTCCGCCAGTCTGCACGGGACTGCGCCGATTGAGCGGGTGGAGATCATTGCCAACGGACAGTGCGTCTGGCAGGACGCGCCCAACGCTTGGGATGTGGAAATCGACGGAGCCGAGTTGCCAGCGCCAGAGGGCGCGTGGGCTTATTACTATCTGCGGCTGCGACAACAGGACGGGCACCGGGCGTGGTTGAGTCCAGTGTGGTTGGACCGGGTATGAACGGAACGAGACGGGCCGATATAGAGCGTGGGATGCGCGTTGCCATCGTGCAGAAGCAGGACCAGCGCACGGGGCGGCTAACCGAGGGCGTCGTGCGGGATATTCTGACTAAGGCGGGGACGCATCCGCACGGGATTAAGGTGCGCTTGGAGACCGGCGAAGTCGGTAGGGTCAAGCAGGTGTGCGGTTAGAAGTAGTAGAACGAATAGACCAAAGACGAACCGCCCACGCCGACGCAAGCTCCCATGATAAACCCCAAAAAGAGTGGCCGTACTTTCCTATAGAGAATGACCCCTCCGTAGCTGATCAGAATCGACTTAACGAGCCAAGCGAGGAATATCCCAAACCAGTCGCCGCGCACGGTATTGGTCAGGGCCACGGCCAGCCCCACCGGATGCAGCGGCCAGCCGGCTAGGCGGTGCTGGGCGAAGGAAAGCAGCCCAGCGAGTCCAGCGCCGATGCCAGTGAACAGAGTGGTCAGGTGTTGGGGCGGATGTGGGTTGTTGACCGTTTTGGCGACCCAGCCCCATTTGCTCAGCGGCGAGTTGATGTAGTACCAGCGGAAGCCGTGCATCATGCCGTGTTGATAGCCCAGCCAGATATAGACCACGATGGTGGTGATAGCGCTGACGACGAGGGCGGAGGCGAGGAAGAACAGCAGCTTGCGGGCGCTGATCTTTTCCTTGACCTCCTCGCAGACCTTGAAGGCGTGGGCCATCGTGCCCATGAAGAACAATTGCACATCTGCGGCCCAGACCATGTTAAGCCCCATAGCCGTAAGCCCCTTATCGCCGAAATAGGCCGTGCCGAAGATGTTGGTAAAAAGCGGCGGGATGGAATGAGGGGCGCGCAGCCGTCCCAAGCCGGTCTGCACCAGCAAACGCGCCGTGCCCAAGAAGACCAACAGCGCGACTAGCAAAAAGGCCAAGCTCCAGCCGAGGGAAAGGCCGGTGGCGTGGAGGAAGTACGCCATATAGACCAAGCCAGCGACGCCCATCAGCGCCGAGGTGCGCGGCGAGGGCAGGTGTGTGTTCGGACCTCTGGTGCCGCTGGCGATAGTGCGCCATTGGTCTTTAAGAAAGTCGCGCGACATCCACAGCGACGAGAGGATCAGGAAGATGAGCGCCCCCATCTGCTGATGCGACATCAGCACCGAGACCTGCTGGTGCGGCTGGGCAGGGAGATTGACGACAACGCCTAAAAAGCCCAACAGGCCGTGTTCGAGATAGATAAGGATGTGAAAGAGCCAGACGCTCAAGAGCACATTGAGGTTGAGCAGGTAGCTCAAGCCGACGACGAGGAAGTTGACGTTGATTCCATAGGAGATGCCGATGCGGCGCAAAAAGATGCGCGTGGAGGGGATGCCGAAGTTATTGATGGTCTCAAAGTCGAACACTTGGTCGAGCATGTTGACGGTTGGGATGATCGAGGCGATGAAAAAACCGACCCAGAACAGCGGATTCTTGAAGAGGCTTTTGGCCGGGTTTTCCACGCTTTCGACCATGGCCGTCGGCACTACGGCCAAGGGATAGACCAAGCGCTCGCCGCTGGCCCATTGGTGGTGCAGCAGGGCGATGAGCGCGAAGCTGACCAAGAAGAAGGCGATCATGAACAGACCCCAGAAGATAGAAGGGCCGAGCCAAGCGTCCCACGGCAGCGGCGCACCTGCTGGGGCACCCTCGAAGAGGTTGCGGATCATCTCGAGGTCGCGCGGAGCGGCCCAGTCGGGGATGTGGTCCCAGAGGAGTTCGCGCCAGTTGTTTTCCGGGGTGGCGTAGTAGAAGACGCCGGCGAGCAGGGGGATAAAATAGCCGCCAAAGCCCATAGTCGGCATGACTGTGGCTACCATCAGCGCGGCATAGATGAGGGCAAAAGTCGAAGTCGGCAGCCGCAGGAAGGGCCGAATCAGCGCGAGCAGGAGCGCGGTAAGCGCGACCCAGAACAGGGCGAAAATGACGCCGACGGTATTGAAGTGGTCGGCGTAGCCCGAGTAGCGGTCGAGCAGGATGTAGCTGCGCACCCCGATGAAGTTGTGGCCGACGCACAGCGCCATGGCCAGTGTCCATTCGAGGGCAGAGCGCATCACTTGCTTCCCTTCGACTGGGCTCAGGGCGAAGGGAAGCGCCCGGCCTCCCAGTCGTCGAGGAGGGCGGCGAGGGCAAAGGTTGCGAATTTGGCAAAGGGCATGGGTAGAGTTCCTCAAAGGCGTATCCGCCGATGAACGCCGATATGGGGCGACGGCCTTTCAACGGATGGAACCAGCAGTCAGTCCTTTGACGAAGCGGCGCTGCATGGCAAGATAGAGTATAGTAACAGGCAGCGACAAGACCACGACGCCGGCGAAGATGTAGTTCCAGTTCTTGACGTACTTGTCCGAGAGAAAGCGCCATAACTGTACGAAGGCCAACTCGCCCTTGTTGGTACCCATGAGGATGAATGCGTGGGGAAAGTCATTCCAGGTAAAGAGGCCCCAAAAGATGATGATCGTCACCGTGCAGGGCGTCAGCAGCGGGAAGATCACGCGCCAGAAGGTACCAAAGGGCGTGCAGCCGTCGATCAGTGCCGCTTCTTCGAGATCGCGGGGGATGGAGCGCATGAAGCCGCTGTAGATGAACAAGCACAGGGGCAGGCCGTAGGAAACATAGTGCAGATAGAGGGCAAAGTACGTGTAGCCGATGCCGAGGTAGTTGAATTGGCGCAAGAGCGGCAACATGAGGATTTGGAATGGCACGGTGATCCCGGCCAAGAAGAAGATGCGCCATAAATTGCCGGTGCTCATGCGGCGGCGCGTGAGGGAGTACGCGGCCATGGAGGCGACGACGATGAGAGTGGTGATGACGGCAACGCACATCAGCAGGCTGTTGAACATCGGCGCGGCTAGCTTGATGCCGGTGAAGATGTGGTGGTAGTTTTCGAGGGTTGGTGCCTCGGGGGGTGCCACGGGAGAGCGGATGATTTCCGGCAGGGTCTTAAACGAGTTGAGTAGCGCTAGAGCACAGGGCGACACGTAGAGCAGCCCTAAGAGCAGCATCCCGATCTCGAAAAGGGGCAGGCGGCGCTTCACAGGTCGGTCTCGCGGCGTTGGAAAAAGGCGACTTGCAGGGCGGCGACCAAAACCAGGAAGGCGAAGACGACAAAGGCAATGGCCGAAGCATATCCTTGGCGGTCGTTTTCCGTGCCGAGCCAGTAGATGTAGTAGCCAGCGGTAAAG
This sequence comes from Gemmatimonadota bacterium, assembly GCA_009840005.1. The sequence continues at coordinate 71,149 of VXOR01000101.1, forward strand.
GTGCGGTAGCCGGGGCCGCCTTGGGTGGTGACCAAGATCTGCGGGAAGAGGTTGATGCCGGTGATCAGGGCGATGACTGAGTTGGTCTTAATCATCGGCATGAGTACCGGAACTTGGACGCGGTAGAAGGTCGCCAAAGGGCCAGCTCCGTCGATCTGCGCGGCCTCGTAGAGTTCGTTGGGGATGGTTTGTAGCCCAGCGAGGAAGATGGTGGTGTAGAAGCCGAGGCCGTGCCAGAGGACCAAGGCGAGGATGAAGTAGGGCACCAGCGCCGGATCGCCCATCCAGTCTTGGGCCAGCGCGTCGAAACCAAAGGTGCGCAGCAGGGTGTTTATGGCGCCGGTGCGGTAGTTGGCCAGATATTGGAAGAGCAGGGCGCTGACGAGAATGCTGAGGATGAATGGGTAGAAAAACAGGCCGCGCACTAGGCCGCGCATGATCTTCATGCGGTCTAGGAGAACGGCCAAGACCAGCGACAGCGAGGTGTAGCCGACGACGATCATGGCCGTCTCAAAGAGGGTGAAGCGCAAAGCGGCGAAGAAGCGGTCGTCGTCGAGCAACTCGCGGAAGTTGTCCAAGCCGATAAAACGGGGGTTTTTGGTCCAGCCAGACCAGTCGGTCAGGCCGTAGGCAAACCCGAGCAGGGTCGGCAGGGCGAAAAAGGCTAGATAGAGGAATATGGCGGGGCCGCAGAGTAGGACTGAGGCGGTGGATTTTTCGCTGAAAGCGCGCTGCATGGCGCAAGTAGGACTAAACAAAGGGGTATAGGATGTCAAGCACTGCCTGGTCAATGAGGATACTATGAGCGAAGTATTGACGCAGTACCGCAGGCACAAGGGGCTGTTGCTGCTGGTGGCACCAGGGCTGGCCTTTTTTCTCGTCTTCAATTACCTGCCCATGTTCGGGCTGGTGCTTGCCTTTAAGGAGTTTCGCCTGAGTGCCGGGATCTTGGGCAGCGAGTGGAGCGGGTTGGAGAATTTCTCTCGCCTCTTCGGCGGGGCCGACTTTCCCAATGCCCTGCGCAACACGGTCACTATCAGCTTATTGCGCTTGCTGTTCGGCTTTTTCGCGCCGATCGCGCTGGCGCTGATGCTCAATGAGATCCGCGTCTCCTGGTATAAGCGCACCGTGCAGACGGTGACCTATATCCCCTACTTCCTCTCGTGGGTCATCTTGGGCGGCATCTTCCTAATGATTTTCTCGCAAAGTGGCCCGGCCAACCAGATTTCCCAGCTCTTCGGCGTCTCCCCGATTGAGTTCCTCACCAACGACTTCTGGTTTATCGTCGTGGTCATTGTCACAGGGATCTGGCAGGCGGCTGGCTATGGGGCGGTGATATACTTGGCGGCCTTGGCTGGAATTTCCCCCGACCTGTACGAGGCGGCTGTCGTCGATGGAGCCGGGCGCTGGAAGCAAACCTTGCACATCACCATCCCGGGTTTGGTGCCGACGATTATCACGCTTTTCATCCTCAATCTCGGCCACGTGCTCAACGCGGGCTTCGACCAGATTTACAACATGTACAATCCCATGGTGTACGACGCAGCCGACATTATCGACACCTACGTCCTGCGGCGGATCGTGCTGATGGATTTTGGATTGGCTACGGGTGCCGGGCTTTTCAAATCCGTGGTCGGCTTGTTGATGGTGGTGCTGGCTAACTCGCTGGCCCGACGGCTCAGCGGAGGGGAGCAGGGAATATGGTAAGCCGCACGCGAGGCGAGAAGATCTTTAACGTCTTTAACCTGACGGTGTTGGGCTTGGTCGGGTTGATGGCGCTCTATCCGTTCGTGTACACTATTTCGATGTCGTTGAGCAGCGCCGCCGAGGCCATGCGCGCAAGCCTGCACCTCTACCCGAGTGACGTTTCGCTGACCTCGTACCGCATGGTGCTGTCCAATCCCGAAATCGTTACGGGATTCACCAATTCGGTCCTGCGTACGGTGTTGGGCACGGCGCTGACGCTCTTTTTTACTTGTCTGACGGCCTATCCGCTGGCGCGGCGCGAAATGCCCCACCGCAGCCCGCTGCTGTTCTTGGTGCTTTTCACCATGCTCTTCAGCGGCGGCATTGTGCCCAATTATCTGCTGGTCAAGAACCTGGGTCTGATCGACTCAATATGGGCGCTGGTGCTGCCGCAGATGCTGACGGCCTTCAACATCATCGTGGTCAAGAATTTCTTTCAGGCCATTCCCGAAAGCCTAGCCGAGTCGGCCAAGATCGACGGAGCCAGCGAGTTTAATATTCTCTTCAGGATATACGTGCCCCTTTCCAAGCCGGTGCTGGCGACGATTGGGCTGTGGACGGCGGTGGCGCACTGGAATCACTGGTTCGACGCCATGCTCTACATCGCGTCGGACGAGAATCAGGTCTTGCAGACCTTTTTGCAGCGGATTGTCATCGAGAACAGCATCGAGCTGATCGAGCAGGGGCTAGTTGATCCGAACATCACCGAGTTCACGCCCGAGACGATCAAGGCGGCGACTGTGGTCGTTACCATCCTGCCGATGCTGTTGGTCTATCCGTTCGTGCAGAAGTACTTCGTGCGCGGGATTATGCTGGGGAGCGTCAAGGAGTAACTGACGTTACGCATGAGAATCGAGGTATCAGATGCTTCGACTCCGCTTCGCGGAGTTTATCTTGAGCGAAGCCGAAAGGCTCAGCATCCCATACCTAGGGGCCTGTGCGTAACATCAGGGAGTAAGCAAGCCCGATCTCACATCTGGAAGCCGCCAGCGACCACTAGCGATACGCCGGTGAGGTACTCGGCCTCGTCCGAGGCGAGAAAGGCCACGGTGCGGGCTACGTCCTCGGGCGTGCCAATGCGGCCTAGGGGGGTTTGCGCTTCGAGGTCGTGGACTAGAGCGGCTGTGGTGTCGGTGTCTGGCTCGTCGCGCTGGGCTAGGCCCGCGGCAATGTAGTGGGTGCGCTCGGTGAGGGTGTTGCCCGGGCAGACGGCGTTGACGTTGATCCGGTGGGGGGCAAGCTCGCCAGCGAGGGATTGGGTAAAGCCGATGATGGCGAATTTGGACGTGCAGTACGCGGCGTAGCGCGGGATCCCTTGGCGACCGGCTGTAGAGGCCATGTTGATGATCTTGCCGCCGTCGCCGCGGTCGATCAGGTGCCGGGCCACGGCGCGCGAGCAGAGGAAGGTGCCCTTGACGTTGACGGTTTGCACTTGGTCCCAAGCGGCTTCGCTTAGATCGACGACTGGGACCCGGTCTGGCCCAGGGCGCGAGCCAGCGTTGTTGACTAGTAGGTCGATGCGGCCAAAGTGGGTGAGCGCGTCTTGCACCATGCCCTCGACTTGGTCGGCGTCGGACACGTCGGCTTCCACTGCGAGGGCCTGCTGACCGGCGGCTTCGATTTCGGTGACGAGGGCGGGCAGGCCGCCCCAGCCAGACTCGCTATAGGGTTGGGCGCGCAAGTCATTGACCACGAGGTCGCAGCCTTCGCGCGCTAGGCGCTGGCAGATGGCGCGGCCAATGCCGTGTTCGCCGCCCGCGCCAGTGACGAGGGCGACTTTGCCATTGAGATTGTACATGAGGTTCTCCGCATGATTAAGGAGTTGAGTGACAGGATTGCGACGGCGGTGTGTAGATCTCACATTCTTGTTGCTATAGAAATTAGAAGTGTCGGTTACGTCAACTGCTCGAACAGCGCAAATTTAGATGCTTTTTTATCAAAAGTAAGAACACCATCACAATTTGAAAATTTTGCTGAATGTGCAATTAACAAATCTGCAAGATCTATTTTGTTTGCCTGAGCAGACGAGAGAGTTCTTTGCAGAGCAGATTGAGCCTCAAACATCAAAATAGGCATAAGGAGAAGTTTCTGTAGAGACACGCGGATTTCCTCTCGTGGGATTTCATATACAGATTCGAGGACCCAGATGGTTTCAAGCACGACGAGCAAAGGAACGAAAAAGGGTTCGTTTTTACTTTCTGCTCTTTTAAAAAGTCTGTACACAATTTCTGCTTGTTTTTTATCATCCCGTACAAGAAAGCGAACAAGCACATTTGTGTCTAATGCTTTCACTTAAAACGCACCTTCATTTTTTGCCTAATTCCAGACTTCATTTGGTGAACCGAAACAGGCTTTCTGTCAGATTTATACAACTCTCCGAAAATTTCATCTACTTTTACTGTTTTGATCATAGGCTTTAGAAGTGCTTCACCATTTTCTGTAAGCATAAAATCGACTTTATCGCCTTCACGGAGTTGAAGAGCATCGCGAACGGCTTTGGGAATTGTGACTTGCCCTTTGCTTGTTAGCGTCGCTATTGCCATGCTGAGAACCTCTTGTTGAGGGTTTATTTCTTACTTGAAAGTAAGGAGAGTAATACCTGAGCGCAAACCCTCACGCTGTAGATCAGCTAGCAGACTTTCTGGTCACAATCCCCGGTCCGTAATCCGCCATCGCGGTCATGATGTACTCGTTGAGCAAGTGTTCCTCGTGCGCAAGGCCGAACATCCAGATGCGGCGATACATCTCCTCGACGACTAGCTGGTATTGCGGGTCGGACGCGAGGTTCTGCATCTGTCCGGGATCGCGCTCCAAATCGTATAGCTCGTCGTAGTCGAATCCATTGAAGACGAATCGCCACTGGTCGGTGACGGTGGAACGTTGGATGCCATAGGTCTCGTTCCCATTCGTCTGGAAGAAGAGCGCATCGCGCCAGTCGGCGGGTGTTTCGCCTTTGAGCAACGGCATCAGGCTGGCACCGGCAAATTCCACCGGGCTTTCCGCTGCGCCCATCTCAAGCAACGTCGGCGCGAAGTCACAAAGCGACACGAACTCGTCGCGCACCACGCCCTGCTGCCCGCCCGGCATCTTCGCGATCACTGGCACGTGGTAGCAACTCAGAAACGACGGCAGGCCCTTACACCACAGGCCATGGTCACCCAAGTAGTCGCCGTGGTCGGAGAGGTAGAGGACGATTGCGTCTTCGTATTCTCCGCGCTCTTTGAGCTTGTCGATCAGCCGCCCGAAGAGCCAGTCCTCATAGGTGCAGAACGCCAAGTAGTGCTTGATTGCGTCCTGATGTTCTTTGCGCGTCAACTGAGCAAAACGGTCGCGGGTGCGGCGGTAGAGGGCTGGTTTGTCGTCCATCGGATCGTCAAAGGTGTCCGGTAGTGGGAATTCCGCGTCTTCATACAGATCGAGGAAACGCTTGGGTGCGATATATGGATCGTGCGGACCGAGGGTGCCAACATACAGGCACCACGGCTCATTTCCGTCTAGCGCATCCATTTTTGCCAGCGCGGCATCGACCACTGTGCGGTCGCCGAAGGGATTGTCTTCTTCCCCGTCGCGGAAGTACTGCGCTAGGAAGGGATGGCTGTTGTCGCCATAGTGGATGTATGGACGCATCCCCGTGCGCCTGATCTCACCGGGTTCCCGCTCGCTGCCGCCGTGGTCTCCAGCATGTCGTTGCAAATTGCACAATTCGCGTTCGCGGGCTGCAGCGTCCTGCTCGTCGCGATTCAATCGTCTGCTGGGGTGCGCGCTTCCCGGCGAGACGTACTCCCAACCATAGTCATGTGGCTGTTGATAGTTGCTGACATGCCACTTGCCCGAAAAGAGCATGCGATAACCCGCTTCCTGCATGTCCACGCTCCAGGGACGGATGTGGTCTTTCAAGCCGCGCGTGATGGCATTGGCGACATTTACGTTGTGCCAGACGCCGTGCTGGGTCGGCATCAGGCCGGTCATGAACGACGCACGTGACGGGCAGCAGTGCGGCGACGGGCAGAAGGCGCGCCTGAAGGTGACGCTCTCTTTGCGGAAATCGTCAAGCACGGGTGTCTTTGCCTTGTACTCGTCGTTAGGTAGCACGGAACACGCCCGTTGCTGGTCGGTCATGAAGATCAGTATGTTCGGCTTGGTCATTTTTTTTAGTGAGTTAAGAGGGCACAGGGTTCGACTCGAAAGGGACAGGTTATTATAAAAAGGGGATTATATTCAATAGTGCCGAAGATCCTATATCTCTATCAGTTACTTTTTATGTATCTCTTTGTGATACCTGTTAGCATGATAATTTTCTATCACATATAACAATTTTCCAACAGGAACTTGTTTAGATAAAAACTCCATTTCACCCGATTCTGTGACATTGGAACTACTAACAGTAATTTCGCAACTCATATTTTTGAACTTAGGCATAAAAACACAATTCCTAAAATATCCCATTTCAATTCGATGTTTAGTTTCTGAATCAGAAAAAATATTAAGCAGAATCTCTCTGGCTAATTCCATGTCTGGCTCTTTACGAATCCCATTGTCATTACAATAAAAACTCAACCAATTTAAAAAATTGTCTTCACAGAGAACAGCATCCGTCATATTCATATGTGCTTTCTTAAGCCTCTCATAAAATACTTCTTCATTTATATTAACATCATTGTTCAGCAAATCCTCTAATTCATTTGAAAATTCCTTTTTCATCCTATCTTCAATATTTTTTACAAATTTCTTGAACAACTTACACATAACCCAAACTGCCCCATTCTTTCCTATACACAGAGAATCAAGCATATCTAAAAACGCTTGAGTGGAAACCCTAAATACCCGACCATTATCGTTCATTACCTGAATAAACTTGTCGCCCTTAAATATATACGAACTATGAATAATCATACCGAGAAATTCCATTACGCAAACACTTTTGTCTATCTCCAACTCTACATAATCCTCATATCGAAATTTCTCCCTAATATCTTTGAACATTCTACGTCTTGAATCACATTTGTCTATCTTTTCAAAAACCCTTCGCGCAATTAGTATTGCACTCATAAAATTATGAATAAAATTTATTCTCTCATCTGTCCCATCCCCAATCATGGGAGTTGACAAGCCAATGTCTTTAATCTCTGGAAGTATCCTTTCCAATAAGATAACTTCATCGACCAACAACATCACATTCTCCTCCGTCTAAATCAAGATCGCCGTCAATAGTTATCACCTATACTATAACTTAAAACGAATCACCTCAAAACCACTGGCACTATTGAATATAAACCCCTGTAAAAAGGGAATTATATACAATGATGCCCAAAAGGGGTTCTAGGAGAACCTTTTACGGCGGCGAGGAAAGGTGAAAAATTTGTCTTGACGCCTAGAAAAAAGCTCGTAGCTTTTTGACAGTAAAAAGCGCCGGCCCCTTCGGCTAGGGGCGCGGCGCATCCACAAAAAACAGCTTGACCAGCAAGCAGCAGCCAATTTACGGCAGCCTTTTCGTCGTGTCAAGTGCAGATACGCGAGGAGGCGCAGTAAGGAAAGCACCCCCTATACGATGTACATGTCAGGATTCACGACTTTGATAAGTCTGATCAAATCAAGGGGAAGCTATCGTTTGCCACGCTAGAGCAGACAGACACAAACATTTCTATCGGCACCCTCCCCCCTTCTACTGCTCAAATGTTACATAGGATCACGCTCGGAGATGGCGACACGCGGAGATTTTCTGTCTAGGTCTCTGCCCGAAACGGGCCTCTTTTTCAACCCTTACGGCTCAAGAAGATTGACGGGGAATGGGTAAGGGCTATAAGAGTTACGAGGGGGCGGGATGAGGTGATATATGAGGAAATCGACGACAAATTCCCTCGAACTGCTGAGGGCGATATTGAGTGGTAAAATCTGCCCGAAATCGCCTTTTTTGTGGTATAACCTAGCGTAAAGGTTAGCCTCGCCTATTTACCAAAGAACGGGTAGCAAGTCCGTCCTATGCAACGGCTTTTGTATTCAGCAAGCTACCCGACTAACGGGAAACCTGCTTGGGTTTAGACGAGAACCAGAATAGAACAGTCTATTTTGACTGTCAAGAGAGCTTGACCTATACTGCCAGCTAATCGTTCTTTGCCCTCCCATCCTAACTACCGACGCAAGGAGATTGAGAGCATGGCAGATACTAAGGCCACGACGGATCTAATAGGACAGAGCCTAGGGCTACTAGATAATCCTATTGCAATGAGAATGATTTTACCGATAGCCTTATTCTTGGTAAGTTTGGTCGTAACACCATCGCAAGCGTCAGCCGATTCTCTTTCCGTACTCGACTGGTTTGTTCAAGGGGTGGTAGAAAGGAGTCTTGCTGAGATCGCGGCAGCTTACGCAGACGAGAAAATATGCTTTTCGGATATAGACAGCCTGAATGTGTCTGTTTTACTAAATGAAACGGCCAAGCAGGTTCTTTCAGAGCAACGCGCCAAAGACAAGTTTCAACTTACGTTGAGACGCTATGACGTGCCATTATCTGACTCTACTAGTAGCCTCCTTTATCTAGTTTTTTCCATAGAGGCAGTACGAGATGAAAAATGGTGGCTGACCGCATACAGTGTCCGCGCGTCTCTCTATGAACGTCTTGTTTTATACCGGAATGAGATCCCCTACAAGCGTCTTGTCGAACTGTGGCATAGTGGTGATTTTGGATTTGCTGGCAGCGATGTGATAGAAAGAGCGTTATTGGAGTCGATTGAAAAAAACGCCGAGCGCATCGCCAATCTGTATCTATCAGCAAATCCATAGATAGCCCACCTCAATAAGCCCATAACTTATTATTTCGTTAGTCATGTTTTCGCTCCTTGCGCTAGATTAGAGTGAAAAAAGGAGCTAAAAAGAGGGATGGCCCAAAGGTGCTGACGCTCAATGAGTTACGACAGCGTGGGCATCATTGTATATAATTCCCTATAAAAAGCTATTCGAGACGCCGATTCTCTCCTGTAATTGGAAACCACAGGAGCTGGAGGGCACCTTGTCGCACCTCGACGGAGATATCGTCCGGCGGTTCCGCGGCCTTAATTGGGTAGGATCGGTGCAGTACCTTGGCTGGAGTCAATGAGGTAGTGTCTCGAACGGTCACTTTGCCATTCACCGACACTTCGATGACGACATTGGGCAGCTCGAGAGCGGGCGAAAGGGCGATGTCCAGCGACCCATCGCCTAGGTTGCCGCGAATCGCGCCGACCTGCGATGCCGCACTCATCCCTTTCGTTTCCCAGTAGCTATACATCCACTCCGTCCACGCGAGCGAGTCTCCGGGTGGGAGTGGCTGCGTCTCGTCGGGGAAAAGCACTGACGAGCCACCCCACATCTCGACGTAGCCCTTGTTGGGCTGGCCGGAGCCCATGGGGATCCCCGTCGGATGGAAGCCGTAGGTCCATACATCGACACCTGGGTTGAGGACGGGATCGAAGACGCGGACTACGCCCTCCTCTGCGTCGTGGGAGTAGGCGCTGTAATAGCCGGCCGTCAATCCGTCGGCCATGATATCGCCGGCCTTCCACCCTCGGATGTAGCGCAACGGGCTCTCGCTCCAGACCTGTGGACTCGGTCCTAGGTTTTTCTGCCAGCGATCGGCGATTAGGATGCTCTTTGTGGGGATGATGAACTCGGTGTTGTCGGTCAGCTCGTTCTCTCCTCCAGGAGTCCACATGGGATTGACCCAGTGGGCGAACTGAACGGTGTCGGCTCCTGGATTGTGAATGTGAATTTGGGTCTCTAGGGCCGCTGAGCCTCGATGGACCGTCAATTTGACTCTGTGGAGCAGACCCGTCAGTGGCTCGGTCGTTGCCATCGACATAGATGCCTGTTCTGGACGATCTTCTAGGATCTTCCACGTCCAAGGTATCGCGAAGGTCGTGCCGTGCTCGTAGCCCGGAAGCGTGTACTCGATCCCGCCGATCCAGAGCCACCAGCCAGTGGGGTTGTTCGCCCCGCCGGGGCGTACGATGTCGTTTTTCCACAGCGCGTCGTGGCCGGTTCGCTTGTCGATGAGGGAGTACACCCGTCCCATCTCCGGTAGTACCTCCACGCGCACATAATCGGATTCGAGCACCACGCGTCTGTGCCGCTTGGCGACGATGCGCTTCCAGTCGATGCGCTCAAAATCCAGATGGGGCAGTGGGTCGCCTTCGTCGTAGTAGATCGCCGGTTCGTAATCGACCTGCGGGATGTCGATGTGATCGACGACAAGTGATGTGGCTGCGCCTAGGGAACTCGCCGACAGCGCCAGAATTATGAGCGGAAGGATTCGGCGTCGGGCCATCATTTCTATGGGCCATTCATCGTTGAGGTAGAGGGTGGGAATGCCTTGTTCCTGAATTTTGCGATGGCTTGGGTTGCCGCGGCCGAGTCGCCTGCTTGCCGGTACGCGAGCACGAGACCTCGCTGTGCCGATGGCCGATTGGGATCTTGGGCTAGCGCTTGTTCGTATCGCTCGGCCGCGGCATGGGCATCGCCTTGTTGCAGCTCTAGGTTTCCTAGCGCGATAAAAACATCCACCGGATTCTCGGACAACTCCAGAGCTCGCTCATACGCCTCGCGACTTAGGTCGATGTAGCCGCCGGTGGCGTAGGCCGTGCCCAAGTTATACCACGCCAAGCCATAGTCCGGCTTGAGGTTCAGGGCTTGGCGGTACGCCGAGATCGCTTCGCCGGGGCGACCCAAGCGGATGTGGGCATTGCCGAGGTTTTGCCAAGCGCGGGCGTTTTCTGGCTGGAGGGATAAACCGGCACGCAGGTGTCTTACGGCTCCCGCGTCGTGACCGAGGCGGGCGTAGAGACGAGCGAGATTGAAGTGTGCGCTGGGATTGCGGCCCGGTTGGGCTAGTGTACGCAGATGTTCGATCTCAGCTACATGCGGTTCGATTCGTCGATGGGCGGCGTGCTGTTCCTCGGTGTCCCTACTACGACCTAGATGGCGGTACGCGGAAGCTAACTGAAGACGGATATCGGGATGCACCGGGTCGAGTTCGAGAGCCTTCTCAAGAGCGGAGGCCGCTTCAACATACTTTTCTAGCTTGGCTCGGGACACTCCGAGGCCGATATGCGCCTCCACTGAAGAGGGGTCGAGATTGACTGCTGTCGAGAATGCCTGTAGAGCCTCGCGGGTCCGTCCTACCTGTAGTAGGGCGCGGCCTACTGCTACCTCGTATCTGACGCTGTCTGGTGCCAAGGCGGTGGCTCGCTGGAGGAGATCCAAACTTTCCGCACAGCGACCTAGACGCTCGCACTGGAGAGAACCCAATGCGAAGCTAGCCTCGTGAGACGTGGGATCCAATTCCACCGCTCGCCCCAGCGAGGTCTGCGCTGCTGCTACATCACCTCGGGTCGCTTGTACCGCACCCATCAGTTTGTGCAGCGTCGAGCGGGCTGGATCCAGCGCGATGGCTGCGGCGAGCGTGGACTGGGCCTCTTCGAGTTGTCCGACCCCTAACCACGCCACCGATAGGCTCTCCAACGTTGCTGCATCGCGCTTGACCGCGACGGCTCGCTGCGCCAGGGAGAGGGCCGTGGTGTAATCGCGAATCTGAGCCAAAACTTTGCTGAGACCCATCAGCGCCCCCACGTGCAGACTATCCGACCGCAGAACCATTTGGAATTGATCCATCGACTGATCCACGTGACCCAAGTCGAACAGCACGCGGGCAAGCGACACCCGGGTCTCGAGATCTGCGGGGCGTTCGCGTAGTTGTTTTTCATACGTCAGCCGCGACCGCCCCAACTCGTCGGCTGTGGGCGGCGTGTCCGCAGCCGGGCGTTGGCTTTCGCATCCGACGAGAGCTGCGATCAGGGCAAGGAACCACGCACGTGCTTTCATAGTGGCGTCCACGGCTCTCCTTCTACGATTCGCACAAAGCGCCTTGCCGGCACGGGGCCCACGGTTTGCCATTCACCTGAAGGCCAACGAATCAGGATGCGGTCCACCTTTGTCCTGCGACCGAGGCCAAAGTGCAGCCGCAGATCGTTGTGCGACAGGTAGCTGCTCCCACCCCGTACCTCGGCCATCTGCCGCAGGTCAGCGGAGAATACAGTGACGCGCGCCCCGATTCCACTGCGATTGCTGCGCGTGCCTTCTAGCTCGACTGAAATCCAATTGGCGCGGTTGCCGCCATCGTTTCTGAGCAGGTGCGGACGCTGGTTGTTGTTCGACACGAACAGATCGACATCGCCGTCGTTGTCGTAGTCGGCCGCGGCTGAGCCTCGTCCCACGCCCGCTGCGAACGCCGTCAGACCGCTCGCCGCGGTCACGTCGGTGAATGTGCCGTCTCGATTGTTCAGAAAGAGTTGGTCGTGCTGTGCATAGCGCGGCCCGGCGCTGTCGAGAATTTCGATGTTGGGCTCGACATGGCCGTTGGCGAGGAACAAATCGGGATATCCGTCATTGTTGACGTCGATGAAATCGGTCCCAAAGGTGAGGGTTTGATAGGTCGGCCCTCCCAATCCACTCTGTGCGGTGTGATCTGCGAATTGGCCCGCTCCGGCATTGTGCAGCAGTCGGCAGGGCTCCCACTGGAAGTTGCACACGCCTAGGTCGAGGCGACCGTCGCGATCATAGTCGGACCAATCGGTGCCCATGCCCGCCTCCGGGGCACCATCGGGGCTCGTCGCGACGCCAGCGGCGACACCGACCTCGGCGAATCGGGACCCGTCGTTGCGGAACAAGAAATTTGGCTCGTGGTCATTGGCGACATAGAGATCGGGGTCGCCATCATCATCGTAGTCGGCGAAGGCCACGCCTAGCTGCCGCCCTGCTTCGGTCCAGATGCCTATCGAATCGGTGATGTCCGTGAAACGGAAGTCGCCATCGTTGCGGAACAGAGCCCCGGAATCGCCGGGGTAAGCACCAGGGCCACAGTAAATCTGAATCAGGCCGCGGTAGCACTCCGGGAGATCATCCCCGACAATCCGCACATCGTTGGCGACGTACAGATCCAAATCACTGTCGAGATCGATGTCGGCGAAGGCCGTGCTCGTCGATACCCGCCGATCACCGGTTCCCGACTGTTCGGTCACGTCTGCAAAGCGGCCGTTGCCTAAGTTTCGGTAGAGCCGGTTGGCACCCCAGTTGGTGACGTAGAGATCCGCGTGGCCATCGTTGTCGATGTCTCCAACGCCGACCCCCATGCCAAAGCTGGTGTCGGCGACCCCTGCTTCTGCTGCTCTATCGACGAAGGTCCCGTCGGTCTGATTCACAAACAGAGCATTGGCGGGTAGATGGGCGGTGAGGACGCCGTGGCTAGCAGCGCTGTTCACGACGTAGAGGTCGGGAAAGCTGTCGCCGTTGAAGTCGGCAAATGCGGCACCCGAGCCATGGGTTTCAGGGTAGTGGTAGGCCCCGGCCGCGCCATTGAAGTGGCGGAATTCGATCCCGGACTCGGCCGCGACCTCGCTGAATCGAGGGAGGGTAAGAGCCGGTTCTTCATCGTCGCTGCAGCCCGACAGAAGGGGCGCTGCTACCAACGCAACTTGCAGCACTAGGCGGTTCCATTTTGTCTGCGCAGTTGGATCGCTGCTGTGCATCATAAATATATCATCGTTAATCTGCGGCGTGTCGATACTCCGAATACACGGAAAACCTCGTTGACTTCAAGTTACTCACTGACGTTACGCACAGATATGGGATATGAGGTGAACAGAAAGTTGTTCAAAAAATAAAAAGTTGTTCACCACGAACAAGAAGTTATGCAGATGACGCGCCGCAAGGGCTTAGCGTCTAAGCGTAGAACCCTCCCGCCTACCATTTTAAGCCTCCTGTTTTCAATCCTTTAGGGCCTTCCTAAAGGATTTTTTTGTGCATGGTCGTCGGCCTGAAAACCGGCAAGCGCATGTAGCTCATTTCTTACTTCCTGATGTTACGCACAGGCCCGGGTATGAGATGCTTCGACTCCGCTGCGCTCCGCTCAGCATGACATTGAGAAGTAGCACGTTAGCACCTGTCATGCTGAGCGAAGCGAAGCATCTCATACTGGAGTAGCTCGTGCGTAACGTCAGTTACTTCTCTAAATCATGGAGGTCCTAATTGACAATCGGTGGAGGTGATAGGGAGGTCGCCGAGGATTCAAACGAGCAACTGACAGCGGTCCTCAGCCAGAGTCCGCTCATGGAGCCGCTGTTGGAAAAGGCCGCAAAGGTCGCTAAAACGAATAAGAGCATATTCCCCTGTTGGCCGCGCATTTCGTGCAGCGTCATGCTCAGCGGTCGGAGCCGCCGGATGAGCCGCCGTCTGCCTAAGGCGGGGATGAGCAGCCGCGCATTATCGCGGCGTTGGAGCAGACCAATTGGATTGTCTCTGGGGAACGAGGAGCCGCGCACTTGTTGGGCATGAGTCATAAGGCGTTGCGCTATAGGATGAGCAAGTATGGCATCCAACGGCCCTAGAAGAAGTCGCAGATGGAACGTTGTTGTCGGTGGGCAAAAGGTTGTCCCAACAGGGGCAAAAGGTTGTCCAAATAGGGGCAAAAAGTTGCCCCAAAGGGCAAAAAGTTGCCCCAATAAGGGCAAAAAGTTGCCCCAAATAACGGGCGGCGACCCGTCAGATGCGAAGGGTAGAAAACCTGCTCATATTTTTTAAGTGTCATGTTTTTCAACCCTTTAGCCCATGTTTACACGATTTTTTACTACATGGCCTGCTAGTTGGCACGGGATTTGCATATATCAGCGCAGTAAAGCCGCTGCGGCACCGAGGCCGCAGCCGGTATTCTATCGCGTCGTCTCGGGTCGGCTTGGGGCCGCTGGCACGACGACTTTCCTATCTCTTGAAAGGAGATCGATCATGCGAACGAATCAGTTTCGCTTGCTTTGGGTGGCTCTGCTCAGCCTGAGTGGGGTGCTGCCCGCCGTTGCCACGGACTATGAGGCATCGGATTATCTGCCGCTGGCCGTGGGTAATTCGTGGACATGCGAGCATATCTACCAAGACTACAAAGACCGGGAGATGATCCAATGGCCCGCGTACACGGATCAATTTCCTGAGGAGCCCCAATTTACCATCACGGTGGAGCGGACGGAGATCATTGACGGCAAGACGTATTACGTGATCGGCGACATGCCGACCAACTGGCCGCCCGCGCCGCCGCATTTTATTGCCGGCAAGAAGCTGCGCTGGGAAGGTACGCACTTGATGGAGCGCACCGCCGATGGCGAGGAGGCCCTCTATCGTTTCGATGGAGCCAACGAAGCCGGCTACGCAGTCTCGACCGACGAGGGGGCCAATCAGTTCGTGGTGCAAGTAGTTTTCGAACCTGTGCCCAAGTATGTCTTCAATTTCCGTGGACTTGAAGAAGGGGGCGGCGGGACTGCATTCGTTGCTGGCTACGGCATCGAAAGATGTTCGCGTAGAATCTCCGCAACCGATCATCCTATCTTTATAAGCCGAATAAAGGCCCTCCGTGCAGTTATCGGAGGTCGTCCGGTAAAGTTTTCGGATGCCTTAATTCCCACGAGTACGTCGTCTTCGTCCTGGGGCGAAATGAAGCAGTCGTGGTTGGTGCCGTCGCCGGAGGGGAGGACAAACCAATGAGCCGGATACTTTCTCTTTGGATCGCCCTGCTAACCCCTTTGTTGTGGACGAGTGGGGCCGCTGGAACGACGACTTTCCTATCTCTTGAAAGGAGATCAATCATGCGAACGAATCAGTTTCGCTTGCTTTGGGTGGCTCTGCTCAGCCTGAGTGGGGTGCTGCCCGCCGCTGCCACGGACTATGAGGCAGCGGATTATCTGCCGCTGGCCGTGGGTGATTCGTGGACGTACGAGCATTTTTATTTTGAAAATGATGCACCCTACATCCTTGGCGTGGGCTATTATCCTCAATGGCCCACGTATAGGGCTCAATGGCCTGAGGAGCCCCAATTCACGATCACGGTGGAGCGGACGGAGGTCATTGACGGCAAGACGTATTACGTGATCAACGACATGCCGACCGGCTGGCCGCCCGCGCCGCCGCATTTTATTGCCGGCAAGAAGCTGCGCTGGGAAGGTACGCACTTGATGGAACGCACCGCCGATGGAGAGCAGGCCATCTATCGCTTCGACGGGGCCAACGAGACCGGCTACGAGATCCCGACCGACGAGGGGAGCAATCGGGTCACGGTGAGATTCCGATCTGAATCCGTGCCAACGTACTGGTTCCGTTTTCATGGCAATTTTTCTGGGGGTCGAGGGCTTGGATTTCTTGCTGGCTATGGCCTTAGGAGAGGCGGCTGGTGGATTTCCGGAGAAGATTATCCCCTATTCTGCAACGAGGTAATTCCTCTCCATGCAGTGTTAGGGGGCCGCACGGTGCAGTATGAAGACGCGCTGACACATACGAACGTATCGTCCTCTTCCTGGGGTCAAGTCAAGCAGTCGTTATTGGTAAATTCGATGGAAGAGAGGGCCGACCGATGAAGATAAAATTGATCTTCGCAGCCCTACTATCGTTGGTCTGTGTAAGTGCCCTCAGTGCCCAAGTACACCGAGATCGAACTTGGGTGTCACCTTGTACGCTGGATGTGGTGTTGGTCACTTTTGACTATGCGACGGAGCGGGCGGGCGGATACGACTATCACTTGCACGACCGTACACCCATCAGGGAGTGCCGACGAGTTCCAGTTACACACTACGCGAGTTCGAGCGGCTGTTTAGCGGTGGCTACGGCAGCCTGCAGGATTCGGCTTTGGTAGGTGCCAACGTCAAGGTGGCCAAGGGCAACCATACGCTGCCGGAGGTGTTCGGCAGTGTGCGGGCCTACTTTGATGAGATATCCAATGGGGACTTCGAATTGCGGGTTCGCATGATCAATCCTGCTGATTCACAGGGCTATCCCCGCTGGGTCGAGCTACCGCAAACCTCAAAAAGCGCATCGAGTCTAGCCCAAATCATTTCTACGTAGTTCGGGGGGCCAACCATCAGCATTACATTCTAGATTTCCGCACAGCTAGTGGGTTTGGTCAGTATACGGGCTGGCATCGGTTTACCCAATCGCCGGGGCTACTCATCTGGCGTCGCCCCATAGTTCCATACTCTAGGAATGCCATGCTTATTCCTGCGGATGGCCGGTCTATCTTCGATGCCCGGCATCAACCGGTGCAGAAGGAACCGACGAGTGTGAGTTCCAGCTACACGTATGTATGGCAGGACCGCCTGTCCGATCCGTTTGGGGCTGTCGAGCAGAGAGGCCCATTGGGCCCCCTGCCGGGGCGCGAGCATAGGCCGACGGTTAGACAGGCGACGGATGCGACTCATCTGCAGCATGCAACATATAGCACGGCCTCAGGTACTACAGCCGACGCGAATCCCGATCTTGGGCCCTCGCGTCTGGCGTTCCGCAATATTCGCATTCATCGTGGTGCTTCAGGGGGCGATTATGCAGAGATGGACATCTATCACAACTATTGGGCTGGCGAACTTGAGCAGAATACGACTTGGCGTGGCATAGTGTATGTCGGCGGAGATGTGACGGTTCCCGCTAGCAGCACCCTTACCATCGCCCGTGGGACCCAAGTCCGTTTTCTAGCCAACACGGATGACACTAGCGGCGGTAGGGACCGCACCCGCTCGGAGTTGATCGTCGAGGGTGTACTTACTGTCGAGGCAGCAAGCGGTGCCAGCGATGGCGGCGTCACTTTTCGCTCGGCTGCTGACACGCCCTCCAATGCCGACTGGTATGGCATCCGCGTTAGAGCGGGTGGCACCGCCACTTTGTCGGATGCTACGATCCAAGACGGGTCTCGCTGTGTGCAGAATGAAGGCGGCACCCTCAATACGATGAACGCTACGTTGAGTGACTGCGGTGCGACGGTAACACTGCATCCGATAATCCCGTATCCGTATGTGAGTCAGGAGGCGATACGGCCGACACTGACCCCGGCTAGCGGTCTAACAGCAACGGATGTGGAGTGGCAATGGCAGCGGCGGCGCTCGACCGATGCGTGGAGCTTCGTCGGAGTCGTTTACGCTCACGGCTAACGAGGATGCCGATAGCGACGATGAGACGGTGTCGGTGTCGTTTGGGACGCTGCCGGCGGGCGTGGTCTCGGTCGGTACGCCGCGACAGGCGACGGTGAGGTTGCTCGACAACGACGGCATCGTTCCCAAGCCGCTTGCCGTGCGCGCCCTTACGAGCCGTTCGACGGGGCAGACCAGCGGCCAAGCAAGCTGGAAGGCACCCAGCAACGCCCTTGCCGCCAAGGTTTATTCTTACCGCTACCGGCTCGATGGCGGCACCATCCAGACCACGACTTCAACCAGCGCCTCCTTTTCCTCGTTACAACCCGGTAGCCGCTACTCGGTTGATGTGTGGGCGGTCGGCCCCAGCGGCGCGGGCAAGAGTACCACCACGACCTTTATTACCGACGATTCGGGCAAGGCTCCGGTGTTAGCGTCGGTGGGTCCGCTCGACTGCTACGTGGGGGAGTATTGCTCCTTCACGTTTCCAGTAGCCGAGAAGGGTACGGCCCCGATCACCTACACGGTGTCGCCGCCATCGTGGGCTACGGCGTCCGGTCGCAGCTTTTCCGGCACGGCTCCGAGTAGTCCGGGCACGGCATCGGCGTCGCTGAATGCCAGTAACGCCTACGGCACCGACTCCGAAAGCCTGACCATCACCATAAAAAGGTGGACGGTCGTCGGGGTCGCCCCGGTGTTGCCGTCGGTCAGCAGCATTACCTGTTACGTAGGCGAGTATTGCTCCTTCACCTTTCCGGCGGCGCGTAAGGGTACGGCCCCGATTACCTATGCGGTGGCGGTGCGGGCGGTCAACACGGGAGGTGCGAGTGATGCGGCGTGGGGCTTGGCCACGCCGGGTCGGCTGTTTGCGCCGGACGGGTTGCAG
This sequence comes from Gemmatimonadota bacterium, assembly GCA_009840005.1. The sequence goes on from VXOR01000101.1 coordinate 89,740, forward strand.
GCGGTGGCGGGCGACGGGTGGGTGGTGCTTAGGTGGTCGGCAGCCGGGACCGAGGGGCCGGTGCTGACGCGCTATGAATGGCGCGGTCGTCCGGTGTGGGGTGCGTGGTCGGCGTGGGAGCCGGTGGCCGGGGGTGCGGCAGCGCGGGGGCATAAGATCGAAGGACTAACAAACGGCGTGGAGTGTGTGTTTGAAGTGCGGGCGGCTAATCCCGCTGGCGCGGGTGTGGTCGCGCAGGTGGTGGCCGAGCCAGCGCCCGAAGAGAGCCCCCCCCTTTGAGTGCCCCATACTCCATATCTGTGCGTAACGTCAGTTACTCACCCCTCAAAGACGCAGTCAAGCGCGGGCAAGGGAGTCATGGCAGTTAAATTGGTCGTGTCCTGTCCCCACTGGCTCACCAGTCAGAAAAGTCTTGAAATTTTTGCTCCTGCGTCATAGATTATCCGCTTCGCTAACCTAATATAATATAGGTTGATCCACTAGGCGTGGAGGCTTACTTTCCGCGCCAATCCTACCGTCTTCCTTTGGCCAAAGAGTGAAGCGAAGACACGAACGAGAGGAGATCTCATGCGCAAGAAAGCAGTTCTAGGGACAATAGTCTTCGGCGCTGTGCTGCTGGCAGGTTTCGCCGCTCCGGCAGCAGCATACGAAAACTGCAACGGCGTTGGCTATTTTGCCCTGCAGGTGCCCAATCCAGGCTCCATGAACCCCGACGGCGACGGCAGCGACTGGGGTTGGTTCGATTCGGATTTCATCATCGGTAATGACCAGTTGTGCGACGTGATCGGCGAGGGCGAGTTTCCTGCCCGTAGCGATCTCGACATCGCTCACCACGTCGGCTGGACACCGGAGCCGGACAATCGGCTCTACGTATTCACGCGCGTCGTCGATGACACGCTGAACGCCGACGTCACCGAACTGAACGATGGTTGGCACGACGATGACCTCGAGCTGATTTTGGATCCCGATCACGGTGTGTGGAACGAGGCCCCTGATGCCCTCCGCACCGGACACCAGCAGTGGACTTTCCACTACGCTCGTCCCGGTGGTTACCCTCTCGTATCCTTTTTGCGTTGGAACCAGCCTGCGGAGATGCAGTGGGGTCCCGAGACGGGCGCTGTTGAGGGGGCCGTTGTGGTCTCTCCAGCGGGTGCCGGGCACTTGGCCACGGACGTGACGGTGAACTACGAAGTTCGCATGGAGGCCTACGACCCGTACCTGCCGGACGGCCGCGACGCAAGCGTCCGCTGGGTCTTTGAAGCCGGCCAGACGATCGGTATGTCCCTGAGTCTCAACGAGGCGGATGGCGGAGGCCGGTCTCACCAGATCACGACGCACATCCAAAACGGCGGGGCGCATAGCTCGGAATTCTCTTCCGAATTCACCTTGCTAAGCACCGATGAGTACGCTACTGCCGTTGAGGAGAGTAGCTGGGGCGCAGTGAAGGCGCTGATGCAGTAAGTAGAAAAGACGCCCCTATCTTTCGTCTAAGGAGGGAGGATTGTCCTCCCTCCTTAACTTTTCTAACACATATCCGAGCCTGCGCGGAGAGGTTGTTTTGAGAGCGCTTTGTAGCTGCCTATTAATTTTGGTTGCGTTCGGCTGTGGGCGCTATTTCCCAGGGCCTCTCCAGCCCAAGCCTGGGTCCGAGCAGGGCGAACACATGGTGGTCCACGACGACGGATCAGTGGCCTATGTCTTCGAGAGACTCGATATCGCAATTCGACCGATGACGGACGCAGAGCTCAACCGCAGTTTTGCCACAAGGTCGGCCGATGGACCACTTTCTACTAATCCCTTCACATTCGGCGATTGGACTCCCCCAGGCGAGTCATTTACGCCCCAGCGATTTACCGTATTCCTCCTTCGGGTCAAGAACTATGCGTATCCGAAGGTCAAGATCGATCCGTCTAGGATCGAGTTGCGATCCGCCAGCAAGCGTTCCTACAAGCCCCTAACATTTCTCGAAATCAGTGAGTACTACCGAGCGTATGCGTTGGCTTGGGCCGGAAACTACTATGCGCGCATGCGCGAGCGCGAGGATCTGTTGCGTCTCCACATGTATGCCGACAAGATGATCTTCAGTGGCCAGGAGCACGAAGGTTTTATCGTATTCCCACCCATGCCTCCAGATGTGACCGAGTTGACCGTCCATGTCAACGACGTTGCCGTTCGCTTCAACTACGCCGATGAGCCCGTGGAGACCGTAAGTCTGACCTACGGATTCCAACGCGAGGTCTTCAGGGGATACCAGCCACCCGCCACCGTCTCGGCACGCTGACGTGCCCCTCACAGCCAAACGCGCGGGTGTAGCCGTCCCGCTTGTCCTGACGTTCCTCCTGAGCATTGATGCGGGCGGCCAGATCGAGACCGTGCGCATCGGACAGGGCGGCGACACTTGGCAAAGCGTGGAGCTAGTGGCTGCAGGAGCGCAGGTCACGGCCGACTCGCTGCTACCGGCAGGCTTCAAGGCCAACGAGAATATCGTCGTTGCCGTTCGCTGGACGGATGTGGGAACGGGCCCGGACGAGTTTATACCGGAAGGCGGAGCGCGGGTGTGGGCGCGTGTTGCCGACGGTCAGCCAAATGACGTTCTCGTCGACGGCAGGTCAAACACATCCACTGGGGAGCGATTCCAGATTCCTGGTCAGTCTCAGGACGGCCGAATCTTCGTCTTCGATTTAGGTGCCTCGTTTCCCGTCGAGCGGATTGCCTTCTTTCCCAACCCAGCAGATAGTACCGCCTTCCTGCGGGCTTACGAGATCAAAGTCAGCGACGGGCGCTCTTTTGGCGCGGACGAGCGGCCGATTTACGAGACCCTCGCACGGGTCGAGATTTCCAACGAGGTTCGGACGGAGGCCGAGTTTCCACGGCAGCTAGTCAGGTATATCCGCTTGGAAACGCTGGAACCGAATCCCTTCGACATCGCCGAGATTGAGGTGTTTGGCCGAGGGTTTGTGCCCCGTGCTCAGTACGTCTCCAATTTTATTGACTTTGGCGGAGGGGGTGTGCGCAACTTTGGTCGCCTAACAGTCCACGCGACCCGCGTTTCTACTGAGTCTGATGTGGTTTCGGACGATCCAGTGCAGGCGGTGTTCCAGGTACGGGCGGGCGGCGACACTTCGCCTGAGTCCTATTTCCAGATCGATCTCGAAACCGGTAGTGAGACGGAAATCTCAGCGGAGGCGTACCAGAACCTCATCGACCGCGAGCGCACGGCGAGATACGATGCAGAAAACTGGAGTGCGTGGTCGAATCCGGTGACGATCGATTCGACGGGTTCCTACGAGATCAGCCTCGATTTTCTGCCGATGCCGAGACCCTTCTTCCAGTTCAGATTTTTCTTCGAGGGTACTGCGACCGACGTGATTCGGATTGATGCGCTGGAGTTCACCCACTCGCCACCCCTCGCCCAAGGGACGCGAGCCGAGATCGCCCTCGTCGGCGATCCCTTTCCGCAGGCCGGCGTGGCCACCGTCGCTACTGGGCAGCCGGCGACCTTGGAGTACGCCTTGACTGCGGAGTTGTCCGGCGACGAGGGATTCGATGGTTTGCGCATCGCAACGCCGGGCGCTGTTCAGTTGGAATCAGTGTTGATCGGCGACGACCGAGAGCAAGTGGTCGTCGACAGCGTCGTTGTTGACGACAGCGGCATGTCTCTTTTCTTCCCGAGCCGCCGGATCACGGCCGAGAGCAACGCCACGCTCTTCGTGAGGTTCACAGCAACGCCCTTGCGATATACGACCCTGTTTCAGGGGTGGCTCTTAGATTCAGTTGGCGCGGTTCCGCAGCGGGTTGCTCCCGGTGATGCCACCAACCTGCTCGGGACGAATTCCGTCCTCGTCTTTGGTTCCCTTGGCGACCCTCTTGGCCGATTTGATTTGGGTGCTGGAGTCGTAACGCCTAATGGAGACGGGCGGAACGACGACTTGGCGCTGCAGTACGATCTCGTATTCCTCATCGAACCTGCGCAAGTAGGCATTACAGTACACGATCTCTCGGGTCGGCTCGTTCACACTCTCCTGCAAGAGGAACAGGCGGCAGGCAGCTACTTAGCCACGTGGACCGAGGCCCACGAACTGCCTCCGGGGCACTATATCGTCCGACTGCGCGTCGAAACGCAGACCAAGACGTTTGAGCGCCTCCGGATTGTGGCGGTGTCCTACTGAGAAAGTAGGGAAGAGGAGGATTTATGCGCACGCGCATGATGCTTACCACAACGATTCTGCTAGTCGCGACAGCGGTTGCGGTCTTCGGTCAGCGCCGCGTCGTGCAGATCGGCGGGGCGGCGGGGGATTTCTCTTGGTCACAGGTGCGTCAGAAGGCCGTTGCCCTCGATGATACGACCGCTCTGGGTGCCTTGCAGCCCAGAGAGCTGCGGCCATGGGAAAACATCATGGTCGGACCCGGGGCCTTCGCCAATATATTCGGCCTATCTTGGGCGGAGGGACAGACAACAGGCAAGGCTTTCGGTTTCGAGGCCGGCGTTGACCCGCGTTTCTGGCACGGTGGCTACAGCCGCGAGGAGGCCGTGGTCATCGATGGCGATCCCGAGACGGCAATCTCGCTGCGTCAGCTAATCGGTGAGGGGCCGGTACAAGTCTTCAACCAGATTCTGCGCCTGCAGGAAGAAGTTTGGACCTTTGATCTAGTCTTGGAGACGCCGATCAACCGGATCCTGTTCTTCCCTCGGCAATCGGGCGTCGATAAGCGCGGCATTCCCAACAAGCAGGGATCGCCGCGGGCGTATCGTCTTTCGATACAGAACGAGGCGGAAGAATTTCTACTTGAAGGCTCCGAGCCGATCCCGAAGCGGACGCTTGCCACCCTCATCGAGGAAACCAAGTCCAACACCAAGAGCCGAGTCGATGTCAGCTTTCCGCTACAGCCGGCCAGATTCATCCGACTCGATCTGAGTTTGGCGGACCAGTTCTACAGCATGGCCGAATTCCAGGTCTATGGCGAGGGCGTTCCGACCAATGTAAACTACGTTTCCACCGCCATTCCACTCGACGAGCCCGTCAATTTCGGCGAGATCTCCTACTCCTTCCGCTCGCTGCGACGAGACCGGGAAGCGGACGTGCTCGTCGAAGACCCCGAAGGCGACGCCCGACTACTCATAGAAACGCGCTCCGGCACGGACGACACACCGCTGGCTTACTACGTCGTAGATGACTTCGGGCGCGACAAGGAGGCGACAGAGTCGGAATGGCAGCGCGCTTCGTTGCCCCGACGGGAGAGTCTCTCCGTCCGCTATCCCAATCAGCGCAGTGTCGTTCTCGACGACGAGACCAACTGGTCACCGTGGTCTTCACCCTATCGCTCATCCGGTCAGTTGAACCGATCGCCGGATGGTCGCCAGTATTTGCAGTTCCGAGCGACGTTCCTGACGGACGATGTGCTGTCCATCGGTCGTCTAGATTCACTACAGTTCGAGGTTTCTCCACTGCTCGCCTCGTCGCTCATTGGTGAGGTCTCCCTAGCAGGTGCTGCTTCGACGGGCCTGACGACTGAGGCGCAGCCAGCGGAATTCCCCGTCGGGGAGCGTCGTCAGCTACACTTTGACATCGCGGCGGACTTCTCCAGCGATGCACAGGGATTCGATGCCGTGCGGCTGACGGTCCCCTTTGGCACTCGCTTCGAGGGGCTGAGGATGGGCGATGCGGATCTCGTCGCGGTGGTTCCCGACAGCGTGTGGCCCGGGGACGGGATCGCCAGCGACGGCGAGCTTTTCATCTCCTTTGCCTCCAATCGGGTGTCACGCGGCAATGACATTCCCGTCCGCATCGAGCTCGAATCCTCCCTTTTTACATCTTCCACGATCTTCGCCGGGGAGGTCATCGACTTTGCCAGTGCCAACCTGCCCCAGTCGGTAGATGGGGGGAATGCTCGGGACGATGTCCACACCAACAGTTTGCAGGTCTTCTCGCGCGATGCGAGGACGACCGTTCTCGATGGGGTCCGCCTCATGCAGCCGGCTCTGACGCCGAATGGGGACCGGGTAAACGACGAAATCCGCGTCGAGTTCAGCGTTCTCTTCGTCGATGAAGCAGATGTGACCGTAAAGGTGTACGATGTTGCCGGACGCTACATTGCGATTCTAGACGCTGAGAATCGGGGTCGATCGGCCCAGCAGGTGTCTTGGGATGGTTTTGATGATGACCGCAACCTAGTTCCTCCAGGCCTGTATCTTCTTGTGATCGAAGTAAATACCCAAAGGGAGATCGCACGGCGATTACTGACAGTGCCCGTCGTCTACTAGGGAGTCAAGACTATGGCAAAAACAAGCTTGTGCATCATCGCCATGACCGCATGGCTGTTGTCCAGTCACGCCGTGGCTGATGAGATCCACTTCGATCGTCTCAGCGATTGGCAGAAGTGGACGAGCCCGATTGGGGCCATTCAGTTGCGGCAAGATGGGCAAGTCGAGTTGGGGTGGTACGGGACGGACACCGATCCGATGGACAACATGTCCCTGTTCTCACATCCCACCCGGAAAAGTGGTGAGGTCTTCGGTGGCCTGACGGCACACTCGAACAACCGCAACGCTCGGTTTGTCTTCGATAACGACCGCGACACGTGGTGGCAGCCCGATGCCGGTGCCGATCCCGACAATGCGTGGATACACATCGACTTGGGCCGCCTCGTCCTGCTGAAGGAGATTCGCTTGGTCTTTCCTGACACCCTCGACGTCCGTCCTTTCCGGGATTTCTCGGTTTTTGTCAGCGAAGGCTCGACGGTGTCTCCGTCCGAGGATGTCTGGCGATTCCAACGCGTCTTCACGACCGCCGAGCCCAACGAGTTGGGTGAGATCATCATTCCCTTGTCGATTGAGGATTTTGGGGACGTAGCGACCGGCGAGAATCTGGTGACGGGCAAGTTGCTGGACTTCAAGCCCGTGCACTACATCCGCTTCCTGCCCCACGAGGTCGGGGAAGGCGCGGCGCTGGCGGAGATTGAGGTAACAGCGATCGGCGATAATATCGCGTTGACGACCTTTGATCGGGGGGGGACGATCCGCTCGGGACGCCCAAAAGTGGAAGAGCTGCGCGATGGAACCGTCGATAATGCATGGCCTTTGATTGCCAATAACCTCAATCGCTTTTGGCAGGATGGTGGAATGTGGTTTGAGTGGGATCTAGGTGCCCTCTTCCACGTCAGCCGGATCGTGTTCTACCAGTGGCCTCCCAATCATCTAGGTCGAACGACGTTCGGAATCGGCGGTACCAACAACGGTTACAATCTGGAGATGACGGATGGGACGCCGATCGCGCGGGACGATTCATTCCGCAGTCCCTTTGACTACACGCGCGTTTCACTCGTCGACAACAGCCGGGCACCGGTGCGCTACGTCTTCGACCACCGGCTAAAAGATCGAGTTGGCCGCTATCTGTTCTGGAACCACTTCGATGTTCAAGACCGAAGGGTTGGCTATATCATGCTGGAAGTATTCATCTATTCCGCTGGCTACCCGGCCCAAGCGGCATTGACATCCGATTTCATCGACCTCGGGGGGGCCAAGAGCATTACGGGAATTTCGTGGGATGCCGACACCCCGCCGGGGACCCGAATCACCGTGCAGACTCGAACGGGCAATGAACTCGACGCGGAGCAATTCTTCTTCAAGAAGAACGGCGAGCCGGTCACAGAGGCGCAGTACAACAAGCTGCCCAAAGTGGTCCGGGGTGAGATCGTCGAAGTGCCCAAGGAGGGGGCGGATTGGAGTGGTTGGAGTGAGCCGCATCTTTCGTCGGGCCAGTCCTTTCGGTCCCCTACCCCTAGACGGCTATTGCGAATGCGGGTGAGTCTGGAGACCGAAGATCCTAAAATCACGCCGGTCCTCAACACAGTGACTCTTCACTTCGACGAAGCACTGGTGCAAAAAGGCGTTGAGGCCGCGATCTATCCACGGGAGGCGATCGCTGGCGAGTGGCAGGATTTTCGCTACGTGCTGCAACCGACCTTCACGGTCAGAGATCAGGGCTTCGATCGCGTCATTCTGCCCGTGCCCGGGGAAGTGCAAAATGTGTCGCTGCGCATCAATGGTGAAGAGGTCGAAGGGGCTGTCGAGTCCACTGTCGATACGCTCATCGTCGCCATGCCCCGACGCACGCTGCGGGACTCAGTGGAGGTGATGTTCACGGCGCGACCGTTGAACAATCCCACCCGCTTTCTCGCATCTGTGGCAAACTCGGCACAACCGGATAATCGGCAAGAGGTGAGGCCGTTAGAAGTCGACGACGACGGCGATGGCGAGTTCGATCGCACGGACCGAGAGGCGCTCTTCGTCTTTTTGCCGAACACAACATCAGGAGGTACTATCCGCAATCTCGTTGCATCAAGCCGCATCATCACGCCAAACGGCGATGCTATCAACGACGATTTGCGCATTACCTTCGATCTATTCCGCACCAAAGTTGCTGCTGAGCTACGGCTCTACAACTTGTCAGGGCACCTGCTCCAGGTCGTCGCTGGCCAGCCAAGGAAGACACAGCAGCTAGTGTGGGATGGGATGGTGGATGATCGGCTTGCGCCACCCGGGATTTATGTCTGCCGCATAGAGGTGCCGACAGAAGCAGGGCAGGAGGCCAAAACCCTGCTGGTAAGTGTAGCCTACTAGTTAGAAAGGTCGATCTAATGACGATACGCGGTGGTAAACTAATACGAGGGAGCTGGACATGAAGCGCAAATGGGTCGGCTCCATTTTAGCCGTCCTGCTACTGCAAGGGACGCCAAGTGGAGCAGTCGAAATCGGTCTGTTCAATCCCTACATCACGGACGGAGCCCGAATCAGTCCTGAGACACTGATTCCAACTTTGCGAAAGTGGTATCTGCCCCAAGCGCTCTACTCACTATACGGCTGGCAGGGGAGTGCTTACACCAACTATGCTCGGGACCAGTACCGGCGATATGTGAGAACCGAGCTCGAAGGCGACCGCTACTACGACCTGTACGGCAATTACTTCACCAAGGGCTGGAACATCTACAACTTCACGAATGAGTATCCGCGGGATTTCGGGAGCGGAATTTGGAAAGATCCGAACTTCAGCCAGTGGTTCAATCGTCTCATCGTGGTCTCTGGGGCCAAGGGGCAGTTCCACACCTCCCTGACCATCGGCGAGGGCATTCGCACCACCATGACGCCGCTCACTTTCTCCAAACCGCTGTTCGACGGTCTGCAGTGGGACTTCCAGACCGATAAATACGGAGTAAGCATCTTGGCGGCGCGGGCAGATTCGCCTGGGCGCGTGGCAATCGCTGTTGACCAAGGAGCGGCGCGCCAAACGACCTTCACTCAATTACTCGGCATGAACGGAAGCGTCGGCGTCGGCGATTTCGCGACATTGGGCGGAACGTATCTGACGAGCTTTCACCAAAACTCGGCACTCTCCCTCGACGAAAATTCGCTGCGTGGTGTCCTCGGCGGTCGCCTGAATGCGGGCAATGTCCAGCGGCTGATCGTGCGACTGTCAGACGACTCACCAGAGGATGGCGTCGGCGGCGCACTGCTGCTCCGCGAGCGCATCTTCATCAACGGCGTTGAGCATCCCGAGATCGACCCAATCATCGAAGGGGGTGTGGCGCGCGAGGGCCTGCTAGAGGCCAGTGGTTCCAATACGGTCACCCTGACGTATAACATCGAGACTGATTTCCGACCGGGCCCCGGTGAGGAGATCACCGATTTCCGGGAGATCGAGCGCATCGAAGTGGGGCTGGTCGTAGCCAACGACTACCTCATAGAAGTCGCATCGAACTTGCAGACCAACGCGACGCTGGAGCCGGCCTTCCTGCCCGTCGCCCAAGCAGAAGGCAACGTCACGGATGCCTCCAACCAGCGATTCATCCGCTTTCAGTACGGGATTCCTTCGAGCAACGAGCTGCGAGGAGTGAATCTGGCGATCAGCGACGTGGGGGGCTTCAACCTCCGATCTGAGTACGTGAGCAATCGGCGCAACCGACGGTTCCCCAACCAAACCATCCGCAGCAACCAAGCCCTCGCTCACGACGCGTCTGAGGCTTATTACGCCACGGCATCGCAGATCACGTACCCCTTCTTCGGCTACGGGGAGTTCTTCAGCGTCGAGCCTGGGTACTCGACATCTATGTTCATTCCCGACTCGCAAGGCTTCATCGATTACGAAGACGAGAAGAATTATCTCTATGAGCTCATCGACGATAACGACGACCAAGATCGCTTTCCCGACTGGCAGCGCCGCGCCATAAATCTGAGTGCCCTGTTTCCAAACCAGAATCAATTCCCCGACCGGGAGGTGTTTCCGGGCCTCGACGAGAACCAGGACTTCATCTCCGACTTCAATCAGAATCAGAACAGCCAGCCTGATTACAGCGAGCCGTTTTTCCGCTACCACGTCGATCCGCCCGAATTCCTTTTCGGCACGGACATGAACAACAATACCATCATCGACCGTTTTGAAAACGACACGGAAGCGGATTATCCGTACAAGCGAGACAGCAAGGGATACAACCTCTACGCTGGTGTCGAACTGATGCCGAACAGCCGCCTTATGGTTGGGCGCTCGCGGATGGAACAGCACTCCAGCGACCGCCGGGCGGCCTCCACGTACGGTCTGCTGACGCTGAAGAAGGAATATCCGCAGCGCAGTCTGTCGGTCCAGCTAATGGAGTTCGTCCGCGCGGTCAAGGACGATATCCCCGACAATCTCATCCAGTGGGTGCAGCCGGCCTTCTCTCCCGGTACGATGCAGGATTTCAGCGATCCGTTGATCGCACAGGATACCTTTATCAACACCCTCTACCTGCAGGTAGATTGGAATCCGTTCGTTACGACGCAGACGAAGCTCAAGTACGACGCCTATAATCAGCAGGGAGATGCGGCGGAGGGAACGCAGAATGAGCGGTTCTTGGGTCTAATCAACAAGGCCGATCGTCAATTCTGGGCAACGCAGACTGTGCTTTTGTGGCCGCAGTGGAAGCAGCGGTTTTCTTCCCGTACGCCGACTAATCCACGTGAGCGCAGCACGCGCGATCTGGCTGAACTCTTCTTCTTTCTCGTCAGCTATAGCATCTCCCCGCAGATGACTCTCGGCCTTGGCAGCGAGTACGAGCTTTTCAATAACCTGAAGAGCCGCCCTGAAGGTGGTGCCGTTGACTACCAAGACGACTTCAGTCGCTTGACTTTGGCGTCGCAGTTTTCCAATCAGGCGGCGTATCTGGGCTACGAGCTGACTGCGAACATCGGCATACGGTGGACCCGACGCAGCGTTCACGGAGAAGATGCCGACACGAACACCATGATCTTCGTAGATGTGTTTGCGGGTCTCGGAACCGATCGATGATGAGAATCTCGTCGCACGCTGTTATTTTGCTGACAGCGGGATTGCTGGCCTGCGAACAGACCGAGCAATACGAGCCGAAGCCTATCATCGTCGCCATCATCGACCGGGATACGATCGCTGTCGAGGCATACGACGAGATGGCGAATACACTTCTCGCCTCTTCCCATCGCGGCCAAGATCCCGCCCGTCTCGACACGAGACGTCAGCTACTGGATGCGATGATAGACAGACAGCTTCTGGCGCTGGAGGGACAACGCAGGAAGCTGGACGCAGCGCCGAAAATCGCAGCGGCCCTTGAGCAGCGCCAGAGCAAACTCCTCTGGCGCGCCCTGTTCAACGCGGTCGCGGTTGACGCGGGGCTCGATACGTCGGGCATTCAGACCTTCGCCATTGAAGAAGGCTTCACCGAAGAGGTGTTGCTCCAACACGTGATGCTGGCGAATGAGGCCGATGCGTGGAGCGTGCTCGAGGCGCTCGATGCGGGAGAGCCGATGGATGTGCTCGCCGTCGAACGTTCGACCCACCACGAGACAGGGGGCTTGGGGGGCTACTTTAGCTACATGTCTGTATCCCAAGTACTCCCGGAGATCAGGGAGCAGATTCTGTCGCTGGAGCCTGGTCAAACCTACCCAGAACCTCTGACTTCTCGCTACGGGGTTCACGTGTTTCGCCTGATTGACCGTCGTCCCGCCGACATGGCGAACGGGTGGGATGCTGTGCTCAAGGAGTTCCGCGTACGCGAGAGGAGCCGCGTCTTCGAGTCCTTCGCCGACAGCTTGGCGGAGGCGCATGGCTTAGTCTGTGCGCCACTGGCCGGCGACCGTCCTGCGTCGGATTCTCTCTGTACTTGGACGGGTGGCCAGCTCTTGTCATCCGACGTCGACTTGGCCGCCGCCGGGGAGGATCTGCAGAGCTGGTTGCGCACGAAGGCTCGCGATCGACTGGTCGTCGAGGAAGCCAAGCGTCGTAGCATGAACCGCGAACCCGTGGTGCGCGATCAGGTCGAGGAGTTGCGGCAAGAAATGCTGATCGACAGCCTCCGGCGGGTCGTCGTCGGCCGCATTGAGGTAGCGGATGCCGAGAAAAGGGCGTACTACGAGGAACACCCTGAGTTGTATGGTCCACGCCCAACGGTTCGCGTCGATGAGGTCCTCGTCGCGGACCGTACGCTGGCGCAACGACTCCGCGGCCAAGCAGAAGCGGGGACCCCCATCGACTCCCTAGCACGGGTACACAGCATTCGCGAGGTGACGAAGAAGAGAGGCGGGTCAATGTGGCTCGTCACGAGAGACAATCCGCTCCTAGGGGCCCTTGCGCCCCTCGCTCTCGACTCGGAAGTGGGTGCGCTCCTAGGCCCCCTTGAAGTACCTGGCGGGTATTCCGTTTTGCGCATCGCCGAAAAGAGTCAGACCCCGGCGCGCCCCTATGAGGCAGTGGAACGGAATATTGCAGTGATCCTCCGTCTGCGCGCCGAGCATCAGAAGATGGACTCGTTGCTGGTCCAACTCCGCGTGGACTTCGCCGACGGGGTCGTGATCCATGAAGATGCGCTGGGATCTGTACTAACCGATTGGGGGGCTCGCGAAGATGATGCGCAAAATTGAAGCGTACTTGGATCTGCGAGTGTCATGCCCGCCGTTTTCGTCTTCTTCCTACTGAGCGCCTGCGAGGGACCTGGGCCCGAGAAACAGGCGGTTCGGCAGCAGGAAGCCGCACGAGCCCTCCTCGACAGTGCGCTTGAACATTCAGCTCGCGGTGAATCCACCGAAGCGATTCTACTGCTGCGACGCGCGGTACAGCTAGATCCACGGGATCCGGTCATCCATTACGATCTCGGCAACAACCTAGCGCGGCAGGGCCGTCTCGACCAAGCCGCGGCGTTGTACCAACAAGCAATATCCCTCAAGCCCGAGTACGCGGCAGCCCATTACAACCTGGCCTCTGTGCGCTCCGCGGCGGGACGGCACGAGGAGGCGGAAGAGTTGATGGCGCGAGCGATTGAGGCCGATAGCGGCTATCAGCCCGCCCACAAGGCTTTGGCGCAGCTACGGGAACGGCGAGGCGACTACGACGGGGCCATCGAATCGCTGGAGATTGCGGTGGGGATCCGTCCCGACGACGTGGAGGCGCGCAACCTGCTGGGCTACCTGCTGGGGAAGCAGGGGCGACGGGACGCGGCCGCAGTGGTTTTGCGAAGAACGCTACAGATTGACTCGACCCACGCAGACACTTGGGCGCACTTGGGTGCGCTACAACTCGCCACCAAGGATTTCGCGAGTGCGCGCCGGCATCTCGAGAGGGCCATTCAACTCAATGCACACCATACGAAGGCGCACTTCGATCTGGCCAACTGTCTGATGCGGCTGGGGCAGAAGGAGAGTGGGCGAAAGGTGATGCGTCGGTTCGAGATGCTGAGATCGATCGACACGGACATTGTCAAGTACCGCGAGGCGATCCGCCACGACCCGACCGATCCGGCTCTCTATCGGGAATTGGCGCGCCTGTATTCGAGACGGGGCGAGACGGACAAAGCAATCCAGCTCTATCGACAGGCCATCGCACGAGATGCCGAATTTGCCGCCGCCCACAACAACTTGGGCAACCTCCTATTGCAGCAGAATCGACCCGCAGAGGCTGTCCGGGCCTATCGAGCCGCATTGCGCGCCGACTCCACCTATGCCTTCGCTCACAATGGGATCGGCAATGTCAGGCTACTCGCGGGGAATAGAACAGGAGCCATGGCGGCCTTCAAACGTGCGGTCGAACTAGACTCCTCGAACCAAACGTTCGCCGATAACCTCAAATCCGTCCAGATACTACAGCACGCGGAGGAATCGCATGATCGCTGAACGGCCATTATCGCACCTCACGGATGCCGATAGGGCATTGACGACGGAGGCTAACTGTGTGAATAGAGGAACTCCCACATGAAGATCAGACCTATCGCCTGGGTCGCGCTGGTCCTAGCACTGGTCGCGAGCAGCGGGTGTGGGCCGCGGGCTGCTGAATCTCCCGAAACCGGGTCCGCGCCGCCGGCCGAGGAAGAGATCCGGCTGGGGTTTCTGGTGAAAATGCCAGAGGAACTGTGGTTCCAGAACGAATGGAGATTCGCCCAGCAGTGCGCCGACCAGTACGGATTTGAACTGATCAAAATCGGCGTTCCAGACGGGGAGAAACTCCTCGCGGCCATTGATGTCCTCGCGGCCAAGGGAGCACAGGGCTTTGTCGTTTGCACACCGGACGTTCGGCTGGGCCCAGCCGTGATGGCCAAAGCCGGCAGCCATAACATGAAAGTGTTCACGGTAGATGATCAGTTCGTCGGTGCGGACGGCGAGTTCATGGACGTTCCTTACATGGGCATTTCCGCCGTGGAAATCGGTCGCCAAGTGGGTCGGGAACTCCACAAGGAGTTCACCAATCGCGGCTGGCCGTTGGAGGAAACGGGTGCGCTCGGGATCGCGTTCGACGAACTCGACACGGCGCGCGACCGCACCGATGGGACGATCGAAGCGCTGGTCGAGGCCGGCTTCCCGCAAGAGCGCATTTACTTAGGGGCGGAGAAGACCACCGACATCCCAGGAGCGTTCGATGCGGCCAACATCGTCCTGACCAAGTATCCAGCGATCAAACGCTGGCTAGTTTTCTCGATTAATGACGAAGGGGTCCTCGGCGCGGTGCGCGCCCTAGAGGGTCGCGGGTTTGGCGCGGCAGAGACCATTGGTATCGGCATCGGCGCTGGTACAGGGTTGACCGAGTTTGAGAAGGAGGAACCGACGGGGTATTTCGCGACCTGTATGATTAGCCCCCGCCGTCATGGATACGAAACGACGGAACTGCTCTATAAGTGGGTCAAGGAGGGCATCGCCCCGCCCGCGGACACGCGCACGGCAGGCGTCATGGCCTACCGCGATGACTACAAAGAAGTCCAGGTAAAGCTGGGTCTTGAGTAGGTTGCCGTGCCGGTCTTGGAATCCTCGTCTCCTCCGGTAGTTGAGTTCCACGGCGTCTCAAAGACGTTTCCGGGAGTCCGCGCTTTAGAGGATGTCTCGTTCGCGGTGCGCCGAGGTGAAGTCCGCGCCCTGATCGGCGAAAACGGAGCAGGGAAGTCCACACTGCTGAAGATCTTGAGCGGCGTCCATCTGCCCGATGCTGGAAGCGTGGTGCTAAATGGGCGCGAACGAGTTTTTTATTCGACTGCGGAAGCCTTGGACGCCGGCGTCGCCGTCATCCATCAGGAACTCCAACTCGTCCCCGAAATGTCTGTGGCCGAAAATCTCTACCTTGGCCATCTCCCCTCGAGACTGGGAGTCGTGGACCGTCGGCGTCTGCGCGAAGCCGCGCACCGCGACTTGGAACGTTTGGGTGAAGCCATTGATCCCGCCGTCAAAGTCGGTCGCCTGCCCATCGCGCAACGGCAGATGGTCGAGATCGCCAAGGCGCTGACTCGTGGCGCACGGGTGTTGGCCTTAGACGAACCCACTAGCAGCCTTTCTGCCCGAGAAGTGGACCGCCTCTTTGCAACCGTGGCGGAACTCAAGCGCAACGGCTGTGCCGTGCTCTACGTCAGCCACCGCATGGACGAACTGTTTCGCGTGTGCGACTCCGCGACCGTCCTGCGGGATGGCCGCCATGTTGAGACGTTGCTCGCCTTGGCAGGAGTCTCCCACGGGATGCTGGTCAACCGCATGGTCGGCCGCGATATCGGAGATGTCTTCGATTACCACTCCAGCACGCAGAAAGAGATTGCCTTAGAAGTTGTCGAGGTGGAGGGTCCGGGGCTTGCGCGGCCGGCCTCTTTCACCGTCGCGAAAGGCGAGGTCGTCGGCCTCTTTGGATTGATCGGCGCGGGCCGCAGCGAATTGTTGCGCTTGGTGTTTGGCGCGGAACCCATGCAGGCTGGCGTGGTGAAAGTTTGCGAGCGGCAAGTCCCGATCTCTTCCCCGAACGACTCGATCCGCTCTGGCGTGGCCTTTTGCCCAGAAGACCGCAAAAAGGACGGCATAGTACCCACGGCGTCCGTGCTTGAGAACCTGAACTTGGTAGCCCGTGGTCGCATCGCCCGGCTGGGCTTTGTCGTCGACGATGCGTGGGAAAAACGGAACGCTCATGGCCTGATTGAACGACTTGGGATTCGCACGCCGTCGGTGGCGCAGAAGATCGTCAACTTGTCCGGTGGAAATCAGCAAAAAACCATTCTCGCACGGTGGCTGTCCGAGGATGTCAATGTGCTGCTGCTGGACGAACCTACGCGCGGCGTAGATGTTGGGGCGAAGAGCGAGATCTACGCTATTATCCGCGATCTGGCCGACCGCGGGGTGGGGGTGGTATTGGCATCCAGCGACCTCCCGGAAGCCCTTGGCGTGGCGGATCGCCTGCTGGTGATGCGCGAAGGTGCCATTGTAGCCTCCATTGCCCGGGGCGAAGCCGATGAGGAAGAGGTCCTGCGGTTGGCACTACCGGCGTCTCCTGCTCGAACCGGCTGACAGAGGAAAGAACGATGACAGAATCCGCAAACTCGCCAACAGCTTCCCTCGGCGCGGTGGCGCTTCTCTGGGAGAAAGCTGGCATGTTGGTGGTCTTTGCCGTGCTGTTTGCGGCGTGTTCGCTGTTTGTCGAGGACTTTTTCTCGTGGGTAAATGTGAAGGGCTTGGCGTTGGCGGTGTCGCAGATCGGCATGGTTGGATGCACGATGCTGTTCTGCTTGGCGTCGGGAGATTTCGATTTGTCAGTCGGCTCGGTCGTAGCCTGCGCGGGCGTCGTGGCCGCGGTCGTGACCAACGCGGTGGGCAGCGTCTTGTTGGGCATGTTGGCCGGCGTGTTGGTCGGTGGCGCGGTCGGGCTTTGCAACGGCGTGGTGATTTCGCGATTTCGCATCAATGCGCTAATCGCGACGCTGGCGACGATGCAGATCGTACGCGGTTTGGGCTTCATCATCTCAGGCGGCCGGGCCGTCGGCGTCACCGATTCGGGATTCTTTGCTTTGGGTACGTCGTCGTTTTTGGGCGTTCCGACGCCGGTCTGGATTGCGCTGGTCTGCTTCGCGGTATTCGGATTGTTGCTCCAGCGGACCACCTTTGGTCGCAATACCTTGGCCATTGGCGGCAACAAAGAAGCCGCCCGGCTCTCCGGTATCCCCGTCGCGCGGCTCAAGACGATTATCTTCAGCATACAGGGCCTAATGGCTGGGTTCGCGGGAGTGGTGCTCGCCTCGCGCATGACTAGCGGACAGCCGAAGCCCCCTGAGATGTTTGAACTCCAAGTCATCTCGGCCTGTGTTTTGGGTGGCGTGTCCTTGACCGGCGGCGTGGGATCAATCGGCTGCGTCATCGCCGGCGTGCTCATCATGGGCGTAGTTGAGAACGCCTTAAACCTGCTCAACGTCCCGACGTTCTATCAAAACGTGGTTCGCGGTTTCATCCTTTTGGTCGCCGTCATGCTCGATCAACTCAAAAACCGCGCGAGGTAGCCCCGGCAAGATTGACCGTTCAGCGGGTTCCGGGATATATTGCGGCCTATATCCTCGCTGGCGCGTCCGGCGACCGTTGAGTCTCTCAGAGCTGAACTTGTATCATCGCTCTAGGTACACGACAGTAGCGCGGTATGAGATGCTTCGCTTCGCTCAGCATGACGACAGGGGCGTCATCCCCGGTCATGCTGAGCCTTTCGGCTTCGCTCAAGATAAACTCCGCAAAGCGGAGTCGAAGCATCTCAGCGCTCCCATGTCTAACGTCCATTGGATTACTGTCGTGTACTTAGATCATAGATCATCGCTAACAATAAGGAGCGCTAAATGGACAAGGTGCGAATTGGTATTATCGGCCTCGGCGGCATGGGCAGTAGCCACGCCACCTATCTTTCCCAAGGCCAAATCGCCGGTGCGGAACTCGCGGCTGTAGCCGATGTTGACCCCGCCCGGCTCGCGGATGTGCAAGACAAATACGGCGTGGGCGTGCAAGCGTTTGCCGGGGCCGACGCCCTGTTTGCGGCCCAATGCGTCGATGCTGTGATCGTAGCGACCCCCCACTACTTCCACCCCCCACTGGTGATCCAGGCGCTCGAAAACGGCCTGCATGCAATGAGCGAGAAGCCGGCCGGAGTCTATACGCGCCAAGTCCGCGAGATGAACGAAGCCGCAGCCAAAAGCGACCGAGTCTTTGGCGTGATGTTCAACCAGCGTGCGCGCGGCGAGCACCAAAAGCTGAAGTCCCTGGTCGAATCTGGCGAGCTGGGGCCGATTCGGCGCACGATTTACATCATCAACAACTGGTTCCGCGCCCAGAGCTACTACGATTCGGGCGGTTGGCGGGCGACTTGGGCCGGAGAGGGCGGCGGTGTGTTGGCCAACCAGTGTCCGCACAACCTGGACCTGTGGCAGTGGATCTGTGGAATGCCGCAGCGGGTGCGGGCCTTTTGCCGCTTTGGGCAATACCACGACATTGAGGTTGAAGATGACGTAACGGCCTACGTCGAATACGAGAATGGAGCTACGGGTGTTTTTATTACCTCTACGGGCGAGGCTCCGGGGACCAATCGCTTGGAGATTTCAGCGGACCGCGGCAAGGTGGTATTGGAGGGTGGCAAAATCACCTTTTGGCGCACGACGGAGTCGGCGAGTAAGTTCCTCGTGGAGTGGCCGCATGGGTTTGGCAGCCCGGAGGTTTGGCAGTGCGAGATCCCGGGCGGTGGCGGCGAGGAGCACAAGGGGATTACCCAAAACTGGGTGCAGGCCATCCGCACGGGGGCACCGCTGTTGGCGGCGGGGACCGAGGGGATCAATGGCGTGGAGTTGGCCAACGCCATGTTGCTTTCGACGTGGACGGACGACTGGGTGCATATTCCGGTGAATGAAGATTTGTACTACGAAGAGCTGCAAAAGCGGGTGGCGACCTCTAAGGTAAAGGAGGAGGGCGGACAGGTGATGGACGTGCAGGGGACGTTTTAGTATCCGCAGATGAACGCAGATGAACGCAGATGAACGTTGGTGGTGCCTTGGAGTTTCAATGCGAAAACTCGCCGCTGGCTCGAACTTTGAAAGGAGGGAACCGTGAAACTTGCGTTGATGTCAGGAAATCTGCTGTCGGCGGCAGAAATGCGGTCCGAGGGATTCGAGGCGGTGCAGATGTTTTTCGGCGGGGGAGCGGACGGGGATGCGCGGGACCCGTCGGCAGAGGATATCGACAAGGTACTACAGGCGGCCGATATCGCGCTGGCGGCGATGACCTTGCACGTCGATCTGGTCGGGCCAAAGGGGGTGGTCCGGGAGGATGTCACAAGATTGCTGCGCTGCGTGGAGAAAACCGCAGCACTCGAAGGGCGTTTCGGCGACAACCCGCGACCAGTGCTGGTGTGGCATCCGTCGGGGTATCCAGAGGAGGACGTTGACGATCAGGCGGTGTTCGAGGGGCTATGCAATGGGCTGATGACGGCCTGCGCGACCGCGGAGCGGCTTGGTATTGTTATCGCGGTGGAAATGACGCGGGCGGGAAGTATTGACGGGGCGGAGCGATTTTTGCGGGTACAGGACCGAGTGGGGTCCAGAGCACTCAAGGCCTGCATGGACGCGGCGAACTTCGCGCCCGACCGCACTCCATTGGTGCGCGCAGTGCGGATGCTCGGCCCCGATATCGCAATCGCCCACGGCAAGGATGCGCGCTTTGCCGAGAATGGCGAGGTCGCCGACTACGGGCCGACGGGGTCGGGGTGCTTGGACTATCCGACTTATATCGGCGCGTTGCAGGAGTGGGCGCAGGTGCCCTATTTCGTTTTTGAGTACTACAGAAGTCGCGATGACATGTTGAAGGCGCGCGATGTTGTGCGGGCCTGTATGTAGATTTCAGCCTCTCTTAAAATCGCCGGACATATACTGTGAAAGAAATCGCCGTTACAAATTTCTATTCTTGGTCCATCTTCAGCCAAGAGCGCCAGATCGACTTCAACGGCCATCTGTGGGTGCGGGATGAGGGCAATATCTTGATCGATCCGGTGCCCATGACAGCGGCTGACTTGGAGCAGTTCGACCAATTGGGCGGAGCTACTTGGATCGTGCTGACCAATCGCGACCACGAGCGCGAAGCCGCCTTTTTTCAGGACCGTACCGGTGCTCGCATCGCTGCCCACCGCGCCGATGCCGACCTGTTTGACCAGCCACCGGATCGTCAGTTGGACGACGGAGAGGAGATCGTTCCCGGGCTCCAAGTGGTGCATTTGGCGCATGGCAAGAGTCCGGGTGAGATTGCCCTGTACTGGCCGACTCTCAAGCTGGTCTTAGCAGGCGATCTGGTCGTCGGTGCGCCGCTAGGTCGCATTACTCTGCTGCCGGACGCCAAGCTCGCCGATCCGCCACAAGCCGCCTTGGGTCTGCGCAAATTATTGCAACTCGATTTTGACGCTCTGTTGATGGGCGATGGTCATTCCGTTCTACACGACGCCCGCCGACTGTTGCTCGAATGCTTGGAGGAACGGACCGACATTTACATCAACAAGATCAATGTAGAGGATATTCCTTGGACGTCGGGGGGTGGACCTGCGGGCTACCGCTGGGAGATCAAGGATATCGACCCGCTCATCGGTGGCCAGCATCTGGGCTACTGCCTCTTCCGCCTGTTCGCTGGCCAGTCGATCTGTCCGCAGCACTTTCATCACTTTGAAGAGGAAATGTTCTACATCCTCGAAGGGGCTTGCACGCTGATCAGTCCCCGAGGTTCAGTGGCGGTAGAACGGGGTGACTTTATCGCCTTCCCACCCGGTCCCCGCAGCGCCCACAAATTCACCAATCAAGGCCAGCAGCCCTGTGTGCTATTAGCCTTGAGCAATGTCTTGACGCACGATTTGGCCCAATATCCCAATTCCGACAAAATTAACATCCGTTCCTTAGGCCGACAGCGCATTTTCCGCCGCGCCGACGCAGTGGATTACTGGTCAGGCGAAACGGATTGAGAGGACAATATGAGCAACTTTTTGCGACTCAATCTCCGTTCTCAGCTTCTTGCACAAGACGAAGGCGGCCATGCTATCTGGCAGGTGCAGACTAGCACTCAAGAATGGGCGGCGGATCAGACCGCACTCTTGCTGTGCGACGTGTGGAACGGCCACTGGTGCCGCGGCGCGGTCGAGCGTCTCGAAGCCATGATCGAGCGGATGGACGCGGTAGTCAAAACGGTGCGTGCGGCCGGTGGTCAGATCGTCCACGCGCCTTCGGATACCATGGATTTTTACGCCAATGCGCCAGCGCGTCAGCGCACGCTTGCGGCCCCCCAAGTTGCGCCGCCGCCCGACGCCGAGCGTCCGGATCCGCCCTTGCCAGTGGATGCCTCAGATCATGGGTCGGATACGGGCGAGACTGAGACCTATAAGGCTTGGAATCGGCAGCATCCGGGGATTGGGATCGACCAAGAGCGGGATATTATTTCGGATAAGGGGACGGAGGTGTATAGTTACTTGCAGCACCAGGGGATCGCCCATCTGTTGATTATGGGTGTTCATACCAACATGTGCGTTTTGCACCGGACTTTTGCCATTAAGCAGATGGTGAGGTGGGGAGTGGATGTGGCGTTGATTCGCGACTTGACTGACGCGATGTACAATCCGGCCATGCCGCCCTACGTCAGCCACGACGCGGGCACGAGCTTGGTGGTCGAGTTTATCGAAAAATTTTGGTGTCCGAGCATGGAGAGCAAAGATATAATATAATTGAGGGGCATCGCGCCCCATTAATCAAGATCGTCTATGCACAGGCGATTCGCACCTAAAAGCAAACCTAAAGGAGGTGCTTTTATGCGACTCATCAGCACGTTTTGCCTCATGCTGGCCCTTGTACTGGCTGGTACTGCCCATGCCCACATCGGCGAAAAGGTCTTTCTGATATTCGAGATCCCGGACGCCGATTTGGAGGATATTGATCTCTTTGATGCGGATATTTCCGACTGGGAGGACGTGGTCGGCGATGCTTCGCTCACGCCTGAGGATTTTTTCGCCGATCCAACCGTCGGCGATGGTGCCTCGTACAACCCGGCTGATATGGACTACCGGCTCTGGCTTGGTTGGAGCGAGACCAACAATCGACTCTATTTAGCCGCCGAGCGCATTGACGATATCTATATCAACGAGTACGGCGGCGGCGCACCCGCTACGGTGTGGCAATACGACTCGGTCGAGTTCATGGTGGATGGCGATCACTCCGGAGGTCAGTACAATTTTAATAACAGCGAGACCATGACCGACGAGGAGAAGGCGCGCAACCAAAACTCGCAGGCCCAGAAGTGGAACGCGATCTTCGACGCGCCCGACGGGCGCATTCTGGGGTATCCGGGCCGAGCCGAGTGGCTCAACTCAACACCGCTGAGCGACGGCGGCGGCGGATCGACCGGCGGTGGGCCAACCGTGTCAGTCCTCGAGATTTATGTCACGCCCTACGACGATATTATCTTCGCCGATCAAGAGGGTAGCGTGGCTACGGACCTAGAGGCCGGCAACATTATTGGCCTCCAAATCGCCATGCCCGACTTCGACGAAGCGCCTCAGCAGTACCGGGGCTACCACACTCTCTCTGGCCAAGCGGCGACCTTTCGCTTTGCCGAGCGTTTCGTCGATGCCCGGCTAGTCGGTGCCGACGAAGCCACTGCGGTTGCCGATCTATCTTGGGCGCGGATCAAGGCGAGTTTTAACGAGTAGGTTTTCTACTTTTACCCCTGCGAAGGAGGTCGCACTTCTCTCGCAGGGGTAATTTTATCTTTGAAGCCAAGCCGTCTGGAAATTCTTGGTGTGCCTCAAGTGCGAGGAGCGGTTTCTATGGGTCGATGTTATCGATTCTTTTGAAAATAACAACACTTAACAAAGTCATCGGCTGGACGGTCGTTGTGTTGGGGCTGCTTTGCGGCCCGGTGTCAGCGCAAGCGGCGACACGAGTTGAAGTACCCATTTTTGAGGGCGGTGCGGGACTGGATTTTTTCTTTTTTGCGGCACGCGAGTACGAAAAGGTCCGTCCCGATGTGCAGATCGATCTCTACGGCGATCCGCGCATTGCCGACAAGGTGCGGGTGCGGATTCTCGAAGGGACGTTCCCGGAAGTCAGCAACGCGGGTCTCAATTATTGGGCACTGATCCGCAATGGCGAGATCCTACCCCTCGACGACTTTTTGGACGGGCCGAGTTGGGACGGGGACCAGACTTGGCGCGAATCCTTCCTGCCCGGCAGCCTCGACCGCTATGAGTACGAGGGCAAGATCTACGGCATTCCCTTCCTCTACTCGGTTTACGCCGTTTGGTACAACAAGAACATGTTCGAAGAGCACGGCTGGGTACCGCCGCGCACTTGGGATGAGTTTTTCGCCCTCTGCGAGCAAATCCGCGCCGCAGGGGTCTGGCCGCTGGCCTTTCAGGGGCGCTATCCGGGCTATATCGGCGGCGTGACCGACAACGCCTATTATCACCTCGCTGGCCGCGAGCGGTTCTACGAGCAGAAGGATCTAGTGCCGGGCAGTTTCGCCAATCCCGAATTTGTGACGGCGCTTGGGCTTATTCAGCGTACGGCGCAGGAGTACTTCCAGCCCGGTGCCCTCGGCATGAGCCACACCGAGGCGCAGCTCGAGTTTTTCTTGGGGCATACGGCGATGGTTTTTTGCGGCTCTTGGCTCAAGAGCGAGATGATGGGCAAAATCCCCGATGGCTTTCGCTTAGGGGCATTTAATTTGCCCGTAGTCGAAGGGGGAGCTGGCGAACCCGGTGCCATATATACTGGTGCCGGGTATTACTTTGCCTTCAAAAACAGCGCCCACCCCGAGTTGGGCGTGGATTTTCTGCGCTTTATGACCTCGCAGGAGATGGCGGGTACCTTTGCCGAGATGCGCGATGTTTTGGTGGCCGTTGATGGGGCGATGGAGGGACGGACTAGCGAAGATTTGCAGGACTTGGTGGCGCTGGCGCAGCAGGCGACTACGACCTATGGCACGGCTCCGGGCGAGGGCTTCCCGGAGATGGACCAGTTTCTCAACGATGTGCGCTTCAAGATCGTCAATGGGCAGATGACGCCCGCGGAAGGGGCCGAAGAGTTGGAGTCAGCGGCTGAAGCGGTGCGCAACCGCAGCCAGCACCCGGATCAGATCACCATCCGCCACCTGTGGAAACCCGCGCTGCTGTTGGGCCTGTTGGCGCTGGCGATGGGCTATTGGTTTTACACGACGGCGCGGCAATGGCGCGAAAGACAGACGGGCCAAGCTCCTCGACCTACTAGTACTGTGCGTCTGCCTTGGACGGGGGTAGTGTTCTTCGTCGGTCCGGCCGCAGCGTTTTACACGCTCTTCGTGGTGGTGCCCAGCATCAAGTCCTTCGTCTGGAGCGCGATGCGCTGGGATGGGCTGACCGAGATGGCCTTCGTCGGGCTGTTGCACTTCCAGCGGCTGCTGTTTGAGAGCGACGAGTTCTGGATCGCGCTGTCGAATAATCTCTTCATCATGTTCATCATCCCGCTCTGCGTGTTACCGCTGGCGCTTTTTCTAGCGGTGTGCATCAGCCGCGAGGTAGTAGGGGCCAAGCTCTTCCGCATCGTCTTCTTCTTTTCCAACATCCTCGGCGGTGTCGCGGCGACGCTGCTGTGGATGCACTTGTACAATCCACAAGGCGGGCCGATCAACACGGTGTTGGTGGCCTTGGGCTTGGAGGGGTTTGAGGGGTTTGCTTGGCTGGCGCAGGACAATCTTTACTGGGCGCTGATACCCATGTCGATCTGGGGTGCGGCTGGGTTTAACATGGTGCTGTTTTTGGCGGCGATGGAGAGCATTCCGCAGAGCATGTACGAGGCGGCCGACATCGACGGGGCCTCGGCTTGGCGGCAGTTTTGGTCGATTACCGTGCCGCTGATTTGGGAGGTGTTGTCGATAGCGATTGTGTTTATGATCATCGGCGGGATGAAGGCGTTTGAGGTGATTTGGCTGCTGACCAATCAGCGGCCGACGACCGACAACCACGTGATTGGCACGCGGATGGTGCAGGCGATGTTTACTGAGTTTAAGGTGGGGGAGGCTACGGCGATTGCCGTGCTGCTCTTTTTGATCGTCTTCTTTGGCACTACCGCGACCTTGCGCGCGATGAAGCGCGAAGCTGTGGAGTTTTGAACATGGCGGAACAAGATAAATTTTCCATTGCCAAACCTTTCGTCTATTTGGCGCTATGCGGCTATCTGACGGTTGTGGTCTATCCGATGCTGTGGCTGTTGTACACTTCGCTGAAGACCGACCGCGAGATTTTTCTCAACCCTTTCAGTCTGCCCGAGCTTGGCGATTTGCAGTGGATCAACTTTACCAACGCTTGGACTAAGGGGCACTTCGGCGACTATTTCTTCAACAGCGTCTTTTTGACTATCTCGACGGTGGCGGTCTCCATGCTGCTGGCGGCGATGGCGGCCTACGCGCTGGCGCGCTTTCGCTTCTTTGGCGTGCGGCCGATGTTTTTCTACTTCTTGGCCGGGCTGATGATTCCATTGCAACTGTCTATTGTGCCGCTCTTTTTTCAGATGAAGGATTTTGGGCTGCTCAACTCGCGGCTGGGTATCTTGATAGTCTATGTGGCCTTTGGGATGCCGTTTGCCATCTTTATTCTCACGGGGTTTTTCAAGTCTTTGCCCTCTGGATTGCACGAGTCGGCGCTGATAGATGGGGCGGGGGAGTTTCGGGCGTTTTGGTCGATTATGTTGCCGTTGGCGCGGCCGGGGCTTATTACGGTGGGGATCTTCGCCTTTTTGGGGACTTGGAACGAGTTTTTCATGGCCTTTATGTTTCTGTCCGGAGAGGGGTCACAAGCATTGCGCACGCTGCCGTTGGGGTTGGCTAATATCACTATTGTCAGTCAGTATCGCAGCGATTGGGGCATGGCTTTTGCCGGGTTGGTGCTGATTATGGCTCCGACGATGCTGGTGTATGCTTTTTTGCAGCAATATCTGACGAAGGGGATTACTGTTGGGGCGTTGAAGGGGTAGGGAGGGTGAGGAGGGTGGAGCGATTTTTTATTTAACAAGTGCCTCTCGATGTGTCTTGTGAGATTCCTCGTATAAGGTCATCACGTCCAAATCTGGAACTTCTTCTGGTGCAAAGTACCACTTTGCAATGAGCTTCTCGCCATCCATAGCCTGTACTTTAAGATCAAAGACCACCTTTTGGGTTGGGTATGTTAATTCAAGTTTATCGCGCACTTGCTTCAGATCTACTGGGAAAGCAGCACCTTGCTTGGGCGCAGTGAGTTTGACATGCACGAAAAGCGGCGATTGTTGATTGAAAGTATCCAATCCGTGTACCAGCCCGAGAACATCGAGATAGTAGCGAAGCAACATTTCCTTATTGCGATCAATGACAATATCTCCTACCAGAGCACGGACGAGTGTATGTACGAAACGGACTAGATAGTCAACCTGTTTACTGCTCAAGGTTAGGCTAGTACCCTGCTCGGAACTTGAGAGAGTCAATGCGTCTTCAGAGACAGAGAAGCTATTTTTATGTACAACCTCATGGCGATACGGCAGCAGTTGGCAAAAGAGCGTCTTGGTATAAGTGTAAAGGTACGGTTGGCTTTTGAATAGAGACGGAAGTTGGAGATTAGATTCTTTTTTTAGCAACTTCACCTTGCCCTTAAAAGACCAAGGGACGTTTACACAATTCTCTTCAAAGATCCATTCAAAGACCATATCCAGCGCTTTGAAGGAAGCAATAAAAGTGAGGGGCATCATGGCGTTTATAATTGATGCATTGTAAAGAGAGGAAAAGTGCTCTTCAGAGACCATTTCTACATTACAAAACTCATCGCCGCTCGTGAGTTCGATTACTGGTGGGGCATCCTTGCCCTGCACCCTATCATAGTGCTTTTCCAGAAAACTGAGAAACCAGACTTCATAATCCAATTTAGTCCGAAGCGCTGTATTTTGGGCGTTAGTCGTTTCCTTATTTTCTCGTTTTGATCTGATCTTTGCAAAAAGTTTTACGACCTCGGGCGCATAAAGGCGTTCACCACAACGAAGACAAACCGCAGCTTGAACTTTTACGATCTCCGTGTGATTGCCAACTCGTAGAATTTTCTCTACTTCCTTTTCAACAATATCGCCACTGCACACTGGACATTTTTCAAACGGAGTCATTACTCTATCCTCCTTTTACGCCAATCGATCCAACGTGTTGGATCTGGGCGATAAACAGTAATCAAAGTTGCCTGTTGAATCTCCTCATTGTAAGACCAAACGCTATGGATTGGTTCTCCATCTACGTTTGTTCCGTATATCAGACAACTTGGGTATGGTTGATCGCTTGGGTAATCTTTGATAATTTCACCATTGCGTACGGAATAGAATATTTCTTCAAAATCTAATCCGTCGTCTTGGGCTTCTTCGTCTGCATGATTGGTGATATAGTAATTTTGAGAATTTATAGCTTGGATGATGTTCTGGATATCCATCCATCTGTCTCCTTATAGGGTATAATAATATAGATGACAGAACCTTCACAAGGGCGACTAGCGCGTGATCTATTCACTCAAAGACGGGCGAAGGATTACGGCATAGAGCTGGATTGACTACCGAGACCAGTTTGAATCGAAGTTTTGCTCAGCGAAAACAGAGACGATGTCGAGAACAAATACTAAACTGACGGCAGCGGTTGAAACCTATCTTGCCGATCTGCAACGGATTCGTGCCTCCGGCGGCGCAACCGGCGAGCGGTCGAGCTATGGGCCGCTCGCCAACTTGCTGAACGCTATCGGCTCAACGCTCAAGCCCAAGGTATTTTGCGTTGGCGAGTTGGCCGATCAAGGGGCGGGGCATCCCGACTTTGGGCTGTACTCGGCAAAGCAGGTACAGAAGGGGCAACCGAAACAGGGGCAGGTGCCTGAAGGTGGAGTGGTCGAAGTGAAGGCGGCTGATGATGACGCTTGGTTGACAGCGGCGAGCGGTCAGGTTAGCCGCTATTGGGGCCGCTATCGGTTGGTGCTGGTGACCAATACGCGAGACTTCGTGCTAGTAGGCGAGGATGCGGCAGGGCGACCGGCCAAGCTGGAAACGTTTCGGCTGGCGGCAAATGCGGCGGAGTTTGAGCAACGCTTGGAGAGTCCGCGTGCTTTTGCTGGCGAGGTCGGCGCTGGCTTGGGGGAATATCTGTGCCGGGCGTTGGCGCATAGGGCGCGGCTGGCTGAGCCTAAAGACTTGGCTTGGCTGCTGGCGTCTCATGCTCGCGATGCACTAGCTCGGGTCGAGGCGGCGGGCGATGCGCCGTCGTTGGAAGCGGTGCGGGCGGCGCTGGAAGAGGCGCTGGGCGTCCGCTTTGAGGGCGAACGGGGTGCGCGATTTTTCCGTTCAACGCTGGTGCAGACGCTGTTCTACGGGGTGTTTTCCGCTTGGGTGCTGTGGGCGCGGCAAGCCCCGCGATCAGATCGGTTCGACTGGAGCAAAGCGGTTTGGCATTTGCGGGCACCTGTTATGCAGGCGCTGTTCCAACAGCTATCGCAGCCCGGTCGGCTGCAACCGCTTGGCCTCGTCGAGGTGCTGGACTGGACGTCTGCTGCGCTCGACCGGGTGGATTGCGACGCCTTCTTTGCCCGCTTCAACGAGGGCGAAGCTGTTACCTATTTCTACGAGCCATTCCTCGAAGCCTTTGATCCCGAGTTGCGCAAGCAGTTGGGCGTCTGGTACACGCCAGCGGAAGTGGTGCGTTACATGGTCGCCCGAGTAGATAAGGCGCTGCGGGACGATCTCGGCATTGCCGACGGGTTGGCTGCGGAAAATGTCTATGTGCTCGATCCGTGCTGCGGCACTGGGGCGTATCTGGCGGAGGTGCTGCGTCGGATTGCCGTCAATCTGGAGAATCAAGGCTTGGGTGCGATGACTGGTGCGCGGGTCAAGCAGGCGGCGACCGAGCGCGTGTTCGGCTTTGAGATTATGCCTGCGCCTTTTGTCGTCGCCCATTTGCAAGTTGGGTTGACCATGCAGGCGCTCGACGCGGCGCTGGCCGATGACGGGCAGGAACGCGCCCAAGTTTTTCTCACCAATGCGCTGACCGGCTGGGAGCCGCGCCCGACCAAACCGCTGCCGTTTCCCGAACTGGAGGAGGAACGTGACCGCGCCGAGCGGGTGAAGCAGGAGACGCCGATTCTGGTGATTTTGGGTAATCCGCCTTATAACGGCTTTGCTGGCATGGCGGTGGACGAGGAGCGCGAGCTGTCGGAAGCCTACCGCATGACCAAGCGGGTACGCCGACCTGAAGGCCAGGGGCTGAACGATCTCTACGTGCGCTTTTTCCGCATGGCGGAGCGGCGCATTGCCAAGACGGGTCAAGGCGTGGTGTGCTTCATTTCCAACTATTCTTGGCTCGATGGGCTGTCGTTTACGGGGATGCGGGAGCGCTATTTGGAGACATTCGACGCGATACGGATTGACTGCTTGAACGGCGACAAATACAAGACGGGCAAGGTCGCGCCGGACGGTTCGCCGGATCCGAGTATTTTTTCGACGGAGGGCGATCCGGTGGGCATTCAAGTTGGGACGGCGATTGCGACGCTGGTGCGCAAGGCCGATCATGCGCCAACTAAAGAGGTCGGCTTTCGGCATCTTTGGGGACAGGCCAAGCGCGAGGAATTGATTGAGACGGAGGAGGTGGTACCGGACGCGCTTTACGACAGCATTGAGTCAGTGTTGCCGCTTGGTTTGCCATTCGCACAAACAGCGGTGAGCGAGGATTGGTTCGACTGGCCGGCATTGCCTGATTTGTTGCCGGTGTCGTTTCAAGGGGCCGAGACTGGCCGCGATACATTTCTCATCGATACCGACCTCGCTCGACTTCGGGCGCGGATCGCTGATTACTTCGACGCTGCTTTGAGCCATGACGAAGTTGCACAGCGCTATCCGCGTGTGATGAAGGACACTGGGCGGTTCGACGCACGTGCAGTGCGAGACACATTACTCAAACGCGGCGGCCCCAATGAGTGTGGTTTTGTCCGCCACGCCTACCGACCGTTCGACAATCGCTGGCTCTACTGGGAATCAGAAACGAAACTGCTTCGAGAGAAAAGTCCCCGCTATCCGCCGCATATATCCGAGGGCAACTTGTGGCTTTCGGCTGCACAGCATTTGCGGAAAGGTTCAGGTGAACCACAGGCATGTTTCACGAAACATATCGCTTCACGGCATCTGATCGAGCGCGGGACTAATATGTTCCCCGCATGGCTTTGTGATGACAGCCTCGCAACTGCTGGGAACGCTGCTCAACGCCGCCCCAATTTATCCGGAGCCGCACAACGCTATCTCCATGGTCTCGGCGCGGATGTAGAAGACCTCTTCCACCACGTCCTCGCCACCCTCCATGATCCCGCTTACCTCGAAGCCAACGCCGGGGCGCTCCGCATGGAATGGCCGCGCATCCCGCTACCGGGCTGGCCTGATGGCGAAGCTGACAGCGCGGCAGATTCCCTCGCTGCATCAGCGGTGCGAGGGCGCGAACTGTCCCGCCTGCTCAATCCCGATGCACCTGTGCCGGGCGTTACCCAAGGCACGTTGCGCCCAGAAATCGCCGCCCTCGCCGTGCCTGCCACCACCGACGACCGCAACATGACCGGCGACGATTTCGCACTCACCGCCGGGTGGGGCTACTACGGAACGGGTGACGCCGTAATGCCGGGCCAAGGCCGCATCGTCGAGCGCGAATATACCCCGGACGAACGCGCCGCGCTGGGGGATGCCATACCCGCGCTGGGCGAAAAGACGCTGGACGTGTATCTGAACGATCACGCCTTCTGGCGCAACGTCCCCGCCGCAATTTGGGAATACAAACTCGGCGGCTATCAGGTGCTCAAGAAATGGCTATCGTACCGGGAAAGCGATGTCTTAGGGAGGGCGCTGACGCCGGAGGAAGTACTGTACTTTGCGGAGATGACGAGGAGGGTTGGGGGATGTTGACACGGCCTATTTCGAGTGTTTTATGAACTGAGCAATAGAACTCTCTCACTTAGAGAATGGGACGAAGTAATGAATTACGTAAACCAGATCAACCAGCTCAAAAAGGAAATCGCTAATCTCCGGAAGGCTGAGGCTCAGGAGACTCAAAAGGAAGCCGATATTCAAGCGAAAATCAATCGCGCGAACGAAGCGGCGACTCGTACAAAAAGTACCTCGACGCTTCAGAATGAGTTGAAGAAAGTGGAGCGTGCCAGTAAAGACTTGGCTACCGTGCAGAAGAAGCGTGCGGAAATTTCCGGTAAGATCGCCGACAAGTCCAAGAGCCTGCATTCTTATGAGGAGCGCCAGGCCCGCGAGGATGAAAGAGAGCGCAAGAAAATCTCTGACGAGCAAAAGCGGCTGATTCGTGAGCGAGAGGAACACGAACGAAAGATCACAAGCGAGATCCGACGCCGTACAAATCTATCGAGCATCCCTACTCCCACCGCCCATGCACAGAAAGACAACTACGACTTCTTTATTTCCCATGCGAGCGAAGACAAGGATGGTTTTGTTCTTGGAATGGCAGAAGTACTTGAGGCCAGAGGAGCCAAGGTGTGGTACGACGAGTTTACGCTGAAAATGGGAGATAGCTTGCGTCGAGAGATTGACCGAGGGCTGGCCAATTCACGCTTCGGCGTTGTTGTGTTGTCAAAATACTTCTTCGACAAGGAGTGGCCTCAAAAGGAACTAGATGGCCTTGTATCACTCGAAGTCGAGGGTGCTACCCGTATCCTGCCGGTCTGGCATGAAATCTCAAAAGATGAAATCGTCCGGCATAGTCCTATGTTGGCGGACAAAGTCGCTCTGAACACCTCCTTGAAAAGCACGGATGAAATAGCGGATGAGCTATACAGGCTAATCGAATAACTCCGCGTAGGCGACTGGTGTGTGATCTACTCGCTCAACAACGAGCGAAAAGTGTTGCTGGTGGCGAAGATCGACCAGAGAGAAGAGTTTACAGATGAAGCAACAAGACGTGCAGATCATTGAGAAGGACGGCGAACCAGAATACGCCGTCGTCCCAATTGAGGAGTACCGTCGGATGGTCGCCGCGCTTGAGGATGCGGCCGATTCTGTGGCTATCGAACGGGCATGGGCCGAGGACGCAGCAGGCGAGACGATTCCGGGCGAAGTTGTAAAGGCCATTCTCGCTGGCGAATCGCCCTTGCGCGTGTGGCGGAAGCACCGCGAATTCACACTGGATGTGCTGGCCGAGCGAGTAGGTGTCTCAAAAGGGTATCTGTCGCAGATTGAGAACGGACAGAAGCCCGGGACGCTCGGCCTGTTCCGCCGACTCGCGGGCGTGCTCAATGTGGCGTTGGATGAACTGGCCGGCCCGTCTTTTAGTCCCGAAACTGACCCTTGATCTCGTGCGTTTAGAGCTTGTTATCACCGAAGCTATCGCCGGTTGAGCCATCGTTGGATCAACCGGCGAGCAGATCAATGAATGCCTCTCGATCAATCCCGACATCTCTCTGAATCTTGGACATAAGACCAACGCCGATCGTTTCACCGCCATGAATGGGCACAACTGTGCTCCGACCATCAGGGTGCTTCAAAATCGCGTGACTCCCTCGTTGCCTCACAAGTTCGAAACCGACTTTCCGCAGAGATCGTACTACATGAGTACCCGTCACGCGCGGCATTCTGTTCATACAGATATTCTTTGAATGCCTACCAGTTCAAGCGAGTTCGGAGCGTCTTCGCTATTGGCCTCAAGCCAGAGTGCGATTGCCTCCTCCATCCGTTCGAGCAACTGGTCGATTGACTTTCCTTGGGTATGACAGCCCGGAAGGCCGGGAATACTGCCAACGTAATAACCGTCTTCATCTTTCTCGATGACGATAGTGTATTCAGTACTCATTGGATCCTCCCGTAGTAGAGTACGGATAGTCATGAATACTCGCAGAAGACGCAGCTTCCACGAGTTGCCGAGGTGTTCCAGAATTTCACCAGCCTTCCTCCCGCTCACGCGAGACCGCCGAACGCACGGCCGCTTGGGGATCGGCAGGACGCGGCAGATTCCAAAAATTCTCGGGCAAGGGCTTCTCCCCGCGCTTGATGAGACCCTGCTTTTCTAGGTCTCGCAAGTTCTCAGGGAGAGGCTCAGGACTCGCGAAGGGTAGTAAGCGTGCAATGGGACGGCCGTATTTGGTGATTACCATCTCTTTACCTGCTTTGACTTGACGCAAATAGGTGCTCAACGACATTTTGAGTTGCGATACTGTCGTGGTCTGCATGGAATATCCTTTCTAGTTAATGCCTTAATGCCTTTAGATCAATATGGTCAAATCGTATCGTCGAGCAATTATCGCACAGTATATCAACACCCTACCCATTGGAATCAAGGCGATAAACGCTCATATCGCTTGCCCCGTAGTAGAATTGACGCGGCGGAAGATGTGGATGAGTCGGTCGCGCGTCTCTTGCGTCAGCGGCGGGCGGGCGAAAGACGCGAGGTTGGCGTCGAGGTGGGCGGCGTTGCCCGTGCCGGAGAGGACGACGTGGACGCCGGGTTCGTCGCGGCAGAATCGGTATGCGGCATCGGGTAGGGATGGGGCTTCGGCCAACAGGAAGTCGGGGAAGGCGTCGAGGTCGGCGGGGTCGATTTGCCCCTTTTCGACGAGGGCGTCGATGAAGGCGCATAGGTTGTCGGGGTGGCTAAGTGCTTTTCTAACGGCGAACATGATTTGGATGCCGACGTTTTGCGCGATGGCCTGCGCGAAGACGTTGGCGCGGGCGGTTTGGTTGAGCAGATTGAAGCCGACCATCAGGACATCCCAGAGGTCGTCGGCCAGAGCCTGCTGGAGCATGGTGTGTTCGAAGTCTTCGTTGAACATCTCGCTGAGGCCGACAAAGCGTATTTTGCCCTGTTGCTGCGCCTTTTGCAGCGCGGGGTAGATGTCGTTGACGAGATAGGCGTAGTCTTGGGGCACGACGCCGTGGAGATTGTAGAGATCGATGTAGTCGGTGCCTAGATGCTTTAGACTTTGGTCGAGGCTGGTGTGCAAAGTCTCAGGTGTGACCTGTTCGTTGCGGGTGGATTTTTTGGTAGAGAGGACGACGGCGGTGCGGTCGCGGCCTTGTAGGGCTTGGCCGATGATGGCTTCCGTGCCGTAGCCTTCGGCCGTGTCGATGAAGTTGACGCCGTGGTCTAAGGCGTGGCGGACGAGGTCGGCGGATTGGGCGTCGGTTAGGTCGGCGTTGCGCCCAATTCGGCTGTGGCCGCCAGCGCCTAAGCCCATGCGCGAGACGGTTAGGTTAGTGCGGCCTAAAATGGTGGTCTGCATGAAGGCTCCGGGGTGCAGTTTAGGGAATCGGCGCTTAATATAGGAGTGGGATCAAACCTTGACCACGACAATAGCCTCGCAGTAGAATCGGCGAGATTTTTATGAAACTATCGACACAAGAAATTGAACAGCAGCGCCTTGCCGCCGATACTTTAGCCGAGGCGGTGCGCCAAGTGCGAGAAGTGGGCTTTGTCATTTTGGAAGAGACCATGGACCAGGCGTGGTGCGATGTGATGCATGAGGCTTGGGACGGTCATTTGGAAGGCCGAGTACCGGGCGATTTGTTGCGTCCGCCCTTCATTGATCCGCTGGCGATTGAAAACCCTTGGGCCGTGCAGATCTTGGACGTCATGCTCGGCGAGGATTTTTGGGCCAAGCTGCCCTATCACTGCAACTCCACGGCGCCCAACTGGCCGGAGACTCAAGTTGTCCACCGCGACCAACTGCATCTCTTCCCCGATTTGCCCATTGCCATGCCGCCGCATATGATGGTCGTGAACATCCCGTTGGTGGATTTTACGGAGGAAAACGGCAGCACGGAGGTGTGGCCGGGTACGCATCTGATCACGGATCACGAGGCGGCCATCGACCCGGCGGATGTGGGGCGGGCGGGCGGCTTGGAAGAGCGCGCATTGACCATGCCGTCGCTGCGCACCAATATGCCGGCCGGTTCTACCGTGGTGCGCGACATGCGCGTCTGGCACCGGGCCACGCCGAATCGCACGAACTGCCGTCGCACCATGATGTCGCTGGTGTACCACCGCTACTTCCCCAGCTTGGGCTACCAATACAAGGCGGCCGATCCGCTGCCAGCGGAGATTATGGACCAACTATCGGCGCGGGCGCAGCGGATTTTTCGCTTCAATAAGCAAGAAGCGCACGAGCAAAACTAAGAGGGCACACAAGGTGAAATACATCGCATTGGTCCTGGCATTACTCGGCGGCAGCGTCTCTGCCGAAGAGGCGGACTCCAGCCGCGTCATTCTCTTTTTTGGCGATAGCCTGACCGCTGGTTATGGCCTCGACCGCGAACAGGCCTTCCCGGCTTTGGTGCAGGCGCGGATTGATTCGCTCGGCTGGAACTTTGAAGTCTTCAATGCCGGGCTTGGCGGCGAGACCTCAGCCGGTGGGTTGCGCCGCATTGACTGGCTCTTGCGCCGCCCCATCGACGTCTTCGTCCTCGAATTGGGAGCCAACGACGGTCTGCGCGGCATAGACCCCAAAGACACCCACGCCAACCTGCAACAAATCGTCGAGCGGGTGAAAGCGAAAAATCCCAAAGTGGCCCTAGTCATCGCCGGGATGCAGATGCCGCCCAATTTGGGCGCGGAATACACAGCGGCGTTTGCCGCGATCTTCCCAGTGTTGGCAGAGAAAAACGACGCGGCCTTGATACCCTTTTTGTTAGAAGGCGTGGGCGACCAACCCGCGCTGAACTTGCCCGACGGCAACCATCCCAACGTCGAAGGCCACCAGATCGTCGCCGAAACCGTGTGGGCGACGCTGGGGCCGGTGCTGGAGGAGTTGCGCCGCTAGCCGAGCGAGCGCAGGACTTCGAGTGGTGGACTGCTGTGGACGCCGCGGCTGGAGGCCATGCCGACGGCGACCGTTAGCAGACTGACCGCGGCAAAGGCTAGGATTAGCGGCAGGTAGTCGGGCGCGAAGCCGATCTCGAAGAGATAGCGGTTCAAGGCCCAGACGCCCCCCAGCGACAGAATCACTCCCGTCGCCGAGGCGAAAGCTCCCAAAAACAGATATTCGAGCGCCATGATCGCTACTACTTGGCGGCGACTGGCTCCCAAGGTTTTGAGCAAGACGCTTTCCTCAATGCGTTGGTAGCGGCTGCTGGCAATCACGCCGACGAGCACGATCAGGCCAACCGAGACGCTGAAAAAGGCCATAAAGCGCACCACCAGCGAAACCTTGTCGAGGATGGTATCGACGGTGCTGAGGATGACGCCGAGATCGATGACCGAGACATTGGGGAATCGGTGTACGGTGGACCGCTGCAAGGCGGCCATTTGCTCGGTCGTGGCAGTGCGGGAGACGAGGACGTGGGATTGTGGTGCGGCCTCGAGGATGCCGGGGGGAAAGACCGCCAGAAAGTTGGGCATGATGCGCTGCCAGTTGACTTGGCGCAGACTGCCGACGACGACTTCGATCGGGACTCCTTGGACATCAAAGGTCAGCGAGTCGCCAACGCCAACGCCTAAAGAAGAAGCAACGCCTGTTTCCAAGGAGACGTAGAGGGTGTCGTCCGCGGGTTGGCTGCGCCAGGTGCCGGCGACGATCTCTTCGGTCTCGGTGAGGAAATCGCGATAGGTCGCGCGGTACTCGTGCCGCAAGGCCCAATTGCCGCGTCGGCCTCGGTTAGCGGTGGTGTCGCGGAGTATGGTGCGGGCGGGTTGGCCTTTGACGCTGTGGACGTGCATGGTGACGATGGGCACCTGTTGCAACAACGGCAGGTCCATCCCGGCGACGAGTTCGCTTAGCTCTTGGCGCTGGTCGGTTTGGATGTCGAAGAGCACGACGTTGGGGTTTTGGTCGGAGCCGACGCTTTTGATGTGGGACAGCAGATTGGTCTGGGTTAGGAAGAGGGTGCTGAGCAGGAAAGTCCCCAGCCCAAGGCCCAACATCAGCAGCGTAGTCTGGTTGTTGGGACGATAGAGATTGGCCAGCCCTTGACGCCAGATATAGCTCCAAGAGGCGGGGAAAAACCGCCGAGTGCCGTAGATGATTGCGCGGGCGGTAAGCGTTAGAAGCGCAAAGGCGGCTCCAACCCCGCCGACAAAGCCAAGAGCCAGCGGCCAGCGGTCGGTGAGCCGGTAGGCAAAGAGTGCGATTATCAGGACGATTCCCAAGTACAAAGCCCAGCGCAGCCACCCGCTGTCGGCTGGTTGGTCGTCCTCAAACGAGGCGCGCAGAGTCAACAGCGGCGAGGTCTTGCGGATGGCCAGCAGCGGCCGAGCGGCAAACAGCAGCGACAGGCCAAGGCCTAGGCCAAGGCCCTCCAAGACGGCGAGGAGATCAAAGCTCGGCTCGACCTGGAGGGGTAGCACGTCGGCGAGGACGTTGGGGAGCAGATAGAGGACCCCGACCCCGAGCAGGGCACCGACGAGCGAACCAATCAAGCCCATGCCTCCGGCTTGGATTAGATAGATCAAGACAGTCTGACGGGCTGTGGCACCAAGACTGCGCAGCACGGCGACGGTGGACAGTTTTTGCCGCGTGTAGGTGTGGATGGCGCTGGCCACGCCCACGCCGCCGAGCAGCAGGGCAATAAAGCTGCCGAGGTTTAAGAAGCGGTAGAGGTTGTTGAGGGTGCGGCCGAGGCGCGCCTTGCGCCTTTCGATGGTTTCAAGCCGGAGGCGGTCGCTCCGGGTGTGCGGGCGGATGGATTTGGCTATCGCTTGGACATCCCGCTCGGGGAAGCGGAAGAAGGCGGAGTAAGTGACGCGGCTGCCTCGTTGGATCAGGTGAGTATCGTCGAGGTAGGACATCGGGATATAAACGCGCGGCTGGATGTCGCTGAAGAGGGCGTTCTCGCCGGGGATACGCAGGAGCCGCCCGCCGATGAGGAAGACCGTGTCGCCGACTTTGATCGAGTCGCCGACTGCCGCGCCAAACTGCAACATGAGCGCCTCGTCAACGAGGGCATGTGGCTGGGTGCGAAAGCGCTGTGCGGCCTCAGCCGGGGCCGTTTTTAGCTCGCCGTAAAAGGGAAAAGAGCCGGTGAGGGCGCGGATTTGGGCGAGGCGGGTGCTTTGGGTCTTGGGCAGGTAAATCATGGAGTTGAAGGCCACTTGACGCGCCTGAACGCCGCCGAGCGAATCGATGAGCGCCTCGGTGATGGGCGTGAAGGGCTGGCGGCTCGTCAGCGCCATATCGGCACCTAAGAGCGCGGCAGCTTGTTGGTCCATGGCCTCTTGCAGCGTGGAACTGAGGCTGCTCAAGCCGACGAGCGCACCGATGCCGATGGAGATCGAAGAGGTAAAAAGCAGCAGTTTGCGGCGGTGGCTGCGGCTGTCGCGCCAGGCCATTTTGCCGAGCCAGAGCATTATAAAATTATCCGCAGATGGACGCAGATGGACGCAGATGGACGCAGAATAGTTATCATGTAAGTATCTCGCATTTGGGCTTGCTATGTGATCAATTGATCGTCGGCGACCCGGCCGCCTTGGAGGCGAATGATTCGCTGGGTGAGGCGGGCCAGCGTCAGATCGTGGGTGACCAAAATTAAGGTGGCACCGGATTCTTCGTTGAGGCTAAAGAGCAAGTCCCGCACTTTGCTGCTGGTGCCGTCGTCGAGGTTGCCGGTAGGCTCGTCGGCAAAGAGGAGCGCGGGACGATTGATAAAGGCCCGTGCGAGCGCCACGCGCTGCTGCTCTCCCCCCGAAAGCTGCGCTGGGTAGTGGTGCAGCCGGTCGCCCAATCCGACCCTGTTGAGGAGGTCAACGGCGCGCTCGCGGACGTTTGGCTCGCGGCGCAATTCGAGCGGCACCATGGCGTTTTCGAGGGCGCTGAGGGTGGGGATGAGTTGGAAGGTCTGGAAGACGAAGCCGACCTTTTCGCTGCGGAGATGCGCGCGCTGGTCTTCGTCGAGGTCGCCTAAATCCACGCTGTCGAGCGCGACCGATCCCGAACTGGCGCGATCCAGCCCAGCGCACAATCCTAACAGCGTGGTTTTACCGCTGCCCGAAGGGCCGACGACCGCGCAGGTGGCACCGGCTGCAAGGGAGAAACTCACATCGTCGAGGACGGTCAGGGCGTTTGCTCCTGTGCCGTAAGTTTTGGTCAGATGTTGTACGTTCAGGGCTATTGGGTCGCCCATGATGCCTCCTCTGCGGGCTGGCGGTTTAGGATGCGTAGCAGGTGGTCGGGATAGTCGGTGATTAGGCCATCGACGCCTAGGTCTAGGAAGTGCTGCATGGCATCGGGATCGTTGATGGTCCAGACGTGGACTTGGACGTTGTGGGCATGGGCACGGGCGATGAAGCGCTGGTCTATTAGGTCGATTTTGCCCAAGCGGGCCGGGAACTGAAAGGCTTGGCTAGTGGGGTGGTAAGCCGCGTCGAGCCGTAGCCAGTGGAGCAATATAAAGGACATTCCCGCTGATGAAGAGGCCGAAGTCGCCACTTCGGGGCAAGTCTGGCGCAAGGTCTCTAAAGGGCGGCTACGGAAGGAAGCGGCGATGACGCGGTCGCTTAGTTGGAAGCGCTGGATCGTGCGGCAAAAGTCGTTTACTAACGCGGCGGAGTCGTCTTTGATTTCGATGAGAAAGCGCATGTTGGGAAAGGCTGTAAATACCTCGTCTAGGGTGGGGATTGAGACCCCTTGGCCGCGATAGGGAAAGGTTTGGCCGTCTAAGCTAAAGTGGTAGCCGGCGTCTAGCTGCTTCAATTGGGCCAAGCTCAAGCTATCGGCTGCGCCTTGGCCGTTGGTCGTGCGATCAACGCGCTGGTCGTGCAGGACGATGAGTGCGCCGTCGCTGCTTTGGCGCAAGTCCATTTCTAGCACATCGACTCCCAACGCGGTCGAGTGGGCAAAGGCTGTCAGGGTGTTTTCCGGTGCTAGTCCTTTGCCGCCCCGGTGGGCAATGACCAAAACGTCCCCCGATGTAAAGTAGGGATGCGGCTCTACGGGGTGGGATGTTAGGGCGAAGGCACCGTACAACACCGGTGCCAAAAGCAGCAAGGCGAGCAAGGCCCGCTTGAGGAATAGACGCATGGATTATGCAGGAGTTCTATTGGGAAAGTTGCACAAGAAGATACCTAGCGGATGAATTCAGGCAAGTTTTGGACTGTCCATTTCTTCTTTAGGTTCCACCGCAGGACAGACACGGAAAGGAGCCGGCGATGATCGTCGATACACACGCACATATTTACCACGGAGATGAGACGCGATACCCCATGATAGAAGACCCCTTCCGGCCGTCGCCGGGCGTGGGGCCCATCGAACACTTGCGGCGCGAGGCCGAGGCCAATGGCGTCGGGCGCGTGGTGTTGATCCAGACGGGGTCGGCTTATCGCTGGGACAATCGGTTGTTGGCCGATACAGCTCGGGCCAATGCCGACTGGACGGTCGGGGTTGGCACGTTGGACCCGGCCGGGGACGATAGCCCGGACGAACTGGAGCGGCTGGTGACTGGATACAACGTCAAGGGACTCCGCCTCGAAGCCGCGCCTGCGGGGTACGACCAGCCTATGGCGGAGCGGCTCTGGCGTCGGGCCGGCGAAGTCGGCGCGGTAATTTGCGCTCATTTGCGCGAGAAACAACTCAGCGAGTTGGCGGCTTTGCTAGCGCGGTTTCCCCACGTCCCGGTGGTGCTGGACCACTGTGCCTATCCGGTGGGAGCTAACGGGATCGAGGATGCAGCGGTGCGCCAAGCGGCGGAGTTGGCGCGCTTTGGCCAACTCCACGCCAAACTCACCTTTGCGGTGACCAGTTCGGATCAGGAGTACCCCTTCAGTGATACGCATCCGCAACTGCGCCATTTGCTCGCCGCCTTTGGCCCCGAGCGCTGTGTCTGGGGATCGGATTTCCCGTGCGAGCACTGGTTGGAAAACACGACCTATGCCCAGCACTTGGCGGTGTTTACCGAGGAATTGGGGCTGAGCGCGGCAGAAAAGGAGCAGGTGTTGGGGGCGACGGCTATGCGGCTGTTTTTTTCGTAACAAACAGTTACATATAGACCCCTAGGTATGGGATGCTTCGCTTCGCTCAGCATGACAGATACACGATGCCTGTGTAATGTCAGTACCTAAGAAAGCCGCTGCCAGAGCGAGGGGTGCGCCGCTTTGTAATACTGGGCTAACCGCTGGACTAGATCGGCGGGCAAGGGCGTCAGGGGAGGAAGTGCCGTGCGCACTTGGGCTTCGGCCTTGGTGAGATCAGAGGTCTTAAGCTGCAAGCCGGCGGGTAAGTGCCGCGAGAAGGCTACTTGTTGGTTGAGCCGCTCGACGCAAGCGTTGGCTTGGCGCAGAGAGTCTAAGTATTCGGCGATGGCGACTTCGATGCGGCGGTTGTAGGCGGCGACGAGTTCGGCTAGGCGTCTGGCATCGTCGAGCAAGGTGCGGCGAGCGGGCAGGAGTGCCCCCTCTGGTTCGGAGAAATACTCGGGCCAAGTCGGTAGGCCGAGAGCGTCCAATGCGGTCGGGCGGTCGGGAAAGAAGCGGCACAGGGCCGGAGCTTGGGCACAAATTTTGGTCTTTAGCGTCGCCAAGTATTCCTTTTGCGTCGCTAGTGTTTGGCTGGCTTGGGTGCGGAGCTGTTCGGCGGCGCGGCGGTCTTGCAAGGTTTGGGGCAAAACCGCGTTGTCCTTGAGCAGCTTGCCGGCGATGCGGTGTTCGGGGCCGCTGGCAAAGTACGCACTCAGGTCGAGGGGTTGCCCTTTGCCGGGCAGTGTGGCAAAATCCTCGCTAGCTATGGCTTGGGCCAACAGTTCGTCAACACTGCGCCATTCGGGGCGGCCGTCGGGCTGACGTCGGGGTGACATGGAAAGCTCCTTTACTTTTGTTCGCAGACGTAATCGAAGACGACGACCGCTACATGGGCGCAAGCAGCCGTCACTGCATTCCAGTCGTGCCACTGTGCGGCGAGGTTCTTGTATTCAGAAAGTTCAGTGCCTTCTAAGTCGTAGGGCAAGGGACTAGCAAGTTGCGCCTGTAATTGTTGCAATGCGGACTCCCCATTGTCTTGGTGGTACAACCTATCGAAAGGTCGCAGGGCTTCTGCCGCGGCTTGGTCGCCCATGCGGTGGGCGAGCGCGGCGAAGTCGATATAGTCGCGCGTTGCGTTGCGTTTGAGGATCAGAACCCCTTTGATGCGGAGGATTTCCGGTGGGGTTGGAATGGTCAACGCCGCGTCCCGATGTTGGATTGTCGTCGTTTCCAACGGCTCGCTGCGAATCAGTTGACGCACCCCGGTCTCGATTCCGTCGAGGCTGCCGAGGATTTGGACTGGTCGCGTCACGCGGGCCGTCCGCCATCCAGCCGCGGATTCTAATTGGGCGAGAATGTCGTCGAACCGACGACGCAGGTCGGGCACTACGTGATCCGCATCTTGGGAAAGGCGATGCTCGGCATGGATTGCCGCTGCGGTCCCGCCTACCAACACAGCTTCAGGCAGAAGTTGCTGGAGGCGGCACGCCGCCGACAGTACGCGATCCCAATCAGGAAGAGCTGCGGTGTTTTCTGACATAGTGCATCCAAAAGCGATAGCGCTGAGCGCGTGGGTCGGCAGCGCAATGGGCGCAGACGCGTTCGATTTTGTCGAGCAGGGTGTGGTCTGCAAGAGCGGCCCGGCGCAGTTCGGCCCAATCACGCCAGCGACCGCGACAGATCACGTCGTCTATGGCGGCGAGCGTAAAGCATTGGTGATTCAGGTGGCGGTACTGCACGGCTTCTTCTTCCTTATTCTTATTGCACGATGGCGCGATCTAGTAAAAATAAACAGCGGCCCGAGGGGAGTAAATCTCTTGTTGCGGTCGTGCGTACTATGACGACACAGTGGACGACCTGATGGAGTTTGATATGGGTGCGGTGGCAGTCATTGGTTCGGCGACGATTGACCGCGTGGTGCAAGACGGCGTGA
The DNA here is from genome assembly GCA_009840005.1 of Gemmatimonadota bacterium. The sequence goes on from VXOR01000101.1 coordinate 132,900, forward strand.
GCGCGTACAAGCGCGGCGGCGTGGTCGCGTATGCTGGGCTGACCTTTGCCGAGTTGGGCGTGCAGACGCGGGTGTTGACCAATGTCGCTGTGGCCGACCGGGCGATGCTGGCGGTGTTGCAGCAGCGGGGTATTGCCGTCCATGTGGGCGAGAGCGCGACGACGACCTGTTTTGTCAACTATGTGGATGGCGACGCACGGCGTCAGGAGCTGCTCGCTTGCGCCGCGCCGATTGCCGCAGCGCAACTCGGGCCGGTGCTCGCTGGCGCGGAGCATGTGCATTTGGGGCCGCTGCATCCACGTGATCTAGCCGAGGATGTGCTAGCGGCGATGGGCGGCGTGGTGAGCTTGGACATCCAAGGCTATGTGCGGCGGATTGAGGGGACGCAGGTGTACCAAGGGATTGCTAAAAGTCTATATGTCGCCCTGCAGTGCGCGGATTATGTCAAAACTTCCAATGATGAATTAGAACTCGTGCTCGCTGATTGCGGTCTGACGCTGGACCAGTTGATGCGCGATTGCTCGGTAGCAGAGTGGGTCGTCACCGAAGGCTCGCACGGCGGCTGGGTGGCAAGTGGGAAGGGTGAGCGGACGAAGTTTGCGTCGGCTCCGGTGGCGATGGTGGCTGATCCAACGGGAGCTGGAGATGTGTTTTTCGCTGCGTATTTGGCGCATCGCCTGCATCGGGGGGTGGGGATTGATACGGCCGCTCAGCGTGCGGCTGCGTTGGCAGCGCGCCAAGTGGGGGGTGGGTTTATTGATGCGGCGACGTTGCGTTTGGAGCGTTGACTACTGTGTTCAGCACTCGGCACCGCGCACTTCGCCGCCGAAGTGCTGCATGCGCTCGTCGGTGTCGATCTGGCCGGCGCTGGCGGGTCGGTAGTGTAGTTGCAGGGCGCGGCGCATTTTTTGCGAGGGGTTGGTCGGGCTGCCGTGGTGGGTCATGCCGTGCCAGAGCAGGCAACCGCCAGGGGCGAGGGGCACGACGACGTCGCGCTCGGTTTGGACGTCGGTGTCGCAGATCTGCCAATCGCGGCGTTTGAAGTGATTGACCGGACCTTCGCGATGCGTGCCGGGCAGGATGTGCAGGCAGCCGTTATTCGCGTCGGCGTGGTCGAGGGCGATCCAGACGCCAATGATGGTGGTGCCCAAGGGATAGTTGAAGTACGCGCAGTCTTGGTGCCAGGGTTTTTCGCGGCCCCTAGGCGGCTTGAGCAGGGCCATTTCTTGGAATAGAACGGGCGTGTCGTCCATCAGGCGGGCGAGGACATCCAAGAGATCTGGATCGGTGGCCAAGGGTTGGAAGCGCTCGTCCCAATCGACGAAATTCATCAGCTTGCGCACGGCCTTACGCCGCGCTGCACCCATCAGCTTTTGACCCTGTGCGGCGACTTCCAGTTGGACGCCGCGAAATTCGGGCTGCTTGCTGTCAATTAGGTCGTACACGGCTTCACCAGCAGCGGCGACTTGGGCAGGCGAAAACGCCTCTGCTATCACGAGGTAGCCCTGCTGGTGAAAGAAAGCTAGCTGCTCGGGGCCGATGTCGGCAAAGCGGGCGACCTGCTGGGCCTCGGTGTCGTAGCGGTAGAGGTCGGGGGCATAGTCGGCGTGGACGCCGTCGTCGATGATGGGTTGGGCGCTGGTCATGTCTGTTCAGCCTCGTCTCCCTCGTCTGCTGACTGGTCCCGGACCAAAATTGCCATGGGAATCAGCACGCAGTAGCCGACCACTAGGAGTACCGGTGCTAGGGTGAGGGAGAGGAAACCCTCGGCTGGCGGGATGCGCAAAAACACATAGCCAAGCACGATCGCGGCTAAGCCGGCTATGGCCAAAGACCAGTTTTTGCGCGTAAAAGGCAGATCGCCGCGTTGGGCCATGGCGTGGCCTCCGCTTAGCGCGCCTGCTTTTCGCGGATGCGGGCGGCGCGGCCTTTGCGACCGCGCAAGTAAAACAGGCGGGCGCGGCGCACCCGGCCTTCGCGCAGGCGCTCGATCTTGGCGATGCGCGGTGAATGGATGGGAAAGATGCGCTCGATGGCGATGCCCTGAGAGATCTTGCGCACGGTAAAGGTCTCTTGGATGCCGCTGCCTCTGCGCTGGATGACGGTTCCTTCAAAAATTTGGGTGCGCTCCTTGTCGCCCTCGATGACCCGCACGTGGATGCGCACGGTGTCGCCAGCGCCGAATGCGGGGAGGTCGGTTTTGAGTTGGTCCGAGGTTAGTTCGCGCAAGATACTTGCGTCCATTGTATCACCTTGTTTGTTACGGGGCTTCTTCCAGCCCTTGCTCCCGCCAAGTGGCGATGAGCTGTTGTTCTTCTTCGTCGAGTTCTATCTGTTGCAGCAAGTCGGGCCGGCGCGCAAACGTGCGCTGCAAGGCTTGGCGTCGCCGCCAGTGATCTATGCGTGCGCGATCGCCCGAAAGCAGCGCATCGGGAACGCGCTGGCCGCGGAATTCAACCGGTCGGGTGTACCAAGGGCAATCGAGTACGGCCTCTTGAAACGAATCGTCCAAGGCCGAAGAAAAGTTGCCCAAAACGTTGGGTATGAGCCGGGCCACTGCGTCGATGAGGACTAGGGCGGCCGGCTCGCCGCCGGTGAGCACGTAGTCGCCGATTGAAATTTCACGGTCGATAAGCCCGGTGCGGATCCGCTCATCTACGCCTTTGTAATGCCCGCACAACAGCACCAACCGCTTCTCTAACGCTAGCTCCACGGCGAGGGCTTGGTTGAGTGGTTGGCCGTCGGCTGTCAGGTAAATGCAGCGGCTGGCCGCTAGGCCCCGCTCCTGCCAGAGTTGGTACACGGGCTCGGGCTTGAGGACCATGCCGCCGCCGCCACCGTAAGGCGCGTCATCCACGGTGCGGTGTTTGTCGGTCGCACAATCGCGCGGATCGTGGGTCTCGACGGTCAACAGGCCCCGGGCGATGGCGCGGGCCATCATGCTGGTCGCCAACGGCGAGGCAAAGAAATCCGGGAAAAGGGTTACGATGTCTATTCTCATGGCTCAAATAGCTCTTCAATGCCCCGCACGACGACCCGATCCGGCGCGATTTCCACGACAAAGTCGCCGACAGCCGGCACGAGGGCCTCGCCTTTGGCTCCGCGGACCACATAGACGTCTATCGTCGGCATGGATAAGACCTCAATGATGCGACCCAATGGTTGCCCCTCCGAATTGACGACCGCGCAATCTACTAGGTCGTCGATGTAGTGCGTGCCCTCCGGCAGGGGATCGCGCTGATCGGGGGCAATGGTAACGTAGCCGCCGGCCAGAATTGAACGCGCCTGTTCGGGCGAGTCGATGCCGGCGAATTTGAGCAACAAGCTCTTGGCATCTGTGCGCCAGCGCTCGAGTTTGAGCGGCCGATCGGGTCGGTCCGCGCATTGGAGGACGACATCCCGCAGGTCGCTGAAGCGCTCGACGCGGTGCGTCAGGGCCTCGGCCCGAACTTCGCCGCGCACTCCCCACGGGCGGGAGATATAGGCTACGGCGACGCGCCCGGCCATGAGGGTGTACCTTCTACTTTTCCTCTTGCTCGGCCGATTCGGCTGATTCAGCAGCTACCTGTTCGTCCGGTGCAGCGGCTTCTGGCTCAGCGGCTACTTGCTTGACTGGTGCCGCTTCTTCCTGCTCGACCGGTTCAGCGGCCGCTTTCTTACGCCGGCTCTTGGGCTTGTCACCGGAGAGGGCATCGTCGCGCACCCGACCCTCCGCGCCCTTCCAGCGGGCCAAGACTCCTTGGCTGTGGAAGAGGTCGGCGACGGTTTCGGTCATCTGCGCGCCTTTGTTGAGCCACTCGATGGCGCGCTCTTCGTCGATTTTGACGCTGGCGTGCATGGGATCGTAGAGGCCCACCTCGGCGAGAGCGCGGCCGTTGCGGGCGACGCTGATGTGGGCGGCGACGATCCGGTAGTAAGGCTGTTTGCGTTTGCCTATTCTCTTAAGGCGAAGTTTGACCAATGCTATTCTCCTTGGCGAAGGATGCCTAGCCCACAAGGGGCATTCTCATTTTCAGGCGGCCGCCTTTGGCGCGGCCCATCTGCCTGAGCATTTTCTGCATCATGTGGAATTGTTTGACTAGTTGGTTTACTTCCTGAACGGTCGTGCCGCTGCCGCGGGCGATGCGCTTGCGGCGGCTGCCGTTGAGAATTTTGGGTTGGACTCGCTCTTGGCGGGTCATGGAGTTGATGATGGCTTCGACTTGGGTGAATGCGCTGTCGTCGAGCTGCATGTTTTTGGCGGCTTTGCCGGCCCCGGGAATCATGCCCATGAGCTGGTCCAGAGGCCCCATGCGGCGCACGGCTTGCAACTGCGAGAGAAAATCCTCAAAGGTGAAAGAGGCCCGGCGAAACTTTTCTTCTAGCTCTTTAGCCCTGTCGCGCTCCATGGCCTGCTCGGCCTTCTCTACGAGCGAGACAATGTCGCCCATGCCGAGGATGCGCGAGGCCATGCGATCGGGGTGAAAGGACTCTAGGTCTTCGATTTTCTCGCCGGTGCCGACGAATTTGATCGGCCGGCCGGTGACGGCGCGGATCGACAGCGCAGCTCCGCCGCGGGCATCGCTGTCGAGTTTGGTCAGGGCACAGCCGGTAAATGCAAGGCGCTGGTTAAAGCGGGCGGCGGTTTCCACGGCGTCTTGGCCCTGCATGCTGTCGGCGACAAAGAGGATCTCGTGCGGCTCGACGGCCTGCTGGATGCGCTCCAACTCGTCCATCATCTCTTCGTCGATACTCAGGCGGCCCGCCGTGTCGATGAGCGCGATGCTGCGGTGGGTCTGGCGGGCTTGCTCGATGCCGCGACGGCAGATGGCGACTGGGTCGACACCTGCGGGTTGGCTGAAAACGGGCACGTCGATAGAGGATCCCAGCGATTGGAGCTGGGCTACGGCGGCTGGCCGATACACGTCGGCGGCGATCAACAGCGGCGGTCGGCCTTTGTCCTTGAACTGGCGGGCTAGCTTGGCAGCCATAGTCGTCTTGCCGCAGCCTTGGAGGCCGACGAGCATGACCACGGTGGGAGGGTGTTCGGCGAGGTTGGGCGGGCTGTTGTTGCCCCCCAGCAGGGCAATGAGCTCGCTGTGGACGATTTTGACTAGCTGCTGGCCCGGGGTCAGGCTCTTGAGGACGTCTTGGCCGAGGGCCTGCTCTTTGACGCGTTGAATAAAGTCCTTGGCGACCTTGAAGTTGACGTCGGCTTCGAGCAGAGAGCGGCGAATTTGGCGCAGCGTATCGTCGATGTTGCGCTCGGTGATGCGCCCCTGCCCGCGGAGCGAGCGGAATAGGTCGTCAAAGCGTTCGCTGAGTCGGTCAAACATGGGCCGATGCGTCGAGTGGTAGAATGAAACAAAGAAGTTAAAATATAAATTTAATATATAGATATAGCAACATAGGCAGGTCAGCCGCGCAGGTCGGCGATAACGCGGGCTGGGTCAGGGGAATTGAAGACGGCTGAGCCAGCCACTAAGCTCTGGGCACCGGCTTGTCGGCAGTCGGCAGCGTTGCCGGGATGAACGCCGCCGTCGATGCCGATGGGTATGTCTAGCCCACGGCGCGCGATTTCCGCGCACAGGTCGCGGATTTTGTCGAGGGCTGCGGGCTGAAAGGCTTGGCCGCCAAATCCTGGCTCCACGGACATGACCAAGGCCGAGTCGAGTTCGTCGAGATAGGGGTAGAGGGCAGAGACAGGCGTTTTAGGGTTGACCGCGAGGCCGCATTGGATACCGTGCTGGCGAATGGCGTCGAGTATGGTCTGGAGGTCGGATTCGATTTCCACGTGGACCACGAGCGAGTCCGCGCCCGCCTCTTTGAAGGGGCCGATAAAGGGCAAGGGGTCTTGCAGCATCAGGTGCGTGTTGAGTTCGAGGCGGGTAGTTTGGCGCACGGCTGCGACGACCGGCAGCCCAAAGCTGATGTTGGGGACGAAGCGCCCGTCCATTACGTCGAGATGGAGAAAATCAGCCCCGCCGCGCTCGACGCGGCCGATGTCCTCGGCTAGGTGGGCAAAATCGGCGGCCAAGAGGGAAGGGCCGATGCGCGTGGCGTTCATGGTTCCTCCCAGTTGTCGAAGGCATCTGGCTTGGGGGGCGGTGCCGCGGCACTGACGACGAGGTCGATGCGGCTGTGGCGCGGGATGCGCTGTTCGCTCGTAGGGCCTTGCGCTAGGACTGTGCCGACGCGCTTTTGCTCGTCGATGCGCTTGGCAATGTGGCCGATGCGCAATTCGTATTTGCGCAAGGTGTCCTCCGCGGCTCTGATGGACAGGCCGATTAGATTCGGCACGCGCTTGAGGGCCGCGGGTGGGCCGTTGCTGACCTGGAGGTCAACCGCACTGTCGCGAACGAGCTGAGCACCGGGGGGAGGCGACTGCCCGACGATAGCGCCCTCGGGGAGGGTATCTGAAGAGCGGTAGAGGATTTGGCCGATCTTGAGCTGGTTTTCCTCTAGTTGCAAACGCGCCTCGCGCAGGCTAACGCGGCGCACGTCGGGAACCTCGTAGTAGCGCGGGCCTTTACTCACCGTCAAGACGATGCGCCGCCCTTCTTTGACCAATTGGCCGCTACTGGGGTCTTGGTCGACGACCGCGTCGGCGGGAACGGTTTCGTGGTGCAGCGAATCGCCGATGGTCACCTTTAGTCCTGCTTCTTCGAGTCGGGCCGATGCCTCGGACGCGAAAAGGCCCTGGAGGTTGGGGATTTGGACGCTAGGCGTGTCAACTAAGTACGGCATGATGATCGCGTCGAGCAGGACGAGAGCGAGGATGCCGGCGAGGAATGCGCCCGCCGTGAGTAGGACCAAGTGGCGGAGGATGTTTTTCACGATGCAGCTTTGCGGATGCGCGCGGCAAAACTACCGTCGCCGGCGTGTTGGCCCGGTATGGTCAATACGTAGCGGCCGGCCCAGGGCTGGGTGGGAAAGTGGTCATCGGCGCGTTCCAGCCGTGCGGTCGGGGTCTGCTTTAAGAAGCGCTCGACAATGGCCTCGTTTTCTTCCTTTTCCAAACTACAAGTGCTATAGACCAAGACGCCGCCAGGACGCACGTGCTCGTAAGCGCGTTGGATGAGTACCTGTTGCCGCGCGGTCAATGCTGCCAATTCGGCGGGCTGGCGACGCCAGCGGGCGTCTGGTCGCCGTCCCAATACGCCGGTGGCACTGCAGGGCACATCGGCGAGGACGCGGTCGAAGATGCCGCACCCAGGGGTTGTGCCGTCGCGGACCACCGGACGGATGGCGCACAGGCGCAGGCGTCGGGCATTTTCGCGTACTCGATTCAGCCGCGGCAGCGAAACGTCGGCGGCTACCACCCAGCCGCGATCGGCCATGGCGATGGCGGCTTGCACGGCTTTGCCACCAGGTGCGCTGCACAAGTCGAGCAGGCGTTCGCCCGGCTGGGGGTCGAGCAGGGCCACGGCCAAGCCGGCGTTGGGGTCTTGGACTTGAAACTGTCCCTGCTGGTACGCGCGTGAGACAAAGAGAGCCGCGCCGTTTGCCGCTCGATAAAAGCCCGGCCTCGCCTCGACTGGGACTAGGCCGAGTTCGGCGACAGTTGCGCGGCTGGCGCGCAGCGGATTGAGGTAGATGTTGAGCGGTGAGGGCTGGTTGTTGGCCGCGAGCAAATGTTCGGCGATTTTGCGGCCCCAGCGGCTGACCCAGCGCTCGACCAGCCATTCGGGGTGGGAGTGGTACACTGCTAGGTAATGCGTCGGGGTCTGCTGCTGATCGGGGTAGCGGACCTGTGTGCGTTGCCGCAGCAAGTTGCGGAGCACAGCATTGACCAGCGAAGCGATGCCTTGGTGCGTCAAGTGCTTGGCTAGCTCGACTGAGGTATGGACGGCTGCGGACTGGGGCACGCGGTCGAGCCAGAAGAGCTGATAGGTGCCGAGGCGCAGGATGTGGCGAGCCATAGGCGACAATTGGGCGACTGGACGCGCACAACAGGTGGCGATGATCCAATCGAGCCGCTTCTGCCACCGCACCACACCGAGGACTAGCTGGCGAGCAAAGCGCGCGTCGCGGTTGGTCGGCAAGTGCGCGTCGAGAGCTTGCAGCAGTTCGTCGAAAGGTCGGGCTTGCTGCTCTAGGTCGCGGAGGAGGTGTGCCGCCGCAAGGCGGGCTGAGTCGGGAGGGCGCACGGCTCAGCGCAAGAGGAGCATGGCGCGGTGTAGCTCGGCCGAATCCGTCCGCAGGCGGTAGATGTAGAGGCCGCTGGCCGCGGGTGCGCCGGTTGCCGACTGGCTATCCCAGTGGACCACGTGCCGTCCTGGGAGTGTGCTCTCTGCAAAGGGCGTGGCCACTTTTTGCCCCATTAGGTTGAAGATGTCGATTTGGGCAAAGCGAGGCCCTCCCTCGGGGATGGCGAAGGGGATAGTGGTGCCGGCGTTAAAGGGATTAGGGTAGTTCTGCGCGAGGATGGCTTCACGCGGCAGCGCGAGGCCGGATGGCTCTGAGATGGACGTGGCAACGTCCCCCCATACTACTTGGTTTTCAGCGCACGAGCCGTCGGCGCAGGTATTGAAAACGAGCGTGGTAGCCTGTTCGGCATCGAGGAGCAGAAAGGTCTGGCCGCGCTCGTCGCTAGTGGTTGTTATTTGCTGAGTTGCGCCGGCCGGGATGGGGATGGCCTCGTCGTTGACGAGCGCGTATGCCGGCGCTGCTCCGGGATTGGTAATGTCCCAAGTAAAAGACGCGCCAGTGCGGAAGTGTCCAGCTTGCAAGAGGCGCGCTGACACGAGGATTTCGCCGGCGCTGCTGTCGGCTACGCTGCCGGTGCCGGCGGCAGAAAAGGAGGGGCTTGGCCCGACCGAGCGAAAGAAGATGCCATCCGACAAAGCCTGCCCGGCGGCGTCGCAGTAATTGCGCAAGAACGCGACTTGCGGGCGGATGTCGTCGCGCTCGTTAAAGGAAGGCCCGAGCGACACCACGTCGAGGTAGATGTCTATGGGTGTGGTGGGGCTGATGGAGTCGGCCAAGGTGAAAGCCATGCTGACGAGATGGCCCTCGCCCTCTATCCCGGCACCGCCGAGGGTCGCGATGCCCCATTGGGCGGTTTGGCCTTTTATTTGCGGTGGCCCTGGGGAGACAAAGGAATTGGCCCTCGCTGTCTCGCCTAGCGCACCCGCGACCGCGGCGATCGCGTTGGCTGGTTCCCAGCTAAATTCGAATTTGACTTGGCGCACGCCGCTCATGTTGCGCGCCGAGACGCTGAACTCCACGGTGCTATTGGCGGCAAACCCGCAAAGGGGGCCTTCTTCACCGACGAAAATTTCGGCATCTGCATTGGGGCCGGCGGCCGCGAGGCGAGGCAATGCGATGGCACCGAGGAGGGCTATATAGCAGAGTAACATGCCCTTTTCCTGAGTAATTAAGTTCAAAAAATACAGCGGGTAAATGTACGCAACGCTAGCATCTAGGCAAGCGCATCGGTTCCTCCTTGACCGGGTTTTGTCGCGGTTGATATTATTGTCTAAGCCGCGTCAGACTAACTCCCAAGCTAAGTACACGCCAGTAGCGCGGTATGGGATGCTTCGCTTCGCTCAGCATGACAACAGGGGCGTCAGCACCGGTCATGCTGAGCGGAGCAAAGCGGAGTCGAAGCATCTCAGCGCTCTCATGCCTAACGTCCACTGGATTACTGTCGTGTACTTAGCTCCCAAGTATATGGACTATTAAAGATACTTATGCGCCGTTATCCCGTCTGGAATATCCTCCGCGACGATCCGTACGATAGCCTGGTTGATGCCCTGCTCGCCGGCCGCGGCCTGACCCGCGCCGAGCTGCAAGTCGGTCCTGAAGCCCTGCATCCACCCGAGCAAATGCAGGACATGGCGATTGCAGTTGTGCGCCTAGAACGCGCTGTCCGCGACCGCGAGAAGATCGTCGTGTACGGCGATTACGATGTCGATGGGGTTTGCAGCACTGCCGTGCTGATGGATTTTCTCGAGCGCGTAGGGGCCGACTGCGACTGCCTCTTGCCCGATCGCCACAAGGACGGATACGGTCTCAAGCCGCCCGGGGTCGAGCGCGCCATAGCAAAGGGCGCGCGCGTCATCGTCACGGTTGACAATGGCATCTCGGCCTACGAAGCGCTAGAACTGGCCGCGGCGCACGGCGTGGAGGTCGTCGTCGTCGATCATCACCAGCAGCTTGCCGAATTGCCGTGCGCCCTTGCCATCATCAACCCCAATCGCCGCGATTGCACATATCCGTTCAAAGACTTGGCCGGCGTTGGCGTCACCTTCAAGCTGGTGCAGGCCCTCAGCGCAGCCTTTCTCGCCGGCGAGGAGCGCCGCCGCTATCTCAACGAACTGCTCGACCTCGTGGCCTTGGGGACGGTGGCCGATCTCGTGCCCGTGCTGGGGGAAAATCGCCTGTTCATCCAGCGCGGCCTGCAGATTCTCCAGCGCACTAAGCGCCTCGGGCTGCGCGCGCTCAAGAAGGTGGCCAATTCCGGCAACCGGCCCCTTGATGCCGCCAGTTTGGGTTTTCGCTTGGGGCCGCGAATCAATGTCGCTGGTCGTTTGAAGACGCCCGATATAGCGCTGCGGCTTTTGCGTTCCGCAAATGAGGGGGAAGCTGCACAATTGGCCGACGAACTCAACAAGCTCAATTCCCAGCGGCAGGCTCGGCAGCGCGAGGGCATACAGGAGGTCGAGGAACAGGTCGGCTCGGAGGAGGACGTGGAGGATCACATCATCGTAGTGTTAGGGGAGTGGAATTTGGGAATCATCGGCTTGTTGGCCAGCAAGTTGTGCGAAAAATACGCCCGACCCGCCGTCGTGTGTACCCAAAGTAGCGACCACGGCCTCTGCGTCGGTTCGGCGCGCAGCATTCCCGGCTACGACATCAGCGCAGGAATCCACGCCTGCGAAGAGCATTTGCAGACGCACGGCGGCCATCTGGCGGCCGCGGGTTTTTCGCTTGAGGCCGATGCCTTTGAGCGCTTTCGCCTCGCGCTGATCGATCACGCCAACGCCCACATTAGCCCCGAGGCACTGCAACCTACATTGGACATCGACCTGATGCTCAAATCGGCCGATTTGACGCTAGACACGGTGGAGCAACTCGCCGCGTTAGAGCCTTTTGGCAACGGCCACCGGCGGCCGGTTTTTGCCCTAGAGGACTGTCGAGTCGTTTGGGCGCGGCAGATCGGTTCCGGCCGCCACTTCAAGGCCGAATTGGAGGTGGGCCGCCGCCGCTGTGCGGCGCTGTGGTGGAACCAAAAAGACCTCGCGGATCAGGTGCGGCCGGGCGACCGGCTGAGTGCGGCTTTCGAGTTGGAAGCAGACACTTATACTGGCAACGGTGCCGTGCAGATGGTTATCAAGGATTTGTACTTGCGGGGGTAGCCCCCTACCCGGGTGCGTAACGTCAGTTAGAAAGTTGGAGAATGCGAACGTGATAAGTTCCCAATACACCAAGGAATTGTGCATCCGGGACAGCGACGCCAAAATCGTCCTATTGGTCGTCGATGGCTTGGGCGGATTGCCCCATCCCGCCACGGGTAAGTCCGAGTTGGAGACGGCTCAGTTGCCCAACTTAGATGCGCTGGCTAAGGGAGGCACCTGCGGCCTGATTTCGCCATTGGGAGCCGGGTTTACCCCAGGTAGCGGCCCGGCCCATCTAGCTCTTTTTGGCTACGACCCTTGGCAGAACCAAATTGGTCGCGGTGCCCTTTCGGCTCTTGGCTTGGGGCTGGACTTCGCCCGGGGCGACGTGGCGGCGCGCCTCAATTTTTGCACCGTGGATGCTGAGGGGAAGGTGAGTGACCGTCGCGCCGGCCGCATCCCCACGGAAAAAGGCCGCCAGCTTTGCGAAGTGTTGAGAGCGATCACGGTGTCTGGAGTGGAGGTGCAAGTCGCCGCTGAGATGGAGTATCGCGCTGGCGTGGTGTTTCGCGGTGCGGGTTTGGGCGATCAAGTATCGGATTCGGATCCGCAGGTGACGGGTGTGCCGCCTAAGCCCCTGTCGGCCCTCGCGCCGGATGCCGAGCGCACTGTTGAAGTGGCCAATGCCTTTTTAGAGCAAGCCGCCGCTTTGCTCGCCGACGAGCATCCGGCCAACATGGTGCTGCTGCGGGGATTTGGTCGCTATCCAGAGTTGGTGTCGATGGACGAGGCGTATGGGCTGAAAGCGCTGGGCATTGCCGGATATCCCATGTACCGCGGGGTGGCCGGGGCCGTGGGCATGGATGTCGAAGTGGTCGGCTGGGACCTCGAATCCGAATTCGCCTTGCTCGAAAGCCGCTACGCGGACTACGACTTTTTCTACGTCCACGTAAAGAAGACCGACAGTGCGGGCGAGGACGGCGATTTTGACTTAAAGGTGCGATTGCTAGAGGAGTTGGATACCTACATGCCGAGGTTGCTTGCGCTGCAACCCGAGGTACTCATCGTCACCGGGGACCACTCGACCCCGTCGATTATGCGCGGCCACAGTTGGCACCCAGTGCCCACAGTGATAGCCAGCCAGTGGGCGTTGGCCGACGCGACAGATGAATTTTCCGAGCGCGGTTGCAGCGCCGGTTGTCTCGGAATCGCGTCGTCAACTAGCTTGATGGCCCACGCGTTAGCCCACGCGCGCCGGCTCGACAAATTCGGCGCTTGAGATGATCACGCCTCTGCGCATTGCCCACCGCGGCGCGTCCGGTCCGGGGCTGGCACCCGAAAACACGTTGGCCGCTTGCGAAAAGGCGCTTCAGATCGGCGTCGATATGCTCGAAATCGACGTGCGCGCCACTCGCGATGGCCAGATCGTGGTCTTGCACGACGCGGCGCTTGACCGGACGACCAATGGTAGTGGATTGGTCGCCGACCTCTTGGGCGAGGAAGTGCGTCAATTCGATGCTGGCCGCTGGTTTAGCACGGATTTTGCCGGTGAGCGCGTGCCCCTGCTCGAAGACGTGCTCGACTTAGCGCGAAACCAAGCCCTCGTACTGATAGAGATCAAAGCCGACGGCATTGCCGAGCGCGTCCTGCAGGTGATTGAAGCGACTAATGCGGTCGAGCGGGTCGTGGTGCAGGCGTTCAATCCGCAAACTGTCCGGCGGCTCAATTTGCTCGCGCCGACTCTGCCCACGGCGCTGTTAGTCGGCCAGTTACCAACCACGCCCTCGCGGTGCGTGCACGCCGCCTCGTGCGCCAAGTGCTGCAAGTGGGAGCCAACGCGCTGGCAATGTGGTACGCGGCGCTGACCCCGCCCTTCCTTGAAGAGATGCGCCAGCGGGGCATTGCGGTCTGGGCTTGGACCGTTGACGAGGATATTGCCATGCGCGACTTGGCGACGATGGGGGTGCAGGGGATCATTACCAATCGTCCAGACCAGCTCAATCAAGTGCTCGACGAACTGGTAGCCGACGGGTCCCTGCGGCCGCCGTTGGGCCGGCGCATCAAGCGCAGCCGCTGGGGGCGCCGTCGCCAATTGCGCAAGCTCCAAGCGGCCAAGCGAGGCCGCTGAGGTCGCAGATGCTCTACACCTTGTTGGCCATATTGCTGTTGGTTGTCGTGGTGCTGAAGTTTTGGTCGCCCTTTGGCCAGCGGTGCCCCCAGTGCCAAACTCGCCGGGAGGATGCGGAATATCCCTTGTGTCCAAATTGCGGGTGGATTTACGAAGTGCCTGGGGAAGAAGACGATGATTTTGCGCCGGACGACGACGAAAATGCGAAATTCTGAAGGGCGCGCCGCCGCGCTGTCGCGCCCTGTTTGCGCTTGACAATACCTTGTACTTCCCTTTAGATTGTCTCTGAATTATAGGGAAGCACAGAACGTTCAAACTCAGGAAGGTGAACCATGAAAATGCGGGCAATATCGCTGTTTGTCGCCGTCGCGGTTTTGGCGGGCTGTGACGACCCCCCCACAGCCGAGCTCGACGCGGCCAAACAAGCCCTCGACTCGGCTCGGGACGCCGACGCCGATCGCTTTGCCGCCAGCGAATACTCGACCGCGCAGCGCGCGTACAGCGAAGCCGAAACAACGACTAAAACCGAAGACGAGCGCTTTTTCCTCTTCAAGGACTTTGAGCAGGCGCGGGCGCAAATCGCCGATGCCAAGAGCAAGGCCACGCAGGCTGAGTCGGCTGCGCAAGCCGAAAAGAAACGCCAGCGGGAGTCGGCCGAAGCCATGATTGCCGCGGCCCACGACGCGATCACCGCCGCATATACCAGCCTAGAGGAAGCGCCGGCCGGCAAGGGCACGGAAGCTGATATTGAGGAATTGCGCGTCGAGCTGAGCACGGCCGACGCCGATCTAGACGCGGCCGAAGCCGCGGTGGACAGCGAGCATTTCTCCGATGCCGAGTCCCTCGCCGAAAGCGCGGATCTGAAGGCTACCGAGGTCGCCGACGGCGTGATAGTGGCCGTGGATAGATACCACGCGCTGGTCGAGGAGATGCGTCCTTGGTACGAGCGCTTCTGAGCGTGTGCCCTTGCAAGCTTCAATCACAGGCGGCCGGGAATTGCTCCCGGTCGCTTTATTTTTTTTCGCGCTGTTGTGGGGGGTGCCCGCCGCACGTGCGTCTGCGCTCTGGTTAGAGCATCGGCAACTGGTGCGAACTATTGAGCGCCACGACCTAGCTACGCCCTACATCGTCATCAATACCCAAGACAATCTAATCCTGCTCCGCGATGGGGAGCAGGTGTTGCGCCAAGCCGCTTGTGCAACGGGCAGTGGTCGCAAACTCGAAGGGGCCAAAAGGTGGCATCGCTGGACGTTCGACACCCCCAAAGGCCGCTTCGCCATCCGCCGCAAGGTCGCCGATCCCCTGTGGATTCGGCCGACTTGGTACTTTATCGAAAACGACGAGGAGATTCCCATTTTCGCCGAAGATCCGCGGCGCTTCCAACGCGGGGTCTTGGGCGCGTACGCCTTGTACTTCCTCAAAGATTTTATGATCCACGGCACGCTCTTTGAAATCAACTTGGGCAAGAGCATTACTCACGGCTGCGTCCGGGTGGGCAGCGAGGACTTGGAGTACCTGTACGAAGCCGTCGAAATCGGCTGGCCGGTCTTTATCTACTGATGAAGCACCTAGCGTTGTTATGGGCCTTGGCGTGCGGCGCGAACTCGGCGTCGGCCGAGGACTTGGCCTATGTCAACGCCGCGCTGCGGGCTTGGTTGCAGGCCATAGAAGCGGATGCGCCGTACTTGCTGGTGGATCGGGGCGAGGGCGAGTTGCGGCTGATGCACGGGAGGGCGCTTTTGCGGCGCGTGCCGCTCACAACCGATTCCCTTGGAACACAGCCGCCGGTGCAATCCGCGCTCGAGGCTCGGTTGCAGCGCTATCGACCCAGCAGCCCTTGGCGCGGCTTGGTGCCCAGCCCTTTTGACTGGGAACAGAATTTGGTCACCGACTCCTCGGCCACCAGCGCTCTGTATTTCGCTAGCGGGCTGCTGATCTACGCTAGCTCGGCGTGGCATCGCCCAAGTGCTATGGATCTGCAAATTGGAGTTGCTGATTTGTGCGCGTTGTACAATGCCTGCGGCCCGGGCACAACGCTCGTCGTCCTGCCCGCTAACTGGAGAGAGGGGCCGCTACCGTGACCTTGCACTTTGGCACGGCGGCCATCGACATCACGCCGCCGGTCGGCATCGCAATGGGTGGGTACTGGCGGCGGCGGTCCGGGGCCACGCACATCCGCGACCACCTCATGGCCAAGGCCCTCGTCTGCGGCCAAGGCGCGGCACGGGTCGCCCTTGTCTCCGTCGATTTGGTGGGATTAGACGCGGATGTTGTGCGGGGGATTCGGAAGAAAGTAGCGTGCGCCACTGGCATCGAAGGCGCGGCCATCATGGTTTGCGCCTCTCACACGCACTCCGGCCCGCTGACGTTCCCCTTCCGGGGCATGGGTCGCATTGACAGCCACTACTTGGAGCAGGTTGCGGACGCCGTGGTGGAGGTGGTGGTAGCGGCGGCCACCGACAGCCGACCGGGCCGTTTATACTATGCGCGTCCCCAAGCGCAGATCGGCATCAATCGCCGCGAGCCGCATCCGCAGGGTACGCGGATCGGGCAAAATCCCGCCGGTCCGGTCGTGCCTTACGCACACGTGCTGCGCTTTGTCGCTGCCGATGGCCGAGGGGCTACGCTCTTCAACCACGCCTGTCATCCGGTGGTCTTGGGCCACGACAACCTCGAGATCAGCGGCGACTATGCCGGTGCGGCAGCGCGTCACATCGAGGAGCAGACCGGCGATGAGGCTCTCTTTGTCAACGGGGCCTGCGGCGATGTCAATCCGCGGATTGCCAACGGCTCGTTTGCCGATGTCGAGGCGTTGGGGCAGGAGTTGGGACGAGCCGTGCTGGAAGGGCGGGTTGCGGCTGTGCCCTTGGACGCTTCAGCGATAAGTTGGGCGCACGAGCGGTTGGATTTGCCGCTGCGGCCTCCGCCGTCGCGCTGGCGCGCTGAGGTCGAGCAACTCAAAGGGCACCTGCGGGCGCGTTTGGCGCGGGGCGGCGAGATGTCCAAGGCACAGCTCGAATGGGCTGTGGCCATGTGCAAATGGGTGCAGGCTGGTGCAGAGCGCGCTCGGGTGCAGCCCTTTGAGATACAGGCATTGGCCCTCGGCGAGTTGGTGCTTTTGGGGCTGGAAGGGGAGATCTTCGCCCGCTATCAGCTCGATTTGGAGGCCGCGAATGGGCCAGCCGTCTTGTGCGGCTTTGCCAATGGCTGCATTGGCTACGTACCCACGGCCGACGAGTATGTGCGCGGCGGCTACGAGATCGACTTGGCCTACAAGGTTTATCCGAGCGTGCAGATGATTGCGCCGGCGAGCGAGGTGCTAATACGACAGCGGGCCGCGGCGTTGATAGCAAAGGTGCGCTAGCTTACAACAGGAGGAGTTATGCGCGATCTAGAAGTGCTCTACGATCAAGTTCCGGCGACCCGGTGCGCCGGCACGGGCGATTGCTGCTGGCTCACGGACGAGGAGTTCGACAACTACTACGCCACCATGTTCCCCCTCTACCGAGCCGAATACGTCCACATCGTCGCCTATGTCGAGCAGCACTTTTCCCCGCAGCGTCGGCAGGAGTTGCTGAGCTTTACCGAGGAGCGGCCCCGCCGTTGCCCCTTTCTCGGCGCGGACCATAGCTGTACTATCTATCCAGTGCGCCCGCTGATCTGCCGCACGTACGGGGCGCTGAATCCGGTCTCGATTGCCCGGCAAGCTATTGCGCATCAGGGCGATTTGCCAGCGGCGCAAATCCGCGCCTTTGTGCGGCGCGAGGCTGGTATGGTGTGTCCGCGGGTGGCCGTGCTGGAGCCGGAAAAGGTCGCGCGGCACGCTCGCATGCTCATGGAGGGGACGTACGAGCGCGAGTTGGCGCGGCTCAGTGTCGAGGTGGAACTGGCGGGCGTGGAGCGCAAACGGCTCTTCCAACGGCTCACTGGCCGGGAAGAGTGGCCGGTACGCTGGTCTTGGGGGGGCTTTAATGCGCTGCGGTCTGCGCCGCTAGCGTGGCTGCGCCGGCACTTTGCTGCGTATTGGAGAAAGGCCGAGTTAATCGATCGCAAGTGATGCGATCAGTCCGACGCCAGCATTGGCGTCGCAAGGAGATTGCACTATGCAACAATACCGAGTTGCCATTTTGGGCTGCCGCGGCCGAGGCACGGCCGCGGGCCGCGCGTATCACCAGCATCCCCGCACTGAGGTTGTGGCTCTGTGCGACCTCGTGCCAGAGCGGCTGGCGACCCTCGGCGACGAGCTGGGGGTCGCGGCTCGCTACGACGACCTCGACCGGATGATTGAGGCCGAGGCCCCGGACATTGTCGCCATTCCCACGGGTACCGAGTTCCACTATCCGCTGGCCATGCGAGTGCTGGAGCACGGGGTCCACATCGACATTGAAAAGCCGATTTGCACGACCTTGGCCGAGGCCGACGCAGTGTTGGCCAAAGCCGAGGAGCAAGGGGTGCAAGTGGCCGTGCATCACCAAGGGCGCAGCGGCGGCGCGCTGCAAGCGGTCAAAGCGGCGATTGCCGAGGGCCGGATTGGCGACTTGCGCTATGTGCAGGGCAGCGGCAAGGGCTACTATGGAGGCTACGGCTTGATGAATATTGCCACGCATTCGCTCAATGCTATGCTCGGCGTGGTTGGGCCGGTGCGGAGCGTACAGGCCGTGGCTCTGACCGATGGCCGACCGATCACGCCCGAGGATGTGGTGCCGTCGCCGAGCGGCATGGGCTACATCGCTGGCGAGCACGTGACCGTGGCCCTCGCCTTTGACTGCGGGATTTCGGGCACGCTCTTGCAGCACCGCTTCCCCAAGGTGGATTCAACGGCCTATATGATCGAGATCTACGGCACCGAGGGCCGGCTCTATTGGAAAAGCGGTGCCCCGTGGTTTTTGTCCACGCCGCATTTTGCCCCCGGCCAATCCGAGTGGCAGCCGCTCGACCCCTTAGTGCCCGAGCACTACGACCCGGAGGGCCCGGCTGCTGTGGAGGACTACCAGTTTGCCGACGAGTACGTGCAGGCGCTCGACGAGGGCCGTGCGCACGAGTGTTCAGGCGAGGCCGGTCGCCACGTGCTGGAGATATTGATGGGGATTTTCGAGTCGGGGGCGCGTGGGGAGCGCGTGGATTTGCCGCAAGCAGAACGCGAGCACCCGCTGTTGCGCTGGCGCGAGGAACACGGCATGGGCCTGCCTAGCCCTATGCCGCGTCCGTATGCGGAATGGCTTGCTGCCGAAGATTGCCGCTTGGGCCGGAGCGCGAGTTAGCCGCTGAGTTTGATTTGGATGAGGGCCTGCATAAAGCCGACCCGAAGCCACTGGTCGAGTCTTTCTAAGCACCGCCGAACGACACTTCTGCCGCAATCCATGTTATAGGATTTTAGCTTGAGAGACTGGGTCTGCTAAGTGTTTATCAATGGTCTCTTGTTTGGCAAAAGACAGGAATTTGGTCTCATTGACGGCGCAATCCAGCGGAATCGCTTCGTCATGGAGAGATTCTCCGAAAAGAAGGAACCAAAACCATTTCTTGAGTACCAAGCTCATTACACTCTTCGGCACTTCACCAGATTTTCGCCATCGAGTAACCGTGCTGCGGTGGATCTGTAGCCAGTCCGCCACATCCGAGAAGGTGGTGCCCGTTACATCACAGAGGAATTCCAATTCTTCCATGGATAGACTGGTGTTGTTGCCGCAGATTTCGTTCGCGATCGCCCGGTGGATCCGGTGAATTTCCTCTTCAGAAATGGCGGCGGTGCCATCGGGAAGTGAGACTAGTCGTAGCTCTGGCACAGACCATGTCCGACCGGCAGCGTAGTATGGATAGTTTTTCTTAATCTTGGTTTTCATCGTCGGTTTCCTTGGCAAATTGGTTCGCCCGTGCGTATGCCTCGGCTTCGTGCAGGTTTCTCAGACTTGGTGAAGACTCCGTTCCATCGTAGAAGCAGAACAGGGAAGCGTACATCACCACATCCTCCTCCAAATACAATCGGAAGCAACAGTAGTAGCCGGGCCCTTTTCCTTCAGCAGGTGGAGCCCATACCGCGATCTCTACGCGATCATCTGAGGATATGTGGTGAGCGCACCCGAGATAAACACCTTCTCTTATGAGGTACGGTAGCTTCTGTCGAGCTCGTGCATAACGTGGTGTTTCCGGCTGGTGGTCAACAAACCGGTGGGCAGCGGAGAGTTGCTGGACAGCGTCCCACCAACTGTGCATTTCTCCCATTTGTTGAATATATCAACAGTGTGCGATTATGCAACTCCGCAGGGATAAAAAGACGAACGGTGTTATTACTCCCGTCAGCCTGCCAGTTTTCCCAACAAACCCCAACCGCTGACGGCGGACGAGGCGATTAGTACTATGGTCGAAAGCACTGCGCCGATGAGGACCCATGCGCGGGTGCGGTAGGAGGCGGGTAGCTTAAAGTTGAGATAGATGGCTGCCGCCATCATCATGGCAATGGCTAGATTGGCGATGAGGAAGCCGGCGATCTGGGTCAGGATGTCGAAGGGGATGTTGTTCCAGACGATGAGCATGGTGGTGGCGAAGATGTAGAGGCAGATGACGCGCTTGATCGCTTGGTACTCCCAAGTGCGGTTGGGCCAGCGGGCGGCGAGAAACTCTTGCGCCACTCGGGCGTAGATTTCGGGCAGGGCTTGCAGGGTGCCCCACAGCGCGGCGAGGATACAGACGTAGTAAATCCACACCAAACTCGGATGAATCTGCCGCCAGACGTGGGCTTGGTGCGTCAGCAAGTTCCAGCCCTCAAAGCGGGTTTCGAGCGGGAAGAGCACGGCCGCCCCGGAAATCATAAAAGCCCCAGTGACGATGAAGAGGACCAGCGCTCCCAGCCCCACGTCCCAGCGCAGCGGTGCCACGCGTTGCCGCAGGTGGTGGATTTGCTGGGGATCGTCGGGTAGGTAGTCGATGCTCTCGCTGCGTCCGGCGCGGTTGCGGATGGCCTCGATATCTTGGTGGCCCGTCAGCCCCCACTTGTGCAGGCCGACCCAGTTGGCGTAGGCGATGTAGCCAATGACCGAGCCGCCGACGTAGCCAAAGGTGGTGCCCAACGTCAGCAGCGGATGCGC
The DNA here is from genome assembly GCA_009840005.1 of Gemmatimonadota bacterium. The sequence continues at coordinate 153,431 of VXOR01000101.1, forward strand.
GACGGTGTCCGCGGGTGCCCATTCCGGGAAGGGCGGTAGGTCGCCAAAGCGGAAGGTCCCCACAAGCGCTGCGATAAAGTCTGGACGCACGATGAGAGTCCCGGCGATGGTGCCGGTGACTAGGATCCCGCAGATGAGGAGTTGTTGTTTTTCGAGGCGTTCAAAGGACAGGCGGATGCCAAAGAACAGCGCCAAGGCAATAAAGGCCGAGGTTATGGCGTTTTCCCAGAAGACTTCTTCCTCACCGGCGGGCAGCATGTCGCGCAGCAGGAAGTGAAAGAGGTCGCCGCAGGGTTTGGAGACGGGCACCCAAGCGAGAGGCGCGCCGATCATCTCAAAGAGCAAAATGGTCAACAGCAGCCATCCGCGCGGCCCGGGCAGGCGCACGAGGCGGTGGCCGATCAACTCGCCGCTGACGGCTGTGTAGCGGCCAATCAGATAGGTGAAGAAGACGCCTTTGACCAAGCAACTGAGCAAGACCATCCACAACAAGCCATAGCCAGCCCAAGCACCGGCCCGCACCACGACGATGGTCTCACCAGCACCGATGGCGACCGAGGCGACGATGGCTGCCGGGCCGAAGACGGCAAGCATACCGAAGAGTTTCTTTAGCGACCAAGGCTGGGCGAAGACGCCTTCGGGCGGCGGAATATCTACTTTATTCATGCGAGGAGATGCGCTTTGCAGAGGGGAATAAGGCGCTGGGCGACGATGCTGAGGCGTAAATTCATGGTGGGGCAAGATACAGCGGGCGGAGAGGCGGCGCAATAGGCCGCTTCCGTCACTGGGCCAGAACGTGGAGCGTGTTGCGATAGCGGTCGATGATGTCTTCGGCCTTTGCCAGCTTCTTTGCAAAGGTGGGATCGTAGGGCGTCATCTGATAGCTGCTGTCCGGCCCTTCGATCAGGAATAGAGGAGCCCCGTCTTTGGTGCGCAGCCGGTTGACGACCTCCTTGGAGAGGACGACGCCGAGCGAGTTGCCAAATTTGCGGACCTTGAGTTCGACCATGAAATGCCTCCTGTTGTTATTACTATTGTAGTAACATCTGACCGAGGCGCAAGGAGAGATGGATTTGCAGAGGCTACACTTGTCTTTTGTGCGATCATTTTTTATTTTTAGTCATGACTAAATTTTAAGTTATATATTACATAACTATATTTTATTCTTCGCCTAAAGGAGGCAACTGGTGAAGCGTCCGATTTTTGCCGCCGTCCTGTGCGCTGTGGCTTGGATCGGTGGGGCCTGTGGCCAACTCATGACCGAACCCCCTCCCCCAGGCGACGATTTCGAATCTCCCTTTGAGGGCCTGTCCGCGGACCTCAACGCGGCTTTCGTCGCAGGAGACGAGAATTTTGCCAAGGCTTTTACCATCGATGAGGGCCTGGGGCCCATCTTCAACAATGTTAGCTGCGAAGGCTGCCATCCCGGCGATGGGCGAGGCACCCCCGCACTGGGATTTTTCCGCTTTAGCGAAGGAGAAGATTTGGCCCTCGACAAAGGCGGGGCCCAGCACCAGGACAAAGCCATTCCCGGTGCGCCCCCCGAAGTGCTGCCTCCCGGGGTGGATCGTTCCTTCCGCATTCCGCCGCCGGTATTTGGCGTGGGCTTGATCGAGGCCATTCCAGTGGAGACCATCCTGTCGCGCGAAGACCCCGACGACGCAGATGGCGACGGCATATCGGGCCGGGCCCACTGGGTCCGCTCGCCCGACTACGTTTCCGCAGCCCACGTGGGTGGAGGGGACGGGATTCAGCTAAGGCGCTTTTCGCGCAAGGCCCAGGTCTCGTCTCTACTGCAGCAGGTGGTGGAGGGATTGGCCGACTCTCGCCCCGATGGCGACGCCACGGGGCGAGAGTGGCGCGCCGCGCCTTTGTGGGGCTTGCGTCTAGTGCCCGATTTCTTGGGGGGGCAAGCCTTTTATATGCACGACGGCCAATCGACCACCTTGCACGATGCCATTGTGCGCCACGGGGGCGAATCCGCGGCCAGCCGGGACGCGTACATGGCCTTGGATCAGGCGGATCAGGAGGCCCTGATCGCCTTTTTGGTTTACCTATACGCCGGTATCCGACCGCCTCCGCGTGGCCTCGGAACTGGAATTTGAGGAGGGGGGCGAGGAGATCAAAATAGAACTCGCCCTCATCGACTTTGAAATCCACCCATTCCTCACCTTTAGGGGCGGCATTATCCTGTCCCCCTTGGGGCGTTTCAATCTGTCCCACGACAGCCCGACCAATGATTTCACCCGACCGACCCCTGGTCAGCACCCAGATCATCCCCACGGCGCTGTCAGAGGGAGGCATGGGGTTTTACGGCGCTGTCCATCCCATTCCCCAAGCCCGGATGACCTACGAGCTGTACGCCGTAAACGGATTTGACGATCGAGTAGTAGGGGGTCGGCCCGAGGGCACCCGCATTGCCGCGGGACGGGGCAACTTTGCCGACAACAACAACCGCCCTTCCTGGGTGGGGCGCTTGGGCCTGAGTCCGCGGCCCGCTGTCGAAGTGGGGCTCTCTCTGCACACGGGCCCTTATAATAGCTGGGAAGCCGATGGTTTGGCCATTGCCGACAAGCGCAATCTGAGCATTTTCGCCCTCGATTGGGAAGTCCACCAAGGCCCCTTTGAATGGTTGGGGGAATGAGCTTGGGCCGCCATTGACGTGCCCGAGGAAAGCGCCATTTTCCAGTCGAGTCAACGCGGGTACTACGCCCAATTAAACGCCCACTTTGGCCGTGGGTGGATCGCTCAATTGCCCCGTTCCCATTTTACTGGCATAGTGCGCTATGGTCTGGTGGATTTCGATGCGGATATCGACGGCGACAGCCACCGCCGCCTCAGTCTGGGGCTCAATTTTCGCCCCGAGGAGGAGGCCATGTTCAAGGTAGATTACCAGCGCAATTGGCAGCGCGACGCCTTTGACAACCTGGTTCGCGGGGCCGCCTTCCTCTTCAGTGCGGCTACTTATTTCTAGGGGGCGTTGTGGAGAACGGGGCCGAAAAAATGCCGCGGCGCAGTTTCTTAGCCCACTTGGGCGGAGTTTGCTTGGCCGGCCACTCCCTGCTTGGATGCGCGGCTATGCCCGTGCACTATGCAGTGGTAAGAGATGGGGTTGTTTTTTTGTCCGACAACCAGTTAAACGAATTGTTTAGAAAGGGCAACGCCGGGCTCCTGCAAGGCTCTGACTTGCCCGAAGCCATCGTCTTGTTGCGCGGTGGGGAACCTCCCTTGCGGGCTTTGGGGGCCACTTGTCCGCACCAGGGATGTCAAGTGCGCCCCAGAGAGCATTTTTTAATTTGTCCTTGCCACGGATCGACCTTTAATCGGGCGGGAGAGCCCACCCGAGGGCCGGCGCAAAATCCCCTCAATCGCTACGACTTGGAGTTAGTAGAGGGGGGCGTGCGACTGCGAGTTGGCTGAAGTGGCTCGGCAATGTCGAACTGGACGAACCACAACTCCTCACGCCCGTTCTACGGCAAAGGCGGCTAGGTTGCGCGTCTGGCGGCTAAACTCCACTCCAATCAGATAAATCGCCGTGCTGCGACCGCGATACTTGGCCGCGTAGTCCCGCGCCTGTACCTGACCCAACGCCGCCCCGGTCGCCGCCTGCTCCACCACCTTGAACTCGAACAGGTACACGTTCTCATTGAACGCCACCGCCATGTCCAAACGACCCGCTTGGCTGCTGTCTTCCACGGTAATCGCCAGTCCCAACGACGCGAAATACGAGTAAAACACACTGGCATAATAGCCCTCGTAGTTGGCGATCTCATTATTCGTATGCCACTGATAGGGAATGCTGGCAAAAAACGACGCGAACAGCGTTTTCAAGCCGTCGAAGTCGTTGACCAGCAGCAGGTCGTATAGCCGGGCACTGTGCTCGGCGCGGCGCACCGGATTGCCCGTTAGGTGGTTCAGCAGGCTTTTGTTCAGGCTTTGCTGCACCTCGCGGTTGGGATAGCCCAGCCGGTAGTATAGCTCCCCGCCGCGCAACTCGGTGCGGCGAATGGTCAGGTAGCCGGTCTGGAACAGCAGGGCCTCGGGCGCGATGTGATCCACGTCAAACGCCGACAGCAACTCCTCGCTGCCGAGCAGGTCGTCCAAGGCGAGGGCACTAACTCCCCGCGCCAATAACGTCTCTAGTAGAAAGGTGGGGGTGCCGGTCTCAAACCAGTAGGCGGCAAAGATGCGACGACGAAACAGCAGCAGGACATCAAAGGGATTGTACACCGCTTCTTCGCCCAGCGGCTCGGCTGAGCTTGTCGAAGACCAGTTGTAGCCGTTGTACCACGTGCGTATTTCATTTCGGTCCAACCCAATAAGCTCCGGGGCAAATACCGCGTCCAAATCGGCCTCGGTATAGCCGCATACAGCCGAGTATTGGGGGTCTAAGGTAATGTCGATGAGGTTGTTGAGGCCGGAGAACAGGCTGACTTTGGAGAATTTGCTTACGCCGGTGAGGAAGGTGAACTTGAGGTGGGCATCGGCAAACTTGATCGTCGAATACAGCCCATGCAAAAAGTCGCGGTTGGCGCGGGCGACTTCCGGCACGGCTAGCGCATCGAGAATCGGTTTGTCGTACTCGTCAATTAGCACCACTACCCGCTGGCCGCTGTGCTCGTGCAACGCTTTAATGAGTTGGCTGAAGCGCACGGATGCGCCAGCGTAGTCCGAACCAACGCCCACCTGCTTTTCCATGGCGTCCAGTTGCGCCGCCACATCCTCTTGAAGTTGGCTTGACTCCTTGAAGTTGCCTCTGCTAAAATCGAGCCGCAGCACCGGATGGCGCACCGACCAGTCCCACCGCGGGTGGATGGCTAATCCGGCAAACAGCGGCTCGTTGCCCTCGAACAACTCCTTGATCGTGTCGAGCAACAGGCTCTTGCCAAACCGGCGCGGACGCGATAGGAAGTAGTGAGTGCCTTCGTCCACCAACCGCGCTATGTAGGCGGTTTTATCGACATAGTAGCAGTTCTCCTCGCGGATTTTGCGGAAGGTTTGAATGCCGATGGGCAGTTTGCGCCGCGCCGACCGGCCGGCGTCAGATTGCGTATGCATTATGGCTTGCTCCAGCAAAATTGTAGGGACGAGCGATCGCTCGCCCCTACCGGCAAGATGATCCACCGCTCGAATTGTTCAAATCATTCCGCATTACTATCTGATGTTACGCAGTACGTGGTCGGTGGTGGTTTTCGGCCTGCTTCCCGCTGGGATCGCGGGCCTCTTGCCCGCGTCGAGGGCGCAACGCCCGCGATCCGATTAGGCCGATGGCCGTAGGGGTGGTTTCAAACCGCCCCCTACCCGGGTGTGTAACATCAATTACTATAAATCTAACGGAACAGCCCTGTTACCGCAGTAGCGTGAGTTTGCGCGTCAGAACGCCTGCGCCGGTTACCAGTCGATACAGATAGGTGCCGCTGGCCAGCGGCCGTCCTGCCCGGTCGCGGCCATCCCAGTGGAGGCGATGGTGGCCGGCCGGCTGCGGCCCCTCGTTCAAAACTGCCACTCGCTGCCCGGTCAGCGCAAACACTTCTAGCCGCGCCGCACCCGGTTCGTGCAGGAAGTAGGGAATGATGGTTTGGCTGTTGAACGGGTTGGGCGCGTTCTGCTGCAATTGCGGCCTGTCGGCCAGCGCCACCGGCTTGGCACTGGCGGAATCGACTTCAAAACGGACGATTTCGGTAAAGTCGGCCCGCAGCGTGTTCTCTGCTTTATCCGACACTGTCATTTCAGCAAGTCCCCAGATACCCGGAATACTACCAACCGGCAAGATGATGGTTTTTTTATACGTTTCGTAAACAGTCGGATCCCGTGAGAAATAGATTTGGTACGCGTCTGGATCTTGATGGACAAAATAATGTTCTACGCCTTGGGGATCGCGTAAGAGAATGGCTGTATCCTTATAGCCGCTGATATTATCCTTGATTCTAAAGGTAATATCGACTCGTGTTTCACCGTTTGGTGCGGCTGGATTGGTCGGTTCGGCCTCAATGCTAATCCGATTTACATCTAATTCGGGTGGGATGGTATCCGGGTTCGCAGTCTGCACTTCAATGGTGGCTGGCAACTCATCAATCACTATGTCTGTGTCGTATAAGCCATGTCCCGTCGGATGGGTGAAATATACACCGCTGTCATTTAACGCAATATCCTGCATTGCAATACGGTTGAGTTCGTACGTGCCGCTTGGAAAGTAATCAGGGATCACAAGTTCAACACGGGCTTCGCTGGTTGCTGGATTGTAAAAACCATAGTCTCCCGTAAGTATTCGGGAATAGGTTGCGAGGCTTGGATCGTTCATCGACGCGTGAACGTAATTTACACCGTTCTTTTCAAAAAGTTTCCAACGAGCGGTCACAATTTGATATGGTCTCCCCGCTTCCGCTCCTTCCGACAAAGAGAGCCGCATCGAGTTTTTGACATAAACCGGGGCTTCATCATCCGCGAGCGGATTGTCAACATACAGTTTCCAACCAAAGTCGGTTTGGGATTCGTGCCGCTCATTACCTTGGGCATCCCGGAGGGTAATTTGGTCGGGGCCCCAATAGCCATCTGCCGCGTATTTGGAAAGGGTATGATGCCCGCGAAAAATATGACCCGCAGAGACGTAATTGCCATTGGCGTCAATTGGGGCAAGCCCGATATCAAAATAGGTCCCTTTTTCACTGAAAACTCGGGTGCCAAATGCTTGCGCCGTGTCAAAGTCGTTTTCTCGGTGCAGTTCAATTTCTATTGTTATCTCTTTATCCGCCTCGGGCTTGCCGTCAACCTGTATATCTACCCGGATAATGCGCCCTGGATACACCACATCGGGATACAGGTTATACACCTCAAACGTCAAATCCTCGCGAATCTTCGATATGTAGCGCGTGCCGTGCATGATGCGGTTTTGGATAAACTCGTACTTGGCCGGCGAGCGCGAGCGTAGCTTGTCTGGGTTGACGATGTAAAACGCAATGCTCTCGGCCATATCCTCATCTGGATTGATCCCATGGGCATAGGCCGAGACGAACTCGGTCTGCTTGGTCGTGGACCAACCATCCGCGTCGCCGGAGGCCGCATAACCAGCGGAGTTGGAGGCCGAATGAGTAGTAAAATTGGGGCCAAAAACCCACTCGGAAGCCCCATCCCGATTCTCCGCCCTAGCGGCCCAACGGTATTCCGTATTGGGTTCGAGATTGTAGATGGTGTTGTACAGCCGAGTGCCTTTGTGCGGCTCATTCGTCCACTTGCCGCCTTGGGCTTTTTTGTAGTTGACATCGTAGTCGGTCGCCCCCTCTGCGGCATCCCAATGCACTCTGCACGAGGAATCGGTCAGCGCCGAAAAGCGGAGATTGGTCGGCGATGGCGGCGCATCAAGGGCTGCTACGGCCTTACCAGCGGGGGCTGGGTTTCTATACCAGCCGCCCAGCTCGATCCAATCCTGCTTGAGTTGCTCGTCAAACAGATGCGCCCACAAAAAATGCGCCTTTTCGTGCAGAATTAAACGGTGGATGGACGCTGAACCCGCCCCCTTGAACGCGTTCTCCATAAACTCGATGTAGCCCGCCTGCGTCCACGCCACCGCCCCGGCTTGTGGATAAATAGGATGCGGCGTACCATCCAAACGACGCACCAGATAGTGCAACCCCGGCGTATGCCGCATACCCGCCGGAAACTCCTCGAACATCGACGCCAACGCGATCAACTCTTCGTTTTTGAACGGCATAAACCGACCCGCGCCCTCGTCGGTGGTGTACTTGGTCAGTTCGCGATAGTCGGGCACATTCACACTAACGGCGTAGCGCTCTTGCAAGATGCGCTCTAACGCGTACCGATCCGCGCCGTTGTCGGTTACAAACCGCACCACTGCCTGATGCAGCCTCTTGGAGAAAAACCGACCGCGCACCCCGTCAATTTCGGCCACCAGCGGCTCGGCATAAGTAAACGCCGCCTTGGCGACGGTAACTTGGCGCTTCCCGTCTCGCATTTTCACGGCAATGTCATCTTGGATGTGTCGGTCGCTCAATGTCCACACCGAGGCGGGCACCGCAGGCTCCTCGTCGTAGGGATAATTCACCGCTTGCGGTACAGACTCAAACGTGCGCAGCAAACTATAGGCTTGCTGGGCGCTCCACTCGGTGCCTAGATGCAGCGAATACTTTTCGCGTAGTTGCAACGACGCACTATGCGACGCCACCGCGATCACCTCATCCAACAAGACCACTTGTACCGGCTCAATCAGCGTGGCGCTTTCAGCCCCTTGGGGCGTCTCGTCTATTTCCCAATGATAGGTGTAAGCATCGGCTGGAGAAACCAACGCGAAAAAAGCAAAAATGGAAATCAGGCCAAAACGATGTAAAACGGACGGCTGTAGCACTTGAGAAACCTCCTTATCAAAATATTGCGAGGACAAACACCCCCGATCCCAGCGACTTTAGGCCGAGTGAAAGTCAATCCAAGAAAAACCAATGATGTATGTCGGAAATAAGCTCAGGCCGCTTCTGTGATGTACAGGCGCAGCCTCGGCCTCACGCCCGTTCTACGGCAAAGGCGGCTAGGTTGCGCGTCTGGCGGCTAAACTCCACTCCAATCAGATAAATCGCCGTGCTGCGACCGCGATACTTGGCCGCGTAGTCCCGCGCCTGTACCTGACCCAACGCCGCCCCGGTCGCCGCCTGCTCCACCACCTTGAACTCGAACAGATACACGTTTTCGTTAAACTCCACCGCCATGTCCAAACGACCTGCTTGGCTGCTGTCTTCCACGGTAATCGCCAGCCCCAACGACGCGAAATAGGAGTAGAACACGCTGGCGTAATAGCCTTCGTAATGGGCAATCTCGTTGTTGGTATGCCATTCATACGGAATGCTGGCAAAGAATCCTTCCAACAGCCGTTCCAACCCCTCGAAGTCGTTGGCCAGCAGCAAATCGTACAGTCGGGCACTGTGCTCGGCTCGGCGCGCCGGATTGTCCGTTAGGTAGTTCAGCAGGCTTTCGTTTAGGCTTTGCTGTACCTCGCGGTTGGGGTAGCCCAGCCGATAGTACATCCGTCCACCGCGCGGTTCGGTGCGGCGAATGGTCAGGTAGCCGGTCTGGAACAGCAGGGCCTCGGGCGCTATATGATCCACGTCAAACGCCGACAGCAACTCCTCGCTGCCGAGCAGGTCGTCCAAGGCGAGAGCACTGATCCCGCGTGCTAATAACGTCTCGAGCAGAAAGGTGGGGGTGCCGGTCTCAAACCAGTAGGCGGCAAAGGCACGGCGACGAAACAGCAACAGGACATCAAACGGATTGTACACCGCCTCTTCACCTAGCCAGTTGTAGCCGTTGTACCACGTGCGTATTTCATCCCGGTCCAACCCCAGAAGTTCCGGGGCAAACACCGCGTCTAAGTCCGCCTCGGTATAGCCGCAGATGGCCGAGTAAAGCGGGTCTAAGGTGATGTCGATGAGGTTGTTGAGGCCGGAGAACAGGCTGACTTTGGAGAATTTGCTTACGCCGGTGAGGAAGGAGAACTTGAGGTGGGCGTCGCCGAATTTGATGGTCGAATACAGCCCATGCAAAAAGTCGCGGTTAGCCCTTGCTACTTCTGGCACTGCTAGCGCGTCTAAAATCGGCTTGTCGTACTCGTCGATCAGCACTGCCACCCGCTGGCCGGTCTGTTGATGCAGCGTCTTAAGCAAATTTCGCAAGCGGACCGCTGCGGTATCATAGCTCACCGTGACCGCGGCCTCGCTCTCCATGGCGTCCAATTGGGCCATCACGTCCTTGTGCAGATCGCCCGGCTCTTTGAAGTGGCCGCTGCTAAAGTCGAGCCGCAGCACCGGATGGCGCACCGACCAGTCCCACCGCGGGTGGATGGCCAGCCCTTCAAACAGCGGCTCGTTGCCCTCGAACAACTCCTTGATCGTGTCGAGAAACAGGCTTTTGCCAAACCGGCGCGGACGCGATAGGAAGTAGTGAGTGCCTTCGTCCACCAACCGCGCTATGTAGGCGGTTTTATCGACATAGTAGCAGTTCTCCTCGCGGATTTTGCGGAAGGTTTGAATGCCGATGGGCAGTTTGCGCCGCGCCGACCGGCCGGCGTCAGATTGCGTATGCATTATGGCTTGCTCCAGCAAAATTGTAGGGACGAGCGATCGCTCGCCCCTACCGGCAAGATGATCCACCGCTCGAATTGTTCAAATCATTCCGCATTACTATCTGATGTTACGCAGTACGTGGTCGGTGGTGGTTTTCGGCCTGCTTCCCGCTGGGATCGCGGGCCTCTTGCCCGCGTCGAGGGCGCAACGCCCGCGATCCGATTAGGCCGATGGCCGTAGGGGTGGTTTCAAACCGCCCCCTACCCGGGTGTGTAACATCAATTACTATAAATCTAACGGAACAGCCCTGTTACCGCAGTAGCGTGAGTTTGCGCGTCAGAACGCCTGCGCCGGTTACCAGTCGATACAGATAGGTGCCGCTGGCCAGCGGCCGTCCTGCCCGGTCGCGGCCATCCCAGTGGAGGCGATGGTGGCCGGCCGGCTGCGGCCCCTCGTTCAAAACTGCCACTCGCTGCCCGGTCAGCGCAAACACTTCTAGCCGCGCCGCACCCGGTTCGTGCAGGAAGTAGGGAATGATGGTTTGGCTGTTGAACGGGTTGGGCGCGTTCTGCTGCAATTGCGGCCTGTCGGCCAGCGCCACCGGCTTGGCACTGGCGGAATCGACTTCAAAACGGACGATTTCGGTAAAGTCGGCCCGGAACATGTTATGCGCTTTGTCATACACTACCATTTCAGATAAACCCCATGTACCGGGCGCGGAGCCGACAGGTAAGATGATTGTTTGCTTATAGGTCGCCCAAGCCGTCGGGTCGCCAGTGAAATAGACCTTGTAAAATTCCTCGTTTGAAATCCAATGGCCATTAAAGTGCTCCACTCCTTGAGGGTCGCGCAGCCATAAGTCTGCCGAGTTGTATCCGCTTATGTCGTCTTTGACCCTGAAAGTAATATCTACCTTGGTTTCGCCGTTGGGCGCTGTGGGGTTGGTCGGCTCGGCAGCAATAGTAATGCGATTTAGGTCGAGTATGGGCGGTGTAGTGTCAGGGTTTTTGGTCTTGATCTCGATGGTCGCTGGGTTCTCGTCGGTTACTATGTCCTCCTCTCCTAAAGCGTGATCTGGCCTAGTGAAATACACCCCTCGACCATTCAAGGCCATGTCCTGCATGAAGATATAGTTGACTTCCCACATTCCGCCCACGTAGTAGTCAGGGACAATCAACGAAGCTGTAGCCCGTCCTGTCTGCTCGTCGAAGCTGCCCCAATCCCATGCACCCCGCGAATAGGTTTCGGGGTCTTGGTCGTTGAGCGCGGCGGCGACGTTATCTATGCCGTTCTCTTCAAGGATGAGCCAGCTAGCCGTTACAATCTGGTACGGCCGACCGTTTTCTTCGGCATCCGATAGCGACAACTTCATTATATAGTAGGGTCGAGCGAGCGAGTGCCCCTAACATTCGGCGTCTGTCGGCGGATTATCTCGTAAATGATTTAGGATGGATAGATGAGCGGGCCGCTCGCGCTAACGGATCACGGCCAACTTGCGCGCGATTTCAGTGTCGCCAGCCTGCAAGCGATACAAGTACACCCCGGTCGCCAGATCGCCGGCTGTCCAGGCAATGGTATGCCAGCCAGCCTCCCGGTGCCCCTTGCTTATCTGTTCGATGCGCTGGCCCTGGAGATTGTACACCGCTAGATCGATCGGCCCCGCCGCGGGCAGCCAAAAGCGTATCAGGGTCGAATGGTTGAAGGGATTAGGCGCGTTGGCGACCAGAAGCGGCGCACCGGTCGCGCCCGGCGACTCTATTTCCTCCACCGCGGTGGCCGTTTCTAACTCGGCAATGTCGAACTGGACGAACCACAACTCGTAGTTGGGGTGAGGCCCGGCGCTGAATACCGCAGTGGGCAAGCTCGGCATCAGGCTGCCGCTGGCCGGGGAAATGCCGTGGAGGAAGAAACTGGAGACTAGGCCGTAGCTGGCCAAATCGACCAGCGGCTCCTCCTGCCAGCTACTCCCGCGATCGTCCGATTTATAGAGCCGCAAGTCAGACCCGTACGTGCTGGCTATCCACACGGCACGGTTTCCACCGGGTCTTTGATAGGCCGCAGCCACCTGCGCATTGCTCAGCGCTTGGCGGGTCCACGCGCCTGTATGCGGGTCGCGCACAAAGGCGAACAGTTGATTGGCCTGGCCGGGGGATTGGTACTGGCCGGTGACGTAAATGTAGCCAGCTAAGTCGCGCCACATGGCCTCGCCGAAAGCGATAAAATCGCCTTCGGGCGCGATCTCGACTACGACCTCGGGCGCGATTTGACCGGGATCGCCGTAGGGCAAGTGCATGTAGAGGATGCGGTTGTAGAGCGCTCTAGGGTCGGGCTGATTGCTCACCAGCAAGTGATAACCCGTCTCATCTGGCTGAATGACCGGATAGAGCCAAGTCGTCCACGGTACCTTTGTTCTTTGCGCTGGAGCGAGGACATAGGGACCGTCCCAAGTGCCGGTGCGCAAATCAAGCATGGCCGTCTTGAAGGTATAGGTCGCTGGATCGCCGATATAGCCGATGACTAGGCGCTCGTCGTAAATGCCAGCGCCCATGTACCCTGCCTTGCCAATGGCGTCCGGCACTTCGAGTTGCTCAAACTGGTCGATCTGTCCCGGCGCTGTGGCCCGCAGAATGACTGGCTTTGCGTTGATTTTTGGATAGATCAGCAGCAGTCGCTGTTGCTCGTCGAGCAATACCATGCCCGGCTGGTAGTTCAAGCCGTCCCACTCGTAGCCCCGGTGCCACTGCCCGTCGCGCAATTGGTAGAGCGCCCCCTGTGCGGTGGCCTGTTCCGGTCCCCACAGGGCGACCGTGTAATAGCTTTCGCCATCGTACACTAGCTTGGGGGCGTTGTAGCCCCAGTACGAACTAACCCAAGCCACCCCTGTGTCGATTTTAGATAGATGCACAGCGATTTCTTGTCCCGAGACTCCGGCGACATTGCCCGTTAGACAGATGACGGCTAATAGCCATGCGACTCGTCCTTTCATATAGCAATCCTGAATGACTGAAGAGTGCGAGATACGGATCGTCTTTTTTCTTTTATTCTGCGTCTATCTGCGTCTATCTGCGGATTGTTAGGAAAGCACCTGACGCAAAACTCGACAGCCTATTCTTGTGTTGATTTGGCGTCAGCAAGGCCGTGCCCTATTTTGCAGCCGACCTGTCCACCCTTTTGCCCAGCTAAAATCCCATGTCCAGTCCCATTGCAGCAGGCCGGCCGTACTCGCCGGAAGAAACCCAGCGCATCATCGAGCAATTCAACCGCGACGGCTACTGTCGCTTGGGGCCCGTCCTCGCAGTCGACGAGGTCGAGGCCCTGCGCGAGGCCATGGCGCGCAAAGTTGCCGATCCCCGCATCCTCAACGACGAAGCAGGCGACCACATCCGCGGCATCAGCCTCATGCGCATGTTTGAATATAGCGCGGCATTCCGCGACTTGGTAGTTCGCGAGCCCTTTGCCAGCTTGGCCGAAGCCATCTTGGGCGACAACTGCCACCTCATGTCGCAAAACGCCCTGTACACCGAACCTGACCCGAGCAAAGTGCCCGACGGCCCCGGCGGCTGGCACCTCGACGATTTGATCCACTTTCCCCTGCCCGATGAGGTGGAACAGCACGATGCGCGCATTACCATGCCCTGCTTTGTGCTGCAGATCTTTACTCCGGTCAGTGATGTCGAAAGCATTGAATACGGCCCCACGCAGGTCGTGCCCGGCAGTCACCGCGCCGGTCGCAGGCCCGCCGAGCAAGACAAACCCACCTTTTGCGGGACTGGACCAGTCTCCTTATTCGCCCGGGCTGGCGACGCGTACATGTTCAACAATCAGATCTGGCACCGGGGTGCTCCCAATGCCTCGGATCGCACTCGCTTTATGGCCGGTGTCACGTACAGCAAGCGTTTTATCTCCCAGCGCTTCTACCCCTTTATCGACTACCGCATGCCGCCGCATGTGATGGAGGGCGCCTCGCCCCGGCTACAGCGCTTGCTCGGCCGCCACGAGAAGGGTGCCTACGGCTGAGGTCAGATTCCGCCTACTCTCTTACGTTGCCCATACGAACTAGTCGCTCACTCGATAGAGAACAAGCAGGGGAGGATGTATGACTGAAAGTGAACGCTACGAAGCAGGGCGCAGAATTCTCTCGACGATGCTCGGAGAAGCCGCTGCAGCGGCCTCTGCCGAGAAGATGCGCACACTTCATCCCGAGTTTGAGCGACTGGTGATGACGCATGTGATGCACGATCTGTACGGACGGGCGGGGCTGGATATCAAGACCCGTCTGCTGTGCACGATCGCGGCCTTGACGGTTCTCGGCAGGCCGGAACAGCTTGCTGTTCACATCGACCGAGCCCTTGGTTGTGGAGCCACAAAGACGGAGATTGAGGAGGTCGTGTTGCAGATGAGCGCCTTCGGAGGATTTCCGGCGGCGTGGGATGCACTGACCGTTCTTCAAGGACAGGACCAATAGTTGGGTGTCCATCCCCAGCAGAACAACGGAGAGCAATCATCATGAAATTTGGCATCATTGGCTGCGGCGCCATAGCCGAGAATTCGTTCGGGCCGAGCCTGCTAACTTCGGAACGGACCGACCTCGTCGCCGTCTGCCGTCGCGACCTCGAAGCCGCTAGGGCATTCGCGGCGCGATTCAATGGCCCGCGTGCGTACCGCTCGGCGGCGGAGTTGGTGCGCGACGACCGGGTGGAGGCGGTCATCGTATCGACGCCGACCGATACCCATTGCGACTACACCTGCCTAGCGGCGGAGCACGGAAAGCACGTACTGTGCGAGAAGCCGATGGCGAGAAACACCGCCGAGTGTCGCGAAATGATCGCCGCGTGCCGGGCTCACGGCGTGACCTTGGCGGTTGCCTACCGTCGGCGCACCTGTCCGCAAGTGGTCGCGGCCAAGCGGTTGATCGCTGAGGGCCGCATCGGGCGGGTCGTTTTTGCGCGCACCCATTACAGCGGGCGCTGGGATCCGCAAGCGGGGGATTGGCGGATCGAATCGGGCATTGGCGGTGCCCTGCTGGAAATGGCGTCTCATCGCATCGAAGTACTGTTGAACTTCGGCGGCCGACCGCAGTCGGTGAGCGCCGTGGTTGACGCGGTTGACCACGACTGGCCCGTCGATGACACCGACGCCCTGATCGTGCGCTTCGAGGGGGGCGGGATCGGCATGCACTCGACTATTCTGACCTCGCCACCGCGTCGCGACTTTGCCCAGATTGACGGCGATGGCGGCAGGATACTGATCGACCCGCTAGAGTTGACGGCGGGTCACCTAATTCTGGAGCTGCCCGCTGGAACGGAGAGGATTGAGGTGGAGCCGCTGCAGGAGAAGCTGTTCGATCTGCCGATGATTGAGGATTTCGTCGCCGCTGCGGAGCGCGGTGAAAAACCGGTCTGTGACGCGGAGAGCGGCTACTGGGTGCAGGCGGTCTCCGACGCCGCCCGCGCCTCATCGAGTTCCGGTGTCACGGTCGCTGTCGAACCGCTGGACTCTTGAGGCACTATTGTTGTTGCTCATATATGGCGCGCACTTCGTCGGACCAATCTCGCCAGATGTCGCCGTTGGTGTTGTCCACTACGAGTGGGTCGGGGAGGGATGCTGGCGTTTTAAGGAAGCCGTAGATGGTTGCTTGGCGGATGACGTCGGTAGATAAATTCTGACCGGCCATGTGCAAAATTTTGGTGTGCCACAAAACCACCGTGCCGGCGGGGCCGTGGCAATCAAAGGGCTGGGTATCGGCCTTGATGCGCTGGATGACGGGGTCGTTGTAGCCGCCGCTCTTGCGTTCGGCCAAGTGTTTGTCCGTGTGCTTTTCGCCTTCGAGGAAGGCATCCCACTGATCGCGCCAGATTCGGCTGTGGCTGCCTGGCCACACGGTGAAACCCCCGGAGTTGGGCGGGAGATCGTCGACGTAGGCCGCTATTTGCAATCGCCAGCGGCCGTAGCAGGCGCCGTCGGAGTGGGCGCTGCGGTAGTTGGGGCCGGGAGACGGGCTGTTGGGCAGGGTGCAATACAAGCCGCGCGTCCCTTGGCCGTTGAGCCACACCGGGCCGGTTTTGGGTAGGCGCAGTGCTTCCTCGGTGATGAAGGCCCCCTTCTCCGGCCATCGCTTGATCTCTTTGCCCAAGTGGGTGGCTAGCCCTCCTACCGCGTCGTCGCACATGAAGCACGGACCCGTCGTCATACCAGAATCATCCTCGCCAGCGGGCCACACCACCGTACCCTCACCAAGCAATTGCTCGGCGACTTGCCACAAGGCCCGGGGAGCCAAGTCGAGCATGAATTGCTCAGCGCCGTTGCGGACGTAGAAGCGGTGGCCGTTACCAGCGAAATAGGGATCGCCGCCGACCTCGGGCCGCTGCGCTTTTAGCTCGGCGCTTTCTTCCTCGGTGAGCGGTCCCCAAGTGGAGGGATCGTCCCGCTTCATGCGGGGCAGGTGGGTTGCAATCGCGGCCCACATTGCGTCTCTGGCACGGCGGCAGAGTTCGGGATCGAGCACGGCGGGGAGCACGAGGAAGCCGTCGCGCTTGAACTGGGCTATCTGGCTTGCCGTCAGGAGCGGGACTTGCTTTACGTTTGGGGTGGTTGGCGTTGGTTGCATATCAGGACTCACAATGTTCAGATGTGAAAATAAGGATAGCTCTTATTAGCGTTAATACTGGAATGCGCTAATAACACAACTCGACTGTGAAGTCGCAAGCACTCATGTCTGTACCCTCAATCGCCACCAGCGTCGGCTTATGATAATTCGGTCCCCTCGCCGAGAATGGCAAGATATTGATCGTAACCGAAAAGTCGATTCCGTTTCTTGCCCGTCAATTCGCGCGCCACTCCGATCTGTTCGAGTATCTGTATTCCGGCGGTAACCGCGGGGAACGAAAGTTCCGTGCGCTTGGCAAGTTCTTGCAGCGATGCAATCGGGTGCTCCTGCAAAGCCTGATGGACGCGCAGCGCCGACCCTGCCGCACGCCCCATCTGTTGTATCTTTGCTTGGTCTTCCTGAAACAGGGAGAGCAATCGCTGTGCGGTCGAGACGGCTCCCTCCGCGGTCTGCGTCACGCCGTCGAGAAAGAACGCAAGCCACGTCTCCCAGTCACCATTTTTCCGCACATCATTGAGGAGTTCGTAATAGCTCTCTCGGTGTTGTTTGAAGTAGAGGCTCAAATACAGCAGCGGCTCGCGCAGCACACCGTCGTGACATAACAGAAACGTGATCAGCAGGCGGCCGACCCGTCCGTTGCCGTCGAGAAAGGGATGGATGGTCTCGAATTGGACATGGGCGAGTCCCGCCCGCAGGAGCGCGGGCAATCCGCAAGCCTCTGTATGGAGAAATCGCTCCAAATCCGACATGCACTCTGCAACGGCGTGTGCCGGCGCAGGCACAAAGCGCGCCGTTCCGGGCCGACTGCCGCCAATCCAGTTTTGTGAGCGCCGGAATTCACCTGGGGTTTTGTCGCTGCCACGGCCCCGTGCCAGCAGCTCGGCATGGATCTCGCGGATGAGTCGATTGCAGAGTGGGAACCCCTCGCGTATCCGGTGCAATCCATGTTCCAGTGCCGCCACATAATTCGAGACCTCGACGACATCGTCGAGGGGGGTACCTGGCACCTCCTCTAGTTCAAACAACAGAAGATCCGACAGTGAGGACTGGGTACCCTCGATCTGAGAGGACAGCACAGCCTCCTTGCGGACATAGGTGTAGAGGAAAAGGTGAGCGTCGGGCAGCAATACGGAGAGACTGTCCAACCGGCCTAGCGCCAGTAATGCCTTCTCTAGAGGACCCTGTAGAGAAAGCAGATCCAGTGCAGGCGTGGGGGGAAGTGGCGCAGGCACGAAAGCCCGCACCGTCTCATCGCCAACGATCGTGGCCTCGTATTTACCGGTTTCACCGCGTCTCACGGAGAGATTTCCTTGTTAAACAGACCTTAATAAGCAGGGTCTTTATTAATTTTTAAATCTAAAGTATTAATAATAATCGTCGAAGGCAAGGAACGAGCATCAGCAATGTGAACCGCCCTTTGGATACTCAGCTAGCGCTCAAACGCCCCCAGCGTCGGTGAGCAGGCCGATGACAGCCGCGAGCCGATCCTTGTCTTTGACCTTGGAGCGCAACGCAGTCGCTAGCGGCGTTGTGCCTTTGTCGTCTTTGGCGTTTACCTCGGCCCCTCGGTCGAGCAGCAGGGCGACGATTTGGTCGAATCCCGCTTTGGCGGCGCAGTGCAACGCGGTCTGCCCCTTGTAGTTCCTGACGTTGACCTCGGCCCCGGCGTCGAGCAGGGCACGCACGCGCTGGACGTTGCCGCCGCGGTCGCCGCGCGACTGGAAGACAAGGGGCGGCCAGCCTCCCTCGGCGTGGTCCACATCTACGGTGACGCCGCGAGCGGTCAACAATTCGATGATCTCGGGATTGACGATGCCGGAACGAGGGGCCTCGGCGTGGGTTGGATCGGCCCCGGCGTCGAGCAAAGCCCTGAGGATGTCGGCGCGATCCCGCCACACGGCAAAGCGAATTAGCCCGCCGCTGTACGGCCGCGGATCGGCACCCCGCGCCAACAGCATCGCGACGATGGCGAGGTGCCCGGCGCTAACGGCGTAGTGCAAGACCGTCATGCGCTGGCTGGAATCGTGCTGGGCTTTCTCGGCTGTTGCCAGCTCCGGTTCGCGGTCGAGGTAGTCGGCGACGGCATCGCTTGCGCCGAGAAAGGCCGCGGTGTAGATGTCGGTCGTTGCACCGCGTGTTAGCAGGTGGTCGGCGACTGCGTGGTGGCGCTTGTAGCGCGCGGCGCAGTAGGGGGAGATTTCGACTAGCAGCGGCGTGAAGTGGCAGCCGCAGGCGTGGATGTCAGCGCCTTGATCGAGCAGGTAATCGACCATGGCGAGCCGTCCCCGATACGCGGCTTCCCACAGCATGGTGCGGCCGTGCGAACCGATGCGGGTGATCCACGCTGGCTTCTGCGCCAATACGGCTTGGACCGTTTGGAGGTCGCCGCGCCCGGCGGCAGCGACCGCGATCTTGAGAAAATCACTGATTTTTCCCGGCAGAATCGACATTGTCACCTGACCTTGTGGGCTATACCTAAATACATGACAGTAGAAGCGGTATGAGATGCTTCGCTTCGCTCAGCATGACAGCGTGGGGCGTCAGCACCTGTCATGCTGAGCCTTTCGGCTTCGCTCAAGATAAACTCCGCGAAGCGGAG
>VXOR01000079.1:0-35773 GCA_009840005.1 Gemmatimonadota bacterium
GAAAGCCTCATTAAAGGCATTCTGGGAATACCTCCCCGAAATCCATAATGAGCCTAAACCTATTTGTCAAGGGCATTGGCTTTGTTGCATGAAAACTTAGTGGGTCGTGTTGGCTTGTATAGTTTGTAGTTTAGTCTTTTTGGGTTATGGGATACGATTCGGGTTTAGCGAGTTGTAGCATCCGGTTGAGCAGGGCACAGCCGAGCCGGGTTTCGGTTTGTTGGTTCGCGAGGGTGCGGGCGCGTAGCGTATCGCCGAGTATTTTTTTATAGCGTCCGATGTGGGTTTCGACGATAGATCGTCGATGATAGCCACTGGTTTTTTTCCATGTTCGCCGCCCCTGTCTTCGGATGGCTCGGAGGGTCTCATCGCGGGGCAACGGCTGGGCTTTTGTGTTGCCATGTTGTTGGATTTTGGCGTTTGTGCGCGGTGGAATGATCGGTTGGATCGGTGGCTCGGATGCGGCCAGCGCATCGAAGACCTTACGCTGGTCATAGGCTCCATCGCCGCCTACGGCCTCGATGGGGGCTTGGACTTGCGCTAGCAAGGGGGAGACCTGCGGGCCGTCATCTACGCCGGCGGTGGTCAACGGCTGGGCGACGATCTGGCCGGTGGCTTCATCCACCCCAAGGTGTACCTTGCGCCAAGTGCGCCGTTGATGTACTCCGTGCTGACGCACCTGCCACTCCCCTTCTCCATACACCTTCAGGCCGGTCGCGTCGACCACCAAGTGGATCGGGCCGCATGGGGGCGGCTGGGGTAAGGACCCGGCTTGGTCGGCTTGCCGCCGCGAGAGGGTCGAGTAATCTGGCACCCGCAGGGCCAGCCCCATCAGCGCCAACACCGAATCGGTAAAGCCTTCGGCTTGGCGCAGGAGCAAATGGTAGATCATCCCCAAGGTCAACACCGTTTGGATGGCGACATCCGAAAAGGTATATTGCGCCCCCCGCTTGTTCGGACCTTGGTAATACCAGCCATCGGCCAGATCGGTGGAACACCACACCGTCAGACTACCGCGCTGTTTAAGCCCCCGGTTGTAGGCCGGCCAATTACGGATACGATACGTCTCTTTGGCTCCACGGCGACGGCGACGACGGGACTTGACAGGAGGCGGGCAAGACGATAGGTTGGCCATGACAGGTTCCTTGGCAGACAAAGCATGGGTTTTTGGAAGAAAGTGCATGCCCAATCTACTGAGGAACCTGTCTTGTTTCAACCAAGCCAGACAAAAAATACTATTCATGCAACAAAGCCAAGGGCATTCGACAAAAAAAATACTTCCAATTCCCTAAGTTAAGCCAATATACTTTGGCTCTCGAATGATGAAGCTTCGCATTCAAATACATTAGCCCATCTGTTGAGGACATTCCACCACCCAACGGCCTCGTTTCGTCTCGGCAATATCTCATAGCCTTCCTGCCATCCATTCAACAAATCCCAAAGGGACTTTATGCCATCGGCAGTTTCTGCTACAGGCAGCCAAGCCTCTTCTGGTGCTATAGCGACGCCATCCTCGTTAAGAACTACAGAAGTTTGGCGGATTTTCTCTATGAACTGTTCTTTGAGATTGTCCCGAAGCCAAACTGTGTTCAGCCAAGATTGTCCTTGTATGGCAGGGACATTTGCTAACACGTATGTATTGCGCCATCTGGACTCCGCTGCAAACTGGAGCACATTGGTGAGTAATTCGCAGGCTTCTACAATAATCTGCTGGTTTTCTCTGTTCGCTTCATTATCACTCTGCCCTAGATACACGCCATCGCGATCTTCCGTTGGTGTGAATTCAAAGCTATTGATGCAGCGGGAAAGCTGAAATTATCGGTGCCTATCAATGGAAACCCCAAAAAGAGTCTCGGTACGTCTTCTACTGGCAAGCATGTCCGATCATCGTCTGTGGATAGTGGAACTGCTACAGAAGTCTTCTCGCCTTTTGCCGAGATGTAAGTAGTCAAGGTTCTACTCTCGCTCTCCTCAACAGTGATTTCCTGTAGTCCATCTTCTTGCAAATGCGGAGGTTCGACTATTTTGAATGAGATTTTTTCGTCGGGTGTTGTGATGTCGATTTTGGAGAATTCTTGGTTAAAAACAATCACGAACGGAGCGCATCGTTTCAGCATTTCGAGTCCCTCCGCGACTGCATCAGCCGCATCGTCCGCGACTGGATACCGAAATTGGGTGGTAAAATCGCTCGGCGGGATCTCAGATTGCGAGTCGTTGAAGTTCTCCCACGCCCTGTCCATTGACTCACTGAGTTCTTTAACAGAACCGATTTCTCGCGTTAGGCAAAATTTGAAAAACTTACCGTCTTCGAGTTGACCAGATACGTCTATTGTAGGTGACAGTAGGTGCGTTGTGAGAAAACCACTGCCGTATTGCCCGATTGTCTCCTCATCCTCGAATTTCGTAGAACCATGATAGATAAGATGGGCAATTTCCTTTATTTTGAACTTGGCCCCGTTGTGCTGGAAGATCAGTTCTCCTTGCTCGTACTTAACGGAGGCGACGAGACGTTGGCCGTCATCAGGAGAAGTGTCGCGTGCGTTCTGGAGGAGTTCCCAAATCCACCGCGTTTGCATACGCGCACGATTCGATTCCAGTGCTTTGAGATGATTGAGGACTCCCTGTGCTGTGTTCTCGGTGAGTACTTGGTTCTTAATTTCGTTTGGATTCATAAATCGTCCCTCAATTTTTGGTAGTGGTTCAGTTTAAAAATAGCCGTACATAAGAAGCCCCCTTGGTAGGGGTTTTGCCAAGGGGGCTTTATTTTTAAAGTAGCCCACTACCTCACTACCGCCCTCTTAGCAGCATCTGGCTCCCGGTAGATGATTTTCAAAAGTGCTTGCGCCGGACCACTGGGAATCCGTCGGCCTTGTTCCCAGTCCTGAAGGGTGCGGATGTCGATGCCAAAGGTTTGGGCAAATACGCCCTGAGTCATGTTCAGTTGCGAACGGATCAAGCGGGCGTTGATCTCATCAGGGAGGTGGACGCGGTAGCTTTCTGGGTCCGCTTGGCCGTGCGTGATTTCCAGAGCCTCCGTTGCCGCCTTGATAAGTTCCTCTCCAGCCTTGGTCATGGTTGGGTCCTCCGTCGGTATTCGTCTGCCAGTGTGCGCAACACAGTCCGCAAAACATTAATTTCCGAGTCGGTCAGGTTTGTTTTATCGCCTTTAGCGAAGATCGACAGCAAAAACACAGGGATGTCTTGGCCACTGTAAAAAGTCACCACTCGGTATCCACCGCGGAATTATTTTCAAAATGTACCACTACCCAATTTTTCTTCACGACGCAGAAATAGCTCTTATTCGGTCCGTTCAAGTGCGGTCAGATCAAACGGGTTGGACCACGCCTTGCGGCCGCGCTCGTCGATGATCTCGAAGCGCACCCAGCGGGCATTGGCCCTAAGCGCGAAAGTCGCGGTCTCGAAGAGGGTACCGTGCTGATGGTACTCGGTGCCGAAAGAGTCGGACACTGCGGCGATGCGCTGCGCTGGCGAGCAGGACACCGTAGCTTCGGCTTGGGTGCGGTCGTCGCCTTCGCGGTCGGTGCGGCGGAACTGGATGTCGTGGATTGCGGGACCGGTGCTGGCGTACGACGCGCCCGCGACTAGGGCGGCGACGATTGCGTCAGCGGTGCGCTCTTTGACGCGGACATAGGTCCAGCCTTGGTACGTGTCGCGCTGGTCGGCTTCGAGGGCGTGCGAATCGTCGTTGGCCAGCGCGGGGTAGAGGCGATCCTCTAGGTCCATCCAATCGTCCCAATGCACGCTCGACTCGCCGCGTCCGGCGCAGCGGCAGGTGGTGTTGAAGACCTCAATGCCGGCGAACCCGGAAAGCGGCACTGCGTCGCGCAGGATGTTGACCGAACTCCAATGGGGGTGGGCCAGCCAGACCGCACCGCCTTGGCGGCGGACCTCGTCGATGACGTGCTGGGGCGGCATCTTCTCCGCGTTTATGTTCTCGTGAAAATTGAGACAGACGAAGTGGTGCCGCTGGCCACCGAAGGGATTGTCTGGGTGCAGTTCAGCCCCTTGGATGAGCACGAAGTCGCTTGGGGCCTGCACGGTATCGACAAAGGTAATTTTGTGATGGTCGGACAGGCAGAGGAAGTCGTAGCCTTGGCCGACATAGCCGTCGAGCCGCTCTTGCGGCGTGGCCTTGCCGTCGGAGTTGGTCGTGTGCGAGTGGAGGTTGCCTTTGAGCCAGGTGTAGCCGTCGTCATTGCTGAGGGCAAACGGGTTGGTCAGTGTGCCCTTGGGTGCGTTGTCCGACATTTTGGTCCTTTCTCTGGGTAAGGGAGTTTAGCGTGGGTCCGCGTTGAACGGCATAGTATAGAGCGGCTCTCTTCGGGGAGCAATGGGCTTATGCTTTAGACCGCCGCCCCAATCCCACCTGCGAGATCAGCATCCCCGCGAACATCAGCCCACACCCAACCAGTCCGCGCAAGGGCATTTCCTCGCTTAGTAACAGCCATCCCCCCAACGCGGCGAAAACCGTCTCCAGACTGAGGATGATGGCCGCGTGACTGGGGGCTGCTCGCCGCTGAGCTACTACCTGTAGAGTATAGGCCACGCCCACCGACATGATGCCTCCGTAAAACACGGGTACGGCCGCATCGACAAGGGGTTGCAGGGCGATGTGCTCGGTGCCGAGGGCGACGGCTGTGCTGAGCAGCGAGCAGACGAGGAATTGCAAAAAAGCCAGCATCGCCCAATCGAGCTGACGCGAGAGGCTGCCGATGACCAACACGTGCCCGGCCCAAAAGAACGCGCTCACGAGCACGAGCGCGTCGCCACGGGCAATGGTTAGTGGCGGCTCCACGCTCAGCAGATATAGGCCGCTGGTTGCCACCAGAGCGCCGGTCCAAGTGCTGCGGCGACTGCGGTGCCGCAGTAAGAGACCGAGGATTGGCACCAGAATTACGTATAGCCCGGTGATGAACCCGGCCTTGCCAGCCGTGGTATAGACAATGCCGACCTGTTGCAGGGAAGCGGCGGTAAAGAGGAAAAGCCCGGCGAGCAGGCCGCCTCGGAGGGCGTGGCGGAGGCGGGATGCGAGTGGTGTGGTGGTGGTTCGCAGGACAAACGGCAAAAGCGGCAAGCAGCCGAGGGCGAAGCGCACGCCATTGAAGAAGAAGGGGCCGACATGCTCCATGCCGACGCGTTGGGCGACGAAGGCAAAGCCCCAGATCAGAGCTGTGAGCAGGAGCAGGAGGTCGGCGCGAATTTGGGCGGGATGCGCCGCCGTGCCGCTGCTCATTTCAGCGCCTGACGGGCAGTGGCTGGCCGGCGTATTTTTGCGCCAGTGCGCAGATCAAGAGGTTGGTGCCGAACTGCAAGCTGCGGTCGCGGCCTTCGGCGTCGCGGTTGCCCCAGAACCAGCTAATGTTGAGGTCGCTGAAGATAACAGCGATCCGGCCCTTGAGTTCTATGGCTTCCAAGGCGAAGACGTTGCCCCGGTTTGTGCCGCTTAAGGGCGGCCCATCGGGGAAGTCGAAATAGGCCGAGTACAGGGGGTCGCTATTGGGCAGTTTGCGCCAGCGTCCTCCGTCGATGCCGAGGACTTGCGGGTCTTTGAGCAGGGCCTTGAACTGCCGGTCGAAGGGGGTGCCAGCTACGCCAGCGGATGTGCGAAAATTAGTCTCTAGGGGCAGGATGTCTTCGGCAAAGAGCAGGCCACCGCGGCGCAAGTAGTGGGCGAGGCCCTTCTTTTCGCGGTCGCTTACCTGCATGATGCAGTCGAAGCCGGTCATGTAGAGCATCAGCGCGTCCGCAATTTTCGGGTCGTCGAGCGTGAGGGTGCGCGAGTGCAGCGGTACTTCGAGTTGGGTCGATATGTGGGTGAACGTCACCAACTCTTGTACGGCCTGCGAGAGGTAGTCGCGCTCCTTGACCGCGTTGTGGTAGTTCACTTGGACGATGGTCAAGGGGCCGCCCGGTGTCGGCATCGCAAGCTGGCGTTCAGGTTGGGGGATTGATAGGGGCGGACGCTCGTCCTGAGCTAGGGCTGAGGTGCCAAGCATTAATGTAAGAACGAGACTTGTGCTTGACCGGCGGATGGGGTGGTGGACGGTGGCCATGTTATATATCCCAAGGTCACGCGCTGAGCTTGTTAACCACTTGGATGAGGGCCTGCATAAAGCCCACGCAATGGGCGCGTCCCCTGTGCCCCCAGGGCGAATCATCGACAATATGGGGCACGTGATCGGTGATCATAAAGCCGTCGAAATCGACCGCCTTGAGCGTCTGTACTACCTCGAAGGTATCGACTTGGCCGCAGTCGATGAAGGTCTCGTGGAAGTCCTCGACCGGCCCGATGACGTCGCGGAAGTGGATGTAGATGATTTTCTTTTGCCCGCCGAAGTGGCGGACGGCGCGGATGACGCTGTCGTGGCCGCCCATCTCTGACCAGCATCCCATGCAGAAGTCGAGGCCGTGATGCGGGCTGTCGAAGGTGTCCATGTTGCGCTTGAAATCGTCGAAAGAACTGCAAATTCGCGCTATGCCACCGAGGGTTGTGCCGGTGGGTGGGTCGTCCGGGTGCAGGGCTAGGCGCACATTAGCTTCCTCGGCTACGGGCAGGATGCGCTCCAAATACCAGCCGTAGTTTTCCCACATCTCCTCGTGGGTGAAGACGCGGCCGTGGGTCAGCTCTTCGGGGTCGTGCTCGGCGAGGGCAAAGCGGGTGGCGCGAGCACCGCCGCGCAAGGTCGCTGGCTCGGGCGTGCGCCAGACGCTGTTGGGAATCCAGTGGTAGCCGAGGATTGGGATGCCGGCCTTGCCCATGTTGCGCACGGTGGTGATCATGTGCTGGAGTTGTTCTTCGCGGCCGCTTTGGCCGAGCATGATCTGGTCGTAAAACGATGTGGGCACGTTTTCCAGTGCCATCAGCCGCAGTTCGGCGTCGTCGGCCCGCTTTTTGAGAGCGGCCAAGTCGGAGTATTCCCACTGCTTGTCGCCGGGGAGTTTGGGGGTATTCATCAAAAAGTCGTCGCAGCCCATTTGCTTGATAAAGGCGAGCTTTTCGTCGGTGAGTTCGTTGAACTGGCCCAGACCCACGCGCATTTGCAGGGACATAAGTAGCCTCCAGAGGTAAGGGGTTGCAGAGCGGGAAATTTGCCGAAGCCGCCGGAGCGGGTCAAGCGCGGGTGCCGACGCCGGCCCCGGTGGGGACGTGTACCTCTAGGCCGGCCTCAGAGTCGGCGACTAGATCACTGTCGAAAGCTATCGCCCCCGGCTCAAAGAGCAGCACGACAGTTGAGCCGCCGAACTGGAAAAAGCCCTTTTCTTGGCCGCGCTCACAAGGCCCTATCGAGTGCGTCTGGACGATGCTGGCGACGTTGATAGCGCCGACCTCGATGTAGGCAATCCTGCCGAAGGTGGGCGTCGTCAGCTCGCAGACGGAGCGCCGGTTGCGGTGGAAAACGTCGGGCACGCGGGCGAGGGCGATGGGGTTGACTGAGTGATAGGAGCCGTCGATCCACTGGGTCTGACCGACTTGGCCGTCGGCTGGGAAGTGGAAGCGGTGATAGTCGTAGGGAGCGAGGCGCACGACGAGGGCGGCACCGCCGTGATATGGGGTGGGGTCGATTACTTCGGCTAGGAGCTCGCGGGCCGAGAGTTGGCCTCTTTTGACCGGCAGCACATCCTCGGCTGCGATTTGCGGATAGACGAGGACTTTGCCGTCGGCGGGACAACAGAGGCGCTCGGGGTCGGGGTCGCAGGGTCTGGCTCCGGGTTTGAGGCGGCGAATGAAAAAGTCGTTGAAGCTGGAATAGTGGCTGAGGGGGTATTCGATTTCGTCGAGGTCAATGCGGTAGCGCTCGACAAAAGGGAGGATCTGACGCCGGGTCCAAGTGATTTGCTTCCACCAGCCGTAGAAGCGGGAGAAAAGGGGCCTGTTGAAGATGGCGCGAAAAACGAGATGTCCCGTGCTCGTGCCGTAGAACCAGCGGAGGAGAGACTGCCCTGGAACGTGTTCGACGACGATAGATCCGGTTTGGCGGTCGCGGTAGCGGGTTGGCATGGGGGGAGTGGTTCGACGAGAAGTCATGTAAAAAAGAAGAAAGTGGATGTGAAAACGCGCAAGAAAAGTAATTTAGTACAGTGAAAGGTTCTTATGGGACAGATAAACAAAGAAGCCGTCAAAGCGTATTTGCTCGGGTTACAGGATGAGATTTGCGCGGCCTTGGAAGCAGAAGACGAGGGCGCTTTCCGCGAAGATAGCTGGGAGCGGCCAGAAGGGGGTGGTGGCCGCACGCGCGTGTTGGAGGGGACGGTGGTTGAGCGGGCCGGGGTGAATTTTTCGCACGTGCGGGGCAATGAGTTGCCGCCGACGGCTACGGCGCGCCGCCCCGAGTTGGCGGGGCGAGGCTTTGAGGCGATGGGTGTTTCGGCGATTGCGCATCCGCACAACCCCTATGCGCCGACTTCGCACCTGAATGTGCGGTTCTTCACGGCAGAGAAAGAAGGGGAGGAACCTGTGTGGTGGTTTGGCGGTGGGTTCGACTTGACGCCGTATTACGGTTTTGAAGAGGATGCGGTGCATTGGCATCGGACGGCCAAAGCTGCGTGCGATCCTTATGGCGATGGCGAGGGACTCTATCCCAAATTTAAGCAGTGGTGCGACGAGTATTTTTTTCTGCCGCACCGCGACGAACCGAGGGGGATCGGCGGTTTGTTCTTCGACGATTTCAACGAAGGGGGATTTGAGCATTGCTTTGCCTTTGCCCGCAGCGTCGGCGACGGCTATATAGCTGCGTATCTGCCGATTTTGCAACGGCGCAAGGGATGGGAGTACGGCCGTCGGCAGCGGCAGTTCCAGCTCTACCGCCGGGGTCGCTACGTGGAATTCAACTTGGTTTGCGACCGGGGCACGCTCTTCGGCCTGCAATCAAAGGGGCGCATTGAGTCGGTCTTGGTCTCGCTGCCACCCTTGGTGAGCTGGGCATACGATTGGCAGCCAGCGACCGGATCGGAGGAAGCGCGGCTCTACGAGGTGTTTCTCAAGCCGCGGGATTGGGCCGATTAGCCCTGCCAATCGGGATTGGGTTGGGGGATTTTGGCTTCCACCGTTTCGCGCCACTCGCGCAATAGACCGTGCAGCCGGTCGCGGATTTGCGGCATTTGCTCGGCTAGGTTGCGCTCTTCGCCGATGTCGTCGCGCAGGTTGTACAGTTCCAGCCGCCCATCTTCAAAAAACTCGATCAGCTTGTAGTCGCCGGAGCGCACGGACGAGCCGGGGGTGCCGCCCTGATTGCCGTAGTGCGGATAGTGCCAGAAGATGGCTTCGCGCTCAATGGATTCGGCTCCGCGCAACAAGGGCGCGATGCTGGTGCCGTCGCAGTGCTGCGCGGGCTTCGACGGCTCGGCTGAGCTCGCCGAACGCCTGAGCTCAGCCGAAGGGATGGGGTCTAAGCCGGCCAGTTCGAGGATCGTCGGGTAGAAGTCGGGGCTGGTCACTGGGACGGGGCAGGTGCTGCTGGCTGCGACTTGGCCAGGCCAGCGCACCAGCAAGGGTTCGCGGGTGCCGCCCTCGTACATCCAACCCTTGCCCTCGGCCAGCGGCGCGTTGCAGGTCGGCGAGCGTTCGG
Organism: Gemmatimonadota bacterium; assembly: GCA_009840005.1. The sequence continues at coordinate 9,588 of VXOR01000079.1, forward strand.
AAGTGGCGAGGCCGCCGTTGTCCGAGGTGAAAAACACGACGGTATTGTCGGTTTCGCCGAGTGCGTCGAGGAGGTTGAAGAGGCGGCCCAAGTTTTCGTCGAGGCTTTCGATCATGGCCGCATAGACTGGGTCGGATTGGATGAGCCGCCGTTTGACGCGCTGGTCCTTTTTGTGCTCGCAGGGGAAGTACTCTCCCTCGGCAAAGGTCTCGACTTGGTCCAAGCCGAGCGCACGGGCTTTGGCTTCGTACTTGGCGATTTTTTCTGGTTTGGCTTGGATCGGCGTGTGGACGGTGTAGTACCAGAGATTTAGGAAGAAGGGCCGCTCGTCTTTGTAGCGGATTAATTCTAGCACTTGGTCGGTCAGGTAATCGGTTAGGTACGTGCCCTCGGGGACATCGGCGTCGGCGAGCGGGGGAATGGTCCAAGGGCTGAAATACCCGCCCTGCCCCGGCGAGCCTTGGTGTGCGCCGCCGATGTTGATCTCAAAGCCGTGGTCTTCGGGCAGGTGCCCGTCGCCGCCCAAGTGCCACTTGCCGACGTGCCACGTCTGATAGCCACCCTCGTTGAGCGCGCGGGCCAGCGAGTGCTCGTGCGTCGGAAGCTGCTTGAGATACGGCACATCGACGAGCTGGCCACGCGCTGGATGGATGTGCCCATGCACGTCGATCCAGTCGGTGATGCCGACGGTGGCTGGATACTTGCCGGTGAGAATGCTGGCGCGGGTCGGCGAACAGACCGGGCAGGCCGCGTACGCGTCGGTAAAGCGCATGCCCTCGCGGGCGAGGCGGTCGATGTTGGGCGTCTCGTAGAAGGAACTGCCGTAGCAGACGAGGTCCTTCCAGCCCATGTCGTCGATGAGGATGAAGACGATGTTGGGCCGCATCACGCGAGAGCCTCTTCGATGGCGGCTACCACTGTTGGATCGTTGGGGGTGGTTCGGGGCGCGAAGCGGGCCAGTGGTTGGCCGTCTTTGTCGATGAGGAATTTCTCAAAGTTCCAAGAGATGTCGCCGGGGAAGGCCGCGCCCTCGCCAGCGAGATAGGCGTAGAGCGGATGACGGTTGGGGCCGTTGACTTCTATCTTGCTAAAGAGCGGGAAACTCACGTCGTAGTGGGTCTGGCAGAAGTCGAGGATCTGCTCCTCGTCGCCAGGCTCTTGCCCCTTGAATTGGTTGCAGGGGAAGCCGAGTACCGCTAGGCCTTGGGCGGCGTATTGGCGATGCAGTGCCTCTAGGTCGGCGTATTGAGGGGTCAGGCCGCATTCGCTGGCCACATTGACGACGAGGAGCGCCTTGCCGGCGTAGTCGGCTAGGTCGGCGGCTTGGCCGTGGATGGTTTGGGCGGTGAAGTCATGGACGCTGCTCATGTTTTTCTCCTTGCAATTCGATGGTTGGATTAGACTCTAATATAGCAATACTACATCATTCACAAGATGATCCGCAGATGGACGCAGATAGACGCAGATAGTAGAAACAAGACGATTCACTGCTCAAATCGTCCAGATCATGCTGGACTGCTATATTGCCACTCGTCTAGCTGCGTTCAATGCCTGGTGCATGACTGGTTCATCTTGCCTATCTTTTGAGCCCCTCCAACCCAAGCAGAGAAAGAGACTATGAGCGAGCGAGCGGCCATCGAAATTTACTCCATCGGCACCGAGCTTTTGAATGGACAGATCCAAGACACCAATTCCTTCTGGATGGCGCAGCAGATCGCAACGCTCGGCGGCTACGTGCGGCGGATCGCGATTCTCGACGACGATATGAACGAGTTGACCGGCGTGCTCAAAGACGCCTGCCAGCGCGGAACCCGGGTGGTGATCACCACTGGAGGGCTTGGGCCGACGCCCGACGATATGACGGTTGAGGCCATCGCCAAGATCATGGGAGTGGACACGGAAGTCGATGAAACCTTGGTCGAGCGCTATATGGAGAGCCGAGGTATTGAAAAGCGCGCCGATGTCAGCGAAGGGCTGATTAAGATGGCGACCAAACCAGAAGGCTCCGTGGCCCATCCCAACCCGGCGGGCGTGGCTCCCTGCGTGGAGTCGCAAGTCGGCGCAACCACGATTTACAGCCTACCCGGCCCGCCGCGCGAGGTCGAGGCGCTGTTCCGCCAGTCGGTAGAGGATGCCTTGGCCGGGATATACGACGACGTGCGGCTTTCGCTGCGGGTCGCCGTCAACCTGCCCGAATCGCAGTGTGGCCCGATCCTGCACAGCGTGATGAGCCAATATCCCAATACCTACCTTAAGGCCTTCGTCGCGCTGAGGGAGCGCACGGCCGACGGTCAGCGGCTGCCGGTGGATATCGTCGTTTGGGGCAAGGAGGCCGAGGAGGCGCAGGCCCTGCTCGACAAGGCGTTGGCGGAGTTTAGGGCCCAAGCGTTTGAGAAGGGCAGCGAGGTCGAGATCCGCGACGAGGAATAAGTGTGCGAGGTGTCAACGATTTGGAACTGAGTCAGTTTGAAATTTTGGGGTGCTATGGCACGGTTTTTGCTAAAAGGGCTTTTCTGAAACTCATATCTCATCATATCTCATGGAGATGAGACAGATGAGACGTAGATATATAAGGAAACGGCAGCTCCCACTGTAATTCCAAGAACAGCGATTAATGTACGAGTGATGAACCGTCTTGTTTTGATTCTTTCCTGTCGGAGCATTGCATTAAGATCATCCCGATTGTATTCGAGTGTCTCAGAATCATTTTTTAGTTCTCTGAATATCTTCATATAATGCGCTGCTCGCTGAGGATGCGTCTTGTCGTCTTCCCTTCCTGAGACAATTATTTTTGTCGCTTTGTCCGCTCTTCTGAGGATATTGGGGTAGTCCTCTACAATTTCTTTTACAACCAAATTTCGGTAGTCGTCCTTAAATGATTTTATGATCTCCAATGCCGTTATTATGCCAGACTCCGACGCCTCATATTGAGCTCTTTCGCAATGCGATAGGGCCTTTCTTAATTCTTCTTGGTTGGATAAAACTCCGCAAGCGTTTATGGATTTCGACAGATGGTATCCGGCATACCTGAGTTCATTATACGCAGGAATAGATATTTCTGACATAAACTCAGAAACTTCCCGTGCAAATTCCTCGGCAGAAGAGTATAACTCCCTAAAATCTTTTATGGATTTCTTACCATCATCGTCATCGAAGGAAGTCAAATGACTTGATTCGGTCATATCTCTCCTTAATGTCATCTTCTGTACAAAATTCGCCGCGTTGCAGGCGTATGTTGCCGTGAGAAAAACGACGGACTACTTTTTTGGCTATCTCTTCCTTCCTGCTTTCACTGGATGGAATCGTCGGAATCCATAGAGACAGTTGGATAAATCGTAGGAGACGATTTATCATATTAACCCGCCTTTCGTATGTACATAGATGGAACACGGTCTGTCGCCATAGAGATATGGCAAGACCAAAACAGAAGATGAGGACTGAGATAGGAATTTAGGCAAAAGGTTCGAGGGGTGAACCTTTAATGCTGCCTAGAATGATGACTGGAAACGATGTGGGGGACGAGCATCGTCTTTTCTCCTGACAGATGTGAGAGGCGAACAAAAATAAATTTTGGCGCAGGTCTCTAATAAATAAAAAGCTCTCTGTCAAGTCAAAAATAGGGATTATCCTTATTTTTGTCCACTCAGCAATCCCTGTGCCAACCGGCCTTTTCTGTACCCACTATTTTCAGACTGACCCAGTTCCAACGATTTAATCAAAAGATGCCCGCGTCGCGCTTAGCACATCGTAGCAAAACTGCGCCGTGCTCCAAGCGTCGTACCCGTCTGCGTTCCATATCTGTCCGGTGACCTCTGGGCAAATGTATTGGTCCCAGCCGGCGTCTTGTATGGCTTTGTAGTAGGCCTTCATGTCCAGCTTGCCGCTGCCGGGCAGGAGATAGCGGACCCGTCCTTCCTCGTCGAGATAGCCGTCCTTGATGTGATTGTGGACCGAGTACTGGAGATTCAGGTCAATCGAGTGCTGCAAGTCGATGCCCTCGACCCAGAAGTGGCTGTAGTCGAAGTTGAGGCCGAGGTTCGGGTGGTTGGTTTGCTGCATGAGCCAAGCGGCCTTTTCCGGCGTCTCAAAGTCGTCGCCTGCATGCGGCTCGATGGCGACGATGACGTCGTATTCGGCGGCCATGTCGCCTAGTTCGAGTACCAGCTCGACGATGCGCTCTTTGCCGGTCTCCCAGGCGGGTTTGCCGCCGAGGGTGGTGCTGACGACCATTGGGCGCTCGTCGAGCCGGAGTGCGCGGCTCAGCTCAAAGGTCGCTCTGAACTGCGCGAGTGCGGCGGCGCGTCCCTCGCCTTCGACGCAGGGCGAGAGCAGGGCCATTAGCACTGGCGTGGGAAAGCCGAGCTGACGCAAAAGGTCGGCGAGTCTTTTGCGTGCGGCCGCGTCCATGTTGGCTGGCTCGGTCGGCCAGCCGGGGGTGACGGCGATTTCCATGCCCTCGTAACCCATGTCGGCGAGGCGCGGCAGGGCTTCGAAGACGTCGAGTTGCTTCATGCCATAGGTGCTGTAGTAGAGTTTCACGCGGTGACGGCCTCCTGTTGTGCGTTAGGAATTAGGAATTACGGTACTGCATTCTTCCTTGGACGATATGGTCTGGTGGAGTAAATTTTTCGCGCCGGAGAAACTAATGTGCCATATTGGGCGCAGCAAGCTGTAAGCGCATCGCAACGACGCAAGGAGGTTATTGTGGAATATCGCCGCTTTGGACAGACAGACATGGAGTTGAGCATCGTTGGCTTGGGTGGACTGTTGGCCCGCTACGAGGGTATCAATGGCCATCCGCCGCCCGAGGAAAAACGCCGGATTTACCTGCGGGCCGCCGAGTTGGGCGTCAATCTCTTTGATATGGGCTACGGCGACGAGGTTCACATCCCGGACGAGTTGAAAGGTACTCGGGACGATCGTTTCTTCTCGCTCAAGGTGGGTGCGCCCGCAGCCGCTGAGGTGGAGGGGACTATCGACAAGCACCTCGCCAATGTGCGCCGCGAGGCCATCGATATTTTGCGGGTACACCACTATGCCTATCTGCAAAACGAGGGCTTGGCTGAGCGCATTGCCGAGTGCAAAGCCAAAGGCAAAGTGCGCGCCCTGTGCTTGATTCGGCACATGTTGGCCGATCAACAAGCCTACGCCGCGCACGGTCCCGAACCCGAAGCGGATGCCGACTTGGTCATCTACAATTACGTCTGCCGCTGGCAGGCTCCGGGCATTGCGGCGTCAGCGCGGGCTGGGAAGGGCGTGCTGATTATGAAGGCCCTGGGCGGCCAGTGGCTTGGCTGGGCCGACAAAACGCAGACCGACTGGTCGGCAGTAGATGAGTCAAAGGTTGAGGAGCTATCGCCGAAGGGGAAAGGCATTCGCGGAGAGCTGCCGCTGGTCTATCCGATTGTCTCAGGCCCTTGGCACGAGTTGGCCGAGCCGGGTGAGCTGGTGCCGCGCACTGAACGGGCGATACAGTGGGTGCTGGCGACCGAGGGGGTGCATTGCACTTTGGTGGCTTTTGCTAGTGTGGAAGAATTGGAGGAAGGGTTGGGGGTGATGGAGACAAGTGCCGCTATTTGATACTGACGGTATGTACAAGCTCCTAGGTATGAGATGCTTCGACTCCGCTGCGCTCCGCTCAGCATGACTAGATTGATCGCGGCGGGTGTGGGGCTGATCCAAGTGGGTGTGGATGGTTTCAGTAGGCTACGGAAACGATTCGGCTGACCTGATCGGTGCGCGCGTCGCCGCTGACTTCGACGCGCAGGACGTAGTTCCCCGGTGCTACTATATCGCCAGCGTGGTCGCGCCCGTCCCATTCCAAGGCTAATCGTCCGGCCACCTGCTCCGCTTCGCTCAAAAGATGCACCCGCCGTCCGGTCAGGTCGAAGATAGCCACTCGCACGGTGCGCGGGTCTAGCACTTTGAGCAGATTGAATTCGAGGACGAGTTGGTCACCAACGCCGTCGCCGTTGGGAGTTAGCACTTGGGTTGAAATCGTCAGGTCGTCGAGCAGACCAGGGTCCGCAGGCAGGGCTACGGACACTGTCTCGCTCACCACGGCCTCGCTGGCATCCCCCGCGTCAACCTGTTGCACCTGGCCCTCCAGATTGCTGTTGAAGAGCAACGCGTCAAAACGAGTCTGGTTGAGGTAGAGCGTACTCTCGAAATCGATCTCCAAAAGCCCCGAGCGCCGCACGACGCGGTCGAGGACGAGTAGGGTTCCGTCGGCCCGCTCCTCGATTTGGACGGAGGCTTCTTCCCCGTTGATGTGCAATGCCCTGAAGCGCACCGCGGCCGACGAACTCAGCAGGATTTGGTCGAATCCCCGGTTGGCTGAAGTTGCGGTTGTGCGAAGGAAATAGGTGAAATTTTGCGGTGCGCCCGGCTCGACCTCGGCCGGGTAGATTTCCGCCTGCGTTTGTTGTACCAGCGGCGGTTGCGCAGCGATTCGGGCAGTTCCCCCAGCGAGATCCAGCGCAGTGAGCCGTCCGGGGCCAGCGAGCCGTCCGACCCCGACATTTTGTACCAGAGGTAATTGATGGATCCAAAGCGAGTGCGGGCCCTCTCGCCGGTCGTCGGCAGCCCGGTAAAATCCCCTAACAACCGCACTCGATCGACCCAAAAGAGTACGCCCAAGTCGAGGATGAAGAGCCCCATTGGCGTCACCCCGCGTCCCTCCTTGCGACCCCAGTACGAGGTTATGTCCCCGTCAATTAGGTTGCGGCTGATCAAGGGGTTCTCATGGCGCTCATCCCGGCCCGAGCCGACTAGGCTATGCACGTCGATCTGACCGCCGCGTTCTCGTGCGCCTCGCGATCATTCATCAAGTTATCCGCAGATGGACGCAGATAGACTATGATGGCTATGACAGCAGGCTCTAACTCGCGTACACGGCCTCGCGAAGTCCTTTGATATAGCCGATGGCGAACAAGCGCCCGATCGACGAATAGCCCGGCTGGTCGTTGCGGTCGCCCTCCATCGTCGGCACGTGGTCGGGGCGCAGGACGCCCTCGAAGCCAATGTCGCGGTAGGCTTCCATGCAGGCGCGCATGTCGGTCGGGCCTTCGTCGTGGAAGGTCTCGACGAATTTTTCGGGCGTGCCGCGCACGTCGCGGAAGTGGACGAAGTAGATGCGGTCGCCAAAGTGACGGATGACTTCGGGCAAGTCGTCGGTCATCAGGGTGAAGTTGCCTTGGCACAGGCAGATGCCGTTGGCCGGGCTGGGCACTAAGTCGATGAGCTTTTGGTAGTTTTCGACGCTGCGCATGATCCGCCCCATGCCGCGAAGGGGCGACAGCGGCGGATCATCGGGGTGCATGGCGAGCTTGACGCCGGCTTCCTCGGCGACCGGCACGACCTTTTCGAGGAAGTACTTCAGGCTGTCCCAGAGCTGTTCTTCAGTGACGACGCCAGCGTCGGTCAGGGGTGCGTTTTTCATCAACTCGTTGTCAAAGCCGGTGACCATGGCACCGCCGCGCCCGGGTGCTGCCATGGAGGTGCGAGTCCAGTTGAGTACGGGCATCCACTCGGGGCACCAGACTGGAATGCCGACCTTGCCCATGTTGCGAATCAGCTCGCAGGCGTATTCGATCTCCTCGTCGCGGTCGGACAGGCCGAGCTTGGCCTTGTTGAGCGGCGGGCGGGCTTCGATGACGTCGAGGGAGAAGCCGCCGTCGTTAAACGCGGTTTTCATCCGCACGAGGTTGGTGAAGCTCCAGGGCCGTTGCTCGGGGTGGATGTCGGCGGGGTCGCCCTGGGTGGAGAAGCCGCCGACCACGTGGTCAACGCCGCATTGCTTGACCATCCGCCACAGCGGCGTGGGATGATCGGGCAGAACTTCGGCAATTTTGATCATGGAAAAGCTCCTTTGGATACGTGCTCCCACTTCAAATGGGGCGTCATGAAGGATCTGTGGGGGAACAATCAGGAACAGGCAAAACAAAAGGAAACCAGCCGCTGAGCAGTGGAGATTCCCTCTCGGTAGTGAGTCATTTCAGCGATTCCTCGTAACGAGGCAGTTTCAGTCAGTACTCAAGTCCAGCAGTATCGCGAAAACGATGTCGTCCCGTTTCGACAACGACAAATGCTTTTTTCAGTTCTGATTGAGAGTACGTTTCTAAAACGCGTTTCAGTTCCTTGTGAACCGCAGATAGATTTGTGGGATTAAGCCGCAGATAGATGACCCCAGAGCCTACATGGTAAACAAACACAAGACGACCAAAATCTCTATCTCGGGTTACAAGAAGCCTGCCATCGTCACGCGCAATGCGCAACAACTTACTATCGTCGGTCTGTCCATGTCCCGATGTACCAGCGGTGACGACATCATGCCCAAGGTCTTCGAGGAATCGAGCTGTAATCGCATAGACGTCGTGATCGAGAAATAACCTCATCGTACCTATGCAGTATGAATATCTTCGACCTGCACCACGTCAATCGCATAATGGATGCAGGCACGTATGTCGTCTTCTTGCAGGTCGGGGAAATAATCAGAGAGAATGGTCTTAAACGAGATCCCCTCACGCACTAATTCGAGAACGTCAACCACGGGAATTCGAGTTCCTGCAACACAGGGTTTGCCAAAGTGAATTTGCGGATCAACCGCAATCCTGCTGCGATAATTTCCATTGTCCATATCACTTAGACTCCAACGTAACTTTGGCCCATGTTTGCGGACAGGGTCTCCGCTACTTTTCAGACTATCTTGATTCTTTCAAGCAAGATAGACGAAAGCTAAAACAGCGTCAACGAACCCTCAGAAGCGTTTTTGCTCTGTTGAAAGGCTCGGTTAATTTTTCGTATGGTTACTCCCGCCTTATTCTTCGTTACTGTTGGGCGAAGTGCGGTCAACATGGTTCAGCGAATAAACGGGTACACTAGGCCGGTCAGCGCGTCCGCGATGCGGATGCGGTGCGAGAGCAAGGTCTGGGCAGGCAGGGCATCGGCGGCAAAATAGCCGATGTTGGTGCTTTCTGAGGAAAGCTGCAATGCGCCAGCGACGGGTTCGCAGATAAAGACGTGGGTGACGTAGTGGACGATGGTGCCGTCGGGATAGCGCATGAATGGGTAGCTCTCCGGCTCGGAGTAGATCCCAATCAGCCGCTCGACGCGCACCTCTAAGCCCGTTTCCTCAAAGACTTCGCGCACCACGGTCTGTTCGACGGATTCGCCGAGTTCGACATTGCCGCCGGGCAGGCCCCAAAAGCCGTTGTCCGCGCGCTGTTGCAGCAGGATTTTGCCGGTCTTGTCGCGGATAAAGCCATTGGCCGCCACGCCGAGCCGGTCGGGCATTTTCGCGAGCGGCGCGCCCGTGCTGTCGCACCATTGGGTATAGTCGAATTTCTCTGCGTTCATGGCTATTGCGAAAGCGGCCCATAGGCACTGATAGCTGAGCCGTGGAAGAGCGCCCGGCGCTCGTCGTCTGAAAAGCCGGCGCTCCATTCGAGGAACTTGGCGTAGAGATAGCCGATGCTAATGCCCCGCAGTTTATCGACGGGATAGTTGCTGGCAAACATGCAGCGGCTACAGCCAAAGCGTTCGATCAGTTCTTGGACGACCGCGGCGATTTTGGCCTCTTTGGCCGCATCCTCGTGGAAGGCGTCCCGTGCAAACCACGCCATAGACAGCTTCATATAGACATTGGGCAGTGCGGCCAGCGCAGCCATGCCTTCGCGCCAGAGGTCCTCGTGCGTTTGGTCCTCGCCATCGTGGAGGAAGCCGAGGTGGTTGGTGACGACGCGGAGGTTGGGGAAATCGCGGAACACTGCGACCGCATCGGCCACTTGGTGGGGGTTGCAGGAGAGGTCGAAGGCGAGGTTGTGGCGTTCTAGGAGCGCCAAGCCATCGCGAAAGCGGCTACTCTGCAACACGCCGTCTTCTACTTGCGGCCAAGTCAGGTCGGGATTGTCGGGATGGTGATTGAGGATCATGCGCACGCCGCACAGACGGCCCTTAGCGGCCGCTAGGTGTTGTTCAATGGTGTGCTCGGCCGCGGCGATGTCGCGCTCCAGATGCACGTACGCGACAATGCCAAAGGGCTGTTCGGCTGAGGTTGGTTCGAGTTGGCCGCGCACCCAGCGGGTTTCTTCTACGGTATCGACGGGGACGCCGTTAGGCACTTGGCCGACGACGGTTTCGACGTGGACGCCGCTGACCCGCTGCAACTCAGGGGGCAGTTCGCTCATGTCTTGGGCGTAGTCGGCGGCCCGGTACGCCGGCATGACATCGCCGAGGTTTGGGTTGGGCCGCTCAGCTAGGTCCCAGAGGTGGAAGTGGGGATCGCACAGGGGGGTGGGAGTCTGCATGGGGAAAAGCCTTTCGGTGATATGTAGGGGCGACCCTTGTGGTCGCCCATCTAAGCAAACGCCGCCTTCACGGATTCGGGCAGCGGGCAATGAGCCCCTCGGTGCTGCACCGCGCTGGCACCGGCAGCGCACGCTAGGTCTAGGGCTTGTTGCGGGTCAGTGCCGAGCAGGGCGCTGGCGGCCAGAACCCCGCTAAAAGCGTCGCCAGCCCCGACTGCATCGACGACGGACGCGGGCGCGGGCTGTGCAGTGAACGAAGCCCCTGGAATGTGGAGTTGGGCACCGTCGCCGCCAAAGGTAATCGCCAGACAATCCAGCGCGTAGCGGGCGAGCAAGTCGGCGGGTGCGGCGACCTCGGCAATGTCCTGTATGGCTTCCCACTCCTCGTCGTTGAGCTTGACGATGGTCGCCGCTTCGAGGCCAAAGAGTACGGTCTGCGGCGTATAGCAGTCCTTGCGCAGATTGACGTCGAAAAGCCGATGCCGGGGCTTGGCGGCCAGCAAGTATTCTAGCCCCGGACGATTGGCCGGGCTGCGCTGTGCGGCCGTGCCATAGTAGATCAGATCAATGGGTCGGTCCAGCGCCGGCTTAGTTTCGATGTAGTCCCAAGCTACGCCGGCGAGGATGGTGTAGGAGGGTTGCCCATCATCGAGCAATACATCGACCGTGCCCGTAGGCTCGGGCCGATCGGCGACCCACTGCTGATTGATGTCGGCGCGCCGGAGAAAGCCCCGCGCCTGCTGCCCTAGTTCGTCCCGCCCCACGGCGCTGACCATGGCCACGGGAAAGCCGAGTTGGCGCAAGTTCCAAGCGAAGTTTAGGGAGGCTCCCCCCAAGCAGGTGCGGTCTGGGAAGCAGTCGTAGAGGATCTCGCCGAAGACGATGGAAGTGAAGTTCGCTTTGTCCATAGGCATAGTCACGACGGCGGAAAGAGCACGTAGCCGACGGCGCTGCGTTCTAACCAAATTTTGCAGAATTCCGCTAGGTCGTACGCTCGTGCGACCTCGTCGTTCGCGGCTGGATCGTTGACCAGTACGGTATCTCCCGCGCAGCCCCGGACGACTAGCAAGTGTCCAGATGTCCGCTCAATGGCCGCTCGGCTCAACTCGCCCTCCTCGTAGCGCACGGAAGCAACAATGGGAAAGCCCGCGTCGAGCAACGCGTGCGCTGCCTCCCAAGAGGGAAAGTGCAATAGATAGCCCAAGAGGCCCCGGCGGGCAGCGGCGTGGATGTTGGCCGGCCACACGCCGTATAGCCCGCTGGGCTGGTGGTGCGCCTCAGCAATCACGTCGTAGATGTCCGCGCTATGGCCATAGTACGCGAGGAGCATGGCGACGCTAGTCGGCGAGCAGACGTGGGAAGCCAACTCGGGCCGCAGAACCATCTGACTTTGCGTCGGCACGGCGAGAGCCGTATCTCGGCTAGCGAGCATCGGAGAGGGCACTGCGCCCTTGCGGCGCACCGAGACCGAGAGCAAGGCCGGGGCCGTGGGGACGACGCCTTGGACGCGCAGGTGTAGGGTGGCCGCTTGTAAGGGGGTGCGGATGCGCAAGAGGTCGATTTCCGCTGCGACCGCTTCGTTTGCCGCGCCTGCTGCGGCTCCAATTCTGAAGCCGGACTGCACGGCCTCGACAAACGAGCCGATCGGGTCGAGGGCGGCCCGGAGGCTATAGCCAGCTTTTGTTTTGCATTCTATCGCGAACTGATAGCCCCACGCGCCGTCTTGGACGACCGAGAGGCACGGCAGGAGTTCTAGCGCGCCTTCTAGCGCTACGGGAGGCAAGTCGAACGAGAACTCGTCGCCACGCGACTCGACGACTCGACTGAGCTCGCCGAAGTCTGAGCTCGCCGAAGTCCATGCCAACGGCTCGCTTTGCTTTGGCCGGATGGGCGGCGGGACGGCGCGTTGCAGCGCGGTCTCGTTCAGCCCTTGGGCAAACAATAGAAATGCGTTGTTCATTAGGTTCGTTTGGGAAGAACTAAGTACACGACAGTAATCCGGTGGACGTTAGGCATGGGAGCGCTGAGATGCTTCGACTCCGCTTTGCGGAGTTTATCTTGAGCGAAGCCGAAAGGCTCAGCATGACCGGGGATGACGCCCCTGTTGTCATGCTGAGCGAAGCGAAGCATCTCATACCGCGCTACTGTCGTGTACTTAGGGGAAGAATACACTCAATCGCCACCTGCGTCCAGTTAGTGGCCAGTGGCCAGTGATTAGTCCCCCCTCCATAGGGAGCGGTGCGGGGACTGACCACTAACCCCTGGCCACTAACCCCTGATACCAGCCTATCCCCAGAGTTGAGGATGGGGCGGATGGAGCAGGCTGCCTTCGTAACGCAGCCCGCGTTCCCGATCTTTTTGCAGGAGCAGGGGGCCGTCGAGATCGACGAAGCGGGCTTGTTGCGCCAGCAGGACAGCCGGTGCCATGGACAGCGAGGTGGCGATCATGCAGCCGACCATCAAATCCAATCCGCACGCACGCGCCTCGGTGGCCAAGCGCAGGCCCTCGCTGAAGCCGCCGGTTTTGTCGAGCTTGAGGTTGACGCATTCATAGCGGGGGGCCAGTTCCGCGAGATCATCGGCGGTGTGGCAGGATTCGTCGGCGCAGAAGGGGACTGGGTGTTCAAACTCGGCGAGCAGGGCGTCTTGGGCGGCGGGTAAAGGCTGTTCGATGAGCGCGACGCCCAAGCGAGCTAGTGCGGCTGAGAACGGCTCGACTTGGGCGGCGGACCAGCCTTCGTTGGCATCGACGATCAGGGTCGAGTCCGGGGCATTGGCGCGGATTGCGGCGACGCGGTCGAGATCGTCGCGACCGGCGAGTTTGATCTTGAGCAGCGGGCGGTCGGCGTGCTGGGCAGCGGCCCGGCCCATGGTCTCTGGATCGTCGAGCGAGAGGGTGTAGGCCGTCGCTATTGGACGCGGTGCTGCTAATCCGGCTAGTTCATAGGCAGGGCGACCACGGAGTTTGGCTTCTAGATCCCAGAGCGCGCAGTCCAAGGCGTTGCGGGCGGCACCGGGCGGCAGAGCGCGTTGCAATGCCGCCCGGACTTCGGCGAGCTCAGACTTCGGCGAGCTCAGTCGAGTCGTCGAGCCGTCGAGGTCGGCTTCCATCTGTGGGCTCAGCGATTCTAACGCGTCTATGGTTCCGGCCACGCTTTCGTTGTAGCGGGGGTAAGGGACGCATTCGCCGCGGCCAACGCAGCCGTCGCGGCTCAGTTCGACGACGACGACATCGGCGGTGGTTTTGGCTCCGCGCGAGATGGTGAAGGTCTGGGCGAGAGGGAAGCTCTCGCTGCGAACGGAAAATCGGGTCACAGGGCATCGACCAAGCGCGCGGTCCCTTGGCGCAGCGGATCGACTGCGGGCAGGCCAGCTTGGCGTTCAATGGTTTCGAGCAGTTCGGCGGCGCGGTCTTCTGGCAAATGTGAGGTGTTGACCGCAATGCCAACGGTGCGGCAGGCCGGGTTGGTGAGTCGGGCGCACTGCTCGTTGAGGCGAATGCAGTCGAGCAGATCGGGCAGTTGGTATTCGGGCAGGCCGCGCATGTGGGGGCGGTTGGGATCGTGGCAGAGGACGAGTGTGTCGGGCTGGGCACCGTGCATGAGGCCCAGCGACACGCCGGCATAGGAGGCGTGGAACAGCGACCCCTGGCCTTCGACTAGGTCCCAGTGCTCGGGGTGATTGGCTGGGGTCAGGACCTCGACGGAGCCAGCGAGGAAGTCGGAAACCACGGCGTCAACGGCAACGCCGGTCCCGGCGATGAAGATGCCGGTTTGGCCGGTGGCGCGGAAGGTGCAGGCCATGCCTCGCGCCTGCATCTCGCGCTCAATGGCCAGCGCGGTGAACATCTTGCCGACCGAGCAGTCGGTGCCGACGGTGAGCAGGCGTCTGCCCGGGCGTTTAACGCCAGTTGCAATGGGAAAAGCGCGGTCGGAAAAGCGCGCATCCACGAGGCGAGTGCCCTGTGCGCGGGCGCGGTCGGCCAAGCCGGGGATGGTGCCAAGGCGCGTGTGCAGGCCACTGGCGAGGTCGTAGCCGAGGTCGATGGCCTGCAAGAAGGTCTCGCGCCAGAGGTCGGAGATGGTGCCGCCGCGATTGGCGACGCCGATGATGAGGGTGCGGGCACCGGCGGCGCGGGCTTCGGCGAGGGTTTGATCGGGCAGTCCGAGGTCGGCGTGGCAGTCGGGAAGGCGGAGCTGGCCAATGCACTGTTCGGGCCGCCAGTGGGCGACGCCAACGGCCGTTTTGGCGGCTAGCTGGTCGGCGGCGTCGCCGAGGAACAATAGGTATGGGTGCGCGAGCTGGATCATGAAGCGACCGGCATGTCTTCGGCGAGCTCAGCCGAGTCGTCGAGGCGGCGGCGGCGCTGCTGCCAGTGCCACTTGTCGCTGCCGGCAATGAGCGGCTTGAGGGGTTCGGGCGTTTGGGCGATGAATTCAGCGCTCGGCTCTTGGCCGTTCCAGGCTTGGAACATCGGTGGGGTATAGCCGCCGATGACGATGACGCGCTCGCGGTCGGAGCGGATCTGGCCGGTGGCGTGGATCAGGGCCTCGCCAAAGAGCAGGGTTGACCCAGCGGGCGCGACCACTTGGTGGATCAGCGTGGGATCCTCGTACGCCGCTGCGATGATGGTCTCGCGGTCGCATTTGACTTTGTGGCTGCCGGCGATGACCACGGTGCCGCCGTCGTCCGGGCCTAACTCTGTGAGGTTGGTCAGGGTTTTGACAAAAGTGCAGTGGTAGAGGCCGTTTTCGACGTACGTACCCACGTCTGGGGTGGTGCCGGTGTGGAAGCCGTAGCGCGGCGTGGCAGTGAGGTCGATTTCTGGGTCGCGCTCGTTGACGGCGGCCTCGGATTCTTCGAGGCGCACGCTGCCGCCGACTAGTTCCTCGGCCATGCCGACTAAGCGCGGATGAGTTAGGTATGCGAAAATCGCGGGATCGGCTTCGAGGATGTGGGCAAAGTGCAGGTAGTGAGGCCGATAGGTGGAGAGGCGGCAGTTGCGGACGCGGGCTTTAGCCGGGTCTGGGGCGGACAGGAGGTCGCGTTTGAGCCGGAGCATGGCCTCCAGCAGGTGCTCGGTCAGGTCTTGCTCAATCGCGTTTTCAACTACCACATAGCCATATACTTCAAGGTGATAGCGTTGAGCGGGGGTGAGTGCGGGAAAGGGCCGGATGAATTCGCCGTCGGACATGCGCGAAATATAAGCGCGGGAAAAGGGAATGCCAACGGGGAAGTAAACGCGCTATCCCCATGTGCATCAGCCGAGTTGAGGCCGTCGATGGTGCCAAGCTGATTGTCAGAGAATGGGATTCTTCCATCGGACGTTAGGGAAGCGCGAAAAATCGGTATCCGCGGTGTGCACGTGGGCGCGGCATCTCTTTGCCACGGCGGCAATCTGGGCATCCGTGGTGAGATTGCCACCGGTGCCCGCTTCGTTCAGCCAAGTCAGCGCCTGATCGACATCGGCGCGAGTTACCGCTAGGAGTTCGGTCGGTGAAGCATCGAGCCATCCCTTGACGCGGCTAGTGGCTTCGGCAATGGTGAAAGGGGTCTCGAACACCTTGGGACTGGTGCCGACTCGTATGAAGGCGAAAAGCACCACGGCTACGAGCCCGACCGGCTCGGGCCCGGAGAGGCATTCGCTCAACCAGCATTTCGCACGCGCGTGGAAGGGACTCGCTTCGTCATAGGCGTATAGCAGCAGGTTGGCGTCTGGGATGATCATTGCCTGTGCTCATCCAGACGCGCCGATTTCCTGAGGAACTCGGCGATTTCCAAGTCGTCGTCCAGCTCGCGCAGATGGGCGGGATCTAGCCCCGTGCGCAGGCGAAGCGGACGGGACTCCACCTTGAACGGTGGTCCGTCCGAAGTGGGATCGGTAGCGCCTAGGCCGCGGCGCAGGGCATCGTTCAGGGTCTCCTTGAAACCCTTTCCCTGTATGTGCATCGCTTCCCGCAGGCGCTGCTCCACATCGGCATCAAGTGTGACAGTCGTTCTCATGTTGCAATAATAGCATCATTATTTTTTGCTGTCAAATCATCATTTATGCAGACGCGAATTACGTCGAAAAAGCGACTCGCACTGTAGCAGATCGAAGCCGACAGGTCGGCGCGTCTGATTGAAAATTTAGCTTTGCATTAAAGTACACTTTTTTGCACCTTTAGATGTACATACAAATGTGGGTCTTTTTCATGAGTCGCAAAAGTAGTGTAATATTAATAAGTTATCCATTGGAAAATTCCATACTCTCGCGGATTCACGGAGAAATCCTACAATTGTGGGTCATTCAGACCATTGCCAAGAGTACTTAATTTAGTACTATATACGGTACAAAAGAGGAAATATGCTCCAATCCATGCCCATCGCCGAAGCCCGCAAAGTCCTGAATCAATTGCCCGATCGCTTTGCCGCCGAACCCGAAGCGAGTGCCTTCGCCGTAACGCGCCGCGGCCAGCCGGTGCTCGCGCTGATGCCGTGGTCGCTTTACCAGGGCATTGTCGAAACCTTAGAGGTGCTCGGCGACGAGGCCGAGTGCGCCGCGCTGCGCGAAGGCATCCGTCAGATTGAGGCGGGCGAGCGCACCGTTTGGGAGGCGAAATGACGTTGCGCGTCGTCTTGGCGCAGAGTGCCTTAGAGTCGCGGCAAGGCCTACTCAACCGGCGGATTGCCGAGCAAGTGGACCAATACATTACAGGGCTGGCAGTCGATCCCGAGGAACAGGGCTGGCCCTTGGTCGGCGAGTTAAAGGACTATCGCTGCCTGCGGCCGCCGGGCGGCTGGTTCCGCATCGTCTATCGGATGGGGGTCGGGGAGGTCGAGGTGGTGTTGGTGTCGGTAGGGCAGACCCATTTGGCTGCTGAGCGGGATGTGCGCGCTCTGGCGCGGACGCTGTTTAGCGAGCGGCTGCTGCGCTAAGCGATGGGGAGCGCTGCATTACCTAAGATGCAATCGCCCTGCTTGATCGAGATGCCTGTTTAAGTTATCTGTACCTATACCCTCTTTACATAGGAGAAACGCCGTGCGTGTTGCAATCTATTCCGCATTTCTTTTTAGCGTAGTTGCATCCAGCGCCAGCTACGCTAAAAAGGAGATCGTCTGGGGTGGCGAGGTTCGGCCGCGCTACGAGTTTCGCGATCCATTTGCAAACAACTACGACTCCTTCACCTCCATGCGGGTGCGGACTCAGATGGTGGCCTCGCTCGATAGCGATGTTGATCTGATGATCCAGCTTCAAGACGTGCGCTTGTGGGGCGAGGAAAAAAATACCCTGACGGATTACAGCGCCGATAAATTTGACCTGCATCAGGGCTATGTCCATCTGAAGAAACTGGGCGACGGCGACCACTCGCTCAAAATTGGCCGTCAGATGGTAGCTCTTGGCGGTCAGCGGCTGATCGGCGCGGTCGAGTGGACTCAGCAAGGCCGGGTTTTCGACGGTTTGCAACTGCTGCTAGCCCCCTCGTGGGGGCAGGTGAACCTGACGGCGATTCAGGTGGCTGAGTCCGACTCGACCTCGGCGCAGTTTGCAGACGACGCCTATTTGACGGGCGCGTACGCGACCTTGGATCAATTGCCGTCCGGCAGCTTGGACCTCTACGCGCTCTACAACAAAGACGGAGCCAAAGATACAGATCAGGTCACTATGGGGGTGCGCTTGGCCGGGAAAAAGATGGCGTACGCCTACCGTTTTGAAGGTTCGTTCCAGACCGGCCAGCGCAGTGCCCAAGACGTATCGGCTTTCATGTTCGGTGGGCGCATTGGCGGGTCTTTGGGCGGGCTAGACCTCACTTTGTGGTACGACTACCTCTCTGGCGACGACGATTTGGCCGATGACAAGACCAAGGTCTTTGACACGCTCTTTGCGACCAATCACAAGTACTATGGGTACGCCGATTTGTTTCTCAATATCCCGGTCCACACGGGCGGGTTGGGGCTGCAGGACTTGGCCCTCAAGGTGGCGCTGCCGCTGAGCGACCAAGTATCCCTCGGAGTCCACGGGCACTCTTTCCTCACCGCGCAAAAGGGCGACTTGGAATCGAGTCATTTGGGGGAGGAAGTCGATTTGACGCTTACCTACAAATACCGCCCCGATTTTACCGTCGTCGCCGGAGTGTCGAGGGTGATAGCCGACGACAGCATGACCAGCGTTACTCGTTACAAGAATTCGATTGAGGACTGGAACGGGGATATGACCTTTGCTTACCTTATGACCAACACAACCTTCTGACCTGAGTGTTTTTGATACGACATGCCGCGTCGCATTACAAAGCCTATTTCCCCGTCTGGACTACGGTCCTTCTTCCAACGTTTGGTTTTTCCTGGGTTCACTTCGCTGGGCATTGCCGACCGCGAGGTAGTCGAGTACGTCGTCGATCTGCTGGTGAGCTTTGCGCGCACCGATCAGCTCTACCGCATCCGCGATCTGCGCGGCCAGCCGCTTGAAACCATCGCCGAGATGCTGGTGGAACTCGGGCGGCAGCGGCAGCCGGAGCAGCGTTGGTCCTTCGACCGCGAGATGGATATCCGCCGGCACGTAGGCGACTACGCGCTTTTTACCACTGGGCTTTTCCGCACATGGGTCGAGCGGCAGGGGCTTGGCGGCTACTACTTGGAGCAGGGTAGGAGGGCTTATGGGGCGGCAGCCGAATTGGCCCAGCTCGGCTTTGTGTCGCAAGCGCGGCTCTTTGGTGCCCTAGAGGAGCAGTTTGAGCATTTGTCCGGCGGGCTCGACTACGTGTGCAAGGTCTATATGCGGCCCGAACTACACGGTGGCGCTCATGGGGCGCTGATGCGCGAGCTAGGGATATAGAGGCTCTAACACAACGCTCTGCTGGCGTCGCGTTAGGGCCTCTTAGTAGCTCAGGCCGATGCTGCGGACCAAGGTGCGGGTGGCGGAGTCGCCAGCAATCTGCAAGCGGAAGAGGTAGAGGCCGGGTGGGGCCATCGCGCCGGAGTCTCGCCGGCCATCCCAAGTTAGCTGATAATGGCCGGCCACGCCGCTGGCGTCGCGCAGCGTGCGGACTAGCTGGCCGCGCAGGTCGTAGATGTGGGCCTCAATGGGGCGGGCGTCGAGGACCTTGAGCACGTCGAAAGAGATGGCGAGCGCGTCGTTGACACCGTCGCCATTGGGAGTAAAAATTCCCGTGCCCATGTCGAGGCGCGTGAGTAAGCTGCTGTCCACGGGCAGCGACACTGCGTCGCCCGCGCCCGCTAAATCGGAAACTGCATCGCCTGGATCGACCTGCTGACGCAGGGTGTCAAGCCCGCTTTTGCGCTCTAGAAAAGCGCGGAAGCGGGTATTATTTTGGAATACAGTGGCGGCAAAACCTAGCTCGACGCGCTCGGCGGCTGCGATGCGCTCAGGCAAGTGCAAGCGGAGGCCCGCATTCGTCTGTTTCACCTCGGCGTTGATTGACGCGCCGTCGATTTGCAGGCCGCGGAACGCGAGGGGCACCGAGGCTTCGAGGGCAATGGCCTCAAAGCCTTGGCTGTCGCGGGCGAATTCTGGGCGGAGGAAGTACGTGAAGTCGGTTTGCTCGCCCGGCGCAACGAGTGCGGGGTGGACTTCGCCAACGGCGGTGCGCGCCAGAGGGCGGGAGTAGATCAAAGCAAGCGCGTCGAGGGCAATGCCGGCTTGCGGGTCATCGGCGCGTAGTTCGGCTTCGAGCTGGACGTAGCGCCGAGGCGAAGGCGAGCGGAAGCGGGTGCCCGTGCGGAGGTATTCCTCACTCCACACGCTCCAGCCATCGCCGGGTTGGAGCGTGGTTTCGATGGGGCCGCGGAACGAGGCGATCAGCTTTTCGTAGCGCCGTTTGGTAACTTCTTTGCCGTTTTTGTCGAAGTAGCGTATCTCCTCGACGACGTGGTTGCCGGTGCGGCTGCGCAGGGTGAATCTGGCCCCGAGCGGTGCGTCAATTGCCCACTCAATCGCCGTGATATTCCAATTGGAGCCAAGGTCGATGACAGGCGAGCGCAGGACGACGCGGGCTGGGTATCCCTCTCCGTACACTTGGAACTCGCTAACTAGGCCCAGCCCGTCCAAGCGACCGGTGTTGGCGATATCGCTGCTCGACAGGCCGCCGCCGATGATGTTGCCGCCTTGGCTAGTGGGATAGATCAAACGCAGGTAGCGGGCAGCGATTAGGGGGACATCGTGGCGAAAATTGCGCACGTCTAAGAGGTAGCGGGGGTCGGGGGGAATGGAGGCCAACGCCTGCCAAGCCAGCGAGCCGTCGGGTGCCAGCGAGCCATCGGAGTACTGTAGCTTATAGGAGAGGAAGTTGGCGTAGTAATGCCGCAGCCGTGGCGGAATGCCCAGCGGCTCGCCCAAGAGCCAGACCGAATTGATCCAGTAGGTAGCTCCTAGATCAATGCGATAATCGCCGAAGGTCTCGCTGTCGCCGCTGGAGCCTTTAGCGAGGGGGTTGACGCGCCACATGGTCGAGAGGTCGCCGTCGAACATGACGGAAGGAACGCCGGCCACGGCGACGATGGCAGCCTCGACATCGACGGTGCCGCCGTTGGCGATCAGGTCAAAGGCGATGTTGTCGCCAAATGCCTTGATCTGGATTTCGGCGAGCGCGGGCGCACCGGTCATTTCGCGGGTAGCCTCGATGCGGAGAACTTGGACGAGCTCGTCGTCGAGGTCGATCGTCACGTCGCGCCCCTCGTTGAAGGCAAAGCGCTCGCTGTGGCTGTAGAGTAGGGTGCCTTCGACTACTACGTTGGCGCTGTTGATAAAGCGCTCGCCCTTGGAGAGTGAGAGGTTAAAAAAAGGCAAAGGAGGCCCGCTATCGGCAAAGCGCAGGCGAATCTGTTGGACGGGGAACACCTGCCCCAAGTCGATCTCGAGCCACCAGTCCTTTGGGGCCGTGCTCGGTGGCGGACTCCAGCTAGTGGCGAGGTTGCCGTCAAAGGCGCGGGCAGCCGTAGATTGTGCCGCGCCGGCTCTGCGAACAGTAGCCTCAGAGAGCGGGTCAATGTCTTTGCCGAGCCGCACCGGCCGCACCGAGCCGGCTTCGTCTAGGCGCAGGCCGCCAGGGGGATAGACCCAGTTTTCCCCGATATCCGCCGCAGTCATAACTAGGCGCTCGGCGCGAATAGAGCTGCATGGCACGAGCAAGCACAGCGCTAAGGGCAAGAGGCGGAGTGGCGACACGGGCGATCTGCTGTTTTTTTAGAGAAAAGCACGGCTCAAGCGTCGGATATAAGATATATTGGATTAAGGGCTGATGCATCCGATAAGCGAAAACAGACCGGTACGAGATGTTTAAGCGCAGCGACATTACCTTTATCATCGTTCCAGAAAAGGGTCGCAAGACCTTTGAGTTTAAGACCTCCACTACACTCGTGTGGTTGCTGGGGTTGTGTTGCGTTGCCGTGCTCGGAATTTTGCCCTTGGGGATTAGTGCCTACCTCGACAAGCACGGGCTAACGCAGAAGATAGTACAGCTCGAGCAGGACAAGGCCCTGCTCTTGGAGCAAGTAGGCCAGATAGAGCAGCTCGAAGAAATGCTGGTCCGGCTCACGCGCGGCAACGATCAGTTGCGCGCGATCTTGGGCACACCCGAGGCATTAGACGAGGCGGCGGCGCAGCCTCACGGGGAGACTCCTTATATCTCCTTTGTGCAGCGGCTGCGTTGGGGCCACGTGCATACCGTCCCCACCTTGTGGCCGCTGCGCGGGCCCGTGATCAGGCCCTTTAGCGAGGAGCGTCCCTCGGTTGTTATTGCCGCGGCTGCCGGCAGCTTGGTACAGGCTAGTGCTGCGGGTCAGGTGCTGCAAGTGGGCTACGACGCGGACCTCGGCTACGTGGTAACGCTCGACCACGGCAACGGTTTGCTGACCCAATACGGCTACAACGCACGCCTGCTCGTCGATGTAGGGGACTACGTGCTCAAGGGGCAGTCTATTGCGTTGTTAGATGAGGGACGCGGATCGCGGAGGCCGGGGTTGCACTATGCCGTCCAAGAGGATGGGCGGTTCCGCGACCCCTCGCGCTACAGATTGTGGATGTGAAAAAGGCTCGCTGCCAAAGAAGCAGCGAGCCTTTGCTATTTGCGACAGAGGGATGTTACATGCCCATCCCGCCGCTGTACCTCGTCGTTCGCTCCCGGCCCTGCTGCGGCCTGAAGTCTGAGTCCCAGTGCTCGCACCACCTTGAGCACTGTGGCGAACTCGGGGTTGCCGTCGGCTGATAGAGACTTGTACAAGCTCTCCTTGCCCAGCCCCGTCTCTTGGGCCACCACCGTCATTCTCCGAGCGCGGGCGATGTCTCCGATGGTCGCCATGATCAGGCTCAAGTCGCCCTCTTCCAAGGCGATGTTCAGGTAGGCGGCCATGTCCTCCTCGGTCTCTAGGTGCTCCGCCGGATCCCACGGTTTCGTCTGTGTCTTTGCCATAGCTGATGCTCTCCTATAGCCCTCTGGCCAGCTCCAGCGCCCTTCGTACGTCCCGCTCTTGGCTGTCCTTGTCGCCTCCCGCCAGAAGGACGACCAGGGCCTCACCTCTCTGCGCTAAGTACACCCGGTAGCCGGGTCCGTAGTCGATGCGAATCTCGGAAACCCCCTCGCCCACCGGCCTCACGTCGCCGGGATTGCCTAGGGACAGTCGGCGGATGCGGTTGTCGATTCTCACCCTGGCCTGCCTGTCCCGAAGCCGCCTGAACCATCGGGAGTAGACCTCGGTTTGGCGAATCTCGACCATCATCATATTGTAGGCCACAGGATACCTAGGGCGCAAGAGGGAAGGACCGTCTTTCGGCGGCAACAGGTCAACCCGGGCTCGCGCACAGACTTTCCTCAGAAGGCACGAGATTCATGGGGCCAATGACGGTGTTTCACCCGTAGCGCGTTCCTGCTTGGTGGCCTCTACGACCTCAGCCCGGACCTGCTTGGTCGTCTGGCGGTTTACAAAAAAAGGCTCGCTGCAAAGAAGCAGCGAGCCTTTGCTATTTGCGACAGAGGGGATGTTACATGCCCATCCCGCCGCCGTACATGTCGCCGCCAGGAGGGCCGGCCGGGGCCGGAGCGGGTTTTTCGGGCAGCTCGGCGATCAGGGCTTCGGTGGTTAGCAGCAGCGAGGCGATGCTAGCGCCGTTTTCGAGCGCGGTACGCGAGACCTTGGCCGGGTCCACGACACCGGCTTCGACGAGATCCTCGTATTCCTCGGTGCGGGCGTTAAAGCCAAAGGCTCCACTCTCATCGGCGACCTTGCGGACGACAATGGCCCCTTCGACCCCCGTGTTAGAGGCGATCATCCGCAGTGGCTCTTCGAGGGCGCGGCGAATGATGCTGACGCCCACGCCCTCGTCGCCTGCGGCTTCGGTCTGGTCGAGCGCCGCTTGAGCCCGGAGGAAGACAACGCCCCCACCAGCGACGACGCCTTCTTCGACGGCGGCGCGAGTGGCGTGCAGCGCGTCTTCAACGCGGGCCTTCTTTTCCTTCATTTCGGTCTCGGTCGGTGCGCCGACATTGATCACGGCAACGCCGCCGGCGAGCTTGGCCAACCGCTCCTGCAACTTCTCGCGGTCGTAGTCTGAGGTCGTTTCTTCGATCTGGCGGCGGATTTGGGCGACGCGGCCTTGGATGTCCGCGGCCTGACCCGCGCCTTCGACGATGGTGGTGTTGTCCTTGTCGAGGACGACGCGCTTGGCTTGGCCCAAGTCGTCGAGGGTGACGCCTTCGAGCTTGAGCCCTGCTTCTTCGGAGATGACCCGGCCGCCGGTAAGGACGGCGATGTCTTCGAGCATGGCCGTGCGGCGGTCGCCGAAGCCCGGGGCCTTGACTGCGGCGACCCGGATGGTGCCGCGAATTTTGTTGACAACCAGCGTCGCTAGGGCTTCGCCTTCGACATCCTCGGCGATAATCAGCAGAGGTTTGCTGAGTTGGGCGGTCTTTTCGAGGACCGGGACCAGATCGCGCATGGAGGAGATCTTCTTGTCGTGGATCAGGATATAGCTGTCTTCGAGTTCGGCAGTCATTGACTCCTGGTCGGTGACGAAGTAGGGCGAAAGGTAGCCGCGGTCGAACTGCATGCCCTCGACCACATCCAAGTTAGTGTCGGTGCCTTTGGCTTCTTCGACGGTGATGACGCCATCCTTACCGACCTTTTCCATCGCGTCGGCGATCAACTCGCCGATGGCCGAGTCGTTGTTGGCTGAGATGGTGCCGACTTGGGCGATTTCTTCGCGTGACTTGACTTCCTTGCTTGACTTGCGGATCTCGTCCACAACGACTGCAACGGCTTTGTCGATGCCGCGCTTGAGGTCCATGGGGTTGGCACCGGCGGTTACGTTTTTGAGGCCCTCGCGGAAGATGGTTTGAGCAAAAACCGTGGCGGTGGTGGTGCCGTCTCCGGCGACATCGCTGGTTTTGGAAGCGACTTCCTTGACCATCTGCGCGCCCATGTTTTCATAGGCGTCTTTGAGCTCGATTTCCTTGGCGACGGTGACGCCGTCTTTGGTGACGGTCGGCGATCCGAACTTCTTGTCTAACACGACGTTGCGGCCTTTTGGCCCCAGCGTTACCTTGACGGCATCGGCCAACTGATCGACGCCTCGCTGCAGCGCGTCGCGCGCCGCTCTATCAAATTCTAGCTGTTTGGCAGCCATAATACATGCCTCCTTGATGTGGGTGGTGAGTGGATGAAAAATTCATTTCGTACGAAAACTGGCACTCAAAAAAATAGAGTGCTAAAAAGCAAAGCTGAGCAATCAAATATAGGAATTGTGTCGTTTTTGTGCAAGAATAGCTCTCTGTATAGCTCGTGTACGAGTGAGGCGCATATTGGGCCGAACTCACGGATGAGGATCGGCAGGATCGGCAGGTCTATTGAGAGCGGAAGTAATCCGTAGCGCCGGTCGATAGATATCAGTAGCTGAAGCGGGTATCGACATGGTCATCGAGCAACTACGACTACCTCGCTAGCTGAAGAGCAGTTGTTCTGGATATCGCTTTCGCCGCTGACGGGCTGTACACAGGCACCGTAGTAGTAGGTTCCCGGATTCGACGGTGCTGTCAGCCGGATCAACTTGAAGGTGGTGCTTGGAGCGGCCAATTCGCTCACCGTGCCCATGCCCACCTCGGTGTCGTCGGTGGTGATCGTCGAGTCGATAGAGAGATAGTAGTGCACCGTCGTCGGTGATGCCGGTGCCTTGCCCCGATTGTGGATGGCGATCGACAAGGTGAAGGATTGACTTGGGGCTGGGTTGGGCGGGTTCGCCAAAGGAGACTCGACTACCAGATCTGGGGCGTCTGGGACGACGATGTCTAAGGCCAAGCCCACCGGTCCGCTCAATCCGGTGACGAGATCCTCGATCCGAGTCCCGTCAAGGTTGGCGCGCTGAATCTTGTTTGTGCCCCAGTCTGTCCAGTACATCTTACCCCCAGCCAGATCGAGGGCTAGGCCGTCTGGATAGTCCAATCCGGTGACGACGAGGTCTTCGACTTGGGAGCCATCCAAGTTGGCCCGTTGGATTCTGATCGTCCCCGGATCCATCCAGTACATCTTGCCCCCAGCCAGATCGAGGGCTAGGGCTTGGGGAATGTTTAATAATAAGAAGTTGACGAGGGTTTCGATTTGGGATCCGTCGAAGTTGCTCCGCACTATACGAGAGCGACCGGTGTCCGTCCAGTACATTTTGCCTCCGTCCAAGTCGAGAGCAAGACCCGCTGGACTACTCCTATCGTCGACGAGGGTTTCGATTTGGGATCCGTCGAGGTTGGCGCGCTGGATTTTTCTTATGTCCCACTCGTCCGTCCAGTACATCTTGCCTCCAGCTAAGTCGAGAACTAAGGCCTGTGGAAAGTCCAATTCAACGGAGAGGAGGGTTTCGATTTGGGATCCGTCGAGATTTGCTCGCTGAATCTTGTCCGT
>VXOR01000079.1:35873-51005 GCA_009840005.1 Gemmatimonadota bacterium
GATCCGTCGAGATTTGCTCGCTGAATCTTGTCCGTTTCCCAATCCGTCCAGTACATCTTACCTTGGCTCTCGGGTACAGGTCTCGTCACGTTTACCGTAAAGATCTGCGTGGTGGTCGCGCCACTAGCATCACTCGCCATCACTGCTACCGTGGCGACGCCAAGCTCTAATGGGGTGATTGTCATTTGGCGGCCGGACACGCTCACCGTCGCCACGGCAGGGGCATTGGACTGTGCCTTATAGGTGACCTCAGCCCCCTCTGGGTCGCGGGCGACTAAGTCGATGCGAAGGAGGTTTCCCTTTGCTACGCTCTGCTTGCGAATGCCGTCCAATACTGGCGGACGATTCACACGGACCTCTGGCATGTCGGCAAACTCTAGGGCCAGACCCCGTGGAACGTTCAAGCCAGTGGCAAGGAGGGTTTCGATTTGTGATCCATCGAGATTGGCCCGCTGAATTTTGTCCTTTACCATGTCGGTCCAATATATCTTGCCTCTGGCCAAGTCTAAGGCGAGGCCGCTTGGAGCATCCGATTCACTAGGGACTATCTCTTCGATTTGTGACCCGTCGAGGTTAGCACGCTGCATTTTATTCTCAAAAGAATCCTCCACCCAGTACATCTTACCCCCGACGAGGTCCAAGGCGAGGTCACTTGGACGTTCTAATCCAGAGATGACGAGGGCTTCGACCTGTGACCCGTTGAGGTTGGCGCGCTGAATTGTAGCCCCCCCTATGACCGCGTCCGTCCAGTACATCTTTCCACCAGCAACATCCAGCGCTAGGCTCCGTAGAGCACGCAATCCGGTAGTGACTATCTCTTCGATTTGTGACCCGTCGAGGCTGGCGCGCTGAATTGTAGCCCTCCCCCTGACCGCGTCCGTCCAGTACATCTTTCCACCAGCAACATCCAGCGCTAGGCTCCATATGTCATTCAGTCCAGTGACGATGTCTTCTATTTGGGATCCGTCGAGGTTGGCGCGCTGAATCTTGCCGGTGCTCCGATCCGCCCAGTACATTTTGCCCCCGTCTAGGTCCAAGGCGAGGTCTATTGGCTCCTTCAGTCCAGTGATGACTATCTCTTCGATTTGTGACCCGTCGAGGTTGGCGCGCTGAATTGTAGCCCCATTCCGACTCGCGTCCACCCAGTACATCTTGCCCTTGATCGCTAGGGTGCCGATTCTCGCTGGCAGCGAGGGGTCGGTCGGATTGACGCTATAGGTGGCGATGAGATAAGCGTCGGTGATGTCGATGAGGCCATCGCGGTTCACATCGCCTAGGGAGATGTCGCCATCGTTGGGGATGGCAATCGTGGGATCGAGGCTGTACATCCCCACTAGCAGCGCGTCGTAGATGTCAACTTGGCCATTGGCATCTACGTCGCCCCAGATTCTGTCGCTTGTGGTCACCTTCATCGCGGTCGGGCTGGTGGCTCGTGCTTCGACCACGATCTCCACTGGTCCGACGTCGGCTTGGAAATCTGGGTCCACATGAGTGACCACATCGCGGCCCGAGACGGTCAGCCCGTAGGTCGGCTTAAAGGCCACCAGACTCGTCGGAGGCTCAGCGGCGACTGCCGCTCCCGGAGCACTGACTGGGCCATCGACGAGCACCATCCGCCGGGTCTCGCTCAGCCCGATCCCACTGATGCGGTAGAGATAAAGCCCCGCCGCCACAGCGCGACCGGCTGCATCTGTGCCGTGCCAAGTCGCCGTGTGCCAGCCGACCGGCTGCTCTCGATCTATCAAGGTCGCGACGTGTTGCCCGAGCACGTTGAAGACCTCCAGCCGCACGTGAGTCGGTGCCGGTAACTGGTAGGGGATAATCGTGGAAGGATTGAACGGATTGGGATAATTCTGTAGTAGCGCAAAGCCTTGAGGGCGGGCATCGGCTAAGCGAAGAGCGGCCAGCGCAAAGTACCCCTCCTCATCCGTGGTGGTGCCGACCGACCGGCGCGGATCGGTCAGATCGAAAAGCCGTACCTGCACTCCGGCCGCTGGCTGTCCAGAGGCCAGCCGCACCCAGCCTTCAAGTCGTGACTCGGGTTCTGTCGCCTCGCTCTGCTCGCTCAACAACACCAGCCCAAGGAGACCTCTGGTCACCAATTTTACGACTCGTCGGCTCCATGCGCTCATAGCTTCTAGCTCCTTGTTGATCCATACCCAAAAGTACAGCAGGGGTAGCGCAGATGGTACTGAATATTAATCGAGCAAGCCCTGAAGTTCGGGCGGCAAGCCTTGGCGCAAGGAGTCGGGAAAGTTGTCGCGGTACTGAGTTCGGCGCACTAGCTCTACTAGGCGAGCCGCTGAGGGGTGATAGAACGAGGTGAAATACACGTAGCGGGGCCGATTCGTTCGGTTGGGAGAACTGGAGTGGTAACACAGGGGGTTGAAGACGATGAGGTCTCCATCGTTGGCGCAAATTTCAATGCCGTCGTCATTAGCGTCGGGGACTAAGGCGGTGTGATTCTGGATGGGTCCCCGTCCCTCCGCTCGCTCTGCCTTATCGATAGCTTCGAGGGACAACTTGTGCGAGCCGGGCACGATCATAAACGCGGCCCCTCCGGAAGAAACCGTACTACAGCAATGCAGCATCTGGTAATAGACCTGCCGCGGCCTAGCTGCAAACTCTGCGCGGCAAAAGGCCGCGTCGATGTGCCATTGCGGAGCTTGGTACGGCGGCGGCGAAGGATCGCTGCGGATGAAAACTTGTTCGCGCATGCGAAGATCGCGCGACCCGATCAATATGGCGGCGAGTTCAAGGGTCGCGGGATTGTTCACTAAGCGGGCCATGATCGCCCCTCGAATGGGATGCCGCAGGTCGCGTCTGGCGGTGGTGCGATCGCCGGACACAACGGGACCGACGAGGCTGTCGATATGAGCGCGAATTGCGGCCGTGGTAGCGCGGTCGAGATACTCGGGGAACACAGTGTACCCTTGGCTCTCTAGCTCCTGCAATCGGATGTTGAGATCAGCTAGCTCGGGATAGGTGTCGTTTTCCATGGTCAGCTTCTCCATATCCCTTTTGAATATGTCGAATACCTCCTGTACATTTTCACTCAAAGTCAACGTATTTTCTGAGTAGCCTCATAAAGAGGAAGTCCTTCTTTGCGGATTTGGTGGGTCAGCTTTGAGTTTTGCGAAAGATCAATGAGGTCAACGGGCTTAGAGACACTGAAGAGTAGATCGCCGTAGAAGCGAAA
The DNA here is from genome assembly GCA_009840005.1 of Gemmatimonadota bacterium. The sequence goes on from VXOR01000079.1 coordinate 39,073, forward strand.
AAAATCCTGTGGAGGCAGGCCTTCTACGGCCAAGTCAATGTCGCGGCCTTCGCGGGTGGGGTCAATGCTAGAGCCAAAGAGGAGTAGGCGCGTGATTGGATAGTGCTCGGCGAGGCGGGTGATGGCTTCTCGGTCTTGATCTAGAATCATTTGAGGGATGCGTCTTTTTTAAGCATTCCGTGATGGGGCACAAGGAGCGCGTAGGGCATGAGCGGTTCCTTTGCGAAAAAGGTACATTGTGAAAGGCGATTGGAGCAAGTGGCTTTATGACTCCGGGTTATTTCCCCGGTCGGCGTTCAACAAAAAAGAAACCACCTATGAATGAAACGCGCGTTTGCCGAGTCGGGCGGATCGATTTTGCCCAGGCTTGGGCGTGGCAAGAGTCGCTGCGCCAATTGCGGCGAGCCGAGCAAATTCCGGACACGCTGATGTTGGTCGAACACCCGCCAACCTATACCGGCGGACGGGCGACGCTGCCCGAGCATCTCCTAACCCAAGGGCTAGATGTGGTCGAGATTGACCGCGGGGGCAGCGTGACGTTTCACGGGCCGGGCCAGATCGTGGCCTATCCGATTGTCGATCTGCGCCAGCGCGGTCGGGATGTACATAAGTACCTGCGCGATTTGGAGGCCGTGCTGATCCGCACGTTGGCTGCCTATGGCTTGGAGGGAGAGGCTCGGGGCGGCTTGACGGGCGCTTGGGTCGGCTCGTCCAAGGTGGCGTCGATCGGCGTCAATGTTCGGCACTGGATCACAACGCACGGTCTGGCCCTGAATGTGGCTACCGACTTGAGCCACTTTGCGGCGATCAAACCCTGCGGCTTGGGCAGCGAGGAGATAACTACGATGGCCGCGCTCTTGGGGTGCGCGTTGGATCGGCGCGAAGTCGAGTCCGAACTCCTGCGCGCCTATGCCGATGTATTCGCCTGCGAGTTGGTTGAGGTCGAGCGCAGGGTCTTGGCGGCTTGCATTGGCCGTCTCGAGCGAAAGTCTTAAATTCAAAAGCTGCGACATACGGGCCCCCGACCACAGCAGTCGAACCGGGCCGATTATTCCATAAAACAAAAGACACGAGGAGTTTTATCCTATGGCCGATTGGCAGCCCAAGGTTCCTGCAAACGGCGAAAAAATAACCGTAGCGGATGGTGCGCTCAGCGTCCCAGACCAACCCATCATCCCCTTTATCGAAGGCGACGGCACGGGGCCGGATATCTGGGCGGCGGCTGTGCGCGTCTTTGACGCAGCCGTCGAGAAGGCGTATGGCGGTCAGCGGAGGATCGCCTGGATGGAGGTTTTGGCCGGCGGGAAGGCCTTCGATCAGACTGCTAGCTGGCTGCCCGACGCCACAGTGGAGGCTTTCGGGACCTATCTGGTCGGCATCAAAGGCCCGCTGACGACGCCGGTCGGCGGTGGGATCCGCAGCCTCAACGTGGCTTTGCGCCAGATCCTCGACTTGTATGTGTGTCTGCGCCCGGTGCGCTACTTCAGCGGCGTGCCCTCGCCGGTGCGGCAACCCGAGCTGGTGGATATGGTCATCTTCCGCGAGAACACCGAGGACATCTACGCTGGGATCGAGTTTGAGCAGGGCACGGACGACAACGCGCGCTTTAAGGATCTGCTTGCAGAGCACTTTGCCGATCGCTACGGCAAAATCCGCTTTCCAGATACCGCTGGCTTGGGCGTCAAGCCGATCTCACAAGAGGGCACCGAGCGGCTGGTCCGCGCCGCTATTGACTACGCCGCCGCCCAAGGCCGCGATAGCGTGACCTTGGTCCACAAAGGCAACATCATGAAGTTCACCGAAGGGGCCTTCCGCGACTGGGGCTACGAGGTGGCGCAAAAGGCTTATGGCGGCGAAGAAATCGACGGCGGTCCTTGGACTAGCATCGTCGTTGACGGCACCGAGATCACCGTTAAGGACGCGATCGCCGACGCCTTTTTGCAGCAGATCCTCACGCGCCCGGCCGAGTACTCGGTCATCGCCACGATGAATCTCAACGGAGATTACATCAGCGACGCGCTGGCCGCTTGCGTCGGCGGCATTGGCATTGCTCCGGGCGGCAACATCAACTACACCACGGGCCACGCCATCTTTGAGGCCACCCACGGCACCGCGCCCAAATACGCCGGCCAAGACAAGGTCAATCCCGGTTCGGTGATCCTGTCGGGCGACATGATGCTCCGCCACTTAGGCTGGACCGAGGCGGCCGACCTGATTGTCAAGGGGCTGGAGCAGACGATAGCGAATCGGGTCGTCACCTACGACTTTGCGCGGCTGATGGACGAGCCGACCGAGGTCAAGTGCTCGGAGTTCGGCACGGCAATTATCGAGAATATGACTTCGGCGAGCTCAGTCGAGTCGTAGTGGCCGACGAGCTGACTCACCTCGACGAGCAGGGCCGTCTCAAGATGGTCGATGTAGGCGGCAAGGAGCCGACGGTGCGGCTGGCGCGGGTGCGCGGCGAGATCCGCATGGCCCGTGCGACGGCGCGACTGATCGCCGAGAATAAAGTCGCCAAGGGCAACGTCTTGGAAGCGGCACGGCTGGCTGGGATCATGGCCGCCAAGCGTACCGGAGAGTTAATCCCCTTGTGCCACCCGCTCAACCTCACGGCGGTCAGCGTGGATTTGCACGTCGGCGAGGATCGAGTCGAAGTCGAGGCCGAGGCCAAAATTGATGACCGCACGGGCGTGGAAATGGAGGCCTTGGTGGCGGCGAGTACGGCGCTTTTGACCATTTACGACATGTGCAAGGGCGTCGATCGCGGAATGGTGATTTCCGAGTTGCGGCTGATGGAGAAGCGGGGAGGGCAGAGCGGGACGTGGGTACGGGAAGAGGAGTAGGTTTAGAAAACCTTTACTGGAATTAGCACGGATCCTCGCTGTCGGGATAAATCTCATTCCAGGGCATTAGCCAGCTTGAGCAGCACGGCCTTCTGGCTGTGCAGGCGGTTTTCGGCTTGGGTGAAAATCAGCGAGCGCTCGTCGTGCAAGAGTGCGCCTTCGATCTCATAGCCGTGATGAGCGGGGAGGCAGTGCAGGATTTTCAGGTCTAGATCGGCGAGCAATTCGCGGTTGAGTTGATAGGGCTGAAAGGTCTGGATCCGACGCTCTTTTTCGCGGGCGAACTTGGGATCGGTGAAAAACTCCATGTCGATCCAAGTGTCAGTGTACACGGCGTCGGACTTGGCCAGCGCCGGATGCAGCTCCTCAGCGTGCTCGTAGAGTCCCAAGCGCTTGGCTTCGGCATAGAGCTCGTCGTCGCGTGCGGCGGCGTTGATCTCCGGGCAGACGCAAGTAACGTGCATGCCCACTTTGACGCCGGCAGCAATGAGCGAGTTGGCGACGTTGTTGAGCACCCCGACGTATGTCAGCCGCACTCCTTCGAGCCGCCCCAAAGCCTCCCGTAGGGTCATCAAGTCGGTCAACGCCTGCAAGGGATGGTAGCGGTTGCAGCAGCCGTTTATCAGCGGCACCTGCGAGGCAGCAGCAGCGCGGCGCACATCGGCGTGTTCGAGTAGGCGGGCGACGATGAAGTCGGAGTAGCCGGAGAGCACGCGGAACTCGTCGCCTAAGTCGGCTAGCCCAAAATTGGTATCCTGCCAGTTCAAGTAGAGGGCGTGGCCGCCTAGCTGGGCGGTGCCGATCTCACCGGCGCAGCGGGTGCGGGTCGAAGTCTTCTGGAAGAGCAGGACTACCGTGCGCCCAGAGAGGGCGTCGGCGTAGTGCCGCGGGGTAGCCTTGACGGCTAGGCCGAGTTCGACAGCTTGCTGCACATCGGCTGAGGACCAGTCCTTTAAGGTAATTAAATGCAATGGAATGCCTTCCTTACCCTTTTTGGGGCGAACTGATGTTACGCAGTACGTGGCCGGTGGTTGGTTTTCGGCCCGATTCCCGCTGTAGGGGCGGTTTCAAACCGCCCCCTACCCGGGTGCGTAACGTCAGTGACGAAATAAAACAGTGTAAATAAAAATTTATAATAAAAAATAATTATTACTAATTCAAATAGCGACCGATCTCAATCAATATATCCTCAACAATATCTTCGGGCACACCCGTTAGCTCCAGCCCAGCGGCGCGGGCGTGACCACCGCCGCCAAAGGTGCCAGCGACTTGACTGACATCGACCTTGTCGCGGGAGCGCAAGCTGATGCGGTAGCATCTAGGGGCTCGTTCCTTGAGCAGTACGGCCACTTCGACGCCCTTAATCATCAGGCCGTAGTTGACGACCTCGTCCGGCTCGCCCGCGCTCATGGCCTCGCGGTCGAGATGGAGCACCGCCACTCGGCCCCCGAGGTGCAGCACCAAGCTCTCAATGGCTTGGCCGCGCTGTTTGACCGAGCCGAAGCTCTTGTTGCCGAAGACATCCTGGGCGATGGCGTCGAGACGCGCCCCGCGCCGCACTAAATCGGCTGCCACTTCAAAGGTGGTGTCCGTCGTTAGCGAGAAGCGAAAGCCGCCGGTATCGAAGAGAATCCCCGCATAGAGCTGGTCGGCGGCGACGCTATCGATCTCATAGTCGAGGCCGCTGGCGAGGTGGTAGAGGAGCTCGCAGGTAGAGCTGACTTCCTCCACGATATTCACTGTGCCGAAGCACTCATTGTCTTGGTGGTGATCGATGTTGAGGAGACGAATATCGGGGCTGAGACTTGGGCGCACCGGGCCGATGCGGTCGAGGGAGGAGCAGTCGGAGACAATGGCGCAGCGATAGCGGCTCAAGTCGAGGTCGGCGAAGTGGCGCACGCTGTCCCAGCCGGCGAGAAAGGAGCATTGGCCGGCCGGTGGCTCGGGCAGGCCGATGTCAGCGCACTTGCCGAGGCCCCTTAGCAGGTGGGCCCAAGCCATGCAGGCACCGATACCGTCGGCGTCGCTGTTGACGTGGGTAGTAAGCAGGAAGTCGTCTGCTTCCTCAATGAATGCGTGCGTTGCTGTTAGCTGCAGGTCCAAAATCATTGCTCCCTTCGACTGGGCTCAGGGCGAAGCCGCTGGCGGAGCGCGGAGGACGAAGTGCAGGCGGTCCGATTCCTCAGTCCCCTCGTCGAAGGTGAAACCGTCGCAGAGCGCGAGCAACTCCCAAGCACTCGCCTCGACGCGGGCGGCGACAGCGGCGACCGGATAGATGCGCTGGACATGGGTTTCCTCGAACGCGACATCGCTCTCGTCGCAGCGGATGCGGAAGTGATTGCGCTGTAGCCGCCGGTCTGGATCGTAGGTGCTGTGCCGCTCGTAGGAAAAACCCGGCCCGCGCTCGCTGTGGCGCATGTTGCGGAAATAGCGTAGCGAATTGCGCTCGGTGCAAATGTCGAAGACGAAAAGCCCACCCGGCTGCACAATCCCCTGTGCGCCGCGCAGGGCCGCGTCGATGTCGGCTGGTGCGAGCAGATAGTTGATGCTGTCGTACAGGCAAGTGGCCGAGTCAAAAGGCCCTAGCCCTCCTAGCTGGCGCAGGTCTTGCTGGACGAATTCGACGCTGGTACCAGCACTTTTCTCGTGCGCGACCTCCAGCATGGCCTCGGAGCGGTCCACGCCCGTTACCTCATAGCCGAGGTAGTGGAGCGCAAAAGACACGTTGCCGGTACCGCAGGCCAAGTCCACGACGCGGGTGGTGTCGGGAGCAAAGCGGGCGAAAAGCGCGTGGATGTAAGCGGCCCATTGGCCGTAATCGACGTGGGCCATTACATAGTCGTAAATGGGGGCTAGCCCTTGATAGGGCGATTGCGCGGCGCTACCCACAGCGCACATCCTAAAAGCTCAAGTCTTCGTAGGGGTCGAGATACTCCTCGCGGAGGATCCGATAAAAGCGCCGGCGGTCCCGGCGGGAGGGCGGGCGCTCCGGGATGCCGAGCACCTCGATGTCGAGCAGGCGAGAGGGGGTCGCAATGTGTATCTGCTCACCCACGACCACGGCGTGCGAAGCCTTGGCCTGCTGGCCGCCGATCTGGACTCGCCCGGCGTCGCAGGCCCGCTTGGCTTCACTGCGCTGCTTGATCAGCCCCGTGTTCTTCAGAAAGATATCCAGTCGCATTCTGTACCGGTCGGCGCAAGTTTTCCTCATCGAGCCGAACCTCGATGTGGATTTGCTGCCGGTATTCGTCGATTAGTTGGCGCACGGCTTGGGCGGTGCGGCTTTCGCGGATCAGGCTCTCGATTATGGCTTGATCGTCGTCAATTTTGATGATGTGGCCGCCATCGTCAAAAAAGAAGGGTTCGCTGATCTCGCCCAGCTTGAGATTGCGGAGGTAAGGCTGGAGGAATTCGGGAATCTGATTTTTAGGGAAGGTGCCCCAGAGGCCGCCCTGCATGGCCGTCTGCGGATTGGCCGAATACTGGCGGGCGAGCTGGGAAAACTCCTCGCCGTTCTGAGCGCGGTGGCGCAAATCCTCTAGTGTTTCCTGCGCCCGCGCTTGGTCGCTTTCCGAGGTTTGGGCCAAGACGAGAATGTGGCTGGCGCAGATGGAGTCTTCGCGCTTTTCGCGCACTTGGATCAAGTGGTAGCCATAGGGACTCAAAACCGGCTCGCTGGTCTGGCCCGGTTTGAGCGCAAAGGCCGCTTCCTCGAACTCGGGCACCAAGGTCCCAGGCGAGAAACAGCCCAAGTCGCCGCCGAGCGAGGCGCTGCCGGGATCTTCAGAGTGGGTGCGGGCTATGGCAGCGAAATTGCCGCCAGCGTCCAGCAGAGCCTGAATCTCTTCGACCCGCGCCCGCTTTTCTTTTAGTACTTCATCGCTGGGCAGGACTTGGATCAGAATGTGGCTGAGCGAGATTTGGGAAGGCAAGGTATCTTGGTGGGCGACGAGGAATTCTTCTACGTCGCGGTGGCTGACGTGTACCTGGTACGAGACAAAGGCGCGCATCTGGCGCGAGAGCAGGCGATGGCGAATTTCCTTGCGGTAACGGGCCTTGAGCTGACGCTCGCTCAATCCCACGCGCTTTAGCATCTGCGCGAATTCTCCGTCGTCCATGCTGCTCTTGGCCATCTGGAACTGCTGGCCGAGCATTTCCTCGACTTCGGAGGGGTCGATCTGAATGCTGTCCTGTTGGGCCTTGAGGACCAGTACTTGCTCGTCGATCATGGCGTCGAGGATCTCGCGGCGGAGCGCCGTGATTTGCTCGGATTCGGCAAAGACTGACAGCCCGCGCTGCTCGGCCTCAAAGCGCAGTCGGTAGTTGAGTTCGGACCAAAGGATCGTGTGGTTGTCAACGGTGGCGACGATGCGGTCGATGAGTTCGGGCAAGGCCCCTGCTCGCGGCGCGATACACAGCGCGAGGCAGAGCGCAAACAACAGGCGAGTTGGCGAATGCAGTAGCATAATCAGGGCTTGGTGGGGGCTGCGATAGCCCAGTCTGTGGATTTTTTGAGTTTGGCGACGAGTTGGTCGAGCTGAGATTGATGATGCTTGCGCACCAGCGCCTCGACGATCTGGGAATGCACCTGTGTTAGGTCGCGGACTGTGCCAGCCTCGCAGTGGTCTAGGACCTGAATGAGGTGATAGCCGTACTCGGTCGGCACTGGCTCGGAAATAATCTTGACCGGTAGTCTTTGGCACGCGGCCCACAGGATGGGATTTTCTACTTCGGAGAAATAGCCCATCTCGCCTCCTTCGTTGCGGGTAGCGGCATCGTGCGAGTACTTGCGAGCCACCTCGGCAAAACTCTCGCCGCGCTGCAGCAGAGTTTGACGCCGGGCGCTGGCCTCGCGCTGGCTAGTCAAGAGAATGTGCCGCGCCCTAATCTCGGGGTGCTGTCGGCGAAAATCGGCTTGATGCTCGTCGTAGTAGCGGCGGATTGCAGCCTCGCTGAAGACGAGCTCTTGGTCTTGGAACTCGGAGTCGAGCAAGGCCGCCACCAGCAGGTCTCGCCGCATCTGGGCTAGGAGCGTTTTGAGCCGCGCTTGTTGGTGGAGCCCGCGGTCGAGCGCTTCCTGATAGAGCAGTTCTTGGCGCACCCAGGTCTCGATGAGTCGCGCCCGCTCCTCTTCGGCTAGCTCGGCGTCGAGGTCGGGCGCGAGTTGACTGGCAATCTCGCTCTCGGTGAGTTCGGCATCTCCGACGCGGGCGACGATGTCGCGGCTGCGCGACGATTCGCACCCCGGCAGTGCGCCGAGTGCGAGCGCGATGGCAAGCAGTGCGTTCAGAGGATTTCCTCCAGGGTATTGCGCACCTTTTCTAGGCGCTCTATCTCGTCGCGGCCCGACACCCGGGCCTCGATCTTGAGCTGTTCGCCCAAGTCGAAGTCTAGCTGGGCGGAACATTGCTCCACCATCTTCTGGATGTCGGCTGGTGAGACTGGCCTGTCTGGTGGAAAGGCCAGGCGCAGGCGACTCTGCTCCAACTGAACGCTTACGAGGCCGAGCTGGCGGGCCATGATCTTGATTTCCATGATGTGCATTAGCGAACGTGCTGGCTGGGGCAGGCGGCCAAAGCGATCCTGCATCTCTTCGCGGATATCCAAAAGTTCGACAATGCGGCCAGCGTCAGCTAAGCGCTGGTAGAACTCCATCTTTTGGTTTGGGTCGTGCAGGTACTCATCTGGAATATAAGCCGAGACCGCAATTTTTATTTCTGGTTCGGGGTTGTCGGGCGAGTATTCGCCCTTGATCTCGCGCATGGCCTCGTCGAGCAAGCGGCAGTAGAGGTCGAAGCCGACCGCGGCGATAAATCCGTGTTGCTGCGCCCCGACTAGGTTGCCGGCACCGCGAATCTCTAGATCGCGCATGGCAATGTTGAACCCAGATCCCAAATCGGCGAATTCCTCAATGGCGCGCAGGCGCAGGCGGCTCTTCTTGGTCAGCCTTTTGCCCTTGGGTACCAGCAGATAGGCGTAGGCGCGCTCATTGGAGCGGCCGACTCGGCCTCTGATTTGGTAGAGCTGGCTCAGGCCCAGCGCATCGGCGCGGTTGACGATGATGGTGTTGACCGAAGGGATGTCGATACCCGATTCAATGATCATAGTGCAGACTAAACAGTCGTACTTTCGTTCCAAGAAATCGACCATGACCTTCTCTAGTTGCTTGGGTGGCATCTGCCCGTGGGCGACGCCGAAACGCACTTGCGGCAAGAGGTCTTGCAGGTATTCCACGAGTCGCTGAATCGACTGCACTCGGTTGTGGACGACGTAAACTTGACCGCCGCGCTCGACTTCGCGGTGGATGGCCTCGGCAATGCGGCTCTCGTCAAAAGCTAGAATCTCGGTGTGGATGGGCAAGCGGTCCTGCGGCGGGGTATTGATCACCGACATGTCCCGAGCGCCCATCATCGACATGTGCAGGGTGCGCGGGATCGGGGTCGCCGTCAGGGTCAGCACATCGACGAGCCGCTTCAGTTGCTTGAGCCGCTCCTTGTGGCGGACCCCAAAGCGCTGCTCCTCATCGACGATCAAGAGCCCTAAGTCGCGGAAGCGGATGTCCTTGGAGAGGATGCGATGGGTACCGATGAGTACATCGACGTGGCCGTTTTTGAGGTCTCGGAGGATCTGCTGCTGCTCCTTGGGGGAGCGGAAGCGGCTGAGCACCTCGACGCGTGCTGGGGTGTGCCCCATGCGTTCCGAGAAGGTCTGGTAATGCTGCTCGGCGAGAATGGTGGTGGGCACCAGCACGGCGGTCTGCTTGTGGTCGCAGATGGCCTTGAAGGCCGCGCGCACGGCGACTTCGGTCTTGCCGTAGCCCACGTCGCCGCAGACTAGGCGATCCATCGGATGCGGCTCTTCCATGTCCTTTTTGACTTCTTCCATGGTGCGCAACTGGTCGGGCGTCTCTTGGAAGGGAAAGGCCGCTTCTAGCTCCCGGTGCAGAGGGCCATCGGCTGAGAACACAAAGCCGGGCCGGGCCTTGCGCTCGGCGTAGAGGTGTACCAGCTCGCTGGCCATTTTGAATATCTCTTCGCGCGTGCGCTCCTTGAGTTTTTCCCAAGCGGCACTGCCCAGCTTGCTGAGCAGGGGCACTTCGCCTTCGGCGCTGGAATACTTGCGCAGGCGGTCGAGCTGTTCGACGGGAACGAAGACGCGGTCTTGGTCCTGATAGGCCACGACGAGGCAATCGTGCTCGCGTCCGCCGATCCGCAGGCGGCGGATGCCCGAGTAGCGGCCAATGCCGTGGTCGATGTGGACGGCGAAATCGCCGCGCTGCAAGGCTCCGTAGTTGGCGATGGACTTGGCTGCCTTGAACCGGCGGTAGCGATAGCGGCGCTTCTGGCGGCTGAAGATCTCGTGGTCGTTGAGCAGGGCTAGCTGGGCTTGCGGAAAGGTAAAGCCCCGGTGCAGCGAGCCAAGGCCGAAGTGGATCTCGGGACAGTCGGCAAAAATTTCCTGTAAGCGGCTGGCTTGCCCCTTGGTTTCGCAGCGGATGTGGATGGCGTAGGACTCGGTTGCGAGCCGGTCGATTTCCCGCTGAAGGAGGGTGCGCTCGCCGGCAAAGACGCGCGGCTCTGTGGCCTCGAAGCGGACGGCTTTGTCGAGCTGGCCCAAGGGCGCTGGTTCGAGCCGGGTGCGGTTTTCTAGCTGCGCGAGGAGCCAGTTCCCATCTCGCAGGAGTGCCGACGGGGACAGCAGCGACTCTTTGTGCCGCGACCGCTCGTACTCTTGGCTTGGCTTGGCTTCGGCCTTGTCGAGGGCTGCGGCGATTTCCTCGCACTCCTCCAAAAAGAGCACGGGCTCCTTGAGGTACTCAAAAAGCCCGTCGTCGCGGCCGTAGAGCAGGGCGGTGTAGCTCTCAATGCCGTCGAGCGACTCGCCTAGCTCTAGCTGGTCTTTCAGCGGAGCGAGGGCCTCTACTGCGCCAGCGGCTTCTATCCGCTGGAGGTAATCTTCGTAAAAAGGGGAGTCGAGCAGTACCTCGCATGCCGGCAGCACCCAAGCCTCTTCGCAGGTGCTCAGCGAGCGCTGGGTGCTGACGTCGAAGTAGCGGATGGATTCGATCTCATCGCCGAAGAACTCGCAGCGGTAGGGATGCTCAACGCCGAAAGGGTATATGTCGAGGATGCCGCCGCGCAGGCTGAACTGTCCGATGCCGTCGATGGCTGCCACGCGATCGAAGCCGCAGGCGACCCAGTGCGAGCAGAGCGCATCGAGGTCGCGTTCCTCTCCTACCTTGAGGACCTCCGTGCCCAATTCGAGGGCATGAGGTGGGATTAGCGGATCGAGCAGGGCCGCGACCGGGGCGACGACAATGGCCGGTTCGCCGCGCATGAGCCGAGCGGCGGCGGCCACGCGCAAGCTGGTAATTTCGGGGTCCGGGGACTGCCGGTCGTAGATTCCAACGTCCCAAGCAGGAAAGTAATGGACCATCTGCTCACCGGCGATGATTTGGAGATCGTCGCGCCACTGTTCGGCGCGGTCTTCGTCGGCCGCGACGATGAGCACAGGGCGTTCGAGAGTTGTGCGGATATGGCTGGCGAGAAACGCGGCTAGGGCCGTAGGCAGCCCGTGGAACAGGATGTGTTGCTGTCCATTGGCAAGCCGGGCGACGATCTCTTTGAAGTGGTCCGTCTGGGACGTCAGGCGAACGATGTGGTCGAGTGAATGGGCTGAATCCATTCTGTTCTCAACGTGCTAGTAGAGAAATTTGTGCGGCGAAAACAGCCGGAGGGCATGTTCACGGTCGAGAAATCCGAAAAAAAGGGTCTGCGACGGCATGTCGTAAACCCTTTATTACCTGACAGCTTATCATGGTGGAGCTGAGGGGAATCGAACCCCTGACCTCCTGAATGCCATTCAGGCGCTCTCCCAACTGAGCTACAGCCCCACAAGAGCAAAAAAGATAAGCAATCCCCCGCTACATCGTCAAGGAGGCGAGTTCAGCGGTAGTGGATCACGTTGAATTTTTTTGGCTGTTTTGTCTCCCTACGGAAGGGATACCACTTTCAAAATAGAGTACTACCTGACGTTACGCATTTTTGGTCCTCAGCTACCCATCCCTGTACCCTTTCCCACACACTCCAG
>VXOR01000104.1 GCA_009840005.1 Gemmatimonadota bacterium
GGCGGCCAATGCGCCGGTCGTGGTCTTGCGCTTGGGTTACAGGTTCACTCATAACCAATCCTTGCAACTTTCGCCTTGCCAAACGGCCGTTACTTAGGTCAGCTTCAAGGCGGCGAACAGCAACCCCATCAGCGCAATCTGCGTGCCAATCGCCCACAAGATGCGGTTGTTGAGCGCCTCCAACCGGACGTTAATCTGCCGGCCCTGCTCGGTGATGCGCTCTTCAAGCTGCCGTCCCTGCTCAGCGATTTCTTGCCGCAGTTGCCGTCCCTGTTCGGCGATGCGCCCTTCGAGCTGCCGGCCCTGTTCGGTGATGGCGTGCTCTATACGGTCGAGGCGTGGGGCCATCTGCTCGGCGATGCCTTCAAGGCGGCCAATGCGCCGGTCGTGGTCTTGCGCTTGCGTTACGGGTTCACTCATAACCAATCCTTGCAACTTTCGTCTATCGCCTACCCGTCAAGCGGTGGTTGCTTAGGGGACGGACGCTACGCCGTCCTTCGTCGGCATCGTTTCTGACATATATACATCAACCCACTCAAAAGGGCAAGATCGGCCAAATCATGGGCTTGAGTTCGGGTGGGGCGGATGTATCCGCAAAAAAAGCAAGAATCGTGCCAAGGCGGCGGCTCAGGGGGAGGAAGGGGCTATAAGGCGCGGGAGTGTAGCCGAAAGGATACAGAGAGGGGGGAGATGGAAACAAAAGCGGCGTAACATCAGTTTTAATTTCTAATTCCTAGCCCACAAGGCGCGAGTGATTTCGCCGAACTCGCGTGGCGTGACGGTGTACACGGGTTTGTTTTTGATCTTCTTGCCTAGGCTGGCGAGGGCGGCTGTGGGTACGATCTGCTGGACTTGCTCTTGGCGGCGGGCAAAGAGGCTTTCCAAGACCTGCCGGAAGAAATCCTCGGACGGCACGGCAAACTTGGGCTTGGTGCGCTTGATGAGTACGAGCGCACTCTCGACCTCGGGGCGAGGAAAAAAGGCACCTTTGCCCACCTGCTCAATCCACTCTACTTGCGCCAGCCGCCCGACGGTGACTCCAATCCGACTATAGCCCGGTTGGCCGACGGTGGCGCACAGCCGCTGGGCCAGCCGCTTGGGCAACATGAGCACGGCCCGCTCAAAGCGCTGGTTTAGCAGCTTGAATACAATCGGCAGGGCCACTTGATACGGTAGGTTGGCCACCGCCTTGTCGAAGCGCGGAAAATCCACGGCCAACGCATCGCCCCATAGTACCTTGAGATGCCCGTACCGCCGCTGCAATTCCTTGAGGCACGGGGCAAACTGGCGATCTTGCTCCACCGCCACGACCTGCCCGGCTCGCTCCAGCAGCAACTGCGTCAGATTGCCGATTCCAGCCCCGATCTCTAGTACCGTATCGCCAGCCGCGATGTCGGCGCAAGCCACTTCCCGGCGCAGGACGGCCGTGTCGGTGAGGAAATTTTGGCCGCGATTTTTCTTGGGGCGGATGGAGTAGTGAGTTAAGAGGGATTGCATTCCTAATTCCTAATTCCCGCGAACACCTCGCGCCCCCTCCTGAACAGTTCCCGCACATCCTCGCGCTGCTGGTCGTTGTTGTAGCGGCCATACGTGCCGATCCACTTGAGCGACTCGTCAATCGAGCGGAGAAAGAAATTCGCGGCCGCCTCGCGCTCGGCTGGCGGCGCACCGCTGCGGAAATAACTCGGGCTCGAATGCGCGTACATGGACTGGTCGAAGCTGTCGCGCGAATCGCCCCACAACCGGGCGGCAACCCAGCCGTCGCGCTCGGCCCTGAAGCCGTGGCGCAGCGCGCCCTCGCGTCGCCCTTCGGGCCATGCCCAGCGCTGTACTACCGCGCCGTTGACCACCAACTCGGCGCGCTCAATCGGATAAAACGAGCTAAAGGTCACTTCGGCCTCTAACTCCGCGCCACTGCCACATTCCACGGTGTCGCCCATCGGACGCCCATTGAGCGAGAGTTGGAGCGCCGGGCCGTTGGTTATAAAGGTCCGCCCCTGCTTCATCCCCTCGATCCAGCTCGCATACGAAAATTCCCCATCCACTTGCACGTACACGCGGTTGTTGGAGCACACAAACCAATCCGTACCAGTCGAAGCCGGCAGCCGCAGACCGCAGTTGAGCAGCTTGTACCAGAGATCGTATTCCGGATCCATCCAAAAGGGGTCGAACAGATTGAACGCGTCCAGCTTGCCCAACGCCGCGGCCACCGGGGCCTCCATGCCGCGGCCGTTGTGACACCAGATGACCAAGCCGCCCTGCTCGCGGGCGTCGTCGCAACAAAAGCACAAGGGCGGATAGTCCGGGTCGAATTGGCCGGCGAGGGTGTGGCCGCGGCTGACGGGCTGCACGAGGTTGCGGATGTTGAGCAACATCACGTGGCCGTAGCCAAAGCCCCACGGCGAATGGTCTCCGTAGTGGCGGTTTTCCTCGCCGATGTCGAGGACGTGATGGGCAGTCGTAAACTCGTTCATCACGCCAATGGGATACTTGTTGGAGGCGTAGGGCAGTTGGCGGCGCTCGAGCACGCTGACGCAGGTGACGTTGTACCCCTCGACGCTGCAATCAATCCCGAGCCGCTCGTCGGGCCGGGTCTCCTTCTCGTCGTAGTGAATGTGCGTGTTGCCCGGATACCAAGCCTTCTCTTGGGGGCTATACCAGCGGCGCAGCGGAATCTCCACCTCGACGCGGCCCTTGGCGGGCAGTTCGACGGTCGTGCGATAGGGTTCGTACTCCGTGCCGCGCTCGACCAGCACATCCGTGCGCCCCCGGCTGCCCTCGACGGCAAACGCGCCATCGCAAAAGAAAAACGGCGTGCCTGGGCCGCGCTTCAGCACGGAGTTCGGCGGGTGGGAAAAGGTGCCCGAGGCATTGAGTACATTTACTTTGGCGTCGAGCGATTCGCCGGAGACTGCGTCGATAATCGTGCCGTTAAGGGTGCCCATAGAGACCTCCTCTCATTTCGCAATTCCCAATTCCTACGTGACGTTACGCGGCACTTCGACAGGCTCAGTGCCCGTTGACGGAGCTCAGTACCTGGCCACTGAGCTTGTCGAAGTGGCCGCAGCAGAGGTGCATAAGACTGCGTAACATCAGTTCCTAATTGAGCGAATACGTTTCGTACGGGGCCGCGCAGGGATTGCCGCGGCTGATGTGCATGCGGCCTTGATCGGCCTCAATCACCACTGAAAACACGCTCGCCCAAAAGCCAGTCTGCGGATGGTCGTTGACGTGGCGGCAGATGGAGTACGGGTGCCGGTCGTGGTCGCGCAGAGCCTCTTGCACCTGCGCCATGCTCACAAGCCGCTCGGGACCGAGCAACTGTTCGATGCGCTGGTGGCGCGGGACGGATTCAATCAACTCGGGAAACTCGCGGTTGATCGGCACCAGTTCCGGGTGCAAGCAGTGGTTGGTGTGGACGACGAACTCGTCGTCGCGCAAGACGTGGACGTGGCCCAAGGTGAGTTCGAGATCGGCCGGCCCCTGCGGGGTGGCGAGGAGGACATTGCCGGGAATGGCGCGATCGGCCCGGCGCACCGCGGCGACCGCGTCGCTGAGCGAGGTCTGTTCGTAAATGGCGCGCACGGCAAAGTAGTGCGGGACGCCGACCGGGCGGCTAGGGGCCGGCAGAGTGTTCATGCAGACGCCCATGCCGGCGTCGTTGCAGCCGATGTAGGCGATGAGGCCCGCTTGGGTGACGTTCATCAGCGCGGGCTTGCCAGCCGGGCGGCGCGTCAGCACAATCGTGAAGGGGTCCAGCGCGGGGTCATTGTCCCAGTTTTGCGCGGCAATCGCCCGGCCCTCAACGCTGCGCTGGGGGGCGACGGCAAAGGCCGTACAGCCCGCATCCTCCTCCGGGCAAAGCTGATTGCGCACCTGCAAGAGCATCATCTCATCCAGCGAAACGCCCGCGCCCTCACTCATCCCGCGCAACTCGTCGAGCATGTCGGGCGCGTACGCAGCCGCGCAATCCATGCTTTGGCGGCTTATGTCCATAGCGCGCTCGCGCGAGACAGGCACGGTCTTGTTGACGCGCTCTAAGGCAATGGCGGCAAAGCCGCGAATCTCGTCGCGGACGGCCTCACCAATCTGTCGCCCCAACTCGCGCGGCGGGCCGCTGACTTCAATGTGGCGGTAACGAGTACTCATAGAAAATTCCTAGTTCCTAAGTGATGTTACGTAGCCTTATGCACCTCTGCTACGGCCACTTCGACAAGCTCAGTGGCCAAGTACTGAGCTCAGCCACCGGGCACTGAGCCTGTCGAAGTGCCGCGTAACATCAGTTCCTAACTTGCAGGACGACCTTGCCGATGTTGCGGTTTCGCCGCAGGATGTCTTGGGCGTCGGCCGCGCGCTCAATGGGCAGCACATCCTCGATCACAGCGCACATGCGCCCGTCGATTAGCAGCAGCCAGAAGCGCTCTTTGAAGGCCGCGATGATCGCGGTTTTTTCCTCGTCCGAGCGGCTACGCAAAACCGAGCCGATCAGACGCAGCCGCTTTTTCTGCAATTCCAAGAGGTCGATCTGAGCCTCGGCACCGGTCAGCACGGCGATGATCACGAGGCGGCCCTCGGACTTGAGCAACTGCACATTGCGCGCCAAGTAGGAAGCCCCCGCGATGTCGAGGATCACATCGACCCCGTCGGTGTGGGCGAGAATGGCCTCGGCAAAGTCCCGCTCCTTGTAGTTTACCCCAAACTCCGCGCCCAGCGCTAGGCAGCACGCCACCTTGTCGTCCGTGCCAGCCGTGACAATCACCTTAGCCTCGGCTTCGCGGCACAACTGCACCGCGGCCGTACCAACGCCGCTGCCCCCGCCGTGGATGAGCGCGGTCTCGCCGGCGCGCAAGCCGGCTTCGCGGAACAGGTTGACAAAAGCGGTGAGAAAAACCTCGCAGATGGCCGCTCCCCAAGTGAAGTCGCGCTCGGCGGGCAAGGGCAGCAAATGGGTGGCGGGAACAGCCACGCGCTCGGCGTACCCGCCGCCGGAGAGCAGGCCGAGGACGCGGTCACCGGGCTGCCACTGCGTTACAGTCTCTCCCGTGGCGGCGACCACGCCCGCCATTTCCAAGCCCATATAAGGGGATGCACCCGGGGGTGGTGGGTAGTTGCCGACGCGCTGGAGGAGATCGGCGCGATTGACGGCTGTGGCATGTATATCGACGAGAACCTCGCCCGGGCCGCAGGTCGGGTCTGGGACCTCTTGCCAGCAGAGCGAGTGGTCCGCGTCGTTAGCTACAATTATGGCTTTCATGGCCTATACGTTGACGTATCGGGTAGTGAAGCGCAAGTTTGCATGGGGCGCGGGGGCGGCATATTTTTCGGCTCATAGCTAGAAGTTATCTCATAAACGTCTGAACACCTCATCTTAATGTAGGGGCGACCCTTGTGGTCGCCCGTTGTTCAGACTCGCGAATACTCCCAACAGACCTGCTAAAAGCACCTGCGGCTCAGGCCGCTATAATTCGCAGATGACGCAGATGGGTGCTTGTAGCGTTTTCGTCGTTCAGAAATGGCTATCTGAGAGGAGCTTTTCATGGCACCGCTTCCCACCCGCGTCACCGCCGCGCTAGCTAATGCGTCGGAACGGCGCAGCATCGCCTTCGAGTACCAGCAAACACCCATCTACCATAAGCCCGTCACCGTTGAAGCTCCCCTCGACGAAAAGGGCTGCCTCGCGATAGACCTGCCGTTTACGGAAGCGCAAATGGTTTTGGTCAAGCTCGACGATGAGGTCAAGCTGTTCTTGGAACCGGGCGACCAGTTGCACCTTGACGCGGATTTGCTCGACCTGCCTCAGTCCCTCCGCTTTTCCGGCCAAGCCGCGGCCAACAACCAGTTCCTCGCTGCCCTGCGGGCTCGCTTCCCCGACTACCTGCGCATCGACTACGAAGACTTGGCAGTTGACGCGCATCGCCAAATAATTGACCAGCGGCACTTGGAATTGGAATCCTTTTTGGACGAGGGATGCAGCCAGTACCAACTTACCCTAGGTTTTATCGCCTATTACCGCTCTGCAATCATCTATGAATGGGCTGAAGAAGTGTTCCACTATCTGATCGCCTACGAGATGTGCAATGGACGGAAGCGCCCAGTCATCTCCGAGGACTATTACGATGCCCTCAATCCGGTCGAACTGATTGACGAAGCGGCTATCGGCATCATCGATTACCGCCGTTTTCTGCGGAACAATTTCATACGCATAATGGACGAAGCCGAGGAGCAAGCCGCACGAGAGCAACTATCCGAGGAGCAACGCCGAGCCGGTATCCAACCCCGCACCATCGCCTACCTACCAGACTTCATTGTGCAGTTGGACGAGGAGCAACGCCGAGGCGACTTTCTCCAATTCCACACCATCATCTACCACCTAGCCAAGCGGCTCTTGCACGGCAAAGTCCTGTACTTCTTTCTCGCCGGTGAGATCATCGACGATTTCCAAGATGGCCGTTTTGACCAAGGCAAACAACGCTGGGCCGAATTCCGCCAAGACAACCCCTATCCCGAATACACCGAGGCCGTTGAGGAGGTCGTGCGAGAAACATCCAAGTTCAAACCCGGCCAGCCAGCCCCCGACTTCACCCTCGACGATCTGCAAGGCCAAAGCGTCTCCCTGAGCGATTTCAGAGGCCAAGCGGTTTTCTTGGACTTTTGGTCGAGAGGATGCCTCCCATGCGTCGAAGATTTTCCCTATCTGGAACAGATCAAACAGCAGACCCAAGACCAGAAGGTAGTCTTCCTGAGCATCTCCTTGGACGCTAGCGCCGACCGGTGGCAGCAAGCAGTCAATGAGCACGGCCTGACCGGTGTCCACGTCCGCTCCCCGGGCGGCTGGCAGGCGGCGGTGGCCCAATTGTACCAGATCCGGAGCATACCCACTTATCTCCTAGTGGGACCAGACGGCCTGTTGGCTGGTCGAGTCAATAGTGTCTGGAATGTCGCGGATGTAGTCGCCCGCATTGGGGAAATAGCGTCTGGAGAGGTCCCATCGTCAAAAAGCAACCGCTCGGAGATGGTCATCAGCGGGTAGCCGCATTGGGGCGGTCTGGGAATGCGATTTTTGCAGGATCGGCGTATCTTATACCTTCATTATATTTTCGCTCAATAGCATCACAACAATTCAACGAAACGCAGCTAACATGACCAATATCGAGATCAAGGCACGCTACCCCGACGTCGAGCGCGCCGAAGAAAACCTCAACGCCCTCGGCGCAGGGCTGGCGGGAACCTTCCACCAGAAGGACACCTATTTCAACGTCGCCCAAGGGCGGCTCAAACTGCGCGAACTTGGAACCGACGAAGGTCATCTGATTTTCTACCATCGCGAGGACCTAACCGGCCCCAAGCGCAGCGATTACGAGATTGCCAAAACCGAAGATCCCGAGGGCCTGCGCAACATCCTCAGCAGCATCCACGGCGTCTGGGTCGAAGTGGAAAAGACGCGCCAAGTCTGGCTGTGGGAAAACGTGCGCATCCACCTCGACGACGTAAAGGGCCTCGGCCAGTTCGTCGAGCTAGAAGCCGTAACCGAAGAAAAAGGCGTCGAAGAATCCCACCGACGCGTCGAGGCCCTAATGCGAGCTTTGGAAATCACCAGCGACCAGCTAGTCAAAGGCTCCTACGGGGATATTGTCGCCGCTAGTTGACCTTTCTCCACTGGCTGTCCGGTGTCGAAATCGGCCGTCACCGCGCCACCCTAGCCGAACTATAAGTACCTTCATCCGAACAAGCTCAGCTATCGCCGGCTTGTCCCTTCCCTACGCAAACAACCCTTCCACCTCGTCGCAGAGCAAAGCGGCTTCTGCGGCGCTCGCGCTCTCGGCGATGACGCGGACAATAGGTTCGGTATTAGAGGCGCGGAGGTGAACCCACGGACATTCGAGCTGCCCGCTCAGGTAGAGCTTGGAACCATCGCGCACCGGGTGGACATGCGCCTCGGGATAGCGTTCGCGCAGCGCGGCAATGGCCGCGTCTAGCTGCTCTGGAGTACAAGTAATTTTGCGCTTATCGATGGCGTAGCTGGGCAGAGCCGCGATCAGATCCTCAAGAGATCGTCCAGTACATGCCATCGCCTCCAGCACTAGGGCCAAGCCAAGGGCCGCGTCGCGGCTAGGGCCGATTTGGGTGACAATGACGCCGCCGTTGCCCTCGCCGCCGATGACCGCTCCCGCAGCCATCATCTTCTCCACCACGTGAACCTCGCCGACCGCCGTGAGAAAGACCGGGCAGTCGTGGGCAGTGGCCGCGTCTGTAACAGCCTGCGAGGTGGAAAGCGTGGTGACGACTGGGCCGGGCTGCCGCGCCGCCGCCGCTTGAACCGCCAGCGCGAGCGTGTAGTCTTCGCCCACGGGCGCACCGCTCGAATCGACCAATGCGACGCGGTCGGCGTCCGGGTCGATGGCAAAGCCAATGGCGCAACCGCTGTCGCGCACGGCCTGACCGAGCTGGACGAGATTGGCGGGCACCGGCTCCGGGTCGTGGGCGAAATCGCCGTCGGGCTGTGCGTTGATGAGCGAGGCTTCAACGCCCAAGGCGTCCAGCAGGCTCGGGACCACCAAGGCTCCCGTGCCATTGCAGGGATCAACGGCCACCTTGAATCCGGCCCGGCGAATGGCGTCGGCATCGACGTAGTCCACAATCCGCTGGACGTGACGCGCCACCGCGGCGTCTGGGTCGATCGTTTCCAATCCGCCGGACGCGGCACAGCGAAACGACTCGACTGGCTTCGACGGTGAGCTCAGCCGAACCGAGCTTGCCGAAGTCTCGCCCGCGTGGAAAAGAGCCTCGACGTGCGCGCCCTCTTCCGCATTGAGGAAGACACCGTCGGCGCGCACCAGCTTGAGGCCGTTCCAAGGAGCCGGGTTGTGGCTGGCGGTGATGATGATCGCGCCCTCGGCATCGAGCGCAGCGATCATCAGCTTGGCTCCGGGCGTGGAACACATGCCCACATCGACGACGCGGCAGCCCGTCTGGCGCAAGGCAGCAGCCGCAGCTTGAGAAAAAGCCGCTCCAGACGGGCGCGTGTCGCGGGCGAGGACGACAGTATCCCCCGGCGTCAAGGTGGTACCAAAGGCCGCAGCAAAGCGGGCGACAACTTCATCGGTGAGCGACTGGCCGACGAGGCCGCGAATTCCAGAAATGCTGACGATGAGCGGAGCATTAGACATGAGTCTTTCTTTCTTTTTGATGTTATTCACTGACGTTACGCACAGGCTCCTAGGTATGGGATGCTTCGCTTCGCTCAGCATGACAGGGGCTGGTTTGCTGCTTGACTGTGTCATGCTGAGCGGAGCGAAGCGGAGTCGGAGCATCTATTACCTCGATGCCCATGCGTAACGTCAGTTTCTCAAAGCTTTTCGACGACAAGAGTAGCGCGGCGTTGCACCCCTAGTTGGCGGGCGGCATGGCCGCAGTTGATCGCAATTTCCAACAGACCAGCGCTGCCGATCAAAGCAAGCGGTGCGCCCGGCTCGACATCCTCGTACGTGCGGCAAAGCTCCGTCAGTACGTAATCCCCAAGGCGGATGCACAGCGCGGAGCCCCACGGCGCAATATCAGCCGCCGCAATGTTGCTTACCAAGTTGCCAAAGCCGTCGATGTGGACGATGTGGCCGGCGATGCGGTCAGCCGATTTACAAGGTGCGGATTCGGCTAGACGCACCGGATCGGTCACCAGCGATCCGACGTCAGCAAGGTCCAAGCCGCGGCAAAGGTGAGCAGCCACTGGCGCAAAGAGGTCGCGGCCGTGAAAGGTGCTACTCAAGTCGGACCGCCCGAGGTCGGGTCGGCAGATCTCGTACACCCGGCTGTCGGCGCAATCGAGGACGAAGCTGAAGAGGCCGTTGTCCGGCCCTACCCACAAGTGGCCGCTGCTCTGGAGAGCAAGGGGACGTCGCCGCGTACCTACGCCGGGATCGACGACGGCTAGGTGCACGGTGCCGGGCGGAAATTCGCACGCGGCGTGGCGCAGGACAAAAGCGGCGGCGAGCACATCTTGAGGCGGAATCTGGTGGGAAATATCCACGAGCTGGACCTCCGGTGCGATGCCCAAGATGACCCCCTTCATCGCGCCGACATAGTAATCGCCATCGCCGAAATCCGTCGTCAGCGTGACGATTGGGTTGTCCGTCCGCTTTTTGGCCACTTTGAGAATCCTACTCGTCCGCCGGCCCTTTTTGTAGCTGCATGGCCTCAAGCACGACAGCGCGGTTTTGGCGGGCGACCTCATGCGTCGGATCAATCGCCAGCAATTGGTCTAGGCATTGCAGTACCTCCCCGTACTTTTCTTGTGCCATCAGAGCATTGGCCAGATGCTCAAGGGTGTCCACGTTTTGCGGGATAAGCACCAGAGCGCGGCGCAGGTGCGTTTCCGCTTGCGGGTGACGCCCTAGCTTGCCGAGCGCCATGCCAAGCGAAATATGAGGCTCGCTCAGATCGGGGTCTTGCTCTATGGCGGCTTGGTATTCGGCGACGGCTTCCTCATACCGCTGTTGACCGTATAGCGCATGGCCCAAGTGCAACTGCGTCCTCAGTGTGGGCAGGTTGGCAGCAAGGGCGACTCGCAGCAACTTTTCGGCCTCTGCAAAGCGATCCAGCCTATTGAGCGACCGGCCCATATACACAAACGTTTTAACGTTGTGCGGGTCTTGCTTTATGGCTATTTGGTATTCGGCGACGGCTTCCTCATACCGCTGTTGTTTGCGCAGGGCGTTGCCTAAGTTGGCGTGGGCATTGTAGGCTTGTGGGTTGAGCTTGATTACATGCCGCCAAAGGGTTTCGCTGTCTTTCCAGATGCCCGCCTGCTTCCACGTCAGCATCCCCAACACAACAATAACCGCGACCGCAACGGCCCATGCGCCCTGCTGCCACAAGTCCGACAAGCGACGCACACCCCACGTGGCCCCACCGCAGACAACGGCCATAACCCCGATGCCGGCCAAGTACACAAAGCGGTCGGCGACGAAGGAATAACGCATATAGCCATAATCGACAAAGCCCAACACCGGAGACAAGACAACGAAGAAAAATAGCCCCCCCACCAGCGGGCCGCGTCCGATCCGGTGCCGCAGATGCCACAGGACAGTCACAAACGCGATAGCGGCGATGAGATACCCCCAAGCCAACGGGTCGGCCACCTGAACGTCCCAACGCGGATAGACGACGGATAGGTTGGTCGGCCAGAGCAACTTGCCCGCGTAAAACCACAGGGCGCGGGCGGCGATGAGTGCCCGCTCGATGAGCGAAAAGTCAAAGGATACGACTTTTATGGCGTGGTGGCGCACCATGTCCGCCCGCACAAGGGCCAGCCCCACGACGAAGAAAGCGCCCAGCCTGATCCAGTCGGGCGGTTTTTTCTTCCACCAATGCCACAAAAGCAACGCGGCTGGCAGCGTCACGGCCATCGACTTGCTCAACAGGGCCGCTACATACAAAAGAAGCGATCCGGCCCAGTACTGGGAGCGGGCTTTCTCCACAAAGCGCATCCATAAAAGGGCTGCTGCTAAAAAGAAAAAGCCTGACAGCACGTCCTTGCGCTCGATGATCCACGCCACCGACTCGACGTGTAAGGGATGGATGGCGAAGAAGGCGGCCACAGCCCATGCGCCCGGCACCGCCAGCCGACGCATCAGATGCCACACCAACAACGTGTTGGCCAAGTGCAAAAGCACGTTGACGGCCCGGTAGCCGGTCGGGTTAAACCCCCACAGCTTATGCTCTGCCCAGAAGGTCGTATAGGTCAAAGGCCAGTAATAATCGCGCAAGGCGGCAGGCGATCCCCATATCTGCCACAGGCCCGACCAAGTGCTTATGGGTTCGACCCCAACCAGATAGATGTTGTCGTCCCACACAAACCCGCCCCATAGTACCGACGGCAAGAAGCAGCCGACCGCCAACAGAGCCAGCACCCCAGCGGCCAAGCCATCCTGCGGCGTATAGCCTGCGACTTGTCGCTGCGCCCTTTTGCGGGCTTGGTACGCCTGACGACGACGCTGTTGGCGAGAGGTCTTCATAGGACAGATATTCAGTGAAAAGCTGCGCAACGCCGCTAGTCGTACCGCAATCAAACACGCATCCCTTCCGCTTTTCAAGTATAGCGACATATCCAATTCGCCGCTTGCGCTCCTCGGTTGATAGCGCGCGGCTCGGGCCTTAGATTTGCCGCTCAAATCCCCCCGTCCTTTGCCGAGTGCAGTCCGGCCCCAGTGGGGGCCGCAAGGAGGATCGCCATGACGGTCAAAAGCCACATTGAAATAGCGCCCGGCCTCAAGGTCGCGGCCCAAATGTCCCCTGAGCCGAGCGACGAGGAAATGGCCTTTGTGCGGCAGATGGGCGTCGAATACGCCGTGACTTGGATCGATTCGGCCAAGGCCAGCCCCAAGTACTATCGCAGCCGCCGGGAACACTTTGCCCGCGGCGGCATCCAGCTCTACGGCTTGGGCAATAGCAGCGTCCACAACGTGGATGCGATCACCCTCAACCTGCCCAATCGCGACGAAAAAGTAGAAGAGTACAAGGCGCACATCCGCAACTTGGGCCAAGCCGATATTCCCTACACGACCTATGCTCACATGGCCAACAGCGTGTGGAGCACGCCGCCGGAGCAGACCCGGGGCGGCTCTAGGGCGCGGGCCTTTGACATGGCGCGGCTCGCCGAGGCGTCCGGCGGCGGCTTTACCGGCGAGGGACTGACGCACGACCGCGAATACACCGAGGAAGAACTGTGGGACAACTTCGCCTCTTTTGCCCAAGAAATCGCGCCCATCGCCGAGGAAGCCGGCGTCCGCATTGGCATTCACCCGGACGACCCGCCCGGGGTGCCCTTGGGCGGAGTGCCTCGGCCCATTTTCAGCAGCTTTGACGGGTACAAACGCGCCCTCGAAATCGCCGACAGCCCCAACGTGGGGATGTGCTTGTGCATCGGCTGCTGGCTGGAGGGCGGCGAGGCCATGGGCCGCGATGTGGTGGAGACGATCCGCTACTTCGGCGGGCAGGGCAAGATATTCAAAGTTCACTACCGCAATGTTGACCAGCCGCTGCCGCACTTTGTCGAAACCTTCGTCGATGACGGATACTTCGACATGTACCAGGCCATGAAGGCGCTGGCCGAAGTCGGCTACGACGGCACCTTGATCCCGGATCACATCCCGCAGATGGGCGACGACGGGCGGCTGGGCACGGCTTACACACTGGCTTACATGCGCGCCCTGCAAAAAAGGGCCGAAGAAGAAAGGAGCTAGACATGCTGAGCAAGGAACAGATAGCGCAATACCGCGAACAGGGCTATCTCAAGGTCCCCCAACTCTTCACGCCCGAGGAAACCGAAGAGCTGGCCTCGGAGATGGTGCGAGTGATCGAACAATGGGGACAGGAATCCATCGGTTGGGTCGGCCCCTGGCGCGACCGCTACCTCGACGAAGAAGACCGCCTCAACACGCGGGCGGTCTTCATGCACAACCCGCACTTTTACTCGGCCGCTTGGGGCCGCGTCCTCTTTCACGAGGAGATGATCGCCTGCGTGCGGCAGCTCATCGACGGCCCCGTGCAGTGGCACCACACCGTCCTGCACGCCAAGCCGCCGGAGAAAGGCACGCCCTTCCCCATGCACCAAGACTATCCGTTCTACCCGCACGACGGGCCGGATTTCGTCGATTGCTTGTTGCACTTAGACGACACGCCGCTAGAGAGCGGTGCGCTGATGGTCGTGCCGGGCAGCCACAAGCAGGGGCCACTGGAGCATGTGTTGGGCCCGGAAACCGCCCCGCACCTGCCGCCCGCCCAGTACCATCCCGACCGCCTCGACAGCGTGGCCATGCCAGCCGAGCGCGGTGACATGATCTTCTTCAGCTACCAAACGATCCACTGGTCGGATTGCAATCGCACGGATTCTTGGCGCAAATCCGTGCGCTTTGGCTATCACAGCACGGCACTGCGGCCAGTGGGACGCGCAGAGGACAATCCGCATCGCATCGACCGCGACAACGTGCTGGATCGCAACAACAACATCGTCGTGGCCGGATTTCGCGACAACGACTTGGAGCCAGCGGCCAGCTAAGGACGAGCCTGATGACAACAAAAAACACGAGCGAAGCCGGCCTGATGCAAGAGGCCAACGATGCCCTCGGCGACGGTGCCGAACTGCAGCGGCGACTCGACGAACAAGGATACATCTTCTTGCGGCAGATCATGGCCAAAGACAAGCTGCTATCTCTGCGGCAGGAGATGGCAGAAGTGTTGATGGAGGCTGGGTGGCTGGTCGCCGGCACAGATCCCATGGACGGCATTGCGCGAATCGACGCGCAGTGCACCGAAGGCGATCCCGAATACGCCGACGTGTATCACCGGGTGTACAGCTTGGAGGCCTTCCACCAAGCCGGACATTGGCCGGAGGTCTTAGCCGTGATGGAGCAAGTAGTAGGTGGCCCGGTGCTGCCGCATCCCCAAAAGATCGCCCGGCTGTGGTTTCCCCAATACACCGAGCACACCACGCCCATGCACCAAGACTTCGTCCACTTCCAAGGCAGTTTCAACACCTACACCTTCTGGGCACCCGTGGGCGATTGCCCGCTAGAGCTAGGGGGCTTGGCGGTACTACCCGGATCGCACAAGATCGGCAAGGTGCGCGAGCACCACTTCTCGCTGGGGGCCGGCGGCCTAGCCGTGGATGAGTCCGAACTGACCGGGCGCTGGCTCAGCGCAAATTACGAAGCCGGGGACGCGCTGATCTTTCCGAGCTTAACCGTCCACCAAGCCCTGCCCAACTACACCGAAGATCGCCTGCGCATCTCGCTCGACAACCGCTATCAGGCACAGGGCGAGCCGATTGCGCAGCACATGCTGGAGCCGCACCTGACTGGCGTCACCGGCTTCAACTGGGAAGCCTGCTACGCGGGCTGGCAAAGCGAATCATTACAGTACTATTGGCAGGACTTAGACCTAGACGTGGTACCGCAGTCGTCCCAATGGGGCGATCAAGGCTTTGCCGAAGCCCTGTCCTTAGCAAACGACGGCGACGAGCGTGCCCTGTACCAACTGCGGCGCATTGCGCGGCGCGACCCCGAGTCCGAGCGCGGTCAGCAAGCTCTCCAACTCCTACACGAGGTGAACGTATGAAGGCAATCATGGTCATGTTCGACTCGCTCAACCGGCACATGTTGCCGCCCTACGGCTGCGATTGGACGCACGCGCCCAATTTCCAGCGGCTCGCCGAGCGGTCGCTCACCTTCGACACCAGCTACGTCTGCTCCATGCCGTGCATGCCCGCCCGCCGCGATTTGCACACCGGGCGGCCCAACTTTCTCCACCGCTCTTGGGGGCCACTAGAGCCATTCGACGACTCCGTCCCGCGAATGCTGCGCGAAACCGGAGTCTCGTCGCACCTCATCAGCGATCACTACCACTACTGGGAGGCCGGCGGCGCTACCTACCACACCCAGTACAACACTTGGCAGTTCTTCCGCGGCCAAGAGGGCGACCCGTGGATCGGCCAGGTAGCCGACCCACCGCCCGTAGAGGCGCACGCGAGCAACGCGGGCCGCAGCATGTGGCATCGCCAAGATCACGTCAACCGGCAATACATGCGCCGCGAGGAAGACCAGCCCCAAGCGCAGACCTTCAAGTCCGGCGTCGAATTCATCCGCCGCAACCACGCCGAAGACAACTGGTTTTTGCAGATCGAAACCTTTGACCCGCACGAGCCATTTTTCACCCAGCGCCAATACCAAGACCTCTACCCAGAGCTTTTTAAGAACCGCTCGTCCGTGCTGTTCGACTGGCCGACCTACGGCCCGGTGACCGAAGAGCAAGCACTCGTCGATCAATGCCGGGGCCACTACGCATCGCTACTGAGCATGTGCGACGCCCGCCTCGGCGACATCCTCGACGAGATGGACCGGCTCGCGCTGTGGGACGACACCATGCTCATCGTGTGGACCGACCACGGCTTCCTGCTCAGCGAGCACGACCTGTGGGCCAAGATACAGATGCCTTGGTACCGCGAACTGTCCAACACGCCGTTCTTCGTCTGGGATCCCCGCTGCGGCCACGCAGGCCAGCGGCGGCAGAGCCTAGTGCAGCCGTCAATCGACTTGGGACCAACCCTGCTGGACCTCTTCGAAATGGAACCGACTGCGGACATGCTGGGCCAGAGCCTGCGCGAAGTCTGCGCCAGCGACGCCCCCGTGCGCGAGGCCGCGATTTTCGGCAACCACGGCGGGCAGGTGAACGTCACCGACGGCCGCTACGTGTACATGCGCGCACCCGCCCAGCCCGACAACCAGCCCCTGTACAACTACACGCTCATGCCCACGCACATGCGCGACCCCTTCTCAGTCGATGAATTCGCCAACGTAGAGCTCGCCGAGCCGTTCGGTTTTAGCAAGGGCTGTCGGCTGCTGCGGACGCAAGGCCACACGCGGACCAAGCAGCACGAGTACGGCACCCTGCTCTTCGACCTAGAGCAAGACCCGCGCCAAGAGGCCCCGCTTGCCGACGCAGCACTGGAGCAGCGGATGCAGGGCCTGTTGCGCGCGCAAATGGAAGCGTGCGAAGCTCCGTCAGAACAGTACGAACGCTTGGGAATCTAACTAACTGATGGTACGCATCGTCCTAACGGTAGGGGGGCGGTTTCAAACCGCCCCCCTACCCGGATGCGTAATATCACTAACTAACTACAGGAGAATTACATGCAGAGTCCGGCGCAAAAAGCCATCGTCATCGGCATGGACGGAGCCGCCATGGAGTTGGTGCAACACATGGTGGATCAAGGTCACATGCCCCACTTGGGGCAACTTATGGCGCAAGGCGTCAAGCGGCCCATGATCGGCGTCTTTCCAACCCTGACCCCACCCGGCTGGACGGCCACTTCGACCGGGGCTTGGGCGGGAACCCATCAAGTCATGGACTTCAATATCCGCAAGTTAGGTGGGCGTCTCGACGAGACCGTGTGGGGCATCAACACCCAACTCTCCCAAGCCGAGTACTTGTGGAACACGGTCGAGCGGGCCGGTAAAAAGCCAATCTTGGTCAAGTGGGAGATGTCGTGGCCGCCGACCGTGCAGACCGGCATCCAAGTCGAGGGCACCGGGCCGGGCGTGTCCAACGTACATCAGATCACCGGCTACCATCTCTTTGTCGGCGGCGGCTGGACACCTCGGCCAATCGGCGGACCGCGCGACCCCGAGACATTGGACCCGAGCGCCTTGCAAAAGGTGCGCAACGTCGATCCAGTGGAAATCGTCCCAGCGGAAGGATGGCAAGATGCGCCCACATCCGCGCTGCCACCCAAGGAAGTGGCACTGGTCATCGAACCGCTCAAGCGCGGGCGGGCTGACATGCGCCGACAAGGCCGGGAGGGGACGCCTAAGCATTTCTACGGACTGATCTACGCCTCAGCCGACAAGGGCTACGACCAGCTGCTAATATGCCGCAGCCGCAATGCGGGTGATCGAGTCGCCGAGCTAGCGGTAGGCCAATGGACCGAGTGGTGGAAGGACAGCTTTGAGATCGACGGCCAAGCGCTTGACGGCTACGTGCGCATGAAGCTCGTCAGCCTGAGCGCAGCAGGCGATGTGTTCGAGCTTTTTGTGCCGCAGGTCTGGCCGGCGACCGGGTACACGCAGCCGGAAGAAGTGGCACAGCAAATCGACGAAAACGTCGGCAATTTCCTACAGAATCCAGCACGCGACGCCTTGGGCGTAGTCGATGATGCGACCTATTTCGAGCTGTTGGATTTTCACCACCAGCGGCTGGCCGAGGTCGCTGCTTACCTAACGGAGAGCAACGACTGGGACGTGCTGTTCATCGAAACCCACGCCTCGGATTACACCAGCCACTTCTTCTTGTCACAGGCCGACGAGTGCAGCGGGGCCAACCCGCACACGCTGGCGCGCTGTCAAGCGGGCGTCGCCCAAACCTATGCTTCCATAGATGACATGATCGGCCGCGTCGTCGAGCTAGCCGATGACGACACCGTCGTCGCGGTCGTCGCCGACCACGGCGGTACCCCCAACCAACACCGTCCGGTCGATATCGCCGAGGTGCTGGAACAGGCCGGCTTTTTGGTTTATGCAGACGCCGAGAAAAAGCAGATCGACTGGCAGCGGACGCGGGCGGCCAATGTGGGGCTGGTCCACATCTTCGTCAATCTCAAGGGACGCGAGCCTACGGGGATCGTCGATCCCAGCGACTACGAGCAAACGCGGCTCGACCTCATCGAAGCCCTCCACGCCTATCGCCATCCGCAGACCGGACGCGGTCCTTTTGCCCTCGCGCTGACGCGGGAAGACGCGGAAATGGTCAATCTGGCGGGCGAACTCGTCGGCGACGTGGTCTATGCCCTGCGAGCCGAATACGACGGAGCGCACGGCAAACAGCTACCCTCAGCCACCCTCGGCATCGGTGGGCAGCACTGCACGTTCGTGCTAGCTGGGGCCGGCGTAAAGCAAGGGCTGGCACTCGAGCGGCAGGTGCGAGCGGTGGACGTCGCGCCGACGCTGTGCTACTTACTCGGTATCCCCATGCCCGCGCAGGTGGAAGGCGGCGTGATCTACGAGGCACTCGAAGACGCCGACTGGCATCTGCGATGAGCGACAGAATTTCACAGATCGGCTTTGCGAGAATCAAGAGAGAAGAAGGTTGGAAAAACGATTGACAAAACAACTCGGCAGTGGCGTCAATACCGTCGAACTCTTCTGCGGGATCGGAGGATTCCGGCTCGCATGTGATTCGCTGGGCCTTACCACTATATGGGCTAACGATTTGGATCCGCTTGCATGCACTGTTTACGCCGATGCGTTCAGTGCCCGAGGATTACACCAAGGGAATATCCGAGAGCTAATGTCTGAGATTCCATCCCACGACCTGCTCACCGCTGGTTTCCCATGCCAACCGTTCAGCAGTGCGGGAAAGAAGCAGGGGATCAGAGATGTACGCGGCACTCTCTTCCAAGAAATCGTTCGGACCATTGACCAACACCGACCTAGCTGGTTCATCCTTGAAAACGTCAAGCGACTACTGACTATGGAGGCCGGGGATCACTTCGCAACCATCCTTCTAAGCCTTTCTTCGCTAGGATATCAGTTAGAGTGGCGGCTTCTAAATGCCATTCACTTTTCACTACCCCAGAACCGAGAGCGGGTCGTTATCGCGGGTCGTCGGATATCTAATTGGGAGTCTGTCTCTATCAGCTTAGCCTCTCTGACCGACCTAGAGATGGTGCGTCGGCACAACTTTAACTCACTACACGACTATGAGCATTGGGTCTCATTGGAACGCCATCGTCGCAAGTTTGCTACTTGGGGAATCTGTTATCGGGGTAGATTCTACGCCTGTGATACCGATGACTTCTCTGAGGCTACCTCCACGCCTTCCCTGCTCAGCGTGTTGGAATCCCAGCCCGACGAGCAGTTCTACATGGACGACTCAACCAAATTGCGAGTGGCAGAGAGCACGTTTGTCAATAGGCTGGTATCAGGGGTCCGGCTTCTCTACAACCAAGGTGGTGGTGCTCGCATGGGCTATACAGTTTTTGGGACTGACGGACTCGCACCCACATTGACTGCTTCACATAGCCGTCACTATGAACGGTACAAGGTCGGCGACCGATACCGGCGTCTTACGAATGTCGAGTACGCACGACTCCAAGGCTTTCCCGACGACCACTGTCGATCCGCGTCAATTTTTCAACAATACGGGCTTTACGGGAATGCTGTTCCCCCACCTATGGCTAAATGGGCTGTTAGTAAGATGATCGGAGCCGATCAACTTATGGTCGAAGATATTCCCCCTATCGAGGGCACCCAGATGAGGCTCTTCGCGTGAACCACGTGCGAGAAGTAAAAGATGGGATTCGCACATCGCTTCCTAGAATTGTTAGCTGCCTAAACGACGCTTTAGGTGGGGGTAAAGCCCTTACCGATCTCGCTCTGGTACTGGAGCGACTCGGACGGGGTGGCCAACTTCCGCACTGGTACTCTGCACTCAGAGATCAGGGCATCCTCCCCAATCTTGATGGAAAGAGTCTGGGTAGCGTCTTGGAGATGCTCTTCGTGGCTGTGCTGGAAACGAAGTTTTACTTCGACTCTCCTCTTGTACCGTTCAAAGTCAACCCTGCAAGAGGCGTCGATATCCCAGATTTACAGTTGGGAATCAAGTCTCCATCAGAAAACTACTGTACAAGCGAGCCTTTCTTCTCGGCCTACGAGCGACTCCTTGGGAACGAGCACGATGCGGTCATCCTTCTAACTGACTATCAGACGCAGAAAGCTCATCCGCCGCTCAAAGTCCGTATCATCGATTACCAATATCTCCGCGGTAGCCAGATAGCAGACTTCAGGCTGTGCGGAATTGCTCGGCATTGTCGCACTCGCATGCGATCTAGGATGGAAACGGAACTGAAGAAGGCAGTTCGTTTCCTCGCATATATTAACCAAAGCGACTGGGAGGCCAAACGGCTCCTTCGGCTCCTTACCGCCGCATCAGATGACGAAGTCAAGCGTACAGTTGCATACATTCGAGCGGAGTACGAGCAGGACGTTAAGAAGCGCAGTCGGGCCGGTCGCGAACCATTACCAGTAGGCTCAATGAGTCGAATCGAAGACATTCTCCAAGTTTCCCCGCATATTCTTGGCGTTATAAACGCCGCAGACAACTGGGTTATTGAAATCCATAAGGACTTTGGACGCTATCCCAATGACAATGAGTGGGAGCGTTTCATGCGTAGTCCGTTGGACGGGCAGATTGGGATGTCTTACGCCCTGCAATGGAGGTATAATTTTGGTCGGATCTTCAGGTAGCCTATTTTCCATTTTTGCGAAGGATACGACGAATGAAAGCAGCCTACTACTGCGGCGACCGCACGGTCGAAATCGGCGAGTGCCGAGTACAATCCCCTAGCGCAGGTCAGGTGCGGATCGAAGTGGCCTATTGCGGCGTATGCGGCACGGATATCCACATTTACCTAGGCCATCAGGACCGCCGCATCGACATGCCTCAAGTCATTGGGCACGAGATGTCGGGGCGGATCGCAGAAGTCGGGGCCAATGTCGAAGGCTGGGCCGCGGGCGATCCGGTCGTAGTGCGCCCCTTAGAGGCTTGCGGTGCGTGCGCGGCCTGCAACGCCGGTAATGGCCATATCTGCCAAAACCTAAACTTCATCGGCATCGACAGTCCGGGTGCCTTCCAGGGGTCGTGGACCGTGCCAGCCCACACACTGCACCGCCTGCCGGATGACATGCCGATGACACTCGGTGCCCTAGTCGAGCCGCTGGCGGTCGCCTGCCACGACGTGCGCTTGGGCGAGGTGGTGCCGGGTGAAAAAGTGGTGGTAATCGGCGGCGGCCCGATCGGTTTGCTCAATGCGCTAGTGGCGCAACACGCGGGAGCCGAGGTGCGAGTGGCCGAGGTCAATGCCTTTCGGCTACAGGCAGCACACGCGCTGGGGCTGGAAACCGTCCATCCGCTGGAGGAGGACTTGGTCGCCCACGTCGAATCCTGGACCGAAGGCGCGGGGGCCGACGCAGTCTTCGAAGTTTCCGGCTCGTCGGCCGGGGCCGAGGTAATGACTAAACTCGCCAAGGTTCGGGGGCGGATCGTGGTGGTGGCGATTTTCGCTGACGCGCCCCAAGTCGATCTCTTTCAATTCTTCTGGCGCGAGTTAAAAATGTGCGGCGTGCGCGTGTACGAACCCGAGGACTACGACCGCGCCATCGAACTAGCAGCCAGCGGTGCGCTACCGCTCAACGAACTGATTACCGAGCGCCTTCCCTTAGACGCGCTACCCGACGCCTTCGCCCGGCTGACAGCGGGCACGGACGCGGTCAAAATTTTAATCGACACCCAAGGGGAATAACATAGAATGAGCATCTTGGACCTTTTTAAGCTCGACGGCCAAACGGCCCTCGTCACCGGCTGCCGCCGAGGCATCGGGCGTGGATTCGCGCAAGCATTGGCCGAGGCGGGCGCGGACATCGTCGGCGTCAGCGCCTCGCTGGAAGCAGACTCCGAGGTCGGCCAAGACATTGCCGAACGCGGCAAGCGCTTCACAGGATATGCCTGCGATTTCAGCGACCGGAAGGCAGTCCGCGCCTTCGTCGAGCAAGTCAACGCCGAAGTCGGCCCAATCGACATCCTCATCAACAACGCCGGTACCATTCGACGCGCTCCGGCTGAGGAACATGGAGACGAAGACTGGGACCACGTCATCGAGGTCAACTTAAACGCACAGTTCGTACTGGCGCGAGAATTCGGCAAGCAAATGCTGTCTCGCGGCCGAGGCAAGATCGTCTTTACCGCTTCAGTACTGACCTTCCAAGGCGGCATCACAGTGCCGGGCTATGCCGCGGCCAAGGGCGGAATCGGGCAGTTGACGATGGCGCTGGCCAACGAGTGGGCCGGTCGCGGAGTCAACGTCAATGCCATTGCCCCCGGCTATATCGCCACCGACAACAATCAGGCCCTGCGCGACGATCAGGTGCGCAACGAGCAGCTACTAGTGAGAATTCCAGCCGGCCGGTGGGGCACGCCGGACGACTTAAAAGGCGCGGTAGTGTGGCTGTCGTCGCGGGCGGCCGATTACGTGCACGGGGCCGTCGTAATTGTCGATGGCGGGTGGATGGGCCGCTGAGATGGGAATTAATAAGGAGTCCAAGAGTGAGCTTACAGGGCGTTCCAGACAGCATTAAGCGCGACGTGGCCCGCGGAGTGGCGATCCTCAAAGAGGCCGGCTGTCAGCAGGTGTACGTGTTCGGCTCCGTAGCAGAGGGACGAGTACGGCCCGACTCAGACATTGACTTTGCCGTCCGCGGCTGTCCGGCGAAACAGTTCTTCAAGTTGCAGGGGAGACTACTCATAGAACTGCGTCGCTCTGCTGACCTAGTTGACTTGGATGCCGACCCAGACCTGACGGCCTTTCTCCAACGTGAAGCGGGCATGATCCATGTTGGATGATCGTGCTCTGGCTCACATTGAGCGAGAATTGCAGCAGATCGAGGACCTTTTTCGTGCGTATCGCACACTCCTATCTAAGAATTGACTGCATTAGCGGGCGTTCTCCATTCGTTCTACAAAGGTTACTATGGAAGCCGCCCACCTGCTGGCGTTCTGGGGCAAAACGCCGCGTGTTTCCCAAGATTCCAATGGCATCGCCTACAAGCCCCTCTTGCACCATCTAATGGATGTCGCTGCCGTCGCCCTGAGATGGCAGCAATTAAATTCTGCCCGTCTTGAGCGCGAAGCCGCTTTGTTGAATGAGAGTCCAGAGTGCTTAGCCAGGACCACAGCCTTTCTGGCCGGCATACACGATCTCGGCAAGTTTTCATGCAGCTTTCAGGCGAAGGTACCCGAATTGTGGCCAGAGCAGATCCTTGGCCCGAAGAGAGAAATCGCCGACCGAGGTCATTGGCGCAACACGGCTATCCTTCTCAGAGCCGAGCCAATATCCCAAGAGTTCGCCAGCCTATTCCCTAGCATCCCTTATGGTATATCACCGATCATTGCTGCCATCGCGGGGCACCATGGACGACCACCCGAGGGACAGGATGAAGTAAACGCCGATCCAAACAAAGCTCGGCGCGACCAGCAGCTTGGTGAGGAATGCGTGGACGCGGCTCATACTGCCTTTTGCACTCTCCTGAACCTGATAGAGCCTCTGCCGTTATCATCTCTCGAGAAACAGAAGCAGGCGGCGCAGTGGTCTTGGCGCTTGTCAGGGCTTGTCACACTGGCCGACTGGGTCGGTTCGGACTCTGATTACTTCTCTTTTGAATCGATCGATACGAAGATAGATGCCTATTGGGACTGGGCGCTTGCTCAGGCCGAAAAATCCCTAGCGGGTAAGGGGTTACTGGCCCAGTCTCCAGAGTCCCGTCCGAGTTATGCTAGTTTCGCTCCACGAGCTGCCGCCCGTCCAAGACCCATGCAGAAACTGGCGGAAGAAGCACCACTCAAGGACGGAGCGCAATTGTTCATCTTGGAAGACACCACAGGAGCCGGTAAAACAGAAGCGGCCATCATGCTCGCAGCCCGGATGATGGAAGCGGGCAAAGGCGAGGGCCTGTACTTTGCGCTGCCGACTATGGCAACGGCCAACGCTATGTACGAGCGGCTGGCGGAGGCTTATCAGACGCTATTTGAAACTTCGGCCGCTTACGCCCCCTCACTCGTCTTGGCACACGGTAGGTCGAACCTGTCCGAGGCGTTCCGCGCTATCGTCAACCCCACTAACATGGCTAACGACAGCGAGGATGAAACCGCATCTGCCTTTTGTACCCAATGGATCTCAGATAACCGAAAGAAAGCCTTTTACGCAGAGGTCGGAGCGGGGACCATTGACCAAGCCTTTCTCTCGATCCTCCCCAAAAAACATCTAACCTTGCGTCAATACGGGCTGGCTGGCCGCATCCTCATCGTTGATGAAGCCCATTGCTTTGATGCCTATATGGGCGAGGAACTCTCCGCGCTGCTGGAACTTCACGCCCAAAACGGCGGCTCCGCCATCGTGCTCTCGGCGACCTTATCTCTGGAGCAGCGCCGTAATATGACAGAGGCGTTTGCCAAGGGCCTCGGCCTGCGCGACCCAGAAGATCTGAGCGATCAACTGTGTAGTGAGGCGTACCCGCTGCTTACCTCAGCCACAATCGGCGGAGTACAGGAATGCGAATCGGGATTCGATTCAGCGTTGCGTCGTAGCGTAACGGTAGAACGCCTGCCCGACCGAATAACCACCGAGACACGGGCGCTCTCCGCAGCAAAAAAGGAAGCGGCCGTGCTGGTCATCTGCAACGCAGTAGATGAGGCCATCGCTGTATATGAATCGCTTGTGGGCCAAGTGGACAACCCAGATCACATTCACCTCTTCCACGCTCGGTTTGCCCAAAGCGATAGGCAGGTCATAGAAAAGGATGTATTGCATCGATTCGGACGAGACGCCAAAGCGATGGACCGAGCAGGCCATATCCTTGTGGCCACGCAAGTAGTTGAGCAAAGTCTTGACCTCGACTTTGACCTCGTCATTTCGGACCTCGCGCCGGTGGATCTCATAATTCAGCGAGCCGGGCGAATGTGGCGGCATTTGGACAAGCGTCCGCCGGAACGCCGCCCGATAGCCGGCCCCCAAGTGCTTGTTGTCTCACCAGGCCCCGATCAGGTAGAAGATGCAAACTGGCTTGAGCCAGTACTCGGCAAGGCGGCCTTTGTCTATCAACATGCCGGCGTGATGTGGCGTAGCGCAAAGGCCCTGTTTGACGCCGGACGTATTGACACGCCGGGAAGTTTTCGCCCGTTGATTGAGCGCGTTTACGCCAATGAAGATGTGCCACTAGCTCTCGAAGAAAAACAGATCGAGGACGAAGGGAAGGAGTGGGGCAATCGCTCGCTGGGCCGATTTAACGTCGTTGATCTACAAGGCGGCTACGGTAGCCTGTCAACGGAATTGAGCGGTACAGAGGATATCGGCACCCGCTTGGGAGAGAAGACCGTCACGTTGCGCTTGGCCTACATAGAAGAAGGGCGTCTTGTCCCTTGGTGCGTCGCATCTGATGACGATCCCAACAGGGCTTGGACCTTGTCCGAAATCCGAGTACGGGAGAAATTTCTCACTGGCACTTCTCCACCGTCCGCGGATCAGGCCCTGCACGAGCGGGCTAAACGCGACTGGCCGGAATGGGAGCGCCGCGAGATACTTATTGCCGTGGTGGAAGACGATGGTCGGGTGCGATTGGAAGGGGCGGATAACGATTTCACATATTCCAAAAAACGAGGCATGGTCTAAATTCTATCGGCGGTTGAAATCGGTTGCATCTATCTGTACTATGTGTACAATTAAGCAATAGCCTGTTCTTATGGTATCCAACCTAAACCGCTAGACGAGGCGACGCATGAATGGACGACGAATCAGCAACGAGTTAGTCGGCATTTTAGCAGTTGGTGCGGCTCTGGCTGGTCTGACACTGGCACTTAATGGCGGCCTTGAGGCGCAAATTGAACGACTTGATGGACGCATTGACCGCATTGAGGTCCAGATGCACTCGACAAATGAGCGCCTAGCACGCCTAGAAGGTCGCATTGAAGGGCTGGGCTACTTGGCAGCAAATCGGCCACCTGCCAGCAATGCCGAGCGGACACCATGAGCGAGTATCCAACCTTGTACATTATCCCATCCACCTGAGAATTTTTCGGGTCGAACGAGTGAAGTAAGTAGTGTTCCCCGTACACACGGGGATGAGCTGACTCTCTCTTGGAGGTACTCAAGAGCGAATGTTCCCGCACGTGCGGGGATGAGCCGTAGTATGCTGTCGGCTAACGTGTTCCCCGTACACACGGGGATTAATTAATTGGGCCACAACTTACCCTTGTTACCCTTGACAAGGTATGATTGCTTCTTTAAAATATGTAGTATGCTGTAGGTTAAAAATATATTTTAAGGAGATATTAATGACTTTTAATCTGCTCAGTGATCCCTTTCTCCCGGTCGTTATGCGATCTGGAGAAAAGAGATGGCTTGCCTTTCCCGAACTGGTGTCTGGAGCCGATAGCAACGGCTTGGATGAAGACTACCCTGTTGAATTTAATTGGCCGCGACCGGACTTCAACATGGCGAGCTTTGAGTTCTGTATCGGCGCGATTTCGCTGGCTTTCGATATCCGCGAAGAGGACGAGTGGAGTCCATTTTGGACGAATCCACCTGATCGAGACACGCTCGCCGAAAAGCTCTCCCCTCTTGTTTCCGCTTTCTATCTCAACGGCGAAGGAGCGCGCTTTCTACAGGATCATGAATCCCTGCAAGGCAACGAAAAAGGCAACGAAACCCCTATTGAATCACTGCTCATTGACACGCCGGGGCAAAACGGCCAGCGCAAAAATTCGGACTTGCTAACTCACCGCGACCGCTATGCAGCACTCGGCCTACCGGCTGCGGCCATGGCACTGTACACTCTACAAGCCTATGCGCCACCTGGCGGTGCCGGGAACCGCACCTCCATGCGAGGAGGTGGACCTTTGACAGCACTAGTCGTTCCGGCGACTAATGACGGCGCACCGCCAGTATCTTTGTGGCGCAAAATTTCCGCCAATGTAGTGCCTTGCGATAAACGACTCCGAATAAACGAGTTGCCCAAAGCCCTGCCTTGGATGGCCCCGACACTCACATCGGAAAAGAGTCATACGGTATCTCTGGCAGACGCCCACCCCTTGCAGGCGTATTTCGGTATGCCGCGCCGCATCCGGCTGGCTTTTTCCAGTGAGCCGGGCATCTGCTCCATGACCGATGAGGAGGGACCGCTAGTTACCGGGTTTATTCAGAAGCCTTACGGCACAAACTATGGGATGTGGCAGCATCCGCTAACGCCCTATCGTCGCCAAAAAGAGGCAGGAGAGCCGTATTCGGCCAAGCCGAAATCGGGACGCTTCGGCTATCGAGACTGGGTTGCTGCCACGGTAGGGAGCAAGGATGGCAAGCTGGCTGAACAGCCCACAAACATTAAGCTCGCCAAGAATAATCGCTCCCACATCCTTAGCCAGAACAAAAAGGCGGCCGATGCCCGCGTTCGGGTCGGCGGTTGGGCCATGAACAACATGGAAGCAATCGCCTATCTCATCACCGAGGAACCTTTACATCTGGCGAAGACACCCGCTCAACAACAGGCGCTCGACGATCTCGCCCGACATTTCTCCGAAGCGGCCGATCAAGCAGTTTCTCAGTTGTTGGCAGCCTTGAAAAAGGCCCTTTTCAGCGGCCAGAAGAATGCCCCAAACGATAAGGGGATTCTCGACCAAGCGCGGGCGCATTTCTTCGACGCAACCGAAGACCAGTTTCATCACCTGCTCGACGATTTACTCCAAGAAATGCCCGAAGATGGTCGCTTGACCGACCCTACCGCTTCCGCACAGCACTGGCTATGGATCATGCGCCGCGAGGCTCTTGTGATTTTTGATCGACTGGCACCCGTGCCCTTACAAGATGCCGAGAAGGCCAAGAACATCGTCGACGCCTACGGCATACTGAACGCAACCTTTGCAGGCCGGACCAAGCAGAGCAAGACGCTTTACGACAAGCTCGAACTTCCTTTGCCAAAGAAAAAACCTAAAGCTCAGAAGGAGACCACTTAATGCAGCATAACTCACTCCTCAATGCCGTAGAAAGCTGGCGACAATGGCTTCACTCGGACCACGGAGACCGGGGTGCCCGAGCGAGACTGAAGCGTTGCGAGAGCGTATTCGACGCCCTCTTAGAGCCAGAGACCCATAGGCTAATCGCTAGCGTGCATGGGAACTATGTACCTGAGCAGAAGCTCGCCATACTAGCCTTGGTTTTGGCGCGGGTCGAGAATACGGCTAACTACCCCACTTTCGCCGACGCCTTGGGCCTCACGCGAGAGGGCACCATTCCCACGGGAGACGCCCGCCCACGTCTGTCGCCCATGCGTTTTAGCACCCTGCTCAGGGCTAGCGAGGATGCAGACGAGTTCGCACGAGCATTGCGTCGGGCACTAGCGATCCTAGGCGACACTCGATTCAACGTTCGCCGTTTTATCGGCGACGTGCTTTTCTTTACCGATCAGACCCGACAGAAATGGACTTTTGAGTACTATCATACGCGCCGGGCCGATGCCACCGAAGACACCCAACCCCAAGAGGAGACTCAACTATGAGCCGTTTCGTACAAATGCACATTCTGACAGCTTATCCGCCATCCAACCCCAACCGAGACGACCTCGGCCGTCCTAAGACTGCCATCATCGGTGGCGTATCGCGTATGCGTATTTCCAGCCAGTCGCTTAAACGCGCCATCCGCACGGACGACGCTTTCCGGTCGGCCCTGACGGGAAATCTGGGGGAGCGCACCCAGCGCATGGGCGACAAGGTGCGCTCGCACCTACTTGAACAGGGCGTGTCGGAGGACAAGGCACTCGAAATCGCACGGAACATCGCTGCCCTGTTCGGAAAAATAAAAGGAGAAAAGGACGCGAATCCGGCCTATACCGAACAGCTAGCCTTCATCTCTCCGGAGGAACGCGCTGCTGCATTTGACTTAGCAGAAAAGGCACTGAGCGGGGAAACTTTACCGAAGGAAAAGGAACTGGCGAAACAGGTCCTAAGCACCGCTGATGGAGCCGTGGACATCGCCATGTTCGGGCGCATGTTAGCCGACAACCCCGACTTCAACCGCGATGCCGCCGTGCAGGTGGCTCATGCCTTTACCACCAACCGAGTCGACATCGAAGATGACTACTACACGGCTGTTGACGACCTGAAGACCCCGGAAGAGGATGCAGGTGCTGGCTTCATCGGCGAGGCTGGTTTCGGTGCCGGCGTCTTCTATCTCTACATCTGCGTAAATCGGGTATTGCTGCTGGAAAATCTTGCGGGCGATACAGAACTGGCAGGCCGTGCGCTCTCCGCGCTGGTACGCGCTGCGACCACGGCGTCACCCTCCGGTAAGAAAAATAGCTTCGCCAATCACGTGCGCGCCGAATATATGCTGTTGGAGAGTGGGGACAGCCAGCCTCGCAGCTTGGCCAGTGCTTTCACCAAACGAGTAGGATCGGGCGACCAACTCGCAGAGTCCGTAACGGCGCTCAAGAAACAGCGCACCGCCTTTGAGAAAACCTACGGCAAGGACTGGAGCGACGACATCGAACTCCACGTAGGCGAAGAGAACAGTGCCACGCTGGACGAACTAGCCACCTTCGCAGCGGAAAAGCTGGAGGGCTTAGCATGACGGAATGGCTGATCGTCACCCTTGCAGCACCCATGGCCAGTTTCGGCGAAGAGGCAGGCAACGTGCGGCGCGGCACGGCCGACCGTCCAACGCGATCTGCCCTTTTAGGGCTGGCTGGCGCGGCACTAGGCATTGATCGTGCCGATGCAGAGGGGCAGCGGGCACTCTCTGCCTCTTTCCGCGTTGCTAATCGCACGCTGTGCGCCGGAACATTGGTGACGGATTTCCACACCTACCAGTCCTTGCCTTCGGCTAAGGGGCATCCCCGCACTAGAGCGGAAGCACTTTCCCACCCCTTGGACCTTGCGACGAGCATCACTCACCGCGAGTACCGCACAGATGTGCGCTATCAAGCGGCTTACCGAGCCGTTTCAGGTGGGCAATACTCGTTGCGGGATCTCAGTGCCGGGTTTGAGAAACCGGCTTACACATTGTATTTAGGGCGCAAGTCCTGCCCGCTGTCGCACCCACTCGCGCCGGAGATCATTGAGGAACAAACGGTCGTTGAGGCGTTCAAACGCCATCGCGATGGGCCGAGCAGTCCGTCCGCAAGATTGCGGACACATGGCCTAATCGCCGTGGAGGATCGGGCGGATCTCGGCTCTTCCGACGCTTCCTTGCGGACGCGACTGCGGATGGACGAGCCGGGCGACCGCACGAGTTGGCAGTTCGGGCAACGGCGCGAATACGAATACGTTCCTACCGACCAAGAGGAGGCTTCGCAATGAGACTCCACTTCTCGCGTCTTACGCTTCGGCGCGACGCTGCGGACATAGCTCCCCTACTCCAAGTCCTTCAACCATCGAAGTCGTCTGACCGTCTTGCAGTAGATCACCGGCTGATCTGGACGGTCATTCCGCCAGATGTGCGTACTGAGGTCGAGCAGAGCCGGACTGCCGGTACGCCGAAATCCGCGTTTCTTTGGCGTACCGACCGCCAACGCGGACGGTACTACCTTCTCGGCCCCAAGCCTTTGGAAGAATCTCCCTTCTTCACTATAGAGACGAAGCCCTTTGAGCCAACACTCTCGCCTAGCGACAAGCTGACATTCGATCTGCGCCTTAACGCTACGGTTGATCGGAAGGTTGGCGTAGATAGTCAGGGAAAGGCTATTCGGCAACGCTGCGATGTGGCTATGGACCTGCTCAAAGCCGAAGCAAAAATTGACCGAGCCGGATCCCGGATGTCGCTAGCCAAAGAGGCAGCCTGTAACTGGCTAACGACGCGGGCTGAGGAATGCGGATTCCACCTTGACCTTGATAAGCTGGCGCTCGAAGGCTATCGTGCCGAGCGTTTCGCACGGCGCGGTGGGAAATTTGGCACGTTGGGCATATTCGACCTCAAAGGTGCCCTAACTATAACCGAGCCTAATTCGTTTCTCTCCCGTCTTCAGCAGGGTTTCGGGCGCGGCAAGGCATTTGGCTGCGGCCTGATGCTCATAAAAAGGACCGCCTAATGGCTAGCTCTATTGCGATGCCGGGTGCCCCACCCCCCAAACCAATC
The DNA here is from genome assembly GCA_009840005.1 of Gemmatimonadota bacterium. The sequence continues at coordinate 31,217 of VXOR01000104.1, forward strand.
CCTATAAAAGACCGCACATCTATCGTCTTTGTGGAGAAAGGTCAACTCGACGTAGTTGACGGGGCTTTTGTGCTCGTGGATGCGAACGGAGTGCGGACGCACATTCCGGTCGGTGGACTCGCTTGCATCATGCTTGAACCGGGTGCTCGGGTCAGTCACACTGCGGTGGCACTCGCCGCCCGGGTTGGCACATTGTTGATATGGGTCGGCGAAGCCGGGGTGCGCCTGTACGCGGCTGGCCAGCCGGGCGGGGCCCGGTCCGATAGGCTCTTGTGGCAGTGCCGCCTTGCACTCGACCCCGACGCTCGGCTAAAGGTCGTGCGGCGGATGTATCAGATTCGGTTCGGTGAGCGAGCACCGCAACGCCGTTCTATCGAACAGCTTCGCGGAATCGAGGGGGTGCGGGTGAGGACGCTTTATGAGAATCTGGCGCGGCAGTTTGGAGTACAGTGGAAAAGGCGCAGCTACAATCCTGCGGATTGGGACTTCTCCGACGTGCCCAACCGCTGCCTTTCGTCTGCAACCGCCTGTCTCTACGGCATTACGGAAGCCGCTGTGCTCGCGGCTGGATATGCCCCAGCCGTTGGCTTTTTGCATACAGGCAAACCCCTCTCCTTCGTGTACGACATTGCCGATTTATTCAAATTTGAAACGACAGTGCCAGCAGCGTTTCGCATTGCAGGACAGCACGCGAAGGGGCGATTGGGTGCCGCCGAACCGGGCCGCGAGGTGCGCTTGGCATGTCGGGATACGTTCCGCAAGACCAACCTACTCAAGCGGCTGATTCCAACCATTGGAGAGGTGCTCTCGGCAGGAGAGTTGGAGCCGCCCAAAACACCGGAAGATGCGGTAGGCCCAGCCTTTGCCGATCCACCGTCAAGCGGAGATGAGGGCCATAGAGGATGATGGTAGTGGTGACCAATAATGTGCCGCCTCGTTTGCGGGGCCGGCTCGCAGTTTGGCTTTTGGAGCTTCGAGCCGGTGTCTATATCGGCAACTACTCAGCAAAGACCCGCGCCATGATCTGGGACAATGTGTGCGAGCTTATCGGCGATGGCGATGCCGTGATTGCTTGGGCTGCCCCCAATGACGCGGGTTTTGAGTTTGAAACCTTTGGCACAAATCGCCGGATACCTGTGGATTTTGATGGTCTCCGTCTCGTATCCTTTTTGCCTGAATGATGTGTATATACTTGGCAGAGGTGGGCGATAAATCAGGAGCTAAATCGCTGGTACCTATTTTGAGTATCATATAACCTACACTGTAGCAGTCAGTTACGATGAGGAATGTTCCCCGCAGGCGCGGGGATGAACCGTGTGCAAAATCGCTACGGGCGAACTCGTTGACATGTTCCCCGCAGGCGCGGGGATGAACCTTGATCCCGAAATATGCCATGGGAGAGCCTGCTATGTTCCCCGCAGGCGCGGGGATGAACCGTAGAGGGAGCCGCCACCACCACCACGTTCTACATGTTCCCCGCAGGCGCGGGGATGAACCGGAGCGAGAAGTGGGCGCTATGCAGAGAGCGGCATGTTCCCCGCAGGCGCGGGGATGAACCGATATTCGGATGCCGCTTTGAGAATTACGATAGATGTTCCCCGCAGGCGCGGGGATGAACCGGCTGCCGAATAATTCCTCAGCCTTAGCGAGGTATGTTCCCCGCAGGCGCGGGGATGAACCGCTGGACGAACTCGGTTATGAGCGCGTAGAACGATGTTCCCCGCAGGCGCGGGGATGAACCGATTTCACCTTCTCGGCACCCAGCAAGGTCGCCATGTTCCCCGCAGGCGCGGGGATGAACCGTTCCCGGACGGCTTTCACGAGAACGACTACCGATGTTCCCCGCAGGCGCGGGGATGAACCGATGATCTTCGTGCCGACCGAGGCCAACGTCCCATGTTCCCCGCAGGCGCGGGGATGAACCGAATTACCAGCGCGTTCGTCGGTTGTTTGGTGAATGTTCCCCGCAGGCGCGGGGATGAACCGCAGTCCAAGGCTTGGATGGTCGGTCAGAAAGGATGTTCCCCGCAGGCGCGGGGATGAACCGATAGGTTACTATATTTCGCGCTATATTTCGCGATGTTCCCCGCAGGCGCGGGGATGAACCGTTCCGTTTTTCGTTGCTATGGTGTGCACTCGTATGTTCCCCGCAGGCGCGGGGATGAACCGACTATTTTGCGGCCTCTAAGTCGGTTGCTGATATGTTCCCCGCAGGCGCGGGGATGAACCGCGTCCTTTATTGGGACAAGCGGCGTGAAAATCATGTTCCCCGCAGGCGCGGGGATGAACCGTGCAGGTGGAGGAATCGCAGAGCCGGTGTATCATGTTCCCCGCAGGCGCGGGGATGAACCGAGGAGGGACCGCATTGAGGCTGAGCAGCAGATATGTTCCCCGCAGGCGCGGGGATGAACCGACGGTTACCGCTAAAAATAGAGGCGGTCGTACATGTTCCCCGCAGGCGCGGGGATGAACCGCAGTACACAGCGAGACGGCTCTCGCACTCATTATGTTCCCCGCAGGCGCGGGGATGAACCGACCGTTACAGCTAAGAATCGTGGAGGCAGGACATGTTCCCCGCAGGCGCGGGGATGAACCGGTGCTGAGTGGCTCGGTCTGCTGGACAGCGAGATGTTCCCCGCAGGCGCGGGGATGAACCGACCGTTACTTTCCTCTCTAATGAGGGCAACGCATGTTCCCCGCAGGCGCGGGGATGAACCGACTCGTATGTTTTTCATCGGAGGCCATCAGATATGTTCCCCGCAGGCGCGGGGATGAACCGAACATTGAAATACGTTATGAGCATCTGCAGCTATGTTCCCCGCAGGCGCGGGGATGAACCGCGTCTGATCTTCACCGTAAAATTTTGGAGGAGATGTTCCCCGCAGGCGCGGGGATGAACCGAAGTTCTTCCGCCGCAAAGGCCAGACTATCGGATGTTCCCCGCAGGCGCGGGGATGAACCGGACAGATGAGAAATTCGGAACAGACATGATCTATGTTCCCCGCAGGCGCGGGGATGAACCGGACCAGTGACGAAACTGCTCACTGACGAACATATGTTCCCCGCAGGCGCGGGGATGAACCGGCTATCGTCGCCACCACGGTGGATTTGCCCGTATGTTCCCCGCAGGCGCGGGGATGAACCGTCGTTTTTCTTCCGTCGGCTCGCGCTGGAGGAATGTTCCCCGCAGGCGCGGGGATGAACCGCCCAGGCGGGCATTTCACGAGGAGCGACACGAATGTTCCCCGCAGGCGCGGGGATGAACCGGTCAAATTGCTCCGTAAACTCCTATGTATGATATGTTCCCCGCAGGCGCGGGGATGAACCGCATTGTTCCGCACCCGCACAACATGGAGGTATATGTTCCCCGCAGGCGCGGGGATGAACCGATGCCGAACTAGAGTTTGGCAAGCTATGCGCTATGTTCCCCGCAGGCGCGGGGATGAACCGGCGAGATTGACCTGTTGACCGAGGAAGCGGATATGTTCCCCGCAGGCGCGGGGATGAACCGTATTCGTTATCCTGCTCAAGACGAGGAAACGGATGTTCCCCGCAGGCGCGGGGATGAACCGCCATCTTGGAGAGCAACCGTGCCACCATTCGTATGTTCCCCGCAGGCGCGGGGATGAACCGTGGAGCACACCGCCAACCAAGCCGCTGACACAATATTCCCCGCAGGCGCGGGGATGAACCGCCGTGATGAGCAGCTAGCACAGTGCGGCGTTAATGTTCCCCGCAGGCGCGGGGATGAACCGTGGTATGTGGCCTATATGCGTTCTAAGGCCAAATGTTCCCGCAGGCGCGGGGATGAACCGGCGAAGATCAAACTATTCGCCTTCGCGTCCGTATGTTCCCCGCAGGCGCGGGGATGAACCGTTTTCCCTCAGGGCGTCGTCGTGCCCTACTGCATGTTCCCCGCAGGCGCGGGGATGAACCGTCTGGAGACGACCGCTGGCTGGCAGGGGAGCTATGTTCCCCGCAGGCGCGGGGATGAACCGCAGTACACAGCGCGGAGGCTCTCGCACTCATTATGTTCCCCGCAGGCGCGGGGATGAACCGACGCCGACTTTTCCCACATGTTTGTCAGTGAAATGTTCCCCGCAGGCGCGGGGATGAACCGCCGCCTCGATCCCCCGCATGTATAACTCCCACATGTTCCCCGCAGGCGCGGGGATGAACCGCAGGCCATCGACCTCTACCAGCAGCGCATGGAATGTTCCCCGCAGGCGCGGGGATGAACCCGCGACGTGGATACGGCAAGGCAAGAAGTCGCTATGTTCCCCGCAGGCACGGGGATGAGCCGGGTGGCAAAATCATTCTTTCGTTTGACAATTGATTTTCTCCGCATTTTATAACGGCTTGGTCGCAGTGTGGTCCGATTTGTCGTGCCAAGTCGCAGCCATCCACAAAACGCTCGGCTACCGGCAGGGCGATTTGGACTTTTGGCGCAAACTTTATTTTATTGCAACGTGCATCCCGTCGCTCAACGAAGGCAGATGTCCTTAAAAAACAATGATTTGTTTATTTAAAAGTAAGTGCATATTACGAAGGCCCTGATTCCGCGGGCGGCTTGGATACGCGCCTGTCCGAGGAAACAAACCGATTCACCAATGTTTTGGGCGTAAGAGGCCAACGTTTGATCGGGTTTTGATTTTGGGCGCACTGCCGATGTCTCGGATGTTAAAATATCTTGTAAAAACAGTATCTTACGACAATTTTCAAAGTTTGATCGGGTTTTGATTCCACCTTTCCGCGAGGCCGCATGGCGCAATGCGGTACGGTCGCGCCGCGGCTAGACGGGACCGCAGAGAGATGAACGCATGAACGACACCCGCACCCTCGCGCTGATCGACGATTTACTAGCGGCCTCGTCCGAGACTAGCTGTGTCGAGTCCAATGCGCTCATTCACCAAGACATGACTATTACCGGAGCCGGACCATCAATTGAACTCTTCAGCAATCGGCTGGAGATCACCAATCCGGGCAAGCCTCTGGTCAGCCCCAACCGATTTATCGACTCTCCGCCGCGCTCGCGGAACGAAGCACTTGCCGCTTTCATGCGGCGCATGAAGTTGTGCGAGGAGCAAGGTACAGGTATCGACAAGGTCGTGGCGGCTGTGGAGCTCTATCAGTTGCCACCACCGGATTTTCGCGCCCAAGAAGGCGGGATAGAGGCGACTTGTGCGGTTCTTTTTGCGCCGCGCCGATTTGCCGCGATGACGGTCGAAGAGCGCGTCCGGGCGTGCTATCAGCACGCCGTATTGAAGTTTGTGAATGGAGGATTGATGAAAAACAGCAGCCTGCGAACACGTTTAGGCATAGATACGCGAAATGCCGCACAAGTGTCGCAGGTGATCCGACGAGCGCGAGACCGGCAACTCATCAAAATCGCCGACCCCGAGCGTCCGCAATCGGGCTACGTGCCGTTTTGGGCGTAAGAGGCCAACGTTTGATCGGGTTTTGATTTTGGGCGCACTGCCGATGTCTCGGATGTTAAAATATCTTGTAAAAACAGTATCTTACGACAATTTTCAAAGTTTGATCGGGTTTTGATTCCACCTTTTCCGCGAGGAGATCCCATGATCCGCATGGCGCAATACGGCACTAAGCACGGTCACGCCGCTGGTAAACTCAAGGCAATGCTCGACAATCCCGAGGTCGAAGTCGTCGGCCTGTACGAACCCGACGCCGAGCGCCGCCGGCAAGTTGCCGACGACGAACCCTATCGGCAGGTCCGCTTCTTGGCCAGCGAAGAAGAGCTGCTCGGCGATAGCTCCATTGCCGCCGTCGCCTCCGAGGGCCGCAACGACGAGAGCTTGGACCAGACCGAGCGCATCGTCCAAGCTGGCAAGCACGTGTGGTACGACAAACCCGCCGGAGACGATTGGGCGCAATGGCAACGGGTTGTTGCAGAGGCGCGAGCCGCCGACCTGCAAGTGCAAATGGGCTTTATGCTGCGCTACCATCCTGGCTTCAGCCAGATCGCGGAGTGGGCACGGTCGGGGTTTTTGGGCAATGTCTATTCAGTGCGCGCCCACATGTCCACCAACATCACCGAGGCCGGGCGCGAAGTAATCGCCGCCGGGCACCACGGCGGCATCTTCTACGATCTAGCCGGGCACATGCTCGACCAAGTAGTGTGGATTCTGGGGCGGCCGGAGAAAGTGACGACCTTTCTGCGCAACGACACCGGCATCGTGCCCGCGTTTCAGGACAACACGCTCGGCGTCTTTGAATACGAGCGGGCTATGGCCTGGGTCGATATTGCGGCGATGGAGCCCCAGCCGATGGCGCGGCGCTTTGAGGTCTATGGCGATCGCGGTAGCGCGATTTTGCTAGAGCCTTTTGAGCCGGGCCACACCATCCGGCTCTGCCTGACCGAAGCCGCCGACGGCTATGCACAGGGCGAGCAGATGGTACCTTTTGAAGGAATTTCGCGGCAGGGGCTCTACGAACTCGAATTGGCGTCCCTTATAAGAGTGCTCAAGGGAGAACACGGACCAGACCGCTCACTCGACCACGAACTCCTCGTGCAAGAAACCTTGCTGCGCGGGACCGGGCTTATTGCGGGTTGAGCCATGCCTCGGCAAGCACGCGTTTGATCGGCGGGATCGCTAGCTGGAAGTTGCGGCCAACCGGGCGCGGATGCGGAAACCACTTCCACAGCAAGGCACCAACCACGCGCGGCTCAGCGGCGATGGCGTCAAGCGCAGCGCGCATACAAGCCACTTGCACGAGAAGCGCGTCCTCGCCATCCACCGGATACGCCCACGGCTCAATCGGCGCTTGGTGCGACTGGTTGTAGCCCAGTTCAGTGAAGAGAATGTCGCGGTTGTGTAGCTCGCCAAAGGCCCGCAGTTCCCCCATGCGCTCCGCCCAGCCAGCGCGGATATCCTCTTCGTCGTACTCGGGATCCTCAGTAAGGGGGAAATAAGCCTGAATGCCGATAACATCGAGCGCGTCCCAAAAGGGCACTTGGCGATAGTCAGTCCAATTGGCCGCGTAAGTCAGCGGCGCGTCGGTGCGCTGGCGCACCTTGGCGATGAGCGTGCGCCATTCTTCCTCAAAGGCCAACATGCGGTCGAGTTCGGTGCCGACGACAAAGCCATCGGCCTCCCGGCAGACAGTCGCCAACAGCGCGATCCACTCCCGATAGTCCCGCCAAAACCGCTGCCAATCCTCAGCGCGGTTAAAGGTAATTTCGCCCCGCCAAGCAAAGGGCGAGCGCCAATAGGCGATATGAGGCTTGATGTAGATGTGCAATCCCAAGCGGTGGGCCTCGCGGATGGGGCGGACGATATGGGCTGGCGGGTCGTCTGGATCGATGTCCGACCACCGGAGTGAGCCGTCGGCGCGGATGCTGGCGTAGGGGTGGATCGCCACCCAGTTGGCACCCACAGCGCGAATGTCCTCTAAGGTCGGCACGATGGCGTCACTGCCCCAGTCGCGGCCAATGCCGTGTGTAGAGATGGTGATGCCGCGGACCTCGGTATCGTCGGCTAAGGTCGATCCGGCGAGAGCGAGGACGAGGACGAGGGCATTGATAGCATTGGACATATTAGGGTAAATATAGCAATCCTAATCCGCAGATGGACGCAGATAGACGCAGAATAGGATGCACCAGACGATCCACCGCTCGAATCGTTCAAATCATGCCGCATTGAATTGATACATACGGAACCACGCATAAACCCGATGGGAGACCAAACCATGCGTCCGAACATTCTCTGGCTCTGCACCGACCAGCAGCGCTACGATACGATTGGCGCGCTGGGCAACGAGCACATCCGCACGCCGAACATCGACCGCCTAGTCGGCGAAGGTACCGCGTTTACCCACGCCTTCTGCCAAAGCCCGATCTGCACTCCCAGCCGCGCCAGCTTCCTCACCGGCATGTATCCGAGCAGCGTCCACGGCTGCACCAATGGCAATGCCTACTGGGCCGGCGCGGCCCCACTGGTCACCAAGCAGCTAGCCGACGCCGCTTCCTACGACTGCGGGCTGGCCGGCAAGCTGCACCTAGCCGGTGCCCACGGCCGGATCGAGCCGCGCGGCGACGACGGCTATCGCGTCTTCCACTGGAGCCACGACTCGCGCGACCAGTGGCCCGAAGGCCACGCGTACGCCGATTGGGTCCGCACCCAAGGCCGCACCTTAGCCGAACTGCGCGAAGATCCAGCCCAGATGCCACCCGCGCTGCATCAGACCACTTGGTGCGCGGACAAGGCCATTGAGTTTATGCGCGAGGAACGCACCACGCCTTGGCTGATGAGCGTCAACATGTTCGACCCACATTCGCCCTTCGACCCGCCGCAAGAGTACTTAGACCGCTACGACCCGACGGCTCTGCCCGATCCGCTGTGGAGCGAAAAGGACCTCCAGGCCCATGCGCAACTCGGGCCGGTAGATGGAGCCGCGTCCATTCGCTTGGATCAAGCCAAGGACGTCATGGCGGCGTATTACGCGATGATCGAATTGATCGACGACAATGTGGGACGCATGATCCAAGCTCTAGAAGAAAGCGGCCAGCGCGATACTACCCTCGTGATTTTTACTTCGGATCACGGCGAACTGTTGGGGGATCACCAACTTGTGGGCAAGGGGTGCCGGTTTTACGAGTGCTTGGTGCGGGTGCCCTTGATCTGCTCTTGGCCGGGACGCGTACAGGAGGGCCGCGTCTGCGATGCGCTGGTCGAACTAATGGACATTGCCCCGACCTTGCTAGAACTGGCGGAGGTCCCCGCGCCCGAAAGAATGCAGGGGCGCTCGCTGTGGCCGCTGCTGACCGGCCAATCTCAAACGCACCGCGCCTACGTCCGCAGCGAGTACTACCGCGCCCTAAACCCAGATGCACCGGGTCGGGAGCATCTCCAAGGCACCTACGGCACGATGATCCGCGACCAGCGCTACAAACTAGTCTGCTACCACGACCGCGCCCAAGGCGAACTGTTCGATCTAGAGGAAGACCCAAGCGAGTTCGACAACCGCTGGGACGACCCAGCCTACGCAGAGGTGCGCTTCGCGCTGCTAAAACTGAACTTCGACGCGCTGGCCCAAGCCGTGGATATTGGCCCCAAGCAGGTTACGCCGTTTTAGCGGGGTGCGTAGAGGCCGTCTTAACATCCCCCGCCTCTGCGTTCATCTGCGTTCATCTGCGTTCATCTGCGGATACATTTTTTCATGCATAATCAAAAAAGGGCTTATATCTGCGGATTGGCCTCGGTGTTGCTGTGGTCAACCGTGGCGTCGGCCTTCAAAATTACCCTGCGCTACATGGACTACGCCGAATTGCTGTTTTGGGCTAGCGGCACTTCGACATTGGCCTTGGGGGTACTACTCGTCGCGCAGGGAAAAGTGGGACAGGTGCTCAGGAGCCGACCGACTGACTACGCCCGCTCGCTGGTGCTAGGAGCGTTAAATCCCCTGCTCTACTACCTGATCCTCTTCAAAGCCTACCAGTTGCTGCCCGCCCAAGAGGCGCAGGCGCTCAACTATACTTGGGCACTCACCCTGACTTGGCTCTCCATCCCGCTCTTGGGACAGCGAATCGGCCGGAGCGATCTATCCGCGGGCCTGATCTGTTACGCCGGCGTGCTAGTCATCGCCACGCGCGGCGAAATCTGGACCTTACGCTTTTCCGATCCGCTCGGCGTGGCCTTGGCGCTGGGCAGCACCGTGATATGGGCCTTCTATTGGATCTACAACACCCGCGACAGGCGCGATCCCGTGGTGCGGCTCTTCCTCAATTTCGCCCTGTCGCTGCCGCTGACGCTCGGCTGTGTCCTGCTGATGGGTCAGTGGCGGGCACCTGCCTGGCCGGGTTTGTTGGGAGCGGCTTACATCGGCCTCTTCGAAATGGGGATCACGTATGTTCTGTGGCAATGGGCGCTGCGCTACGCGGAAAACACCTCCAGAGTCGGCAATCTGATCTTCATTTCCCCGTTCTGTTCTCTAGTGCTGATTCACTTCGTGCTGGGAGAGGCAATTCGCTGGGCGACCCTAGCGGGCCTCGTGCTCATCGTCGCCGGCTTGCTCTACCAGCAAAGAGGGCGCAAAAGATCCCGCCGTCGGCGCTAGAGCAGCTAAGGATTGGGTAGTGGGCAAACGCGCTCATAAGCAGTATTATAATTTCCATGGACGACTACCTCTGAGAAGAGACTTGAAGTGTTGACTCCAACAGTATATCTCGGCCTAGATCGCCGCCTATTTTATGCGCTCAAAATGGCCAAAGTCCAGCTAAGGAGAAGGAGGCCCTTATGTCCAGAATATCTAACCAGCAATCCGAGGTGAATCGCAACTACGAAGCCTTTATGAAGCAACTGCCCGAGTTGATACCGACGCACGGAGGCAAATTCGCCCTGATGCACGATGGCAAAATTGTCGAGTTCTTCGACACGGCCCGAGATGCCTTTGTGGCTGGGCAGGCCCTGTTTAAGCCGGATCATTGCTTTTCCATCCAAGAAGTGATACAAGGGCCAATTGATTTAGGCTTTTACTCTCATGCCGTGCTTTAGTGGGGATCCGCGAAGCACTGCACTATGCGGCGGAAGCGCTACGCGAGCAGGTAAGGAACTTTTGCAACACACGGTCAGCTACGACGAAGGGCTGCTAAAAGCGCTCAAAGACCCCGAAGAAGCTCGGACCTACTTGGAAGTCGCGCTAGATGAGTGCGAAGCAAGCGGCGAGATTGATGGGCTACTATTGGCCCTGCGCGATGTCGCCCAAGCACAAGGGGGCGTTGGTGCATTAGCAGAGCGCTCTGGTCTCAACCGCGAACATCTCTACCGCGTGCTTTCAAGTCGTAGTAAGCCGAAGATAGACAATCTGGTCAACCACTGACGGCTAAAGCGCGTCAGCTTGTCCCTAGCCGTTACCCCGCCGCTACGGAGTAGACTGAAACTATAGGCTCGTTGACAGGAGCCCTTGCCCGGATATTCCGGGCGGCGTTGCAATCAGCATGAGCTTGATGCCCACAGTGCTTGCAACAAAACCTTGATTGACAGGAGCGATTACCGCGTTCGACATGTCCACACTGGGAGCACATCTGAGAGGTATACTGGGGATCAACGATCTTGAGCAGCACGCCTGCTTGTTCAGCTTTATAAGCAATAAACTGCCTCAGTTGATCGAATCCCCAAGACCCCATGCGGTTACGTTGCGGCTTGCGAAACCGTATCCGCTCACGGATGCCTTTGAGGTCTTCCAAGGCTATGCCGCGCCCGGTGTCTTTGGCCTTCGCAACGAGTCGCTTAGAGAGGACATGATTGGTATTGCGACGAAAACGCGCTTCGCGGTCTGCTATACGCTTGAGCTTCTTGCGGATGCGCTTGCGTCGTCTGTGATTAGCGGCCAAGTCCGCTGCCGATTGAAGGGCTTGTTTGAGCGTCTGGCACTTGACCCGGACAGCCTCAACATCTTCGCCGGTATGAAGTTCGCCGTCAGAGTCGGTGGCAAGGTTCTCAACGCCAAGGTCAATACCCAGGAAGTCATCGGTATCACACGGCGGCTCGGGTTCGTGCTCGACGGTGGCCATGAGGAACCACGTACCATCTTTGCGTCGCACCAGTTCGGCAAACAGCTTGACGTTGCCGAACTGGTCGGCTTGGTAGTCGCCCATCACCATCGGGATGTTGTGGCGTTGCCCATCCGCTGTCTTGATGTTGAGTTGCTCCAAGCCCTTGTAACGGAAGGCTCCCTTTCGGTAGGGAACAGCCGCCAGCGGACGAAACGACACCGGCTTGGACTTGTCGCGCTTGTAGCAAGCCGCTACTTGGGCAAACGTCAGGATAGCAATATCGGCGGGCAGGTCAAACTGCTCACGCACTTCATAGTAATACAGTTTGTGCAACGCATACGAGTTAGCCAGCTTGCGTTCAAAGGCACGCTCAGCCACCCAGTTACACGCGGCGTTAAAACGGCACATCGTCTCTGCGAGCGCGTCGGCTTGCTCTGCCGTAGGAAGGAGCTTGATTTGAATAACCCGTTTCATAATAGAAAATACAGCTATTGGACAGCAGGCTGTCAAGCTATGTCGGCCTTCACTCAGGGAGCACAAGACCCCATCGTGCGGAGCAGGCCGCTCCCTTTTCCCCTGACGCCTAAAGGCGACAGTCCCCAAGGGAGACTTTTATGGCCATCGTATCGGCCTTGGGGTTTCGGTTCAGATTGGATTTTGCCGAAATGTAGAGCTTTAACAGGTTGGACAACCGGTAAGGCTCACTCTACCGGCCCGTAGTGCAGCGATGTCGGCGTTTCTAGGTGTGAGCGTATAATTGCGAAAACCGACGGACGAAATTATACGCTACCTATTCATCCAGTTTGTAGATTGTAGTCAAATGAGATTCAGAATAGGGAGCAGTGGATCGCGTCCGCCACAAGTTGAAGACGCCAGCAGTATCACCTATCTGAATTACTTGCAAGTCAGGATGCCTGCTGTCAGGGGAAAGACCTGGAACACTCACGAGGCCGCTGGGAGTGAGTAGTCGTAACATAATCTTGGAGTTACCGAGTTGCTTAATGTCTTTCACAATTCCCTTGGCATCCAGAGGCCAACCATCAATTCCAGATTCAATCGCCGCAGACCAATAGGGTTCGCAAGCAGGGCGGTATTCGCAATAAGAACAAGTCCCCGGTGTAGGATTGGCGAGTAGTCCCTTCAAGAACACTTTAGAATGACTTTCGAGCGTCCTATTGATCCGCTTGAGAGTCGCCCGAGCTTCTTCAACTAGATTCGTGCAATCTGTCCTGTCAAAAGGGACTATATATGGCTCACCTGATAAGGGTACTACTTCAAGTCGCGCAGGCCACTCATTAAAAGAATCGGCATAAAGAGCTGCGTATATTTTAAGTTGTATCTGGTACGCCTCTTTCAAGTGGTGCTCATCATTATCCGTGGTTTTGAAGATGGAACCGGACTTGTAGTCTCGGATCACAGGCCCCTCTTTATTAGGCAAGACGGTATCAATTACTCCTCGGACCAAGCCATCGGCTGACTTCACATGAATCTCACAACCGTAGCGCGGATCCGATTTCAATCTTCCGGTGCGCGGTTTCGGTAATCGGAGAGTGCTCGCGATTGCAAAAGCATGCCGAACGGTACTGATACGCAGCACTTCTATGTTTGGAACCGAGCGCGTTAGTGGCACTAGGTGTCTCTCGATACGAGAAGCGATCATCTCTGTATGAGCTTGCTCGATCAGTTCGTCCCATCTAGCATTTACAGCCTCCCGCTCTGGTTGTAGCTTTCCTCTCCCTGCTTCGGCGAGCAATCTATGTATGACTGTCCCAGCCCGTGCATTAGGTGATATGGGCAGTAATGGGGGATTGCCACTAAGAGACCATAGCAATTTGAGAGCACAGTCTTTTAATGAGCTGAACGTAGTTGGAGAGATACTGCGCAAACGCTTGAAGGAGTCGGAGAAGTTGCCGCTAGCGTTCATGCTATTACCGTCCGAGCGATTGGTAGACCCATCCTGGTCGGCGTATCAGATTGAACGTGTCTATCGTTTGGATATTTTCTTTATCGTAGGTTGCTAGGGCCTCTGCCAGTACTCCCTTTGGACTCCGTTTATCCCATAGAGGGTGAATGACAAGTACTGGCTTGCCTCCTATTTCCAAGCCAGGGACAGGTAACTGGCCAAAATCGCGTGGAGTTGCGTCGAAAGAGCGGCAGAATGAGTCCCTTAGGTTGGTTGCTAATTCATGCCATCCCTCTAAATCAGGCAGTGAGAAATCACCGCTGAGCCCACAATCAAAGTCGGTGGATTGGAGGGATCTCAGGAGCGAGATTCCAAGCCTCCAGTCAAGTAATCCGTGATAGGCCATATTTCGGTAGTTCCTAAGGCAACTGTAGCACGATGAGTCGCAGGTCTTCCTGTGTCTATCAGACAAGAGAGCCCCAATGAAACTGTTTGGCGGACTACTTATGCTCGTTGTCGATGCCAACAGATCGGTCCAATTGTCTTTGATCCACGCGGTAAATCCAGCCCCGTTGGCTAGGTGATCATTGATTACAATTTCTCCGGCTTTTGTGCCATCCGCTAGAGTGATTTGCCTTACATTGCTGATGTCGAATTCGTCAGGGTCAATATCGATCTTCTCAGCACTAACGGACTTGAGAATAAAGGCTGCGGAATAGTACGCGGCTTTTATTCCTATTGAAACCACTGGGTCCAATAGAAGACCAAGAAAGACTGTTTCAGGCCTAACACGCAATATATCTGTCGTCTTGGGTGCGACAATCGCGATTTTTTCTATATCTAATGATGATTCAAAATTCACGTCACTGGCTGCTTGGAATCGTTCGTCTATCCACTGACCATCCAGAGTGTAGTTGTTGTAGGATGTTTCACCTATAGCCCCATGAAAGAGATTGCCACGCCTATCATTAACCCTGTACACCCGACCCAGTTCGGAAAGAGCAATTGCGCTATTGGTTCCCAGCACGTGCTGGCAAGGCAACGGATTAGACTCTGCAACTGTAGAGACACCTGTGACAAGAAACTCGGCATCCTCTAAAGCATCATTTCCTCGTCCGAGATCTGTTCGGAAAGCAAGCGGAACTGCGAATTGGAAGATCCGAAATGCAGGGGTATCATCGGTGCCACAACCGCATTCCGGACAGTAGGCTTGCATAGGTTCATCATCGTATGTAGCTGTGTGGTGGCATTGTTCGCAACGAGACATCCACCTTCGTGCAGGCAAAGGGTTTCTTGAACTAGGCTGCCATTTATTGCCTGAGAACATCAGGGGAGCAGTGAACCCTATGGCTTGGTAGACTCGCTTGTCCTTAGTTCGCTGTGAGCCAGGAGCAAACTCGGTGATGGCTAGATCAAGTTCACGGTCAGTAGTAAAGGCATCCCTACGTGCCAACCTCTGATATAGCAATCGTACTCTGGACGGCATCCCGTACATCGGCAAAACTGCGCCTTCGGAAAGCCGCTCAGCAAGGCCGTCGCCGATAATATCCGGATTTGCACACACTGATTCTATTGCGTTGAACAAATCTTGCCGTACGTAGCTTGTTAAGTCCTCCGGAGAGATACTCCCATATGGGTTAGTGCATAAGGCGGTTGCGATTTCATCGACAGTATCAGCCGACGAGAGCCACTTCTGGATGGAGTCCCTTCTGTTTTGGTCTTTGATCCACTCGGACACTAATCCGAATTCGCCGTGGCTATCCGGCGGCCTTGGGCTTTCTGACCAGTGAACTCTCGCGGCTTGGAAAGCACGGCGCAAGCATTCCTTTGCCATAAGCCTTTGGGCTATTTCCGGGCGCGACATGGATAGAAATGGTACGGGTGGCTTGTCACCAGTGATCCGTTCCGGGTATTGGTAATAGAATTCGTCATGACTCCTGCCCCGGCAGATTGTGAGTACAGTAGCAAAGGGTTGTCCCCTCCGACCTGCACGTCCAGCTCGCTGTTGATAATTGAAACGCATCGGAGGCATATTTCCTTGAACGACTCCTTGGAGACTCCCTATGTCGATGCCAACCTCCATCGTCGTAGTCACGCTCAACATATCGATCTTATCAACTACTGGTTCGAGGGGATAGAAAGGGCTGTCACTCAAGTCAATGGCGATATCGCGGAACAGCCTTTGGCGCTCAGGTTGATTGTCTGTCTGGGCAGTGAGTTCCTCTGCGTGCAGGCGTATTGGCCGACGTCGCGTTGCCGCCTCCTTGGCGTAGTAATTGCGCGAGTGTAGATCAGCACAGGTTGAATCTGGCTTATCGCGCAATTCCTCTTGGCAGAATCGGCTGGTACAAATCCCTAGATTATAGAGGTGCGGCCTCCGACAAGCAGGACATAGCCACACCGGATCGGACGGGAGTGCAATGCGTACCAGTAAACGCCTAGGGTCAATCTTGAAATGCGTATGGCCACCTACTATGCACACCGCTTTCCGTACTATTTCTAGCAGAATGTCATCACTAACTCCGTGGATTCCAGCACATTTCTTGACGAAGTTGCGAAGATCTGCCCGTACGTCACCCCAATCTGGCCAGTCGGGGAGAGGAAAAGCGGCTGCATCTTCTTGTGGGTACCGGTAAAAGTCTCCCATCACTCTCAACGTTCCGCAGAGAACGCTAACCAGACTGTCTTGAGACAATCCACATTCCAAGGCCATTTGCCCTATATCCTCACCTGGAAGGTCAACTGTAGCATACCCGAGGCCGGCTGATTCAAACCCAAAATAAAGCCGAGCAAACAGCACGGCGCATATCTCGCCCGTTACCCTTGAACGAAGTTTCTCCCGGCCTCGCTCTCGTCCCTGCGGAGAAAGGTCTGGGTTCCAACCGCCATTATCGCTCTTAAAATCGAACAGGGTCGTCCACCTTCGCCATTCGTTGTCGTAACGAAACTCTTGGAATAGAATGTCTTGTCCGCCAGGGTTTACCCCAAGCGATTTTAACCGCCGGATAAACATCCCCGGTCCTTCCCCATCATCATCCTCGAAAAGGATACGTAGCGGCACAGTGCGGCTCTTCCCTTGGCTGTCGATTTTATTCAATTCGGTTTTGGCGTTCAAAACTGATTGTTCAAATGCCGGTATCCCCTGTGGATCTACGTCAGCGAGTTTTCTGAGCTCATTCAGGTCTTCCACAATACTTGGATTGGATATCGCAAACGCTTTACCATCAGGTGATGCAGGCTCCCCAATATTCCGCAAATCAGATAGCAATGCAGGTCTCCCAATAGCGGCCTTGCTCAACTCGTCGTACATGACCTCCCTCACAAGATCGGAGTAATGAGACCTTTCAATTCCGTTGGCGAGTTCCGCCGCATCTTGGCGACTATCAGAAAAGGCGACTAATTTTTTGGAATCTTCCGGCAAAAAATAGAACATCTCTTTAGAGAGAATCTGAGTTATCTTGCCGAAACCAGTCCTGAATCCTCGTATCGGAGACTTCCGAAATTTGCGTTTAGAGTAATCCGCTGCACACAAGGGACAAGTTGCCGGTAGGGCCCCAACTTCGTTTTCAGAGGAATTGGGTATCACGAAGACGTAGCCAGGTACTGGACCTCCGATACCCAGTTTGACCTGTCCAGTGGCCGGATCAAGGCCCCCTGGCAACCAGCGTGCCTCTACCTTGCCGGCACTGAGCGTTGGTTGCGACCACTTGCGCGAATCGCGGTCCAAATCCGCTTCACCAGATGGCCAGAAAACTGCGAATTCTTTGTATGTCCTCCGTTCTACGAAACGCGCTGCTTGACGATCTGGAATTCCTTCGAGATCGGCATCTGTCGTAAGTAGTTCCCACCCTTGGTTAAGAGGTAGTTCATAACGACTGCCGCCAAACATTGTCGTTCCACACACTTCGCAATAGAGTAAATCCAAGACTCTGTGTGGTTTTTCTTGGTTATCGCACAGAATACGTGAGTTTGGAAATAACTGGCCAGTGGTACGACCTCCTGTCAATTCCTCTGGATTACAGCCGCATCCGGGCTCAGTGCAGGCCCAAAGACCCTCAATATTTCTGAAGAACCAGTGCAGTCGAAACGAGGGTAAGCGCGAATTTGGGCCGCATAATCCCCGTGCAACGAGGAGTCCACGTGTCGCCTCTAGCGCAGTTTCATCATCGCAGTCAGTACCGAACAAACTACGCGAGAAGACGGATAGCTTCCTAGCTCTAGTTGTCCTGTCCTCCAAGCACGCAGTAAGCATCCGTGAGCCCACTTGTAAGCCTTCTGACCCCAAAACTTCTTCAAGCCCTTCTCCTTCTGAAGAGAGGTCTTTGTCTATTGACTGGAGCAACTCCGCGGCTATTGTATTGGGAGTCACAGCCTTCGTATCCGCAAGTTTCGCTATGCTAACAAACGGAGAAGTAGGAAGAGCATTCACCGTGTCAGGCTTTGGAGTCTCTGCTGGATAGCCAGGAATTATCTGTGAGCTAGTCCACTCAGAACCAAAAAATTCAGAAAGAAAACGTAGACTTTGGGAGTCATCTTGCTCAAGCGAGGCACTGGAGCCTAGGATACGCAGCTTCGGACTCGCTGGCGATAGGCCGAGCCTGAGAAGCAATAGTTTCAAAAGATATGCGACTTCGGTCCCGGCCGTACCCCTATAGAGATGTAGTTCGTCTATAATAAGATGGAAGACACTTCCATCTTTCTCCAGCCACTTCCTAGTTCTTTCAAAGATGTCACTGTCCGCGTCCCGCATTAGCATGATACTCAACATACTGAAGTTCGTGATAAGGATATCCGGTGGAGAATCCTGCATATCCCAGCGAGAGCGCATTTCTGATCCATCTAGGCAAGGAAAGAAGTAACGAATATCCGTGTCCTCAGTCTCTTGGGCGTATTTCTCGACTGCCTTGGCTGTCCTGTCGAGTTCCTTGAGTTCCTTAGCCAGTCTCTCGATTCTTTGGCGGTCTGGTCCTTGCGTACCTCTTATTGAGGGGGGCTTAAATTCATGACCGGGCACCGACGTTTCCCCGTTATAGCGTCCGAAGTAGAGCCTATTACCGTCACGGTTCTTGGAGAACCACTTTCGTGCCTCTAGTGAATCTAGCGCACGGCGCAAACGACTAAGCTGGTCTTCGACGAGTGCGTTCATAGGATAGAGAATCAGCCCGCGGACGGCGGCCTCTCGTGTTTCATTGGCTCTTTGGGGTACCCGCAGGGACTTTATCATCCGTCTAGAGTTTCCGCGCAGGGGAATGCACTCGTTGCGCCAAGACTCATCGGCCCACCAGTCCCCTTGGTGAGGTAGCTCGTTCCCCGGTTTTGGCCATCCGGCAGATTCGCGAGCTAGGTAAGCGAAGAGTGGTAGAAGGAACGCCTCTGTCTTTCCTGAACCGGTTCCTGCAGTAACCACAGCACTCGTGCCTGCAAGAACCTTTCGCAGCATTTCGATTTGGTGATCATAAAGTTCAAAATCGCCAACTAGACCACATGATGTTAGATTTTTAAAGTCATCAATCTCCTTAGAGTTTAGGCCTGGCAAGTCTACTGCTGTCAGGTCTCCAATTATTTTCCCTGATGTTTGGTACCGAGGTATTGGCTCAATCCATGTTTCTTGGCAGATTGCCCCAGGTTCTCTCAGAAGTCGTTCGCGCTCCTTTTCAAGCCCCGGGTACTGCGTTCCAAAGGCGGTCTTTACATAGTCAATATAACTTTCTTTAACCTTATTAAAGGCACTCACAGGGTCCATACTTTCATCCTTGATTAGATGATCTGTTGTTCAATTTTCTTGGCGACTGCTTGGCGTTGTTGCATGAATCCTATCGCCGATATGTTTTTGGCCTGTTGTTTGTTT
>VXOR01000016.1:0-28428 GCA_009840005.1 Gemmatimonadota bacterium
CCCCAATCCGCCGCCCCAACACGAACCGCAGCCGCCCATCCACTCGCTTCTTGTCGGCCTTGGCGCAGGTCAAAATCCGCTCCGCCTCCACCTCGGCCAACCCCCCGGGCACCCCCAACCGCTCCAGTAACGCATCCTGCCGCTGCCTTTCTTCTTCGGGCCACAACCCCTCGCGGCAGGCGATTTCGCCCGCAGCGATCAGGCCCAAAATTATCGCCTCTCCGTGCCGATAGCGACCGTAGTCCGTGGCCGCCTCAATCGCGTGTCCAATAGTGTGCCCATAATTGAGGATGGCCCGCAAGCCCTGCTCCTTCTCGTCGGCGGCCACCACCTCGGCCTTGATCTCGACATTGCGGCCGATCAGCCAGTCCAAGCTCTCCGGTGCCAGTGCCATATCCACGACTTCCTCCAAGTGTTCCTCCAAAAAGGCGAACAGCTCAGCGTCGCGGATCAGCCCGTGTTTGACCACCTCGGCCATGCCCGCGACCCGCTCCTGCCTCGGCAACGAGTGCAGCGCATTGGTGTCGGCCAAGACCAAACGCGGCTGGTGAAAGGTGCCGATCAGGTTTTTGCCCAGCGCGTGGTTGACCCCCGTCTTGCCGCCGATGCTCGAATCTACCTGCGCGACGATGGTCGTAGGCACCTGCACATAGGGTACGCCGCGCAAATAAGTGGAAGCCACAAAGCCCGCCATATCGCCGACTACGCCGCCGCCAAGCGCCACCACCCAAGCGCCGCGATCAAACTCAGCCGCGATTAGCTGGGTGAAAATGCCCTCGGCCCCGAGCAGGTTCTTGGCCTCCTCGCCCCCGGCATAGACAATCTCCAACACCTCAAACCCAGCGGCACGCAAGCTCTCCCCAGCAGGTTGCAGATAGTGCGCCGCCACAACCTCGTCGCTCACTAGCGCAACCTGCCGACCCAAAGCCAAGTCGCGGCAGCGCGGCCCCAGTTCCCCTAAGATATCGTGGCCGACGAAAATGGGGTATGCAGCCCCCGGGATGTCTAAATCAATTCTTTGCATAGCTCTCCAACAAGGAGAGAAGTTGCCCGGCCGTGTCCTCAGGCGTCTGCGCCTGCGTGGTGTACAACTCAATGTGGGCTTGGTCGTAGTAAGGAGCGCGCTCGCGGAGTAGGGACTCTATCTTGGCGCGCTGTGCCTGCGGATCCAACCCAGCGAGCAGGGGCCGATTAGAGCGGCGCTTGACGCGGGCAAAAATCGTATCCACGTCGGCCTTGAGGCACACCAACACACCAGCGCAACGCACAGCCTCAATATTGTCAGCGCGGGTGATCGCCCCACCACCCAAGGCCACTACAGCATCCGGGCGCTGGCAGGTTTCGAGGACGCAGTCGCGCTCTAGCTGGCGGAAGTGCGCCTCGCCTTCGTCGGCGAAAATCTCCGCAATGGTCTTGCCAGCGCGCTGTTCAATCATCCGGTCGGTGTCCAAAAAGCTACGCCCTAGCTCCCGCGCCAGAATGCGCCCAACCCGAGTCTTGCCCGCGCCCATAAAACCAGTTAAAAATACCGGCCCTTCCGTCATGGCCCACGCCTCACATTCGCTCGAGCGTCTCGATGCCGAGCAGGTCGAGGCCCTGACGCACAATGCGCGCGGTCAGCAGTGCCAGCAGCAACCGACTCGTCCGCACCGGCTCGTCCGCGCGAAGCACCGGACACTGCTCGTAAAACTTCATAAAGGCGTCCGCCAGCTCGTAGAGATAGTTGCAGAGCATGTGCGGATAGCACTGGTGAGCCACGGCCACGACCACTTCGGGAAACTGCAACAGCTTGATGGCGAGCGCATTCTCGGCTCTTTCGCCAATGATTATCGCCCCGTCGAGCGCATCTTCAGCCACGCCAGCGCGGCGGAACATGCTCTTGATGCGGGCGTATGAATAGAGCATGTACGGAGCAGTGTTGCCGTCGAGAGCCAGCATTTTGTCCCAGTCGAACACGTAGTCCGAGGTGCGGTTGAACGACAGCTCCATGTACTTGATGCTGCCAATGCCAATCACGCGGGCGATCTGCCGCCGCTCGGCCTCGTCCATGTCGGGATTCTTCTCGCTCACTTGGGCAAAAGCCCGAGCCACGCCCTCCTCCAGCACGTCCATCAGCTTGACCACGCCGCCAGCCCGCGTCTTAAACGGCCGGTTGTCTGCGCCGAGAATTGCACCAAACTCGTGGTGCTCCAAAGCGGTCGTCGCCGGCGCGTACCCAGCCGCCCGCGCCACCGCAAATACCTGCTGCAAGTGAAACGACTGGCGCGCATCCACGATGTAGAGGATGCGGTCGGCAGCAAGAGCACCAGCCCGATAGCGCACGGCCGCGAGGTCACTGGTCGCATAGAGGTAGCCGCCGTCCGATTTCTGCACGATCACCGGCGTGATCTGGCCGTCCTTGTTTTTGAATTCCTCCAAGAAGACGCACTGCGCGCCGTTGGACTCCACCAGCAAGCCCTTGTCCCGCAAATCTTCGACCACGCGGGGCAAGTCGTCGTTGTACGCGCTCTCTCCCTGCACGTCTTCGGGCTTGAGATCGACTCCTAGCGCGTCGTATATGCGCTGGCCGTGGGCAAGCGATTCGTCGATGAATTGCTGCCACATCTGCTGCACGTGCGGGTCGCCGCTTTGCAGCTTAACCACGTACTCCCGTGACAGATCGGCAAAGGCCGCGTCTTGGTCAAAGCGCTGGCGCGCCGATTGGTAGAATACTTCCAGATCGGCCAATTCCGTGGACACTGAGCCTGTCGAAGTGTCCAAGTGGGCGATGAGCATCCCAAACTGCGTCCCCCAGTCGCCCACGTGATTGTGGCGCACAACCTCGTGGGCCGAAAATTCGAGGACGCGGGCGATGGCGTCGCCAATGACCGTACTGCGCAAATGGCCGATGTGCATTTCCTTGGCCAAGTTGGGATGCGAGTAGTCGAGTACAACCTTTTGCGGCGCATCCTTGGGCAAGCCGAGTCGCGGGTCGGCCAGCACATTCCCTAACTGTGCGGCCAACCACTCGCCCTTGAGTTGGATATTGATAAAGCCCGGACCGGCGATATCTACGGACGCGGCCATGTCCTCCAGATCCAGTTCCTCCACGACCTGAGCGGCGAGTGCCCGGGGATTGGTCTTCAATTTCTTGGCCGCGGCCATCACGCCATTGGCTTGGTAGTCGCCGAACTCCGGACGGGTAGCCGGGCCGACGAGAGCCGGGGAATCCGCGGGCGCGCCCGCTCGGGCCAGTGCCGCGCTGATGCGCGTTTCTAATGATTCGGTTATCATGCGTTATGGCAATCCAGAATTAATTTATGTAGGGGGCAGTTTCAAACCGCCCCCTACCCCTGCAAACCGTCCCCTACCCCAGTGCGGCCGCCATCATCGCCTCGACCGGCGGCTCGACACCCGTCCATATTTCAAACGAACGCGCACCCTGCCAAGCGAGCATACCCAAGCCGTTGATCGCGGATGCACCAGCGGCGGCGGCCTGCCGCATGAGCACGGTCTCCAACGGGTTGTACACAATGTCGGCGACCAGCATGTGCTCGTGCAGGCACGACGGATCCGCCAGCGGCGAAACGTCGTCGCGGGGGTGCATCCCCAGCGCCGTAGCGTTGATGAGCAAACCAGCGTCCCCAATCGGCCCGGTCTCTGCCAGCGACCCGACCCGCACCTTGCCAGCACTGTCGAGGTCACCGGCGAGGGCTGCGGCCTTTTCCACCGTGCGGTTGAGCAGCAGCACCTCCTCCACTTCGTCTCTCGCCAACAGCGCATAGAGCACGGCCCGCGCTGCGCCACCCGCCCCGAGGAGCGCGACCTTGGGCGGCAGCGGATCCAAACCGCCATCGACCTTGAGGCTTTGCACGATTCCAAAGGCGTCGGTGTTGTACCCTACGAGCCGACCATCGCGGTTGGCAATGGTATTGACCGCGCCAATGCTCTGGGCCTCGGCGGAAATCTCGTCGAGATGCGCCATGACGGCCTGCTTGTGCGGCACCGTTACATTCAGCCCGATCATGCCGAGCGCACGCATCCCGGCTAGCGCTTGAGCCAAGGCCGCAGGATCAACGCGGAACGCCGCGTACACATAGTTGAGATCCAGCGCCCGGAGCGCGGCGTTGTGCATGGCCGGCGACGCCGTGTGTGCGACCGGGTCGCCGATGACGCCGAGCACCCGCGTCGTCCCGGAGATCACCCCAACAAATCCTCGACGAAGCAGTTGGCAATCTCAAAGGATTCGCGCCACGATACGCCGTAGAGCAAGCGGATGGCGAGTAGGCCGCCACACAACATCACAGCCGCGCACACAAAGAGCCGAAAAATTCCTCTCATATTCAATCTCCTCCAATAGATTGTACGGTGTTAAAAAAATCGGGCCAGATGGGCGTCAAGCACTCGCTGCCTTCGATGGTCAGCTCCCCTTCGGCCAACAGCCCGGCCACGGCAAAAGCCATGGTTAAACCGGAGTCGCCCTTGCCGTCGAGTTGACCGCCTTGGAGCGGGAAGCCGCCTTTGATAACCAGCCCCTCCGGAAACTGGCCAATCCGCGCATCGAGCGAGCGCAGCGCAGCGCATAAATGCTCCGCGTGCGGCACGTCTTCGATGTCACGGATGACCGTCGTCCCCTTCGTCTGAGTCGCCAAAACTGCTAGCAATGCGATCTGGTCGGCAACCTTGGCCGCCCGCTGCCCTGCCACTCGCGTGGCCTTTAACGGGCTGGCGCTCACGTGCAAATCGCACTCGTTTCCCTCAAGGCCTTCCGCGTCGATCTGTGCCCCAATCTGCCGCAGCAAATCCAAGAAGGCCCGCTGCCCTGAGCGAATGGCCACGCGCTTGATGGTTAGCTCCGACCCCTTGCGGCACAGCGTGGCCCCTATGAGCGGATAAGCCAACGCAAGTTGCCCAGGCACCTCTACGTCAGTTGCCTTTAACGCCTGCCCCCCCTCCATCGACAGCAGTCTGCGCCGCTCGACAGCAACCCCACGCTCGCGCAACAAGCGCTCCACGCGGCTGCCGACTTTCAGCGCGGTCGTCCCCTCGGCAAAGAGCGCGGCCACCATTGCGCCCAGGGCTAGGGCGTCGGTCGGCGGTGCCTCGGAGAGGACGAACCCTTTGGCCTGCTGACCCCCGGTTACAAAGGTGTCCGCACTCTCCTGTTCGACGGTAAACCCGAGTTGGGCCAGCAGGTTGAGCAAGAGCCGACACCGCTCGACTTCCGCGCCTAACTTCACCTGCGAGCGAAACGTTTGCCCGGCGAGCAAGGGAAGCAACAGCAGCGCAGTGTCGCCCAACCCTTCTAGGTCGAGCGGTCCCGCTGCGTTCCGAAACCCCCGCAGCCCAACGCCGCGCACCACATGAGTGCCCACGCGCTTGGCGATGTCAACGCCCAACTCGCGCAACAGAGCGACCACCCGGTCAGCAACAACGGGCGCATGGCGGACAGTGCTCTTCCCCTCGCTCAATGCGGCCAACACGAGAGCGCGCTCGGCTGGCTCCCGCTCTCCAGGCACCGACACTTGCCCCACAATTTTCTTGATTGGGCTTACGATTGCTGCCATCGCCTAGGGTCTCCGCGCCACGTACCCGAGCCGAGCCAAAATTCCCAGCGCGTTTTCCGCGCTTTCGGCGCTGTCAAATCCCAGCCGCAGCGTCCCTCCCTCGCCCTCGCGCACCTTCATCACCTCAATATCATTGATGTTTACCCCTTGTGCTCCCAGCGCCTGCCCGATCTCGGCGATGACGCCCGGCCGGTCTTCGGCTAGTACTAAAATCTCGTGCAGCACGTGGATAAACCCCTTTGAATCCCTCGGAATGGACCCCCGAATTTCATTGGCGAAATCGAAATCTGCCTTTAGTTCCTCTGCCTCTAGCCGTCCACTCACATCTGCAAGCGCGGCGATATAGCGGTCGATCATCGCACGGATCTCGTCGGCATTGGTCGCGCAGATATCCTCCCACACCGGCGCAAACGGGCTGGAAGCAATCCGCGTCAAGTCGCGGAAACCGCCAGCGGCCAGCGGCAGGAAGTGATCGCGCTCGGCATTCAGCCGCCCGACCATACTCACCAGCGAGGTCGCCATCATCTGCGGCAAGTGGCTGATCGCAGCGACTGCTCGGTCGTGTGACTCAGCGTCCAGTTCCATCACCCGCGCCCCGACCTGCCGCAAGAGCGCAGTCAATGCTTGGTAGCGGTCAGCCGGTACCTTCTGGTCGGGGACCAAAATGTAGATCGCATTCTGGAAGAGAAACGGATCGGCCGCGGCCACGCCCGCCTTTTCAGAACCGGCCATCGGATGGCCACCGACAAAGTACACCTCGTCGCTGAAATGAGCTTGGGCCGCTGCGACGATGCGCCGTTTGGTGCTCCCCACATCAGTAACGAGTGTCCCCGGCTCGGCGAGCTGACCCACCTCCTCAATCAGCGTCAGAATCCGCTTGATCGGCGTGCAGATAAAGACTAGGTCAGCTCCTTTGAGCGCCTGCCCCAACTCGTCGTAGCCCCAACCCTCGTCGATCACGCCCAACTCCAGCGCACGAGCGATGGTCGCGGGACGGCTGACGCCCACAAGCTGCCCGCGAAAGCCGGTGCGCTTGAGCGCCAAGCCTATGGAGCCGCCAATCAGGCCCACGCCGACGATGACTGCCCGCCGGAAGAAGGCTAGCTCTCCTCGCATTCGAAGTTGGTGGTTAGTTCGATGAGCAGCCGGTAGAACTGCTCTAGGGCCTCGTCCTTCATCAGCCCTTGGAGACCTTGATTGTAGGCTTTGGTCTTGGCGAACACATCGCGCTCGCGCTCGGGATCGCGTATTGGTTTTCCCGCAGCCTTTTTAATCCGCCCGACCTCGTGTGCGCACTGCATGCGCTCGTTGAGCAGATCGATCATTTGCCGGTCGATACCATCTATGCGTTCGCGCCAGTCACTCAGGTCCATAGTTACTCCCTTACCGATGTCCCATGGCCCGACGGACCGCGTCCATGGTTGCGTCAACGATCGGACGCAGTTTCTCGACACTCTCGGCGAGCACCTCGTCGATATAGGTGTGATCCGCCGTCAATTCCCGATAGCGAGCCTGGATCGGCTCGATCTCGGCGATGACCACTTCGACTAGTTCCTTTTTTAAGTCGCCGTAGCCCTTGCCAGCAAAATGCGCCTCTATCTCGGCGTGTTCCTGACCAGTCAACGCCTGGTAGATTGTCAGCAGGTTAAACAGTCCGGGACGGCTCGGATCGAAGACAATGCCCTGCTGCGAATCAGTCACCGCTCGCATAATCGTCTTGCGCACCTTATTCGGATCATCGAGCAGGCCGACGCTGTGGTACTGGCCCTCGGCCGACTTGGACATTTTCGCGGTCGGGTCGTCCAGCCCCATGATCCGCGCCCCGACTTGCGGAATGACCGGTTCGGGCACGGTGAATACCTCGCCGAACTGGCGATTGAAGCGCTCGGCGATGTCGCGCGTCAGTTCCACGTGCTGTTTTTGGTCGTCGCCGACGGGCACCTCGTGCGCCTGATAGAGCAGGATATCGGCGGCCATCAACGTCGGATAGACGAACAGCCCCGTGCCGACGCGCTCGCGCCGCGCACCTTCGGCTGGGCTCAGGTCGAAGCCCACCCGATCCTTGAACTGAGTCATCCGCTCCAGCCAGCCCATCGGCGTGATACAGGTCAAAAGCCAAGCTAACTCAGTGTGTTCGGGGATGTGCGATTGCACGAATAGGCGGCACTTTTGCGGATCGAGTCCGCAGGCGATGTACAAAGCCACGGCCTCGCGCGTACCGCTATGCAAAGCCTCCGGGTCGTATGGCACGGTGATCGCGTGTTGATCAACCACGCAGAAGATGTTTTCGCGGTCCGCTAGGTTGACCAGCCAATTGCGGACGGCCCCGATGTAGTTGCCGATGTGGATGTGGCCCGAAGGCTGAATGCCCGAAAATACTCGTTTTTTCACGCGCCTAATAACTCCCTCACTTTAGCCCCGATATCGTCTTCGCGCATCAGGGATTCGCCGACCAAGATCGCATCGACGCCGACAGCGGCGAGCCGCTCGACATCGCCGCGGTCTTCAATGCCGCTCTCACTGACGACGACAGCTCCCTCCGGCATCTGCTCCACAAGCGCGAAGGTAGTATCCAAGGTGGTCTCAAAGGTCCGCAGATCGCGGTTGTTGACGCCAATGAGCCGGGCACCGGCCGCTTTGGCGCGTGCCAGTTCCGCCCCATCGTGGACTTCGACTAGCGCGTCTAATTCCAACTCGGTGGCTAAGCCGAGGTAGTCGTCGAGTTGGCTGGAGTCCATCAGCGCCACGATTAGCAAAATGGCGTCGGCACCGATGACGCGGGCCTCGTAGAGTTGATACTCGTCGATGGTGAAGTCCTTGCGCAACACCGGCAAGCCCGCAACCGCTTTCGCCATCTGCACATAAGCATCGCACCCCTGAAAATACGCCTCGTCCGTCAATACCGAAAGACAGCGCGCGCCGTGGGCGGCATACGCATCGGCGATCCACTCTGGGTCGAAATCGGCGCGGATGACGCCCTTGGACGGCGAGGCTTTTTTTACCTCGGCAATCAGCGCGATCCCGTCCGCAGTTAGCGCACCCATGAAATCGTCCGGCACCGCCGTATCGCGAGCCTGTGACCGCACATCGGCCAAACTCCGCTCGCGCTTGCGGTCGGCGACAAACTCGCGCTTGTACGCGGCTATTTCGCTTAGAATATCCGCCATGTTCAGGAGTTGCTTACCTCGACCAGCCGATCTAGGGCGTGACGCGCCGTGCCCGAGTCGATGGACTCCCGAGCCACTTCGAGACCAGCAGTTATATCCTCGGCCAACCCACCAACGACCATCGCCGCCGCCGCGTTGAGCAACACCACGTCGCGCTGCGGCCCCTCCTCGCCGTCGAGTACCCCGCGCAGGATGCGTGCGTTGTGGTCCGCGTCGCCGCCTTTGAGCGCCTCGGCTGAGACTGTCTGCAAGCCAAAATCTCCTGGATGGATCTGGCGCGTACTGACGTGGCCGTCCCTAAGCTCGCTGACCTGCGTCGGCCCCGTCAGCGTGATCTCGTCCAACCCGTCCGAGCCGTGTACCACCAGGGCCTGATCCGATCCCAACTCGCGCAGCACTCCGGCGAGCGCCTCGGTCAACGCGCCGTCGAACACGCCGAGCAATTGCCTTTTGGCCCCAGCCGGATTGGTCAGCGGCCCCAAGATGTTAAAGACCGTGCGGGTCGCTAACTCCCTGCGCGGGCCGATGGCGTGTTTCATCGCCCCGTGTAACGCTATCGCGAAGAGAAAGCCAATGCCGACTTCGTCGATGCACTCGCCGACCTTTTCCGGCGCGGCTTCGACGTTGACCCCTAACGCGGTCAGCACGTCCGACGAGCCGCACTGGCTCGATATTGAGCGGGTGCCGTGCTTGGCCACTGCCAAACCGGCACCACAAGCGACAAAGGCTACCGTCGTAGAGATATTGAAGGTCCCCGAATCATCGCCGCCAGTGCCGCAGGTGTCGATGAGATCGGGACGCACCGTCACTATCGGCGTAGCTTTCTCGCGCATGACTTCGGCACCGCCAGCGATCTCGTCGATAGTCTCGCCCTTGATCCGCAGAGCGACGAGAAAAGCGCCGATTTGGGCGTCTGTGGCTTGGCCGCTCATAATCTGCTCCATCACCGCCCGCATCTTAGCGCGGTCCAAGTCTGCTCCGGCGATTAGATCTCTTATGGCTTCTTGTATCATGTTGCGCTCCTCATAAGCGAAGAAAATTGGCCAGTAGTTGTTTGCCTTCTACGGTCAAGATCGACTCGGGATGGAACTGCACCCCTTCGAGAGGCCATCGCCGGTGCCGGATTCCCATAATCATCCCGTTCTCGCTCGTGGCCGATACTTGCAGACATTCGGGCAAACTCTCCCGCTCGACAGTTAGCGAGTGATAGCGAGTAGCAACGAAGGGGTTTTGCAGGCCGGCGAACAGCGTGCGGCCGTCGTGTTGCACTGGCGTCGCGCGACCGTGGACGATCTCGTCGGCCCGCAAGACGCGGCCGCCGCAAACTTGGGCGATGACTTGATGCCCCAAGCACACACCCAAAATGGGGATCACACCGGCCAACCGCTCGACGAGCGCACACGAAATTCCAGCTTGATCTGGGCCACCAGGGCCTGGCGAGATAACGACGCGCTCGGGCGCGAGCGCCACCGCTTCGGCGACCGTCAATTCGTCGTTGCGCCAGACCTTGGTTGCCGCCCCTAACTCCTCTAAATAATGCACCAAATTGTAGGTAAAGGAGTCGTAGTTATCAAGTATCAGCAGCATGGCTTCAGCGCGCTAGTTTCCCCATTACTTGGGCGATCAGCCGCAAGCCCAAATCGTCCTTGAGCGTCAAGATCGACTCGGGATGGAACTGCACCGCCGCCACCGGCAACTCGCGATGCTCTACGGCCATGATGACCCCATCGTCAGTCTGCGCTAACACCCGCAAACACTCGGGCAGCTTCTCCGGCACGGCGTAGAGCGAGTGATAGCGGCCAGCGACAAACTCCGTGGGAAACCCGTCGAAAATCCCTTCGGGCGTACAGCGGATCGTCGATTCCTTGCCGTGCATCGGGTAGGAAAGCACCCCTAGCTCGCCACCGAGGCCCTCGACGATGCCCTGCAAGCCGAGACACACGCCAAAAACCGGCAGCGTGCGCCGCACGCACTCGTTGACCAGTTCCGGCACGCCGAATTCCTCGGGCGTGCCTGGCCCCGGCGAAATGAAGACCAGATCGGGCTCAAACTCGGCGAAGATGCGCTGGGGATCGCGCAGGCCCCGCGCGCCGCTGCCGTCGCACGATCTCGCAGCGCGCACCGTCACCACCTCCGCTCCCGTCTGCCGCACGTAATCGCCGAGCGTGTGGACGAAGGAGTCGCGGTTATCGACAAAGAGCACCCGCTTGCCCTGCCCCGAAGTCGCGATTTGGGCGCTCTTCTCCTTCGCGTCGTCCGCGTCGGTCACCGCATTGATAAAGGTCTCGGCCTTGGCCCGCGTCTCGCGCTCTTCAGCGTCCGGGTCCGAGTCGCAGAGCAGCGTCGCCCCAGCCCGTACTTTGGCGATGCCGTCCTCCAAGTGTACAGTGCGGATGGTGATCCCGGTGTTGATCTCGCCGCTAAAGAGCAGCATCCCGACGCAGCCGCCGTACCAGTGCCGCGCCGAGTTTTCCAGTTCCTCGATCTTCTGCATGGCCGCCGGTTTGGGCGCACCAGTCAGCGTCACTGCCCACATATGCGACAGCAGGGCGTCGAATCCATCGCAGTCGTCCTTCAGCTCACCCACTATTTGGTCCACGGTGTGAAAGACCTTTGAGTACCTTTCAATCATCCGCCGACCGACCACCCGCACCGAGCCTTCCTTGCAAATCCGCGCTTTGTCGTTGCGATCGACATCCGTGCACATGTTCAGCTCGGCCTCGTCCTTTTTTGAGTTGAGCAAATCGCGGATCTGTTCGGCGTCCTCCATCACGGTTTTGCCTCGACCGATGGTCCCGGCAATTGGACAAGTCTCGACGAACGCCCCATTGACCCGCACGAACATCTCGGGCGAAGCACCGATCAAATACTCGTCGCCTAAGTTGATGAAGAACTCGTAGGGGCTGGGGCTAGTGCGGCGGATATTCTCAAAGAGGACGTTAGGGCTGCCCGCATAGCCAGCGCTGAGCACTTGGCTCGGCGTCACCTCAAAGAAGTCGCCGCGCTCGGTACCGGCGATGACCTCGCGCACCTTGTCGGCGTATTCCCCAGGGGCGTGGTCGCACGTGATCTCGGACGCTGCGCCGCGCACATAGGGCACGGCTTCCGTGCCTCGCTCCATGCCCTCGGTTGACAATCCGTCAGCGGCAAACTCATAGCAATAACGCCGCGCCTGCTCCTTGCGGTGATCTACTACGATCAGTTCGTCTGGCAAAAAGAGGTGCAGATCGGGCCGGTCTTCGCGGCGCGGGTGGTGCAGTTGGAGCGGCTCAAACTGGAGTACCAAGTCGTAGCCCAGCGCCCCGTAAAAGCCCAAGTGATTTTCGCCCTCGGCTCGCATCTGCGCCACCAAGGCGCGCAGGACGCTGAAGATCGTCGGCTGCTTGGAGCGCTCCTCTTCGGGAAAGTACTCGGGCATGGGAGCCACCGCGCCTTTGAGCTGGCCATCGGTTAGCTCCAACTCCATCACATGCTCGTGCTTGGCGAGGCTGCCGCGAAAAATCTCCAGCAGCATCTCGCCGCGCGCGTTGAGCGCCCGAAAGGCAAAGGCCCGCTGACGCGCCACCAGCTCCAGCGGCGGATCGACAAAGCCAATGTCCCAGCGGCTATAGCGCCCTGGATACTCATAGCCGCTGGCAAAGACGGCACCTCGGTGGGTATTGAGCCGTTCGAGTAGTGTCTCTAGCGGCCTTTCTATGGGCAATTCCTCGGTCTGGCGCTTGACTTCGACACCGCCAGCCGTGCAAAAAGTTTCCGTGTGAATGGTCATAGTGTTCTCCAAGTACAAAAAAAACGCGGACACCCGAGGGCGTCCGCGTTGGATTGAAAATTCATCTCGTCGCAGTCTAGCGGATGGACGCACCTCTCTCCCTACTCGGGGAATACCAAGCGCGCCACCAGCGACGAATGTGAGGCGAAAATTTCATAACGCGCAAAAAGTAAAGGGACTGCTAGCACCTGTCAAGCGGCTCAGCGAATCAACACCGTCTATGGCAGATCGTCTATCCAAGCAGGCGGCAAGCGACCCGACGCTTTGGCTTCGGCTTGCAGGCGTTGAAGAACAGCAGCGTCCAGAGGTGTTCGCCGTGCAAAGTGAAGTGGGATATTGCTGGCGATTTTTGCGACAGCCACTCGGCGCGTTCTCTTGAGAACTAAGGCCGTTTCTTTCACTACAAAGGGATGATCCCCTTCGTGTAAACGCACAGGCTCAAACGGAAAATGTCGTGCATCTTAACAGGTAACGAAGAGAACTCCGTCGGCAGCGTTGGGACTGGTCAGAGCGATGAAGTGGTGGTAGGGTTCGACGTTCGACTGGACGACGGTCCCGGCCTGTATCACGCTAGTATCCGATCTAGCCAAGCGTCCGTCTCTTCCAGATCCAAGATGGCTTGAATTTCTTCGTCGCTCTTCTTCAGGGCGAGCAGGATGCGTTGGACCGGGATAGGCGTCGCTTGGGGACCGTGCGGATTGTCTGCGGGATTTTCCCACTCGGGGAGGCGGTGTGTAAGCTCGACGAGACCATTGGAACCCCAAGGGAGCAGATGGCCGTATTGCTTCCAGACGTCCTCGGCAATCGCCCGTTCCGCTTCAGACAGGTGGTTTATTCCCATCTCTTTCTTCAGGCCGATGCAGTAATCTGCTTGGTTCTCGATGTACTGGTTCCACACAGGATGGCCATCGGGGTCGTCTTCTTGGTGTATCAGATTGTACGTCTGAATGGGAACCGGGCCGTGTCGCATCGATACCCAGCGATCCGTGGAGATGCTATGCCCTTCCCGGTCCAGCGCCTCACGATCAGCTAAATAGATGAGTTTGAGCAGCTTGATAAACTTCATTGAGCCACCCCACGACAGAATGCAGGTAGCCAGTTCAGTGGCCTTTTCTTCGTTAAACATGATTATCTCCTCTTTAGGACTATTAGGAGATTCAAGAGTCGTTCAGAGTAAGTAGTCTCTCTAGTTTAACATAAAGCGATTGCACGTTGTCAACCCAAATCCCTTGGCAGCGACAACGATTCGGCTCAGCGAATCAACGCCAATTTAGCCGTTTGGACGGCACTTCCAGCTTGCAGCACGGCCCAATAGACCCCCGAAGCCGCATCCGCACCCGCAGCCGTGCGACCGTCCCAACGCACGCGATGCGCGCCGGCAGCTACCCAGCTATCGGCCAACACGCGAACTTGCTGCCCCATCAAATTATAGACGGTAAGCCGCACAGGACCAGCCTCGGCTAGTGCAAAGGGAATGGTCACTTCCGCATTAAACGGCGTGGGAAAAGGATCGCCCAAACCATCCGGCAACTTGGACAAAAGCCGCGTCCCAGCGGCGAGCTTGGCACTAAACGGCTTCCACAACGCCACGTCCTTCAACTGCCAACGGACGAAGGATGCCGCGCGGTCTTGGTTGATGACATTGCGGAACTCGATGACGTTTTGACCGGAGCGTAGCTGCGTTGCGTCGAGAACGAGATACCGAATCGTCCAATCCT
This sequence comes from Gemmatimonadota bacterium, assembly GCA_009840005.1. The sequence continues at coordinate 14,201 of VXOR01000016.1, forward strand.
CACTCTCCGGCACCGCGGCGTACTGCTGTTCGTTGAAGAAAATGACGACTTCGCCATCGCTTGTTTCTTTCGTCGAATACAGCAGTAGGACAGCGCGATTGCTCCCCTCAAAGCCGAACTTGACGCTTTTGGGATTTTTGCTAACCGCAGGCGGACTGTAGCCGAAAATTCCACTGCTCGGCAGCGGCTCTATCCATTCGCTGCCAATCTCCACTTGCGCGGCCCCAGTGACCCCATCGGCGGTAAAAACCCGCACCCCACCACTGCGAGCCTCGGACGGAACGCGGACGACGATGATGCCACTAGACCAGACCGCATAATCGTCGGCCTCGGCTTGCACATTGGGATTAAACAACACGTACCCCGTGCCGCGCTCGGGGCCAAAGTTGCCGCCGGTCAGCGTTAGGTTCTCGCCAACTTGTACTTGCGGTGGCGAAAGCTGCGCCAAGTACGGGCTGACGATTTCCAAGCGGACGGCATTGCTAGTGCCTTCAGCCGTCACAACAGTTACATCGCCCGAAGGAGCATTGAGCGGAACGCGGAACCGTATCGTCTCATTCGACCAAGCCTCAAACGAAGACGCCGCAACCGAATCAATCCACACGGAGTTGCTGTCCCGCGCGAGGCCGAAATTGTCTCCGGCAATTTCGATGAGATCGTCGGTCTTAGCCCCCGCATTAATGCGCATGTGATTGGTGATCGCATCAATGTAAGGCGACGTGACGACCACCTGTGCGCTGTCGCTGCCGCCGCCGGTTATCACCTGCATCGTGCCGGTGCGAACGCCGGTCGGCACGCGCACTTGGAGCTGCGCGTCACTCCAAGCGAGATAGTCGGAATCGCTCGGCTCCTTCCCCGCAAAAAAGACCACTTTGCCCGTCCCTTTGGTATCGCCGAAACCCTCGCCGACGATGGTAATTGTTCGACCGTATTGAACGCGGCTAGGCGAGACGCTGGCAATTTGCGGCGCGGGTACCGACAGCACGAGTTTGCCGTATCCCGTGCTGTCGTCCTTGCCCGGTGCCCCCACATCGACGGCGGCCTCGACGAGAGCCTGCCACAGACCGTCGCGCGAAAGCGACGGATTGGCCGATTTGAGCAGGGCGGCGGCACCAGCCACATGGGGAGTCGCAGCCGACGTCCCCCCAAACAACAACCTCTCCACACCGTAAGAAGCCGTTGTCACGCCCGAAGGCGCGACGAGGTCGGGCTTGATGCGGCCATCAGCAGTGGGGCCGCGCGAGCTGTAGCTCGCCACTGTTCCCAATTCCCACTGGTCTTGATGAATAGCCCCAACGCTCAGCGAGCCGCGTGCGTCCGACGGAATCCCCAAGCTACTGGCCGGGACCGGATATTCGATGTCGTGGTGCCAAGACCACACTCGCAGCTTCTTGGGCTCGGCCTCGCCGACGCGGACGACGGAAATGCCATACGTCCCCTCTTGCAAGGCAACGTATTCGAGAAACTCCACCGGAGCGCCGCCGTCCTCTCCCTGTACATCTGTGCTGTTGCTAACTTCTTCGATGTTGCCAAACGCGTCTTGATGGTAGAGATATAAGTCGTAGTCCGCCGTGGTGATGGGCCAATCGTCCCAAGTCAGCGTCATCCTGATGGCGTCGCCGATTTCTACTTTATCGACAAAATTCACCATGTCGTCGCCAGCAGCGAAATCGTGCCGATTGTCATCATCGCTATCGCGCCAAAAACCCGCGTAGTGCTTTTGAGCGTAGTTGCCGACCGCGTTGACCCAGAGAATGCCGTTGTCGGCCGCGTCATTTACAATGTCGCAGATGAGCCCGCGTCCGTCCCCAAAGCCCTCGCCCACCCAAGTCGCCGAGTAGTTTACGATAGCAACTCCATTTTGTATGCAGCGGTCTTTGGCATTTTCCAAATCCACTATGTCCGCGACTTTGTACAGATAGAGTTCGGCCTCCGGGGCCACGTCGTAGATAATCTCGGCACACGCCGTGCCGTGGGCGTCCGTGCCAGCGTATATCCCCGTGTACGTATAGTCGCGTTGCCACCAACGCACCGGCATATCTTCGGGCAATTTGTCAGCTCCCTTAAATCCACCGTCGATAATCGCCACCTTGACCCCTTGGCCTTTCGCGCCAGCAGCGTGTTTTTCGAGCGAGCGCATGAGCGCTACACCTTCGCTAACAGTCTGTTGCACATGCGGACGGTGGGGCCTGCGGACAAAAGCCACACTCGGCAACTCAGACACCGCCCGCAGCGATGCGATTGGTACCGACGTGCGCATCAGGCTCTTGGATTGGGCCAAAATTTTGACGCCAAGGACGGCGAACGACGTAGTGTCAATGGTAGCCGCCACACCCGCCGCAGGCACCAAAGTGACGACCACGTCTGGACCGTCCGCCGCACGAGTTGGCTTGGCCGCTGAGGATGCGGCCAGCTCCCACAGCGCACTTTCTATATTGGAAGGACCGACGGGCTTAGCTGGCGCGATGTCGAGGTCTTGTCCCCACAGGGGCACTGCAAAAAGAAGGCAAAGAACGGTATGGCGCACAGCAGTCAGGGTCGGCGAGCCTTGTACGACTCGTGTGTGCCCTGCATCCCCAGCGCTTTGGTGCGCGATAAAAGCGCGAGCCGCTCGCCGTCGGCCAAGGGCGCGAACTGGCGGGCGATGTCCGCATTCTGCCGCAGCTTTTCCAGCGAATCCATCCCGGAGCACACGGTAGCCACCGGCAGGCTCATGGCGTAGCGCAGGCACTCTGCCGCCGTCGCCACACCTGTTGCAAGGATCGCTTCGGGCCTACCTCCCAAGGTCTTCATGGCGATGACCCCGATGTTCTTTTCTACTGCGAGCGGCAGCACCTGATCGACAAAGCTGAGGTAGTGCGGGTCAAACACGTTGATCGGCATTTGCGTGGCGTCCCAAGCAAAGCCGCGCTCGATCATCTCTACGTGTAGGGAAGGCAAAGTATGACCAGTGAAGCCGATGTAGCGGATCTTGCCCTCCTCTTTGGCTTTGAGCACGGCCTCTAACAGGCCTCGCTCGTAAATCCGCTCTGGATCGTCGGGCTGTCTGATACTGTGAAACTGCCACAGGTCAATCACGTCGGTTTGCAGCCGGCGCAAGCTCTCTTCGAGGTGGGCCATCGCCCGCTTGGGATGGCGGCTCGCGTCTTTGGTCATTAGGAATACGCGCTCGCGATAGCCGCCGCGCAGCGCCTTGCCCATGCGTATCTCGCTCGCACCGTTGGAGTAGCCCCAAGCATTGTCGAAGAAATTGATCCCCTCGTCGATGGCCGCGTGCATCAAGGCGATAGCTGCGTTCTCCTCCATGTTGCCGTGGTCGGCCATGTGCGCGCCACCCAAGCCAAGTAGAGAAACAGCTTCGCCTGTACGGCCCAAGATCCGCTGGGGCATGTCGCGGTGGTTCGGAGCGGCACTGATGGAAAGGCCAGCGGCGGCCGCGGTCGAGAGCTTGAGGAAAGTGCGACGGGAGTAAGGTCTATCGTTCATTGGGTATGGTCTCCAGTTTCCGGGAGTTTCCGGGGCTACGAGCTACTCAATGAGTTCCAATGGCGATCACTCGGCGACTAGCTTGATTTTTTGGCGGCAGAATTTATACTAAAGTTACTTAAAGTTGAACTTCACACTGGAGATTTCTCATGGCTAAATACTTGAGCGCAAAGGAATTTCGCCAGCAATTGCCGCGTATTGCCGAACACTTGGATCAATGGCGCGAAATCGTCGTCGTCAAGCGATCCAAGCCGTTGTTTAAGGTCGTCGCTTTTGAAGATAATCCATCTGACCTGCTCGACCGAGCCGCTGCCACAGCGGACTCGACTCAGCCCTCGCTCGAAGAAATCTCTCGCATTGTCCATCAGCTCCGCCGAGCCTAGATGCGAGTCGTCCTAGACACTAATGTGCTCGTTTCTGGTCTGCTATGGGATGGCCCGCCCAACCAACTACTTAAATGGGGCCGCGATGGCATGTTGGAAATTATTAGCTGCGAGGCGGCTGTGGCAGAAGCAAAACGGGTGATTGAGTATCCCAAGTTTTCTCGCAGAATCTCAGCACTTGATATTTCGCCTGGGCAGATACTCGCCTATCTGATGAACTTGGTGACCTACGTCCCTCCTCCTACATCTATCCCCCCGGTTATTGCCGAAGATCCAGCCGACGATCTCTTTTTGGCGTTGGCTGTCGAAAATCAAGGGTGTCTCATAGTCTCCGGCGACCAGCACCTCCTTTCTCTGAAGGAACACAACCGCATACCCATCGTCGCGCCGGGCGAAGCCGTTGATGTAATAAATGCAATAAGGGAACTACGGACACCCTGAAACTGTCCGTGCGCCGCGATTTTGAGGCGCAAGGTCTATCGCCCACCGATCGCCCCCTCCAGCAGATTATCTCCAGTAATCAACTGTATCGCCGTCGCCAGCAACATCCCATACACCAGCCTATTAAACCACACGTCGCTAAATCGCTGGAGCAAAAACACGCCCAACTTCACCCCGGCGTACGCCAGTGGTGCCAATAGCAAAGTCGTCTTAAAAATATCGGCGTGAAAAAGCCCCAAACCCCAGTAGGGCGGCAGTTTGAGCAAGTTGAGCATGGCAAAAAAGATGACCGTAGTACCGACAAACATGTGGCGCGGTAGCTGCTGCGGCAGTAGGTAGATGACCACTGGCGGTGCACCAGCGTGGGCAATCGTCGAGGTAAAGCCCGAAATCGCGCCCATCAGCACGCCAGCGAGCTTCCCTGGATGCTGCTTCTGCACGGCCCCAACAATCGCCGCCCGCCCGAACTGGAACGCGACAAACAGCAAGGCCAAGCAGCCCAAACCCACCTCTAGAACGCGCTCGTGCTGACTGAAGTACCCAAAAAAAAAGGCCCCCGCGCCGATCCCCAAGGCGGAACCGGGCAGAAGCCGTTGGACGCTCGTTTTGTCGAAGGTGCGGCGGTAGTGTCGGACGGCGAACACATCGCAGGCGATCAACAGCGGCAGCAACAGGGCCGCCGCATCCGCCACCGAAACCGTCAGGGCCAAAAGCGGGGTGGCCAAAATGCCGATCCCACCGCCAAAACCAGCCTTGGCCACCCCCATCAATAACACGGCCCCCACCGCGCAGACCCAGAACGCGGTCGGGTAGGTCGGCAGCACTACTCGCCTTCTACTTGGGTTACTTCAATATCTAGATCTTCGCGATTGCGTATGTGATCGACTTGGCCATCCTTGACCCACACCACGCGGTCGGAGACGCTGAGCATCTTGTGGTCGTGGGTCGCCGAAATGACGGTCACACCGGAATTCTCGTTCATTTCTTTGAGCAATTCGATGATTTCGGTGCCCGTGCGCAGGTCTAGGTTCCCCGTCGGCTCGTCGGCGAGAACGACGGCTGGGTCGTTGGCCAAGGCGCGGGCGACGGCCACGCGCTGCTGCTGGCCACCCGAAAGCTCGTTGGGCTTGTGCGAGTGCCGCTCGCCAAGGCCCACCTTGCTCAAAAGCTCCATCCCCTTGTCTCGGGCCTCGTCGCTGGTCAGGCCAGCGAAAACCATCGGCAAAGTGACGTTTTCGAGCGCGGTCATCACTGGGATCAAGTTGAACGACTGGAAGATGTAGCCGATCTTGCGGCAGCGCAGCCAAGCTAGCTCATACGCGTCGAGCTGGGCGACGTCCACCTCGTCGATGTACACCTTGCCCTCCGAGGGCTTGTCGAGGCCGCCGACCATGTTGAAGAAGGTGCTCTTGCCCGAGCCCGAAGGCCCCATGATCGACAGGTACTCGCCGGTGTAGATCTCCATATCGACGCCGCGCAGGGCGTGAACCTCAATCTCGCCCATCAAGTAAATTTTCTTTACCTGCTGGGTCCGTACTACAGTGCGTTTTTCCGCTTCTTCTTCTTGGACAGCGACCTCGCCCGGGGCGGTTTCGGTCATTTCAGATCTCCTCTTAAGGAATCAAGTGTCGGAACGCATGGCCTCGACCGGCTCCATCTTGGCGGCACGGTACGCCGGCAACATGGCACCAACCAGCGAAAGCAGGGTTCCCACCACCAAGGCGTAGCCAGCCGATTCGGCGATGCCGGTCAGTGGGAAATAGGTGAACGTGTAACCGCCGTAATCGAGCAGAGCCAACCCCAGCGTCAGCGCAAAGCCAATGACGATTCCGGCCGAAGTTCCCGCCAACCCCTGAAAGGTCGATTCGAGCAGGAAGAGCTTGACGATAAAGGTGTCCAAGGCCCCGAGGCACTTCATGGTGCCGATCTCGCGGAAGCGCTCGGTCACCGACATCAACATGGCGTTGGCAATGCCAACGACGCAGACCAACAGCGAGAGACTGATGAGCCAAGTTTGCTTGGATCGCTCTTCCTCTATGCGGGCCTTGGCCTCTGCGGAAGAGTCGCCAGCTTCGGTGACGCCGGTCTCAATGCCGTTTTTTTGCAACAGCAAGTTGATCTCGCTTTTGTCTGCGTTCCGCAGGCTGCTGATGATTTCGTTGTTGCTCCACACCGACATTAAAAAGGCGATGGCCAAAATCACGCCGCTAGTGGTGATCAGCGAGCGGCCAAAGCGAATTTTCAGGCTGCGAAAACTAATTTCGACTGCTTTACTCATCGGCAGCACGATCTCTCGACCGCCTGCCAAACGCCTCTCAGACATAGTTATTCTCCCAGCGTATGCTCGCGTTCACAATACGTAAATAAAGGTAAAAAATCAACACTGCCCCACTCAACTGCCCGTCCTAATTTCCACGAGGGGTAAAGGAGCGGAGTCGTGTGCGCCGCGATCGGCAACCATCTCGGCAAAAGCGACCGGCACCATGCTAACCCGCAAATCCCGCGCCCTCCGCGACAGCACCGGCTGCTCCAAGAACGACGCCATGGCGCTCGGAGTGAACACGAGGTGATCAATGGCAAAGTCGTCCACCAATGCCTCCAGTTCGCCAACGTGGCCGACCACTGGGCGACCAGCCAGCGGGCAGCCCCGCTGTTGGGAGCCATCGCCCACCACGCCGATCAGATCGCAGGGGACCATACCCGTGCGCTCTAACTGCTCGACGAAATGCACGGCAACCGCATCAGTTCCCACCAACAGGGTGCGCAACCGACCCTCGCGGCCGCGCTGGTACAGGAACCAACGCGCGGCCAAGCGCCAACCGGCGATTAACAGCAAGTTGCAAAACCAAGCCGCGACCACAGCTAACCGCGAGAAGTTGTACGCCTTAAAGAAGAACACCAGTATTACGATGCAGGCAAACCCCAACGTCACCCCCACTACTGACCACGCCACCGAGTAGCGGCGGCGGTCGTACAGGCCCGACGCGTAAAACGCCAATAGCCAGACCAAGGTCGAAGCGCCGTACACAGCAGCCCATTGCAAATCCGAATACGGAGGCGGCACCAGCCAACGCGTCGGCTGGACGTCGAGGCCGAATAGATTGCCGACTTGCTCGATGCGGTAGATAAAAGGCACCAACTCTTGGTGGTAGCGCACCGCTAATCCCAGCTTTAAGCCACAGAGCACTAAGCCAGCGTCGATCAGCGGCATGGCCAAGGCGCGACCCGCCCGGGTGAGGAGGCGGAACGTTCCATACAGGGCAATGCCCACCTGCAAAAGCCCCAGTGGGAAGAAGCGAAAGCGCCGCGCCATGTGCTTGTTGACAAAAATCGACATGGCACGGCTCTTGCGATAGAGAATTCGCAGAGGCACCCCCCGGCCACTCTCGCCGCGAAAGTGAATAATCGAGGTCGTTGGCACGTAGTAAATTTTCCAGCCAGCTTGGTGGAAGCGATAGCACCAGTCGATGTCCTCGCCGTACATAAAGTAGTCCTCGTCGAGCAGGCCGACTTGGTCCATAGCCGCCTTTCTCACCATCATGCAGGACCCAGACAACACCTCGACCTCGGTCGTCTGTTCGGGATCGAGATACGTCATGTGGTAGTGGGCGATGAGCGGGTGCTTGGGAAAGAAGCGGCTCAGGCCCGACATCTTGCAGAAGGCAGCCAACGGCGTGGGAAAACCGCGGCGGCTGTCGAGCTGCAAGGTGCCGTCCGGGTCGAGGATTTTGCACCCGCAGGCACCGGCTTCCGGGTGCGCGTCTAAGAACTCTACCATCGTGCGCAACGCATCCTGGCGCACAATGGTATCGGTGTTGATCAACAGCACGTATTCTCCGACTACCTGCCGCAAAGCTACATTGTTGCCGGCCGCAAAACCCACATTGGCTGCGTTGCGGATCAGCTTCACTTGCGGGAACTCCTCGGCTACCATGTCAGCACTGCCATCTACCGAGGCATTGTCAACGACGAATATCTCCACCGCTAGCCCTTCGGCCGCTACGAGCACAGAACTCAGGGCCTGGCGGGTCAGGTCGCGGGTGTTGTAGTTGAGAAAGACGACGCTCAGGCGCACGATTTAGCACCTCGGTGGCGGCCCATGAGCTTGTAGCCGCTGAAGTAGAGGATTTGTTTGGCAAAGAGCAAATGCTCGCGCAAGTCCAGCTTGCTAGCGCTGAACTGGCGATTGCGAAAAACAAAAGGCACAGACCGATGCTGCTGATAGCGGCCCTTGACCAAAATTTCGAGCAGAATTTTGTAGCCCGAAGACGTGAGTACTAAGTCCTGTATCACTTGGCGGCGCAGACAGAAATAACCCGACAGCGGGTCCTCGACCCCGGTCAATAGTCGGGCCGCCCCCACGCCGATTCGCGAAATCAGCTTGCGGTGCCACGCCCATCGTTCGACTCGACTGGTTTCCCCAAAGCGGCTGCCTATGGCAATATCGCATTCGCGCAGGCTGTGGATGAGTTCGGGCAGGATCGCCGGGTCGTGGCTCAAGTCGGCGTCTATCACTCCAAGGTATGGCCGCGCCGATTGCGCGAAACCCGCCATCACCGCCGATCCCAAACCTAACTTGCCCGGCCGATGTATCACCTGCATGGGATAGCGGGCCTTCAGCGACTCGGCCACCTCGCCGGTGCCGTCGGGCGAGTTGTCATCTACCACGATAAGCTCCAAATCGATATCCGGCTCTTGGCCGACGATCGCGAAAATTTCTTCGGCCAAAAGCGGCAGATTTTCCCGTTCGTTGTACGTGGGCGTTATCAGCGAAATTTGCACGGAGTCCATGAGGATAGGCTAGCGAGCAAATTGGGGAAAGTCGCGGCGAAAAAGCGGGTTCGCAGCGAGGCATTGAAGCCCCTCGGCAAAGCTCAGGGGCCGGCGGCCGAGCGCGGCTTCCAGCGCGTCGGTGCGCAGGCCGGAGCGCAGGGGACGCGCGGCTGGCAACTTGGCGGCACGAGTCGGCACCGGTTCGATCAACGCACCGTCAATGCCAAAGAAACAGGCTATCTCCCGCGCCATCTCCCAGCGCGTCATAAAGGTCGCGCCACCTATGTGCAACAAGCCTCGCGCCTCTTGGCCGCACAGGGCCACCAAGGCGCGAGCCAAATCGCGGATGTAGGTCGGATTGCCCCACTGATCGGCAAAGACCCGCAGGGGCTGGCCGCTAAACAGCCCCCGCAACACCCAAGTGAGGAAATTGGATCCGGCCTGCGGGACATAGCCGTACAACCACAGGGTCCGCACGACTAGCACGCGCTCCATTTTCTTTAATATACCCTCGCTTTCGAGCTTGAGTTGACCGTAGCAAGACAGCGGATGGGTCGCGTCCCCTTCGCCGTAGGGGCCGCGCTTGCCGTCGAAAACGTAATCCGTGGAAATATGGACCAAGCCAGCACCGGTCGCGTCGCAAGCCGCAGCCAAGTTTTCGGGAATATCGACGTTGGCTTGCCGCGCGGCCCGCGCATTTTTTTCGCAGCCATCGACATCAGTCATGGCCGCGGCGTTAATCACCCAATCTGGAGCCAGTTCGGTGACGAGTGCGGCCACAGCTTTGCGATCGGCTAGATCGATCTGGCGATAGGGAATGCCCTCGGCAGCGGACCGACGGCCGCAACCCATCCATTCAGCTTCTCCTGCCAAGGAAAGCAGCGTGCGGCCCAAAAAGCCAGTGGCACCTGTCACCAAAATTCTCATAGCGGCGGGCCGTACAGCAATAAGGCTCGCGCCCACGAGCTATGCACTCGGTCGGATGCCTGCGCCAAAAGCGGCTCGGCGACCAAGGCAGCCACCCGCTCGGCGCGACCCTGCTTCGACTTGAGCTCAGCCGAAAGTCGCCCGTAGAGCTGGAGAGCGAGAGCTTTGCCGCGGTGCGATAGCGGATCGAGGGCAGCGGGACGGTCGTACGATTGCTCCATAAAGCGCACAACCTGCTCGGCAGCCGCGGCAAACCGCGCCTCCCCACTCCACTGGCCCAATTCCCACAGAGCCAGAGCCGCCAAGGCTTGATCGCCGAGTAGGCCGGTACTGCCCTCAGCTTCTGAATCGCAGACGTGCTGCACCCGGCCGCGGTCGTCGATACAGTGGCTGATGAGCACATCGCCAGCCTGCATAGCCACCTGAGCAGCGCGTTCGTCGCCTAGCGCGGTGGCTGCGGCCAAATAAGCCCGTATCAAGGCCGCTTGGCGGTCGGCGTAGAGCGCGGGGTCGGTCCACCAAGCGGTTCCTGAGCTTGCCGAAGGATCGGCCATGACTTGGCGACCGCGGAACACGCCCTCGGCTGAGTCAAAGAGCGTACCCTCGACAAAGCCGAGTAGTGCTGTGACCGACTCGGCGTAGCGGGACTGGCCAGTCTCCAGCAACAAATGCAGCATGGCTGCCTGATCGAGAGCGTCCCGCTCGCCCGCAGGCGCACTCCAATCCGGTGTGTATGAGTACGCGCGAAAACCACCGCTGTCGCCAAGCGGCGAGGCAAGCACCGCATCCAAGCTAGCCAAGGCCATCTGCCGCGCCGGTGCTGCACCCCGTGCCTCGGCATAGGTGAGCAGGAAGCGCAACGTCGAAGTTTCGAGAAACTTGGTCGGGCCGCCGAAACCGCCGTGGGCCGAGTCAAAGGCGGCCGCGCACGCGCGGTAAACGGCATCTATTGCAACAGGTTTCTCAACCTTGGGACGGGCGGCACGCTGCACCTTGGCGACGATTACTTCGCGCTTTTCCTCGTAGGACGTGTGCAACCGACGCAAATAAGGCTCGACGTTAGCCGGTGGAATATCCACAGCCCGCGCGAAAACCCGCCCGTCTGGCAGGGCCACCACTAGAGCCGGCCAACCGCCGCTGTCGTAGCGCCGAGCAATATCCGGCCGCTTGAATGGATCGACCTGCACGCTGATAAATTTCTCGGCGACTAGTTGACGCAGCGCTGGCGTCGGCGCGGGGAACAGGCCCTCGCATCCCGGAGTGGCCAAATACACCAATATGGGATTGTCTTCGCTTTGGGCGTGCACGAATAAAGACTCGTCCCAAGTGCCCCAAGGCAGCTCGCCATCGGCCCACTGCCATTCGGCCAAAGCAGGCCGCTCGCTGCGAACCACTTCTTCTTGCGGCGGCTCCTCGGTGACGGCACACCCAGCCAGCATTAGCAGCGCCAGCAGCTTGGCCTTAAATTGACACATCTCTTTTATATTCAATGAGTTCGGGGTAATTTACAAAGACCGTTTAATGTACGGCATGCCCCTGTGAGCGTCAAGCAAGTCCCAAGGGGCGGGCTTTTTGTCGCGGGTAGTTTGGCCTATGTTTTGCCTTTTACATCTATAAACTATGAGGAGCACGCCATGAATCCACTCGAAAAAGTCACCCTCGGCAGCAGCGGCCTGCGCGTCACGCGCCTCGGCTTGGGCTGCGCCTCTATCGGCGGCCTATACGGCGACATACCAGACGACCAAGCCGTCGCCGTCGTACACCGCGCTCTGTCGTTAGGACTGAACCTCTTAGATACCGCACCGCTGTACGGAGCGGGTAAAAGCGAACTCCGCCTCGGCAAGGCCCTCGTGGGCGTGCCGCGCGACAGCTATGTGCTCGCGTCCAAAGTAGGACGCATCTTGGTTCCAACCGAACAAGACCAACAGGCGGGCATTTTCGATGGCCCGGCCTCGTATCAACCGGTATTCGACTTCAGCTACGACGGCGTCATGCGCTCCTTCGAAGAAAGCCTCAAACGCCTAGGCGTAGATCGCATCGACATCCTCCACATTCACGACCCGGACAACCATTGGCAGGAAGCCATCGACGGTGCTTATCCTGCACTCGACAAGCTGCGCGGCGAAGGCGTTATCCGCGCCGTCAGTGCGGGCATGAACCAATGGGAAATGCTGGCCCGCTTTGCCCGCGAGGGCGATTTCGACTGCTTCCTCCTCGCCGGACGCTACAGCTTGCTCGACCAAGGTGCGCTCGGCGAACTCTTGCCGCTGTGCGTGGAAAAGAATATCGGCATCATGGCCGGCGGCACGTACAACAGCGGCATCTTGGCCAAAGGCGCGCGCCCGGGCGCGACGTACAACTACCGGGAAGCTCCACCCGAAATCGCGGCTAAGGCCGAGTCGCTAGAAGCCGTGGCCGCTCGCCACCACGTCAATCTCAAAGCAGCGGCCTCGCAATTCGTCTTCGCCCATCCGGCCATCACCTGCATCATCCCCGGGACGCGGCAACCCGAGCGAGTGCAAGAGAATTTCGACTTGCTCACACAGGAGATTCCCGCCTCGTTTTGGGCCGAACTCCGCGACGAGGGCCTAGTCCGCGACGACGCCCCGCTGCCGTGAGCTACTTGAGCAAGAGCAACCGTCGGGTCTGGACTCTACCGGGGTAGTGCAGATGGCTGAGATAGACGCCCGTTGCTACTGGGACGCCCCACTGGTCGCGGGCGTCCCAGTGGACCTGATGAAAGCCGGCGGCCTGGAACTCATCCACCAGTGTACGCACCGGCTGGCCCAGCACATTGTAGATCTCCAGTCTCACCGGGCCAGGGGTGGCCAAGCGGTAGGTGATCTGGGTGCCGGTGTTGAAGGGATTGGGCACATTGGGATATAGACCGCTGACGACCGACGTCACCTCCTTGGCCGCACCAGGATCGTTTGGATTGCTTTCACGCCTGAGAGTCTGTACTTCAGTGGCCGACAATGTCCCATCGTATATTCTGAGGTCGTCCAACGCACCCCTGAGAACCTGACTCGCGTCGAAACCCCCACCGAACGTATCCTGATCTTGACCGAGAATGAGTCCTCCCGCCTCGACCTTGAGTGTGTCGTACACCAAGTGCCCACAACGCTTGGTATACCCCTCTCCATCGATGAAAAAGTCAGCATGGCCCAGCGAGGCATTGCGAATCACGGCAAAGTGGTGCCAAGTGCCGTCGGCAATCGGTTGGATTTCTACGTCGCACCAGACCTGATCTCCCCCCACTCTCCCGTGCGAATAGAAGCGGATCAGACCTTCGTTTAAGAAAAAGACAATATATTCGTTGTCGTTGAGTTGGTTGGCACCGCTGATAATGGTTTGAGCTCCAGACTTGGAGGTTTTCAACCAAAAGACAGTGGTCACATCTAGCCGGCCATTGAGCACCTCGTGCGGCAGGTCAATGCGATGGTCAGTACCAGAAAAAAGAATAGCACCATCTTCGTTGCCAAAGCGATCCCATGTGGGCACGGGGCCTGACAGGATGCCGTGATACTCGTTTCCACTGACGTCTCGGGCATTGCCATTGAAGGGGTAGTGGGCAATCAACTCGACCCCTCTGACCAGCATTTGGCTAGCTACCACTTGCACACCGCCGCCCAAGGTCAGCTCCAAGCTCTGGTACCGGTCCTGGTCGAGGAAAATGCCGTGCCACTGGCCCACCATCTCTCCGGCGGCGTTGCGAGCCTGGGCTTGATAGTAGCCGCTCACCGGATCCTCACTGGAGATGATCAATTCTAGCTGGCCGAACTCGTCGGTGACGCCGATCCAAGCGTAGTCGGGTTGGCGGCCGGGGATGGTGCGCGCAAACTCAACAATTAAGTGCTCGATCGCATCGCCCAAGACAGTGGCCGTCACCGCGCTAACAGCCGCATCGGATGATTTCGAGACTTGGGAGCAAACCGGCAGATCGTTGACCCATCTGGCCAATGTCTCCGGTGCACATCCTATCAGCGCGTTGCCGTCGAGGTTCAACTCTTCCAGCTCTGTCAGACGTCCCAATGCGGGTGGAATCACACCCGTCAACCCATTGTTGTCGAGGCGCAATCCACGCAGGGCTATCAGTTGGCTTAGTTCAAGTGGAATCAAGCCGATCAACTGGTTGCCGTAGAGATACAGCCCCCGCAGGGCTATCAGTTGGCTCAGTTCGAGTGGAATCGAGCCAATCAGCACATTGCCGCTAAGATC
>VXOR01000016.1:28528-49872 GCA_009840005.1 Gemmatimonadota bacterium
GGAATCGAGCCAATCAGCACATTGCCGCTAAGATCAAACCACTCCAGTTGACTCAGGCGACCCAACTCAGGGGGAATCGAGCCGGTCAACCTGTTGTCGTAGAGGCTCAACCACTGCAATTGGCTCAGGTAGCCCAATTCGGGTGGGATCACACCCGTCAACTCCCTGTCACCGAGTTCCAACGTTTTGACGCCAGAATCGCCGATCGCGATACCGTCCCACTGGGTAATGGGTATGTCCGCGCTCCAGTTTAAGCCGCGGTCGCCGGCCAAGCGGTCGCGCAGGCCCAAGAGCACCTCGCAGTCGGCTACTAAGCCGGGGTGGTCCTGCGGCTGAGATACGACGATGCCGTTGGCGCACGGGTTTGACTCCGCAGCCACCGGCTCCGCCCATGCAGCTAGCCCGGCGTTCAGCAGACAAGCCACCAGCCGCTTGTAGCAGCCATAATGGCCCTTCGCGATAGGTGACTTTACCATACTCAAGCTCCGTGGGTGGTCGAACTATCTTTTTATAGCCAGAAGCTATTCGTTTAGCTCAAAGGCTCGTTGTTTGATGGCAGCGAACTGAGGAATGGACACCTTGCGCAGAATCTCCACCACATCTTTCCCTTCTATAGAGTGGCCCGTCTCTTTCTCGTAGGCCAAAGCTACCCGTTGGCTTCCCAGGGATTGGACCAAATCCAACACGTCAGAGCCCCATCGTGGGCTATCCCCGTGAAATATACCCCGCCAGCCCTGTTTATCTACTTGCTTGACTGAGCAGAAACCACAAGAACGCAACATAGCCTCTACACATTGGGCCGTGGGAGTCCACCAAGTCGTTGGATCGGCATTGACTTGTGCCCTCTCGCAAAAGCGCATAGAAGGGCTGAGATTGTCCGGGCCTAATAGGCGGCGCTTGAGAGCCCCCCACAAGCCAAAAGGAGAGTCTAAACGCGTTTCCAAAATCAGCTTTTCGCGACATAAGCTCGCGATGCGCTCTATACCAAGGAGAGGGTGGCGCAAATGGTAGAGGACGCCCAGAAACAGGACGATATCAAAGCATCCATCCTCGTCCGGACTCAAACTGAACAAGTCTACTTGGCGAAATTCTACCTTTGAATTAAGCAAGGTATGGGCCATGTGAAAGCCGGACGGCGAGTCAATCAAGGGCGAACTGTAATTGTCCACGGCTAGGACACGAGAAGCCCCCCGACGTTCACATTCGAAGCTGTAAAACCCATCTGAACAGCCGATATCAAGCACTGTCTTGCCGGAAAGGTCCTCAGGTAGTTGCAAGCGCTTAAGTAAGGCCGGCGAGTCCTGTACCCCCGGAGTTACTGTACCGTCGGGCAAGGAAATGCGGTGCCGCCACCGTAGTACATCCGTCATGTAATACGATCCAGTTTGAGGTTATCCATTCAATCAGCATCCCTGTCTTCTTTGGGTTAGGTAAGAGAGTCTTGACAAGATACGTTCCTGCCCTAAAAGTATCCACACGTTTTTTTCGCCCTACATGGTCTCTTCAAGACCGCCTACTGTTCGATCTATCTGTCCATTGGTGCCACCACCCGGTAGCCTATTACGCCGTCGTGTTCGTAAAATTGCTCCAGAGGCAAACCGGCCTCCAAATAGTACCGGATCGGCTCGTAATCGCTATAAGGCGGATGTACGAACACATAGCCCAAGTTGACAGCTTGCACCAGATCCCGCAGCGATCCTGAGCGCGGGATCTGCTTTAATGGCGCGTCGGCGAGGAAACGGCGCACCGAGTTGTTGCGTAGTAGCCGCTCGCGCAAAAAGTTTGGCAAATGAGATAAAAGCTCCCGTAGCTGTTCCCGGATAGCAGGCCGGCGAGCTGCCGTTGGTGAAGGGGGCCTCGGCAATTCCTCCTGCAGGGCCAAAAGTTGGCCGACTCCGGGTAGCGCCGTCATGCGTTGCAGTCCGTCTTCGGGAGCCCGCGCAACAAAGCCACCTATCAGCCGTTTTCCGTGAACAGTCTGGAACAATTGTCGCTCGTCGAAACTGCGCCCCGTGCTTCCCCAGCCGGTGCGCCAGCCCAAGGGCACTTCCATGACCGTTATGTCTCGGTGATCGCTGGCGACTTCGGCGTAGGCGTCGGGGATTTCTACTGCCGCGACCTGATAGGGCAGCCTGAAGAACTCTAAGGCGATCAGCACAGCAACCGCCGCCGTCCAGCGAACCGGATAAGCTACCCGACCTAGCCAATAGCGCATGGTATACGCGGAGAGTACCGCCAGGCCCAACATAACCATGATATCGAAACGCGCCGCCACCCGTGCGCCCTTGATCAGGGGCACGTAGCCTACAAGCGCGTAGGGTAATGGCACCGCAAAGCGCCCTTCTCCAAGCGCGAAGACAAAATCCCCGCCGATATGGAGCAGCGGCCCCAGCGAGAGCAGGAAAAACACCAGCGTCAGCCATAGCCATCCCCTTACG
Organism: Gemmatimonadota bacterium; assembly: GCA_009840005.1. Next base: position 30,967 of record VXOR01000016.1, read on the forward strand.
GCCGCCTCGCCCCGCAAGCGCAGGACGCACACCACCAACAGACCAAGCACCGCATAGCCGGAAAACACCGTCGCCTCTACCGCATTGCCACCGGAAAACACCTTGTAGGCCTCAGCTCCTATATCGCCATAGAGCAGGCTGCCCGGTGGTGGTGTTACAAAAGCCAATAGGTCTGCCCCCAGCTTGGCCGAGGAGGCCCCTCCGTAAATGTAGCCGCTCCGCGTCGTCTCAAAGAGTCCCCACAGAACAGGCGCAAAACCGACTGCGGCGATGGCTCCCATGAGTGCGAAGTGCGCAAGAAAGGTTCTGTTTAGTACCTCCGACCAGTCGCGGTAGGATCGCCAACCGAGGTAAAATGCCGTGAACAATGTCAGATAGATGAGATAGTAGTAATCGCAATAGGCCGTCAGCAACAGACACAGCCCACCGCCCCAAGCCCAGCGTTGATTCTTCGTTTCCACCAAGCGGATCAGACAGAGCACATAGAGGGGAAGCCACTCACTGCTCAGGCAGTTGAAATGACTTAGACTGCGGGTCAGCATATAGGGGCTGAAGGCGTAGATCAGCCCGGCGGCCCACGCGGCCCGGCCATCGCCAGTCAAGCAGTGCGCCAGCAAAAACATACCCCAACCGGCCGTGGCAAATGTCGCCAAGATCAGGATATTATAGGTCGTCCAAGCACTGCATAACCACAGCAAAGGCACTGCCAATACAGCCTTGCAAAAGACGAAGGTGTGGAAGACCAGCGACGTGCCGTAGGGGACGAAGATATAGTCGCAAAAAAGCGGCGAGATGCCCTCGGATAAGGCTTTTTTTATCCACCACAGATTCCATATATAGATCGGCACATCGCCTTTACCACCGGGTACGTGGGTCGTCAGACGAAAAACCAGCGGGTAGGTGAAGACTAAACTGCACACCAAGTAGGACAGGAGAACGTGCAGCGAGCAGCGCCGGATCACGGGCACCTTCTTTAATGAAGGAAACGGGCGAGTCATTTCAAAAGATGCAAGCGGTCGGCAAGGCAAATGACCTATTGCTTGAAGAAACGCAGCACATACGTCGGCACCACCGGGTCGTGCCACACCACCTGAAAGCGGCTTTCGTATTCCTTAATGGCCGGATACAGGTATTGTCCCGTCTGTGGAAAACCAAGACTTTCCAACACCACGTAATCTACCCTTTCGCGCTCCATGTGGGCCAGCACTTTTGCCGGCTCGTCAAAGGGGAAGCCGACGCAGCGCCGGCCCGAGACGATGTACATCCAGTAGCCCTTGCGACACAGTACGATGGCGTCTTCCGGCGCGTTGGCTTTGAGCCATTGACCCGCCTGGTAGTAGCGGAGCCAAGGCGGAGGATAGTCGGCGGTCGCGTAGTCAGCTAGGCGTTTGACACCGCCTGTTTGGCCGATGACACATACCAGAAAGCATCCCCATATCACAAATCTCCCTACATAGCCTCCGGCCAGTCTGTCGCGAATTTGCAAAACGGCCCAGACTCCCAACAAGACGAGCACCGGCACAATAGGCACTAGAAAGCGATCTCCCGGCCAAGGCCAGAGCAACACGATCCCCATGAAGAAGGCCGTGTAGAGCGAAAGCAGCAGGTGTTCGCCGCGCTTGATACAGAGCACCGTCACCGCAACGGCGAGCGCGATCAGCAACAACGGTGCGGGGTGGAAAATCGTCTCAGTGCCACCAAAAAAAGGCACCAAAGTATTGGGCAATTCCCCCGTCAGGTAGCGATGCACATGGCCGATAAAGCGTTCGACAAAGCCGCTCACATCGAGCAGGCCCCGCTCTGGGTGGTAGGGATTGACCATGAAGAGCTGTTTGATATAGACGCTGCCGCCACCTATCGCTTGATTGCGCAACGTCCACGGCAGCCAGCAGACAAACGCCGCGCCGCTAAAGAGCAAACACCGCCGAAAATCGCGCCGAAGCAACAGATAGACCACCACGGCCGCCAGCAGCGCGATCCCAACCGTGCGGATGTAGTACGCCCAAATGGTGCAGGCAAACCCGCCGACGAGCCACCAATTTCCCCAGAGACCCTCGCGCCCAACGCCCCGTTCGACGAGCCACAGCGCCAAAAGCGAAAAGGTCAGATAGGGCACTTCGGACATAACCTGGTGTGCGTAGTGCAAAAGCAGCGGGCCGTAGGCTGCGCCGGTCGGCCCGTGCGTCAAATAGCTCTTGCCGAGTACGACGCTCAACACCACCACCGCTAGGCCGGGCAAAACACCCACCCGCTCCTTGGCCAGTTGGTACAGCACCCCCATCCCCAGTGCAAAAAGCACCAGTACCCAAGCCTTCATCGGTACCCACTCGCCGGGAAAAGCCCACGCCAAAGGAGCCAGCAACAGGGGAAAGCCAAAAGGGTACTTGGTCGCTGGCTTCGGGTCGGGCGAGTTGATGTGCAAAAGCCCTTCGCCTTGAGCCAGACTGCGCGCTAGCGTGATGAATTCGGCGTTATCGCCGCTGAGGGATAGTTTGGCGTCGAAGGTCCAGATCCCTAGGAGGAAGGTCGCCGCGACAATGAAGAAAGGACCCCAAGGTCTTTCCAATAATCCAACCACGCGCCTACCTAGGTCCGCTTTGCGAATCTGGGACTCGGACTTTTGGGACGTAGCCTTCTTTTTTTTGCGAGATGCTTTCATAGAATAGTAGGTATCCGCGAACCGTCTGGTCTGCGCCCGATTTTAAAAGGTAGGAGCAACAAGTAAAACAAAACGAGCGCCACGCCGTCGAGGATTGGGATATACCACGGCCACGGGGCAAAGAAAAACGGCGACTGGGTAACGGGCGGCCGACTGAGGAACATGTAGTTGCTCCCGAGCGCCCAATTGACGCCAAACGCGACAATCGCCAAGAGATTGAGCAGCACAAAGACGCGGATGACAGACTTGGACGTCGGTCGCATGCCAAGTCCCCAAGTTGCGAATAGTGCGCCGGCGACGATGCCGCCGTGGGCGATGAAATACTGAAAGAAGCGATACGCTGGATAGTCAGCTACGAGCGGCGGCGTGACAACGGCATTGGTCGCGCCGGCGAGTCCCCAGAAGTAGGCGATTTCATACGCCGTCTGCCAGCGGAAGATGAGCGCGGCAGCGACGGCGAAGACGGTAATGCTACAGACATGCAACGGCAGATACCACCGCACAAACTCGTACGCTCCGACCACCGCCAAGCGCTGGCCCCAAGGCAGGATCTCGTTGAGCAAGAGCACGCCCGCGAATGCACCGCAAACGGCTTGAGTCACCTTGGCCGAATTGAGCCGCTTGACGACGATAGTCAAGAGGATCGGCAAGGCCAGCGTCGCACCCATTGCAGCGATGTGGGAAGGGCCGAAAAACTCGAACTGGCTGGACATGGCATCTCATCGCTCGCACTCGGACAGGTTGCAAAACCGCTTTTCAGTACTTCTCCTCGACAGAGTTCAACTTGCTTTGGGGCGGGCGCTGGTACTCGCCATGCTGCGGGCGCGGCGGCAGTTTGATCTTTTTCGGCATCACGTCCTCGTAGGGCAGTTGACTGAGGATGTGCGCGATGCAATTGAGACGCGCCCGGCGCTTGTTGTCGGCCTCAACCATGTACCAAGGCGCTTCGGGAATGTCCGTGTAGAAAAACGCCTCGTCTTTGGCCTTGGAGTACTCAACCCACATGTTCCGCGACTTGAGGTCCATATCGCTGAGCTTCCAGTGCTTGAGCGGATTCCGGGCGCGCGCTTGAAAGCGTTTTTCTTGCTCTTTCTCACTCACCGACAGCCAGTACTTGAGCAGGATGATCCCCGAGCGCACTAGCATGCGCTCAAACTCCGGGCACGAGTGGAGAAACTCCCAATACTCTTCCTCAGTGCAAAAGCCCATCACCCGCTCGACGCCGCTGCGGTTGTACCAACTGCGGTCGAAAATCGCAATCTCGCCCGCGGCCGGCAGGTGGGCTACATAGCGCTGGAAGTACCACTGGGTGCGCTCGCGGTCCGATGGCGTGCCCAAGGCCACCACGCGAGCACCGCGCGGATTGAGTGGCGCGGTGATGCGCTTGATGATCCCACCCTTGCCAGCCGTGTCGCGCCCCTCAAAGACGATCACGACCCGCAATCCTTGGTCCTTAATCCAGTGCTGCAACTTGACCAACTCGTAGTGCAACTTGTCCAATTCGCGCTCGTAGTCCTTCCGCTTAATTTTCGCCGGCTTGGTGACTTTTTTGGTTTTCATACCCAACCTCCATCCTTTGCAGTTCGCCGTTCAAAAAAACGTACACAAGGCAGCAGCACGAGAAAAATCGGCCCCACCCCATCTTGCCCGACCCCGACCAGCCGCGTACCTTGTCGCGCACACTGCTTAACCAACAAGGCCCCTTATGAGCCAAGCACCCCACCCCAATCTACTCTACATCCACTCCGACCAACACAGCCCCTACGTCTCCGGCTGCTATGGCGATCCCTTAGTCGAGACCCCCCACCTCGCCGCCCTCGCCGAGCGCGGCGTCGTGTTCGACAACACCTATTGCCCCTCGCCGATTTGCGTACCCTCGCGAATGTCCATGCTCTCGGGCCGCTACCCCTGCGACAACCAAGTCTGGACCAACAGCCACATCCTCGACTCCGGCATCCCCACCTTCGCCCACGCCATGGGTGCCGGCGGCTACCGCCCCGTTCTCATCGGCCGCATGCACTCGGTTGGACCAGACCAACTGCACGGGTACGCAGAGCGGCTCGTCGGCGATCACGGCCCCAACCAGCCCGGGGGCCAGGGCGTCGATCACGGCCAGCTCTCGGGCACAGCCGGGCCGGGCCGCGTCAGCCTGCGCCTGTCCGGGCACGGCCAGAGCGCCTACCAAGTCCACGACGAAGACGTCACCGCCGCGACCATCGACTACCTCAACCGCCTCGGCGTCGCCAAGCGCGCCAACCAAACAGCGGAGCCATTCTCGCTCTCGGTCGGTTTCATGCTGCCGCACCAGCCCTTTGTCGCCCGCTTGCAAGACTATCGCTACTACTATAAAAACATCACCCCACCGCAAACCCCCGAACCCTTCGGCGACCACCTGCATCCCCATATCAAGCGCTGGCGCCAAGCCTGCGAGATCGAGGAAGTCAGCGCGGAAGAGACCCGCCGCGCCCGCGCTGCCTATTGGGCGCTAGTCCACCGCATGGACGTGCTAATCGGCCAGATCATAGCCGCGCTGCGGGAAAACGACTTGGAGGAAAACACCCTAGTTCTCTACACGTCGGACCACGGCGAGCAGGTCGGCGAGCACGGGCTGTGGTGGAAGCAGACCTTTTACGAGGACTCGGTTAAGGTACCGACCATACTCGCTTGGCCCGGGCGCTTGCCCGCAGGCACCCGTTGCGACCGAGTGATTTCTTCACTCGACCTCAACGCGACCATGCTCGATGCCTTGGGCTGCCCAGCCCTACCCCACTCGCGGGGCCGCAGCCTACTTCCCTTACTCGCGGATCCAAAAAACGCCGCGTGGGATGACGTCGCCTTCTCTGAGTTCTGCCAAGACGCGGCCGGGGCCGGCGGGCCCTTCCCTGAAGTGGGCATTTTTCAGCGCATGATTCGGCGCGGCCCGTGGAAGCTCAACTACTACCACGATCAGCCCTGCCAGCTTTTTAACCTCCAAACCGATCCGCGCGAGTGCTGCGACCTAGCGGCCGACCCGGCGCACCAAGAGACACTGGCCGCGCTCAAAACCGAAGTCCTAGACGGGTGGGACCCAGAGTGGATCGCCGCGCGCATGGCCGCGCTCCGCACCGACCGATCCATCCTAGCCGCGTGGGGCCGCACCATACAGCCCCCCGACCAGTGCCGCTGGAAGCTCGACCCGGCCATGGATTACCTCGACCCAGAGCAGCTCGACGACAGCCAGCGCAATACCAACAAATGACCAAACAGGGCGGCTGGTGCCAAGACTGTCGGCAGCCAGATGTAGGGCGCGTACGTCGCAAACGTGCTAGTCGGCTCGTTGGTGAAGACGCGGAACTCCGTCGGCATGGAGAGAATCGCGATGACAATTGCCTCGGCCAATAGCATCAACCCAATCGCATTCCAAGCCCATATCGCGTAGAATCCCACCTTGCCGCGCCAGACCAGCCAAGCCATAGCCGGCGCGGTCAAGCCGACGAAGATGTCGAAATTGAGTCCCACGTAGGTGATCTGCACCGGAGCCTGCCCCGCTTGGTACATTCCTCGTAAGAACACGGCGACCGGCACGCGGAAAAACTGGAAGCCAATCAGCCCAACCGGACCGATTGCAGCTACCAGCACGGTCCCCACCCGCGAAAAGGCCACGCCGCCCGTTAGGATCATCAAGGCCGTGAAGAGGGATAGCGAAAGGCCGCGCAACGCGTCTGAGAGAGCGACCAGTCCAGTCGCCACCAACCAGAGCATCGCTCCCATGGCTGCCCGCCTCGTCCACAGGTCGGCGACCTGCCCTGCCCGCTGGACCGCGACGCGCATGGCCAGTACGGAGAGCGCCAAGACGCCCAAGACCGTGGCGAAAAAGAGTGCATCAACGCGGAAGGGAACCTTGTCGAGTGCTAGTTCCATATCACTTGCTTATTCTTCGCCCTTTTCGCGCGCTTTCACCTCGTCCCAGATCTCGTCTAGGGCCGCTAGCGAGAGCGTGGCGACTTCCTCGCCCCGCGCCTGCACGATCTCCTCTAGGGCGCGGAAGCGGCGCTCAAACTTGGCGACTGCACGCCTGAGCGCCTGCTCGGGATCTACTTTGAGGAATCGGCTGGCGTTGACTAACGAGAAGAGCAAGTCGCCAAACTCCTCCTCGACCGCCGCAGCCCTACCCGTCTCCCAAGCCTTGCGCACTTCGGCAAATTCCTCTTCGACCTTGTCGAGTGCGCCATCAACCTCGTCCCAATCAAACCCCTGCTGTGCAACTCGCGCTTGGATACGATGAGCACGCATTAGAGCGGGGAGGTGCTTGGGAATGCCCTCCAGCAACGACGGCGCGGCGTCCCCTTGCTCTCGCCGCTCCTGCTTTTTGATCTGCTCCCAGCGGAGCAAAACCTCGTCTGCCTCGTCTGCACTCGCATCGCCAAAGACGTGAGGATGGCGGCGAATCAGCTTATCGACGATGGCTTGGCCGACCGCCTCGATGTCGAAGCGACCCTCCTCGGCCGCGACCTGGGCGTGGAACACCACTTGCAGCAACACATCGCCCAGCTCCTTGCACAACTCGGCGTCGTCTGCTGCGTCAATGGCTTCAAGGGCCTCGTACACTTCCTCTAATAGGTATGGTTTGAGCGTGGCATGCGTCTGCTGGCGGTCCCAGGGGCAGCCAGCGGGGCCGCGCAGACGCGCCATGATAGCAACTAATTCTGAGAAGGTGGAATCGTTTTGCATCGTCTTTCGCTTCCGCGATTTTAATTATGAATAATAATAAGAAACTGCTCACCACCAGCCCAAAAACCGCGTAGCAGATGGGCTATAGCTCATCTGCTATAAATTTACAACATATTATTTTATATATACTTATGCATTATTTAGTATTCATATGTAACCAAATTGAAACAAATCCTTGACGCGCCGTCACGCCGTATTATATTGAATCAGAGGCGGTGATTAGGGTCTTCTGCATAACTCCCCTGAATGCGCTCCCTTTGACTATGGGAGCAGTCAGTTGGCCCTTTTAATTTGTTGCTCACTAAATAGCACGGAATCGCGCTTGGGTGCGCTCCGATTAGCTGATTGAGCCTTTTTGTAGGCTTTGATAGGGCAAAATATCGGTATGGGCAAAATCATCGCTATCGCCAATCAAAAAGGCGGAGTGGGCAAAACCACTACGGCTGTCAATCTTGCCGCCGGTCTAGCCCTTTTCGGGTACCGAACCCTACTCATCGACTTAGACCCGCAGGCCAATGCCACTAGTAGTTGCGACGCTGAGCTCGGTAGCGACTATGCCTCGACCTACGAGGTCTTGATAGGCCAGCTCAGCACCTCCTCAGCGACCTTTCCCACCTATATAAAGGACCTCTTCGTAGTGCCCGGGCACGTCCGCCTCGCAGGTGCCGAAGTGGAAATGGCCGCGATGGTCGGGCGCGACAAGCGGCTGGCCGAAGCCCTAGATCCGATAAAACGACAGTACGAATTTATACTCATTGATTGTCCGCCGTCCTTGGGCTTGCTGACCATCAACGCGCTGAGTGCGGCCGATTCCGTGCTCATTCCGGTGCAGTGTGAGTACTACGCCTTAGAAGGTGTGAGCAAACTCAACGATACCATCCGCGTGGTGCGGCGTTACCTCAATCCCGATCTCGAAATCGAGGGCATTTTACTTACCCTGTACGACAACCGCTTGCAGCTTTGTCGCCACGTGGCCCAAGAAGTGCGCAACCACTTCGGCGACAAGGTCTATCAGACGATCATCAGCCGCAACATTAGCTTGGCCGAGGCCCCGGGTTTTAGCCAGCCCATCGCGCTCTACGACACAGAATCGAGAGGCTCCAGCAACTACAGCAGCTTAGTTTCCGAAATCTGTGCCCATAGATCCTCTGTCTTAGCCTAATCCCCCATCTACATTTCTACATTGTTTTTTCTTGACAATCGTTTGCATCGACATATTATATTCATTTTTGCATTAAATATCCAAAAGGAAGGAAGGCTGTCTGTGTATTCTTGTACGTCTGCAAACTCGGGCGCGGCTACGCGAGTGGGCGCGTCCTCCCCCCGCTCTGCCGACCATCCCGAATTTATCACCCAAAACCCCCAGGTCCGCCGCCTGCTAGCCCAAGCTGACCGGGTCGCTGAGTCCCCAGCGACCGTACTCCTCACTGGAGAAAGCGGCACAGGCAAAGAAGTGTTGGCGCGGCGTTTACACCGGCGCAGCCCAAGGCGCAGAGCCTCGTTTGTGCGACTCAACTGCGCCGCGCTGCCCGAAGGCGTCTTGGAGAGTGAGCTGTTCGGGCACGAGAAAGGAGCCTTTACGGGTGCGGTCCGCCAGCACTTAGGCCGCTTTGAACTAGCCGATCGCGGGACCTTGTTTCTCGACGAGATTGGCGCGGCGGATATGCGCGTGCAACTGCGCCTGTTGCGCGTCCTGCAAGAACGCGAATTCGAGCGCGTCGGAGGCGCGGAGACCTTGCGGGTAGATGTGCGGGTCATCGCCGCCACCAACGTCGATTTGCGGGAAGAGGTCCGCAAAAGAACCTTCCGCGAGGATCTCTTCTACCGGCTCAACGTCGTACCGCTCAAGCTGCCGCCGCTGCGCCAACGCAAGGGAGACATTCCCCTACTAGTCGAACACTTTATCCGCCGATTGGCGGCGCAAAACGGGTGCAAAATTCGCGGGATTGACGCCGCGGCCTTAAACCACTTCTTGGCCTATCCATGGCCGGGCAATGTGCGGCAGTTGGAAAACGCCCTTGAGCGCATGGTCCTCCTCGCAAACGACAGCTTGCTGCGGGAAGAAGACGTGCCCGAAGAGATCATCTACTGGCAGGACGAAGAAGAGCCCGATCTAAGCCAGCGCGATTTTAAGGAAGCGCGGAACTCGTTTGAGCGGCACTTCCTCTGCGAGGCTCTGCACCGACACCGCGGGGTAATTTCGCAAGTAGCCGAAGACGTGGGCCTGTCGCGCAAGAGCCTGTACGCAAAGCTAGAACACCTCGACATCGACTACCAACACTACCGCACCTAACTCACAGGCGCGTGGCAAGTGCACGGTGGAATTTCGCCATCTGGCCTTCGAGATAGGCCCGGTGCTCGCCATCGGTCGGCTCGAGCGCGAGGGCTTGACGCATAATGGCCATTGCGTGGGCATGCCGCCCCAACAGGTGCAGCAATTCCGCATAGGTATCCAAATAGACTGGGTTTTCCGCGTCGAGCTTGACCGCACGCATCGACAGATTTAGGGCGTAGCTAAGACGCAGGCCCTCTTCTGCATAGGTCCAAGCCAAGTTATTGAGGATCAGAGGATCGTCTGGAGCACCAGCCAAGGCGCGCTCGTAGTAGTAAATAGCGCCGTCGGGCCGCTCGCGCTCGTAGTAGATGCGGGCGATGTCAACCGCACTGATGACTCCGGCCGTCAGCGCTTGAGCAAAAGTGCGAGCGGCCCGTTCCGCAAGCCCTTGGCGGAGTTGGCAATCTCCCAAGGTGAGGACGAGTTGCTGGTCATCGGGTTGAATGCGCACGGCCTCGACAAGCGCGACTTCGGCCTCGGCGAATCGCCTCTCGGCAATCAAAAGGCGGCCGAGTTCAACGTGGGCGAAGAGGTAGTGCTCGTCGAGTCGGGTGGCTTGGCGCAACGCTTCTACGGCTGCGTCGGGCCGCTCTTGACGGGCGTGGAGCCAGCCCTCGGTTGCCCACAGCGACGCCCTCTCCCCGTAGTCTGCGCGCAATTGCGCGAGGAGTTTTGCGGTTTGGGCGAAGCGCTCCTCTTTTTCGCAAATGTCGCGCAAGGCCCTGTACAGGTCGTCGTTGTCCGGTGCCAAGGCAACGGCTTGGCCGATCAGCTCTAGTGCGGCATCCACTTCGTCTAGGCCCAGCCGGGCGAGGGCGGCGATGAGCAGCAAGCGGTCATCCGGCCCGTCTTGGCGAACGGCCCGGCGGGTTTCGGCCAAGGCTTGGTCGTAGAGGCCGTCGCGCAAGTAGGCGTGCGCCAGCTGGGCGTGCCCGGCTCGGTAGGCCCCGCATTGCGGATTACTGATGACGAACGCGCCAAGCAGGGCACAGCAAACGGCCTGTCTAGCAAGGCGCATTCAGAACTCGTGGCGGTAGGTGCCGATGTGGAGGAGCAGACCGATAGCGAGGAGGTTGGACAGCAGCGAAGAGCCTCCCGAACTGAGAAAGGGCAGCGGTAGGCCGGTGATAGGCATGACGCCGATGGTCATGCCAACGTTGATAAACACGTGAAAGGTCAGCATCGCAGCCAAGCCGAGGGCTGTTAGGCCGTAAAAGGCATTATTGGCCATAGAGGCGATGTGCAGCGCCCGATAGATAAGAAAAAAGAACAGGCCCAGCACGATCAGGGCCATGACAAACCCCCCCTCCTCGGCGATGACCGAGAAGATAAAATCGGTATGAGCCGCCGGCAGGAACTGGTGCTTAGTCTGTGTGCCTTCTAGCAGGCCCTTACCTGTCAACCCTCCGGAGCCAATAGCGATCTTGGATTGGATGATGTTCCACCCGTCTCCAAGTGGATCGCTCTCTGGATTGAGGAAGGTCGTAATGCGGGCCTTCTGGTATGGGCGCAGAAAGTTCTCCCAAAAATACACCATGAGCAAACCCGCCGAGATATTGACGACGGCCATGGCAATGGTCAACCAGAGCTGGCGCATAAAACGGTGAATCAAGAGGGTGCTGCCGATGATAAAGGACGCGAATACGTACGGAGTGCCCCATTGCCATAGCGGCTCTAAGGAGCAAAAGACGCTGATGAGCGGCGAGATGATGAGGAAAATGAAAAACCTGCGCAGCCCCACCCAATAAAGCATGGGGAAAAACGGCGCACCCAAAGAAATCGCGGTCCCCAAGTCGGGCTGGGGCACAATCAAGGCGATCGGCACCAATACGAGAAACAAGGCCCCGAGAAAGCCGTTGATGGAGTTGATGTGTTCGGTGTTGCGATCACTCAGGTAGCGGGCTAGCGCTATGATGGTCGCGATCTTGGTCAGTTCTGAAGGCTGCAACATCACCGGTCCCAAGCGCAACCAACGAGTAGCATCGCCCGTACCCCACATCAACACCGCAACTAGGCTCGCAATGCTGAACAGGTATAGCAGATACGCCACGCTGTAAATGACCTTTTCCGGGATATAGACGACGGCTATAGCTACGGCAAAGGCCAAAATCGCGAATTGGAGTTGCTTAATCCAAGCGTTCTGCACCAAGGTAGAGTCGTTGTGATACGTAGCACTGTAGATCGCGATGATGCCGATCAGGACGGTCGCCAAAGTCGCCATCAGGAGCGGGACATCGAGTCTGCGGAGCAAACGCATGAGTTAAAGCATTCCTTGGTTAGTCAACAGCGTGTCCACCTCGGCTGCTTCTGGCGCAATGATGCCCTCTTGAATGCAAAAGGCTTTGACGACCTCGCGCACAACCGGGCCGACGCGCGCTCCGCCGCTGCCCCCCCCTTCAACCACAGCCGCGATGGCAATGGCGGGTTTCTCGTACGGAGCAAAGGCCACCATCCAAGCGTCATCGTCTCGACTAGGCACTTGCGCAGTACCCGTCTTGGCCGCGATCGCGACGCCGTCAACCCGCGCTCGGCGGCCGGTACCGGTATCGCTGGCCACCACCCGCCGCATGGCCTTTCTCACGATGCTGAGAGTCCGCGACGAAATGCCGTCAATGCGTTGGCGGCGAGGGGGATCGCCGCTGACGTATGGCGTGACCAAATAACCGCCGTTGGCAATGGCAGCCACATAGCGGGCCATCTGCATGGGCGTGACCAATAAAGAACCTTGACCAATGGAGAGGTTGAGCAGATGCCCAAAGGACCAGCCGCCGCGCTCCTCGTGGTACTGGCGCGAGGGCAGGAGACCAGCAGCTTCCCCGGGATAGGTGATCCCAGTCGGCTGGCCGAAGCCTAATTTGGCCCCGTACTGGTGCCACGTCTCAATGCTCGTCAACCGGGCTAAATGGTAAAAGTAAACATTACAGGAGACCTCAATCGCCCCTGGCAGGGTCAGGCTACCGTGGCCTGTTCGCTTGTGGCAGCGAAACGTACTCCTACCCACCCGCAGTGCACCATAGCAAGGCTCAAACAGGCTCAGCGTATCGGTGACGCCCGTTTCGAGTGCGGCTATGGCACTGACCATCTTGAACGTCGAGCCAGGTGGATAATGTCCTTGCAAAGCGCGGTTGAGTAGCACAGTCTCGCTCTGCAACACCCGCCGCCGCTCCTTTTGGGCTTGGAACGACACGAAAATGTTGGGATCAAAGGTCGGCTTGCTAACCAAAGCCAGCACGGCCCCAGTACGCGGGTCAAGGGCGACTAGCGCACTAGCAAAACTATCGGGCAGGGCGCGCTCAGCCGCTAGCTGCACTTCCAAGTCAAGGGTCAGATGCAGGGGTGCGCCGGGCACGGGAAGCAGATCGCGCTCTGGAAACTCCCGACCCGTGCGGCCGGTCGCATCAATCTCGACGTACAGCATGCCGTCGCGGCCGCGCAGGCTGTTTTCGTACACCTTCTCGATCCCGGTCTTGCCGATAAAATCGCCGGGCACGTAGGCGTTTTCATTGTTGCCTTGGAGATCTTGGTCGTGGATGATGCCGATATAGCCGAGCAGATGGGCGACGGCCGAACCGTAGGGATAGTAGCGCTGGGTCTCGATTTCAATGTCGAGTAGGGGCCAGTCCCCCTTGAGCCGCTCCTCTACGATCGATATCGTGCGAAAGTCAACATCGCGCTTGAGGCGGATGGTGTGGTATTTGCGACTGTATTCACCGTCTAGTTCTACATCCCCGATGGCCCTTGTAAACGCTGCGGTGGTGGCTTCAAAATCCTTGCGGGTGGTGCGTTCTAACGCGACAGTGTAAAATGGCCGGGTGCGGGCCAATATGCGCCCATCGCGGTCGTAGATCAGCCCGCGATGGGCTTTGACCCGCCGCTGGGAAATGCGGTTTTCCTCGGACTCACGCGCATAGTCGGCCGCGGTGACCACCTGCAAATAGAACAGACGCAAGAGCAAAATCGCGAACAGCAAGATGACAGGCGCGAGGAGGAGTTTGAGCGGCAGGCGCTCATCTTGTGGTAATAGATGTTGCATAATCAAGCGGGGAAGAGATAGCGTTTGATGAGCAAGCCGGTCAAGAAAACCGCACTTATCAGGCCCGTGTACACAGCGCGGCCCAAGATCCTAACCACCTCAAAGGGCACATCAGCGCCGGTACACACATAATAGATAATATCATGGAAGATCACAGCACCGAAAATCAGCGCGGCCTGCGCTTGAATGCTGTCGGAGACCATGTGAGTATGACTGTAGCCAAAGCCCGCGCCGAGCAGCGACTTGGCGAGCGCATTGACCCCGAGGTAGGCGGGCATATAGAGGTCTTGGAAAATGCCAAGCCCAAGTCCCGTATAGGCCCCGACCACCGGCCCGCTGCGCAGCGCGACAAAACTCAACGCCACAATCAATAGATCGGGTTTGACCGGCCCTATCTTGATAGCGTCAACCCAAGTAGTTTGCAGGACGAAGGCCAGTGCTAACAAGAGAATATGGCGGACCGCAATCATGTCACCTCGGGATTTGCAAGGTCGTGCCCGCTAGCAGCGTCTCCGAGAGGTCGATGTTGTTCTGGCGGGCAATAGCACTGGCAGCGAGGCCAAATTTGCGGGCGATGCTGTGTAGCGTATCACCCGTGACTACGGTGTACATCTGCGTTTGCTCGTTGGTCACGGTTAGCTGTTGACCGGGTTTGATCCGTACGGTTTCAAGACCGTTCCACGCCTGTAAGTCGGCGACACTGACCGCAAAGCGCCGGGCCAACTCCCACAGCGTATCGCCCGACTGCACCGTGTAGATTTTGCCGCCTCTCAGCACTTCTTGGTGCCTAGGCTGCTGTTGCACCACCAATTCCTGACCGGGTTTGATCCGATCGGTTTTGAGGCCATTCCATTGCATTAGGTCGCTCAGGCTCACTCCGTGCTGGGAGGCGATGCGCCCGAGTACGTCGTTCGGCCGGACGGTATAGGTTCCCCGGCGCTCACTCGCTGGCTTGGCCCTCGGGGCCACCGGAATATAGAGAAGCTGTCGCGGCCGGATGAAATTGGGGTTTCTAAGGCTATTGGCCGCGATAACGACCCGCGTGGAGACGCCAAAGCTCTGGGCGATGCTAGAGATCGTATCGCCGCGCTGCACTCGGTACTGATGGACCGTAGCCTTCTGCGGGATCGGCAGGCTAGCATACTGGTCGAGCAAGAGTTGGCGCTTGCCGGTCGGCACCCGCAGCGTATAAGGCGGGCGACTCCCCGGCGGCGTGATGTCTTGGCGCAACTCGGGATTGAGGTCGTGCAACACCTGACGTTCAATGCCCAAGAGTTGAGCCGCCGCTTTCAGATCGACATACGGCCAGTCTTTGAGCAAAACGACTTCCTCGTATGCAAAGGGTGGCTCTTCGGCTTGGGGTTCAAAGCCAAAGAGTTGCGGATCCTTGGCTATGATGGTCGCGGCCATGAAGAGCGGCACGTAGTTTTTCGTTTCGCGGGGCAGGTCGAGTTGCCAATAATCGTTGGTATCGGCGCGGGCGATGGCCCGGCGAACTCGTCCTGGCCCGCCGTTATATGCGGCCAACGCCAAGCGCCAGTCGCCGAACTCGGCGAAAAGATCTTTTAGGTACCGAGCAGCGGCCTCGGTCGCTTTGATCGGATCGCGCCGCTCGTCAATCCAGTGAGTGCGCTTGAGGCCCATCATGCGACCAGTGTGCGCCATAAACTGCCACAATCCCACGGCCCGCGATCTAGAATAGGCCCTTGGATTGAGACCACTTTCGATAACCGCTAAATAGAAAAGGTCGCTGGGCATCCCCTCGCGCTGGAGAATATCGGTGATCAGCGTGCGATAGCGCCCGGCGCGCTGCAACCAAATGGCAAAGGTCTTGCGACCTCGCGTCTGAAAGAATTGGAGACTGGCGACGACGCGGTCGTTGGCGTCGATGGGCATGTCGCAGCGCCTACCGAGCCGGTGGATGAGGACCAACGGTTCGGCGTCGGCTGGCAGGGTCTCGATTTTTTCCTTGGATAGCCCTTCGAGCAGAAGGGGTAAATGGCTGTCGGGGGGAAGGTGCTCCAAGTGCGGCAACAAGCTGAGGTAGGCCTGCTCAATCTCCAAACCGAGGCGCGTGGCCTGCGTGGTATCCACCAGCGCGTCGTGCTCGTCGAGGCTGGCGAGAATGCCGATGGCCGTGTCGAGGGCCGCTTGCGCCCGTTGAGTCTGACCGAGAGCGTGGCTTTCGATCGCGAACAGCAAGTGCCAGCGAACAGCGCGTAGATCGGCCGTATCTGGCGGCGGATCGTCAGCAGACACGACAGGGACAGCCTCGTCGTCGAAGACCATCGGTCCAGTGCTTTTGCCCCGGGCACAGGCCATGAGCAGCAATGCGATGACACAGCAGCACAAGCGCATGGCGCGTTACTCCTCCTGCAAGACGAGGATCTGGGAGCGGACCTTGAGGGCGTTGGGGTAATACCTCCCAATTCGTTCGGCCGCGGCTTGAGCTTGCGCCTCAGTGCGATAGTTACCGACTTCGATCTTGTAATAAGGTCCCTTAAGGGTCACGTTGATGTCTTCGCGCTTCAGGCGCTTTTTTGCCTTTTCCGCGAGGTGGATGGCCTTGTCGTGATCGTGCGATAGGAACTGGTCAATCAGCACCCGCCAGCCAGTGATACTCACCATCTCGGGCGCGGCCTCCGCCGGAACGGAGTCGGACACCGCACTCGCCGGGACCTCTACTACATAGGCATCGGCATAGCCCAGGCCAAGTGCGGCGACCTGTTCCTTGAGGGCCTCAGCCTCGGCGCGGGTAGCGTATTGCCCAGCTTGCAGCACCGAGTGTGCGTTGCGGGCCACAAGATAAACCTTCACGCCGAGTGCGCGCTCTAGTTCGGCGCGGCGCGGGCGGGCCGTGGCTTCGTTACTCAGGGCCACTAGCTGGAGGCGATAGACCGAAGCGCTCGCTGCTGAGGCGTTCCCTTGTACGGGAGCCGCCGGCTCCGCCGGGGTTTGGGCCTGATCGCGGTTCTCGCGTTGAACCGGCTCAATTAGCAAATCTTCGTCGAGGGTGCGCGGATCAAATTCTTCGCGGCCGACGGGCGCGGCATCGCCCGAGTCGCTACGCCAGCGCGGTGGGCTCGTGCAGTGGGCCGTGCCGAGCAAGACCACCAAGAGGAGGAAGGAGTACGTTCTCATGGCTCGCTCCAAGCGCACAGGGAGGGTTCGTACGGAGCACGGGCGACGCCCTTTTCCGAAATGATCGCCGACACCAAGTTGCAGGGCGTGACGTCAAAGGCCGGATTGTAAACCGGTACCGCGTCCGGGGCCGTGGGCTTGCCCATGCCTTGGCGGACCTCGGCTCCGTCGCGCTTTTCAATGGGGATTTCCGCACCCGAGGCCAAGGCCATGTCGAGGGTCGAGACCGGCGCGGCCACGTAGAAAGGCACGTCGTGTTCGCGGGCGAGGATAGCCAGCCCATAGGTGCCGATTTTGTTGGCCACGTCGCCATTTTTGGCGATGCGGTCAGCACCCACAATACAGCAGTCAATCGCCTCATTGCGCAGCACGACCGCGGCCGCATTGTCGCAGATGACCTTGACGTCGATGCCGCTCTGCATCAGTTCCCACGCGGTCAGCCGCGACCCCTGGAGCAAGGGACGGGTTTCGTCGGCAAATACGGCGACTTTCTTACCTGCCTCTTGGGCCGCATAAACGACGCCCAAGGCCGTGCCGTAGTCGGCCGTGGCCAAACCGCCGGCGTTGCAGTGGGTGATGACTTGGCTACCATCGCGCAGGAGCGCCGCGCCGTGGGCACCAATCTGGCGGCAGATTTGGCGGTCTTCCTCAAAAAGGCGGTGAGCAGCCGCTAGCAGGGCGTCGCAGATAGCGTGGTTATCGCGGCTCTGATTCGCCGCCAACACCTCCTGCATCTGATCCAAGGCCCAGAACAGGTTGACCGCGGTGGGCCGGGTGCGGGCGAGGCGAGCAATGGCCGCTTCCACGCGGCGACAAAAAGCCTCGGGAGCGCAATCAACCACAGCACGCGCACCCACCACCACGCCGTACGCAGCCGCCAAGCCAATGGCCGGGGCACCGCGCACCACCAGCCCTTCAATGGCGCGGGCGATGGCCTCGACGTCGCGGTAGGTTGTGTACACCAGTTCCTCGGGTAAGCGAGTCTGGTCGAGTAGGATCAGCGCGTCGTCCTGCCACTTGAGCGTTTGCATCGGCATTAGAAAGTCGAAAATTCAAAGGGTTTTTCTGCGGCTTCCCCAGGCGCATCCCCATCTGCGAAGTCCGTGCGCTCGGCGTCGCCCCACAGCCTCTCTAGGGCGTAAAAGTCGCGCGCTTCCTCGCGAAAGATGTGGACGACAAAATCGACGTAATCCATCAGCACCCAGCGCCGCGTATCTGCGCCTTCGATGTGCCAGGGCTTTTCCCCTATCTCGGCAAGTTGGTCCCGCACTTCGTCGGCGAGGCTGCGGATGTGCTGTTCAGAAGTACCCGTACAGAGCAGGAAGTAGTCGCAGGTGTCGGTGATGTCGCGCAGGTCCAGCAAGGTTATTGCGAGGGCCTTTTTATCTTGTAAAATTTCTACGATGCGGGCGATGCGCGGCTCTTGTCTCATGGACATTTTCTCGCAGGGTTACTTAACTGGGTCGAGTAGGCCGATGCGGCGATAGTCGTGCCCGATGATAATCGAGACGCTCGCCAAGCTGAACCGATCTTCCTTCTGCTGACGAATAAAATGGGGGATCCCCAAGACATTCGCCACTTGTCTGGCTTGCTCGATATCGCCGTCCAAAGCGACCACGAGCGTGTGCAGATAATTGAAGCTGGGTGCATTGCCTTCGTGAATCACATCTAGCCCGAGGGCGCGTGCCTTTTTGCGGAGGCGGGCGGCGATTTGAGATTCGCCTCCGCCGTTGAGAATTTCGACCCGTATGGGGCTAATCTGAAGAGCGATTTCCGACTTGGCAACTTCCCGCTGGAGCGCTGACTCGGGGGCAGTAGCAGAGTGCGGCCAGAAGGCTGTCTTGAGGAGAAGGGCTATGGCCGCCGTGGCCAGCCCCCACAAAATTAGTTCCTGCAGATTGGGGTTTCCTCGCTCCATCGCTCCAACGTCATTAATGAATAAAAAACGGCAAGTTACGTCAAGCAAAGGTAGCGGGTCACTTTGAAAATTTTACCCCTTCCATAGGGAGCCAAAACGTCCAAAAAAAT
>VXOR01000087.1:0-20638 GCA_009840005.1 Gemmatimonadota bacterium
TGGAGAGCCTGCACCATTTCAAGACCCTAACACCGCTTTCATGCAACAACGCCCCACTAAGGCGTAAGATGACGCCGGAGGAAATCGCCGCAGAGAAGGCGCATTGGCTGGAGGTCGGTCGCCAGTTACGTGCAAAATATCCTTACGATGACGACCATCCGCCATCCAAAGTCTGGCAAGAGGAGTTATACGACGATCAGGGGCTGCCTCGACGTCCACCCTACACGCAGAGAACGCACGGTGAAAATCGTCGAGATATCCGATAAGACCTATGACCGCTTACAGGCTCTGGCAGAGCCATTTACAGACACTCCAGGCTCGGTAATCGTGCGTCTTCTATCGTTTTACGAACAATACAAAGAAAACCCGTCCCAGTACCACCCAAACCTACGCCAGTCCCGATTCCTGAGCCTAAACTTATTACGCTTTCGTCAGCGTTACAGCGGGATTTGCGCTTCAACAAACCTGAAGTTTTGAGCATCGAGGGCGGATCGATGCCAGTGCGCGACTAGTCTGATCCCTGTTGGTCGCCGGAGACTAGGGGTAGAAGAATGTCGTGAATTTCTTCTACTTCGCTTGGGCTAGTGACAAACCACTCTGCGCCCGGAGCTCCTTTTAGCTGCTTGCCGTCCTTGGACAAAAGTTTGTGTATCGCCTTTTCCAGTTCAAGCGGCTTGTCCGTTTGGATAAGAAGCGCGATTTTGGGCTGCTCTGGCATCGCTGTAGCCGCTTGCGATTCAACCCTGATGGCTGGGTCGCGCTCACTTTTGCCAACCTTGCATGGCCAAGAAGATTCACCGTTCGATTCTGCTAACTGCCGATAAGCGGGGTAATAGTAGAGATAAACTGAGTCTTTCCCCGATCCCACGATCTTTTCATAGGGCGAATCGGGTTGATCGGGTTGGATGACCTCTTCCTCCTCGGAGACCTGAGACGGTTCTACGCTTTCGACAGCCTCTGTTTCAGGCGGATCGGAACTTGGGCTGATTCGCCATATTCCTAGGGAAAGATTTTCTGCTTTTCCTTCTAGCTTCATATCGGCTAGTACCTTCTTGAAAACGCCAGCCGCTCGGCCTCGCGGCGGTAAGCCCCCTCGATCACGATGAATTTTGACTATGGTGCCAATGATCTCCTGCCTCTCAGCAACCTTGCCCGAAAATTCCTCTATGACGAGCTTTCGAGCAATTGGCCGCGTGAGAGGCGTTTTAACATACTCATAGTCGTTGTTCATATTGATTTTCCCTTGTTTGCGTGTGTCGCCTTAGCCAGTCGGTTGTCCCTTAGTGTGGAATGGGGACCATCTATATTTAAAGATTGACCAAGACCGGCTGGCGCGTCCTCAGCGCCCGCCGCAGGCCGCTGAGTAGGGCTTGGCCATCATCGCCTGAGTGCTCGCTCGGTGCGTTCTCTTTTTCCAAAAAATCGCGCAACCACGCTAACTCCGCAGGGGGAGTTGTCATGTCGGGTACGACATGGGTCCCCTTGGCGCTGGCTAGGGCAATTCCACTGTGCACGGCACTGGACGAGATTACGCCGCCTCGACCCAATAAGGTCAGCTCGGCGATCGCTGGTTGAGGAGCGACGACTAGCTGGATCGACGCGCTACTGGGAGCCGTGGCGGTCAACGCAACTTGGTAGGCGCGACCGTGGCGGTTGGCGCAAAGATGTACCTGGGATGGGGTCTCGCCTAATAGGTCGCTGGCAAAGGCTAGCTGGCGACAGATGGCCCACCACGCTGGCAACAATCCCGGTTCTTGGGCACCGGCTACGAGGCGCAGATAGACCGGCTCGGCAAACGAAGGATTGCGCCGCTGCTGGAGTGCCTTGGCAAACAGGGGCGACCCGCGATGGATACCGCCGGTGGCGATGGGCTGGTCGGCCTTGGGCACGGGCCCGGCACAGAGGACGGCGACACCGGATTGGAGGCAGGTGCGGACGTCGTTGTGGAGGTCTGCATAAGGCGAGAGGAAGGCGCAGACGCGGGGACTGGTTGCCTGGAGGATGGCTGGCAAGTCGCTGAAAAAAGGCAGGTCGGTGTTGGGTTTCCGACTCGCCGGGTAGTACAGACCCTTGATCGGCAAGGCATCGGCGAGTTGGCCGACGAGTGGGTTGAGGGCGGGATGGGCGCTGAGGGCGATAGTCATAGTTCTTGCTCCAGCGGCAGGTCAACGGCCGCGTTGCACTCGACGGCGCGGTAGCCAGCGAGAATAATTTCCATCAAATCCCGCGCTTGGCGCACGCCATAGCGGGTCGGGCGGTCGTCGTTGATGGCGGCGACCAAATCGTCGAGCCCGGCTGCTAGGCCCGCTGTGTCTTCGGATAGGGCAGCGGTTGGGACGGGCGGACCTCCGTGCCACTGCATGGGATCTTGGGGGTTGGGCTGATAGTCGTAGCCGGTGCTATAGTCGCGCAGATAAGCGTCCAACGCCGGTCTTTTTGCGTCGATGGTGGCGCTCTGGCGGGTGCCGATTAGGTATGCCCGCGATGGGCCGCCCTGAGGATGGGAAGCTGTGCCGATGCGCCCGCCGCACAAAGTCGCCACGCGGCCGTCGGCATCGGTCATGGTCAGGGTGCCAAAATCGTCGCAGCCGTGAGCACCGTGTTCGGGGAAGAAGAAGGCTCCGGCGTGGCCGACGACGTGGCGGATGGGGCCGAGGCATTCTTGGATTAGGCCGACGGCGTATGCGCCTACGGTCAGTAACTCTCTCTTGATATCGGGGTATTTCCACCGGCCGTTGGGTGCGGCAAAGGCACGGCGTTGGGTTATCGGGCGCGGCCAGCCTTTGCCGAACATCACATCGACGTGGACGCCGAGCAAGGTGCCCAGATCGCCGCTGGTGAGGACTTGGCGGGTGTGCTGGGCGAGAGTGCCGTAGGCGTAGCCGGGGATGATCGCCCGGACGCCGGCGCGTTCGACTGCGGCTGCGGACGCTTCGGACTCGGCGAGGGTGGCCCCGGGAAACTTGTCAATCCACAGGTGCTTGCCGGCCTCGGCGGCGCGGACGATGAGTGCGGACCGCCGTTCGATCTCGCAGCCGACGCTGACAATATCGATGGCGGGGTCGTTGATGGACTCGTCGAGATTCTCTGAATAGGGGACGCCGAGTTGGCTAGCCCAGTGCTGATTGTAGGCGCGCAAGTCCGGGTCGATGTCGGGGTAGTCGGCGACGCCGATGATGCGCAGGCGGGGATGGGCCTGATACAGGGGGATGAAGTGCTGCTGGTGGCTGTGTTTGCTGAAGCTGACCAGCAGAATACCGTAGGTATCAGCGGGCATGGGATGGCTCCTCGTTGGCTATAAAGACGCACCGACAGCTTGTCCGGCACGCGAGATAGTATAACGGCCCTGCGGATGATTGCCAAAAGGACGCTTAGTGGTTAGTGGAGTTTGGTGGGTAAGTATCCTCTTTTCCTAAAAAAAGTGTTTGGAATTCGCATTTTTATCTTCATAAAAGTGCTATTTATTGTATTTTTATCTTCATAAAAGTGCTGCTTTCCCATCGAATAGGAGTGATTCTTTGCAACGCTTATTGATTGACGATTTGGCAGAATGGAAACGACAACCGGGGCGTAAGCCAGTATTGCTCGACGGCGCACGTCAAGTCGGCAAGACCTATCTGATCGAACAGCTTTTCGGGCCGCAGGAGTTTCGCCAAGTGCATAGACTCGACTTCCGGCTGGAGCCGGGGCTGGCGGAGCTGTTCGCTGATAGCCTCGACCCGCAGGCCGTGATATCAAACATCGAGCTGCGCTTTAATGTGGACATCGATGTGGAGCAGGATCTCATCTTCTTCGACGAGGTGGGAGAGTGCCAAGCCGCGGTCGATTCACTCAAGTATTTTGCCGAAGACCTCCCCCAAGCGTTCGTCTGCGCCTCCGGCTCCAACATCGGTCTGCTCGACTCGTTTCCGGTCGGCAAGGTCCAGCAGTTAGAGTTGTTCCCGCTGTGCTTTGAGGAATTTCTGATGGCCGCTGAGCAGCCGAGGCTTTTGCAGGCATTTCGAGCGCAACGGCGCGGGCAGGTCGTCCACCAACAGCTATGGTCCTTTCTGCTCGCGTACTACTTCGTCGGTGGTATGCCGGAAGCGGTGGCTGAGTGGTTTGCAGGGGAGGGCAGTATCCGCGAGCGGGTTGAGCGGGTCGGGCGAATTCACCGCGATCTCATCGTGGGCTACCAACGCGATTTTGGCAAGTATGCTGGCAAGCTCCACGCGCAACACATTGATGAAGTGTTTGCGAGCATACCGCGTCAATTGGCCTCCTGCCAGGACGACTCTGTGCAGCGTTTTAGGTTTAGGGATGTGATCGAGCGGAAGCGGCGCTATCAAGAGTTGCGCGGTCCTATTGACTGGCTGGAGACAGCCAAGCTGGTGCGGAAGTGCTATCCCATCAAGGGAAAGCCCCAAGCCCCGCTATGGGCGCAGGCGCGGCAGAACATTTTCAAGCTCTACTTATTTGATGTGGGGTTGCTTGGCTACATGCTTGGGCTGAGATATGCCGACCAACGGGCGCAGAGCCTTAGCTTCAAGGGTTACATTGCGGAAAACTTCGTCCAGAACGAACTGAGTGTGCGCGTGGCATATCCCACGTTCGGCTGGGAACAGGCCAATGCCCAAGTGGAATTTCTCCATCGCGGCCGTGATGGAGAAGTCATCCCAGTCGAGGTAAAAAGCGGTTCCCGCACTCGCGCTCGCAGCTTGCGGTCCTACGTGGAGCGCTACCAGCCGCGGCGTGCGATTAAACTCATCGGCGGTCCTGGTGGGGGAGAAGGTCTAATTGAGACTTGGCCGTTGTATTACGCACAGCACTTGCGCGACCTGTAAGGGGTTAGCTTGACAGCAGTCGGCCCCCAAGCCTATCCTAGCGGTTCCACACAAGGAGGAAATGATGGTCAATATCGGCATTGTCGGCATCGGTTTTATGGGCATGACCCACTACAAGGCTATGGCCCAAGTCGAAGGGGGCCAAGTTGCGGCTATCTTCTCCCGCGACCCCAAAAAGCGCGCGGGGGATTGGAACGATATTCAGGGTAATTTCGGCGATAGCGGGGGAGTGCAGGACCTGTCGGGAATACGCTGCTATGAAACATTGGACGAGCTGCTCGCCGATCCGGAAATCGACTTGGTGGATATCTGCCTGCCGACGAACATGCACGTCGAGACCAGCATCCGCACTTTATCTGCGGGCAAGCACGTGCTATTGGAAAAGCCCATTGCACTGGCCTTGGACGACGCCGATCGGATCGTGGCGGTGGCTGAGGAACACCAGCGGCAGTTTATGGTTGCCCACGTCTTGCGGTATTTTCCAGAATTCCGGCTGATCAAACAGCTCGTCGCCAACGCGGAACACGGCCCCGTGCTAGCCGCTCACTTCAAGCGGATCATCTCGCGTCCGGCGTGGTGGGCACCAGAAGACTTGGAGCGGACCGGCGGCCCCGCGATCGACCTACACATCCACGACGCGGACTTCGTGCAGTTTTTGTTCGGGATGCCGACCGCGGTTAGCTCGCAAGGATACATTGGCCGGGGCGAGACAGTCGAGTACATCAATACCCACTACCAGTACGACGGCCCAATGGCTATTAGCGCCGAAGGTGGCTGGTTGGCGCAACAGGGCTGTCCTTTTGAGCACGGTTATGACGTGTACTTTGAGGAGGCCACGCTCAAGTACAACTCGTCTTGGGGCGAGCCGCCGCAACTGTTGACCAAGGACGGCGAAGTCTCCACGCCATCCCTGCCGGGCGAGGATGGTTTCGTCGGCGAGTTGCAGGAAGCGGTGGATGCAATCGCGCGGGGCAGGGAGTCGCAGGAGATAGGCGGTCAGAGTGCGCGAAACTCGCTGCTGTTGTGTTTGCAGGAAATCGAGTCGGTGAAGACAGGGGAGAAGGTAGCGATATAGCTAATGCCCTTAGTGCGTCTCCATGCCATGTCCGTGGATGGCGCTGGATTCGACGTAATATAATATGTAGGCGAGGCCGATCCCCACGAGGAGGGAGACGATGAGCTTGCCGCGATCGTGGCTGTGGAAATGGATCTCCGGCAGCAGGTCGCTCAAGGCAATGCACAGAAACGCGCCCGCGGCAAAAGCCAGCACATAGCCAACTGTTGCCCCTCCTGCTAGGCCAAGCAATTCCACACCTCCAAAGCTCGCTATAGCCACCACAGGGCACAGGATGGCAAAGCCGATATTGGCCGATGTCCGGGCGCGCTGGCTGTGACCGGCGGACTTCATCATGCCGATAATGGAGTACGCATCGAGCGGCTTGTGCAGTAGAATGGCGAGAAATACCCCCAGGCCCGCCAATGCAACTCCGTCTCCATGCGACGGCCCTATCTGCATGATGGTACCCAGCGCGATTCCTTCGGTCACGGTGTGCACCCCTAGGCCTATGGCAACGCCGAACAAACTCCGCGCATGGACGACACTGTGGCCGTGATCGTGGTCCTCGTCATCGTACAGATCGCTCGCCTCACTGCTGAAATCGTGCTGATGAAAGTGAAAAATGCGCAACAAGAAAATCATCAGGACCATACCGAGCACCATCCATCCCACGGCTCTTTCTACAATGCCTGTCCCGGAAATGCGCTCGAGGCTGTGGGGTAGCAGGTGAAACATGGCGACGCCGAGGATGAAGCCGGCCACAAGACTCATCACGATCTGGGTGCGCGTGTGCGTCATGGTGCCCAAGGCCGCCAGTTTCCCGCCGAGAAGGGAAGCGGCAAAGATGGCGGCTGAGTAAGCCGACAAAATTAGGAGAGCGTTTGCATCCATGATGGCTATAACCGGAAGCTAACTGGGTAGCCGGGGATCGCGGCTTCCTGTAACGTCATTGCCTCTCCCTTTGGCCCTGTCGAGTCGTGCATTGGGAAGAGGATGCCCAGCAAGCAACGACTGCGAATCAGGTGCTTCCACCCCGATCGCCCGTGCTGGACCGGAAGCGAAGATTGAACAGCATATCCTCGTAGCCACGGCGCAGGGCACCGGCGCGAAAGCGCCAGACGATTAGGGCGATGAGGAGCAAAGCGCTGCCCCATTGCAGGAGTTGAACAGCCGGCGCATGAGAGGCGTCGAGATTTACGGAAATTGCCAGACCAGCCGCGAGCAGCAGCGCGTCAATGGCGATGCCGAGGACGACTGTAACCGCGATGACTGCGGCGACGTAAATGGATGCGAAGCGGGAGCCGAATTGGCTGACGATGATGGCGATAGTGCCCGTGTTGGTGGCCGGTCCGGTCATCAGAAAAATCAGCGCTGCGCCGGGGCTGACTCCCTTGGCAACGAGCGCGGCGGCGATTGGAGTACTGGCGGAGGCGCAGATATAGAGGGGAACGCCGATCAGCACCATGACCGGATAGGACAGATAGCGGGCGTACTCGTGCGCCATCAGATCGCTCGGAAGCGCCAGAAAGAGCACACCGCCCAGCACGACCCCCACCAGCAGCGCAAAGAGAATGTCGTCGGCGATCTCAATGAAGCCGTAGCGCAAGATGTGCTTGACCAGCTTTTTGAAGTCAAGACCTTGATTGTTTGTGGGGACTTCTGCGGTGGATTGTCTGTTAGTGATTCCCTGCAACCAATTGACTAGTAAAACCTTCAGTTGTGAGGGACTGACGTAGCAATCATCCCTACCAGCTATGAGGGATTGGTGATGATCGTGCTCACAGGCATGGCAGTGAGCGTGGTCGCTCGCCTCGGCTTCGTCCCGGTCGTCTCTTATCAGTCCAATGCAAAAGATACCGGCGACGACCGCAGTGATGAAGCTGATGACGGGCCGAACAAGGGCAACGATGGGGCCGAAAAAGGCGTTGGTGACCAAAATCGAATCCGCACCCGTCTCCGGCGCGGTGATCAGGAAGGACATGCAGGACGAACGGGACGCCCCCTTATTGCGCATCTCGGCGACCACGGGCACGACCGAACAACTGCACAGCGGCACGGGTATGCCGATGGCCGAACTCATGGTCACGGATTTTAGACTGTCGTCGTGGAGCCAGCGGAGAATGGCCTGACGGGAGACAAACACATGGATCAGGCCGGAGAGGAGAAGCCCCAGCAGAAGCATGGGGGCTAGCAGTAAAAAGGAAGACCAGAGAAAGGCAAAAAAACTGATTAATATCCCAAGAGATTCAAAGGCCATTGTGATAAGAAGGAAACATTGCCTAGAAAGGGCAAGCCTCGATCAGGGTGGCCGCTGGGGTTGAAGTTGCGTTTTTTTTGCCGGACCACTAAAATCAAAGGTTATGCTAACGCGCAAAGCGGATGTCTCGATAGGGTCGCCGTCCGCGCTGGCCTTGCTGGTGCTGACCGTACTCTTTGCGGCTGTAATCGGCGGCCTGCCCTTCAGCCACCAGCTTTTCCACGAGAGCCTCGTCGAGCCTGAGAACTGCCCGGCTTACCTGTTGCAGAGTGGTCTCTCGCTCCTTTTTTGGGGCTTGGTGCTCGCGCTCGTGGCGCTTGCTTCTGAGTCAAATCCGTCCGCGCCGCGCACAGTACCTTTACCCCTTTTTACCCCTCGCTTTACCCATCTCAACCGAGGCCCGCCCCGGTGCTAGTGCATCCACGCTGATAAACCGCTTAGTGCGTGGGTGCCCCTCTCCATATCCAATTCGCGTACCATAAAACTCTCGTCTTGTACGCAACGCCTAAGAAAAGCGTGCATGGACGACCAAACCATTGGAGACTAGCACCATGCTTAAAAGAAGTATGTCTGCGTTGAGCATTTTTACCTTGGCTCTGTTTATCGCTAGCTGCGGCGACGATGACAATCCCGTCGATCATGACGACCATGATGATCATGCCGAGGCTATCGGCCTGATTATACGCGATAGCGGTGCTGAAATTATCCGCGTTGAAAGCGGTGCGGTGACCGGCGAAATTGAAGTCGGTCATGGCAAGGAAACCGCCCTGCTGTCCGTGCGCTTTATCGCCGAAGACGGTGACCTCTTCACTCCAGACGAAGACGATGACTACTCCCTCGGTTGGGAGATTGCCGACGAGAGCATCGCCGAAGTCGAGCAGCACGCCGAGGACGGGGCTTGGAACTTTCACATCCTCGGCTTAGAGGAAGGCGAAACTACCATCCGCCTCAAAATCAACCACGGAGATCACGCCGATTTCGTCTCGCCGGAGATTGAAATTCACGTCAGCGAGGACGGCCCTGGTGAGGAACACGAAGAGCACGACGATCACGATGATGAAGGGTAGAGCGGTTAGAGCTGCTGCGGCCTTCATCGGTAAAAGCGACGCGGGACCGGAGACAAACTCCGGTCCCGCGTATTTATGTTAAGGTCAATTAGATAGCCGACAGACAAACCTGTACTCGGCCTAGCAGTAGGTCCTGCCTCCAGCGACCAGACTGGCGTTCTAGCCGGTCACGTGATCGACGCCGAGTGGACATTGCCTAAACAGGGCAAGCCCGCTGGGGGTTGAAGTTGCGTTTTTTTTGCCAGACCATTAAAATCAAAGGTTATGCTAAGGCGCAAAACGGACATCTCGATAGGCTCGGCATCCTCGCTAGCCCTGCTGGCGCTGACCGTGCTCTTTGTGGCTGTAAGCTGCGGCCTACCCTTCGGCCACCAGCTTTGCCACGAGAGTCACGAGAGCCACGAGAGCCACGTCGAGCCTGAGAACTGCCCGGCTTGCCTGTTGCAGAGCAGCCTATCGCTCCTTTTTGGGGGCTTGGTGCTCGCGCTCGTGGCGCTGAATGCCTCAGAGCCAAATCCGTCCGCGCCGCGCACAGTACCGCTACCTCTTTTTTCTCCTCGCTTTACCCATCTCAACCGAGGCCCGCCCGGGTGCTAGTGCATCCACGCTGGTAAACCGCCTTAGTGCGTGGGTGCCCTCTCCATATCCAATTCGCGTACCATTAAATTCCCGTTCTGCGCGCAACGCCTAGGGAAAGTGTGCGTGGACGACCAAACCATTGGAGACTAGCACCATGCTTAAAAGAAGTATGTCTGCGTTGAGCATTTTTACCTTGGCTCTGTTTATCGCTAGCTGCGGCGACGATGACAATCCCGTCGATCATGACGACCATGATGATCATGCCGAGGCTATCGGCCTGATTATACGCGATAGCGGTGCTGAAATTATCCGCGTTGAAAGCGGTGCGGTGACCGGCGAAATTGAAGTCGGTCATGGCAAGGAAACCGCCCTGCTGTCCGTGCGCTTTATCGCCGAAGACGGTGACCTCTTCACTCCAGACGAAGACGATGACTACTCCCTCGGTTGGGAGATTGCCGACGAGAGCATCGCCGAAGTCGAGCAGCACGCCGAGGACGGGGCTTGGAACTTTCACATCCTCGGCTTAGAGGAAGGCGAAACTACCATCCGCCTCAAAATCAACCACGGAGATCACGCCGATTTCGTCTCGCCGGAGATTGAAATTCACGTCAGCGAGGACGGCCCTGGTGAGGAACACGAAGAGCACGACGATCACGATGATGAAGGGTAGAGCGGTTAGATCTGCTGCGGCCTTCATCGGTAAAAGCGACGCGGGACCGGACGCAAACTCCGGTCCCGTGCACTTATGTCAAGGCCAATTGAATAGCCGACAGATAAAAGCCACTGGCCGCAGGCTACTTTGGAAACTCGCATCCATAATCGGCCTAGCAGTCGGTCCCGTTTGGGGCGACCAGACGGGTGCTCTAGCCGGCCATGTGATCGACGCTGAAAGCAGCCAACCCGTCGGTTGGACTACCGTCGTCATTGAGGGGCTCGAACGGGCGCGGATGAGCGACGCCGAGGGGTACTTCTTCTTCGACAACGTACCCTCTGGCGCGCACGTCTTGCAAAGCCTGCACGTCGGCTACCGTGAGGAGCGCTTTAAGGTCGAGGTCGCCGCCGGGGATACCACCCATGTCGATCTGGTTATCGGCTATGAGTCCCTACAGGTAGATGGGATTCTCATCGAAGGCGAACGCAAGACCCCTGTTTCTCCACTCCAAGCACCCGAAGTTGTCTTCAGCGGCAGCAAGCTGCGGCAGAATTTGAGCCGCACCATTGCCGAGACCATCGCCTACGAGCCGGGCATTGCCCAGCGCTCAATGGGGCCAGCGCCAGCGCGTCCAGTCCTGCGCGGGCTAGGCGGCGACCGCTTGCTGATGGTCGAAGATGGCGAGCGCACCGGTGATTTGTCTGCCACCTCCTCGGACCACGCCGTGGCTATCGAGCCGATGACGACCGAGCGCATTGAGGTCGTGCGCGGCCCCCACACCTTGCTCTACGGCTCCAATGCTTTAGCCGGGGTCGTCAACGTGGTGCGCGGATATGTGCCCTCTGAGCGGCCCGACGGTCTGGGGGGATCTGTGACCTATCAGGGGGAGAGCGTCAACCGAGGGTTGTCCGGCGGCCTGACCCTTGAACAGGCGCTCGGTCCACTGGCCCTGCGCTTCGACAGCAGTCTGCGCAATGCCGACGATATTGCCACGCCGCATGGAAAGCTCGCCAATACGGATATCCGCACGGGCAATGCTTCGGTCGGCCTGAGTCTGGTCCGTCCTTGGGGGCACGTAGGTGCGTCCGGTAGCTTGTACAACTCCGACTACGGCATCCCTCCCGACCCAGAGGGCGGCCATCCGCACGGCATATCCATTGATCTCCAGCGCCAGCACCTCGAAGGACGCGGCGAAATCCTCACCGGGCCGGACTGGCTCCAGCGCCTAGAATTGCACCACGCGTTTTCGCGCTATCAGCACGGCGAATTTGAAGCTAGCGGTGCCTTGGGGCTGGAGTTCGGTGTGCTCCAGCACAACACCGGTGCGCTAGCCCACTTGGATCGCATGGGGCCTTTTGCCAACGGCGCGATTGGCCTGTGGTACGAGTACCGCAACTATGCCGCGGCTGGGCTCAACTTTACGCCACCGGCCGAGGAATACGCCGGTGCTTTGTTCGCGTACCAGGAGTGGGAGCATGGTCCTTGGGCGGCCAATGCGGCTTGGCGCGTTGACGCCCGTCGCGTCGAGCCGCGCGAGGAGCGCTATTCGCGCCGGGTCGGCCGCATCCAAACGCGAGACTTTGCCGGGATGTCTGCCGGTTTGTCCAATCACTACCGCGCCAGTTCGACTTTGACACTGGGCTCGACCTTGATGCGCACCTTTCGCGCTCCCGGCATCGAAGAGCTGTTTTCCGAAGGGCCGCATTTGGCCGCCTATTCGTATGAGGTGGGCAATGGTGCTCTCGACAGCGAACGCGGCTTGGGACTGGAGCTGTTCGCCGACTATCGCCGCGAAAAAGGCCATGTACACTTAGCTGTCTTCCGCAACGCTATTGACGGGTACATTTTTCCCAAAAACAGCGGCGAGCGCAGTCTGCGGCGCGCCGATCTTTTCCTCTATCAGACTGTGGGCGAGCGCGTCCTCATGCACGGTGCCGAAGTTACCTTCGATTGGCATCTGGCGGAGCCTTGGAAGGTGGCCGGTAGCCTCAGCTATGTGCGCGGCCGGCTCACTGATCTCGACGACGAACCCCTGCCGCGGCTGCCGCCTCTGCAAGGGCATCTGGGGCTGACTTGCGAACCCACTGAGGCGCTGAGTGCGACTATTGACGTGCGTTTGGCGGCGGCGCAGAACCGAATTAGCGAGTTTGAAGAGCCTACGGAAGGCTACGCAGTGCTGGATCTTTCGAGCCAGTACTACGCGCAGTGGGGGGGACGCCTGCACACCTTCTCCTTGACGTTGGAAAACGCCACTGACGCGGTGTACCGCAATCACCTCAATCGCGTCAAAGAGATCCTGCCCGAGCCAGGCCGGAATCTGCGCCTGTTGCACAAGATATTCTTCTGAGACCTCAGCAGTGGCAAGTCTTAACCCGAACTCACGTTAAAGGAGGATTCCATATATGAACACGCCGCGCAAAGCACCTAAAGTGCCCCTGTCAGAGAGACTTCCCGTTACGGTCCTGTCCGGCTTTCTCGGCGCAGGCAAGACCTCTCTTCTCAACAACGTGCTCAACAACCGCGCGGGCATGCGCGTCGCGGTCATCGTCAACGACATGAGCGAGGTCAACATCGACGCGGCGCTCGTTGAGCACAGCGGTGCCCAGCTCTCGCGGACCGAGGAGAAGCTGGTCGAGATGTCGAACGGCTGCATCTGCTGCACGCTGCGAGACGACCTGCTCGCCGAGGTTGCACGGCTCGCGCAGGAGAGACGCTTCGACTACCTGCTCATCGAGTCCACTGGGATCTCGGAGCCCATTCCGGTCGCGCAGACCTTCACCTTCGAGGACGAGAACGGTGTGAGCCTGAGTCAGGTTTCGCGTCTCGACACCATGGTCACGGTCGTGGACGCGGCGAGCTTCCTGCGGGACTACAACGCCGCCGAAGCGCTCCAAGACCGCGGTGAGTCGCTGGGCGAAGAAGATCACCGGACGGTGACCGACCTGCTCATCGACCAGATCGAGTTCGCCGACGTCATCGTGCTCAACAAGCTCGATCTCGTGAGCAACGATCAGGCTCTCGAGGTCGAGGCCATCGTGAAAGCGTTCAACCCCGGCGCGCAGATCCTCATGGCGACGCGCGGACAGGTCCCGCTCGAATGCGTGCTCGACACGGGCCTGTTCGACTACGAGAAGGCAGAGAGCTCCGCCGGCTGGATTCGAGAGCTTCAGGGTGAGCACACGCCGGAGACCGAGGAGTACGGGATCTCGAGCTTCACCTATCGGACGTCGCAGCCCTTCGATGCCGAGAAGCTGTGGGCACTTCTGCACGACGACGAGAACTGGAGCGGCGTGCTCCGCTCGAAGGGCTTCTTCTGGGTCGCCGCTGACCATCGGATCCTCTACGAGTGGGCTCAAGCCGGCGGCGTCTTCAACGTGAACCCCGTCGGAATGTGGTGGGCGGCCGTGCCTCGCAAATACTGGGAGCACCCCGAGGGTCAGCGACCTGACCAGCAGCCGGGCTGGCATCCTCGCTTCGGCGATCGCGCGCAGCAGCTCGTCTTCATCGGCCAGCAGATGCACGAGGCGTCGATGCGCGCTCGCCTCGACGCGTGCCTGCTCGACGAGCGCCTCGCCGCCGCTGACAGCAAAGCTTGGGCAGAATTCCGGAACCCGTTTCCGGAGCTTCTCATGGACGAGGAGGCAGCATGACCGAGACTGTCTCATCGGTTTTGGCGAAAGGGTCACCGACATCCGGCCCCATCTTCGGTCTCGCCGTGTCGCAGGGAGAGGAGAGAACATGTTGATCAACACATCACCACGGCGCCCGAACCGCGAACGGGTTCGATATATCAAGGAGGCATTGGGCAAAGCGCTGAGCCTTTCCGATGACATGACGGTCACGGTCACCGAGCTGGCTTGTCTCGAAGAAGGCTGCGCGCCCGTCGAAACCGTGATTGGCCTGCTTCGGCCCGATGCGCCACAGCTTCAGTGCAAGCTACACAAACCCATGGACGCCGTTGACGCCAAGGATCTGGTCCAGGTCTGCACGGCGTGGGGATTCGACGTCCCGATTGCCGTCCTCGAACCACTCACTTAGGAGAATTCTATATGAACACGCCTCAAAAAGTACCCGTAACGATCCTCACCGGCTTCCTCGGCTCTGGCAAGACGACCCTACTCAATCGGATCTTAAGTGAGGAGCACGGCAAGCGCATTGCCGTGATTGAGAACGAGTATGGGGAAGTCGGCATTGATCAGGCGCTCGTCATCAACGCTGACGAGGAGATCTTTGAGATGTCGAACGGTTGCATCTGCTGCACGGTGCGCGGAGACCTGATTCGCGTACTCGGCAATCTCATGAAGCGCCGCGACAAATTCGACTATGTGTTGGTGGAGACCACAGGGCTGGCCGATCCCGGGCCGGTCGCTCAGACGTTCTTCATGGACGACGAGCTTCACGCGGAGTTCTCGCTTGACGGAATCGTCACGCTCGTCGATGCAGCCCACATCGAACAGCAGCTCGGCCGAAGCGACGAAAGCACGGAGCAAATCGCGTTCGCAGACATCCTCGTGCTCAACAAGACGGATCTCGTCAACGGCGAGGCGCTCGACAGGCTCGAAGCTCGGCTCCGAGACATGAATCGAATGGCGCGAGTCGTGCGCAGCGAGCAGGCGAACGTCTCCGTCGATACGGTACTCAACCTCGGTGCCTTCGACCTAGACCAGGCGCTTGAGCGTCGCCCCACCTTCCTCGAGCCGGAGTATCCATTCGAGTGGACTGGAGTCTATTCGCTCGATATGGGCCGCTACGAACTCAGCCTCGCCGATGGACCGGACCCGACGATGTCGCTCGTGGTCGTGTCCGACCAAGGCACGGATGACGCTGCCCTCCGGGAGGGGGCGGAGTGGTGTGTGCGGCAATACGCCGAACCTGCGAAGCTCATTGGCCCGGGGGAAGATATTCCGGTCGGAAAGCATGTGAACCTCCGGCTCGATTCCATAGGGCGCAAGTCGTTCTTCTTGGAGGTTGATACACAGGTGCGGGTTGGCCTCTACGCCCAGCACACCGCGGAGGAGTTCGATTTCCAACTGACGAACGCGGATGGAGCGACAATCAGGCAAGAGGTCGAGCGCATCTGGGTCGCCCAGCACGAGCACGACGACGAGGTGGGCTCAATCGCGATCGAGAGGGACGGCGACGTCGATATCGCCAGGCTCAACGCCTGGCTTACCATACTGCTTGGTGAGCGCGGGGTGGATATCTTCCGCATGAAGGGCTTCATCAGCCTCGCAGGTGAGTCGCGTCGCTTCGTCTTCCAGGGGGTTCACATGCTGTTTGACGGCCAGCCGGAGCGCGAATGGGGGGACGCGCCCCGCCGCAATCAGCTCGTCTTCATCGGCCGCAACCTCGATGAGCAGAGCATGCGGCAGGGGTTTGAAGCATGTCTGATTTGAATGTTCAGCATGGATTAGGTAATCCGGCAACGAAGCATTCCATCTAAACACTCGATGCAGGTCAACCACATTGCCTCAATCTGACGCGATCATCTGGAATGTCGACCCAGTCCTTTTCCAGATCGGTCCGCTCATGATCAGATACTACAGTATCCTCTTCTCGCTCTCGTTCTTCATCGGATACAACATCATCCGTTCCGTCTTCAAGCGAGAGGGGAAGCCAGAATCCGATCTCGCAACGCTCCTGACGTACATGATGGTCGGCACGATCGCGGGCGCGCGCCTGGGGCATTGCCTCTTCTACGACCCGGGATATTACCTCAGCAATCCGCACAAGATGCTGATGGTGTGGGAAGGAGGGCTCGCCAGCCACGGTGGCGCGATCGGCATTTTGACAGCGCTGTTCATCTACGCCCGACGGTGCCCCGATCAACCGTATCTATGGCTGCTCGATCGGATGGTCATTGTCGTCGCCCTCGCCGGACTGCTGATCCGACTCGGTAATTTCTTTAACTCGGAGATTCTCGGAATCCCCACCGATGTCCCCTGGGCCGTCATCTTCGACCGGATCGACGATACACCGAGACATCCCGCACAGCTCTACGAGTCGATCGCCTACGGAACGATCTTCGTGGGGTTGTATCGACTCTACATCCGGCTCGAAGCCCGAACGCCACGCGGTCTCTTGTTCGGCCTCTTCCTCGTCTCCGCCTTCGGGTTCAGGTTTCTGATCGAATTCGTCAAAGAACGACAGGCGGCGTATGGCGCGGACCTTGTCCTCGGTGTCGGCCAGATCCTCAGCATACCGCTGCTCATCCTCGGAATCGCACTCCTGGCAAGGGCGCTGCGTCCCGGTTTCTCCGAGCTCGATTCGGTCGAATAGGCGGACTTGGCCGGAGAGGCCTTGGTGACACGAAAGCCTTATTTCGCCGCAAGCTGCCGAAGCAAATCAAGATCGGCATCAGACGCGGTATCCTGATGAGGATCCTTCTCCGTTTGGCACGCATTGAAGCGGCTTTGCAGCTCGCAATCGTCGATTCCACCTTCCTCACCGATAAAGACCAACTGTGTCCCCGGACTCTCGTCGCCCCACGGCTCACCAATAATCAAACGCGCCCGTTTGCCGGCAACGTGGACGATTCCCTTCCGACTGGGAATGTCGGCGAGGTAAACAAACCCTTTGGCGCGGTAGATGGTCGCAGGCAAGGTTTTCACCGCATCACGCACGGCCCTACGTGACAGAGGTTTGTCAGTCGTATAGCACCACGTGTTGAAGACAAGCGTATGGTCCGTGTGGTGTTCGTGATGGTTCACGTCAGCGTGGTCGTGTCCATGGGCCTCGTCGGCCGCATGTATGTGAACATCTAGATCTGGTTTCCCCGCAAAGCGGTGGAGGTCGTATGTCCCGACACCGAGTACCAAATCGAGCGGAACCTCACCAAAGGTAGCTTCGAGGATACGCGCTCTCGGAACGGTATCTCTGACAAAGTTTGCCAAATCCCCCCGCTCTTCATCATTGACCAGGTCAAGCTTGTTCAGCACCACAATGTCTGCCATGGCGATCTGGTCTACCGCGAGCCTACGATGTTTCTCGTTCACCTGGTGAATCTGCTCCGCATCGACCACGGTCAGCACACTGTCCACTCGGGTCCGAGACTGCAATTCGGCAGCGAGGAAGGTCAATGAAACCGCCGCCGGGTCAGACACACCGCTTGTTTCAACGACGATATACTCCGGCGGATTTGGGCTCTGAATCAACTGAACCGTTGCTTCGAGCAGGTCATCGCGAATCGAGCAGCAGATACACCCGTTGGTAAGGTTGATGGTGGATTCCCCAGAGACCCCGGAGACCAACTCGGCGTCAATGTTGATCTCGCCAAAGTCGTTGACCAACACGGCCACGCGCAATCCGTGGTCGGCGTTGAGAATGTGGTTGAGCAGGGAGGTTTTGCCCGCACCTAAAAAGCCGCTGATAATTGTTACTGGAATAGGTTCTTTCAAGTTTTGATTTTCAGCCATTGATTCGCTCCCAGGGTACCGCTCACCGAGCTACCGCGGCCTGTAGGGCTCGATCGACTCGACGTCCATTGAGTAGCCAGAACTCACATTGGTGATGGAGTCGTAACCGTCCTCGCCAAGCTTGCTCGTAGCGTGACCGGTCTTCAGGCGGCCAGAGATCCAGACCGGTCGCCACATCTGCTGCAGGTCATGGGCTTGCTCGAGGCTGCAGCGGATAACCTGGTTGGCCGGCGGCGGTGGGGTGTGGAGACAGGCACCAAGATAGGGCATCAACAGGAATTCGCGGATCCGTGTTCCTTTGTATTCGAGGGGCAATACGTAGCCCGGAATCCTGACCGTCTGGCCATCGAGCTCCTTGACCACCGGTGCCTTGTCGAGCATTTCCTGGGCCTGCTCCCGCAACGCGAAGAACTCTTCGTCGCTGAGTGCGGCGTACTCCTCGTCGCTGAGTTCATCGAACAAGGCGTAGGGATTCCAGCCCTCGGGAACGAGCTGGTCCCACAGGATCTCGCGCGGTGAGTCCGAGGCGGCTGCGCTCGTGACGAGCAGCAACACGAGCAATGATTGGCGAAACATGGGCATGGTCCTCCTGCTCTGCGACTGAGAGTGTCTTGCGCTCACAGTCGAGTCGACAGTCCGTCGGCAAGCGAGTTCCGGTAACAGCGCCAAGCCGGCACCAGGCCAACGAGCAGACCGGCAGTCATCAGACCGCCGAGCAGCGGCCATTCGCCCGCAGTGGGCAAGGAGATCGGCAGGAGCAGGCCAAAGCGCTCGACGATCCAGGGCTGCAAGGCCCGCAACGCCAGGTTCTGCATCGCTACTCCCATTGCGATACCGACCAGTGTCAGCAGCGCTGACTCCATGATGAGTAACTCCATGACGTGGCGATAGCCGGCGCCGACCGAGCGCAGCACTGCCATTTCGCGCCGGCGTTCGTTGAGTCCGGCCAGTGAGACCGCCAGCAGACCCGCCAGCGCCGCGGCTGCGACCAGGATCGAGACGACCCGCAGCGCCTGTTCGCCAACGCGCATCAGGTCCCAGAGTTCCTGCAGCGCCACGCCCGGAAAGATGGCGAGCAAGGGTTCGGCGCCATACTGATTGATGTCGCGCTGTAGCTTGAAGGCGGCGAGTCGGTTGTCGAGGCCGAGCAGGAAGGCGGTGATCTGGCGCGGGGTCAGGTCCTGACCGCGTGCGCGCCGGAGATCGGTCTCGACGCGGTTCCAGTTCATGTGCATGGCCTCGATCCCCGCGAGGCCGACGTGAACGGTGCGATCGACGGGCGTGCCCGTCGGTGCTAGGATACCGGTGACCTTGAACGGGTGGTTGTCGTGGTCGCCGAAGCCTTCTGTCCCGATGCCGTGGGTAACGACCAGTTCATCGCCGAGACGGTATCCGAGCTTGCTCGCCACTTCTGCACCGAGGACGGCATCCAGCGTCTCGGCGAAGGGCCCACCCTCCGAAAAGCCAAGACGACGCTTGTCGGCGTAGCGGAAGTGCTCGAAGTAGTCGGTAGATGTGCCCATGACGCGGTAACCGCGGTGCGAATCGCCGAGCGAGATCGGGATGGCCCAGCGGACGCCTGGCCAGGTCGAGATGTCCGTATAGCTGGACCAGGCGACATTGCTGGTGGCGTTGCCGATGCGAAAGACCGAATAGAGCAACAGCTGCACCGAACCGCTGCGTGCGCCGACGATCAGGTCGGTACCGGACACGGTGTTGGCGAAGCTCAGGCGCGCGTGGGAACGGACCTTCTCGACGCCAAGCAGCAGCGCCACGCTGACCGCGATCGTCAGGACGGTCAGCGACGCGGTATCGCGCCGGTTCAGCAGACTCTTCCAGGCCAGACGCAGCACGTTCACGGGCGAGTCTCCGCTCGGAAGTCGTCGATATCGACTGTACGGTCGAAGCACGCCGCGAGGGTTGGATCATGACTGACGAAGACCAGCGTCGCTCGCGACGCCTGAACCTGCTCAAACAGCAGCTCGATGAAGCGTGCTCGTGCATCGAAGTCGAGTGCCGAGGTCGGTTCGTCCGCAATCACGATCTCGGGATCGCCCATCAGGGCTCGCGCCGCGGCCACGCGCTGCTGCTGGCCGACGGAGAGCCTGGATACGGGTGCCGTCGGGTCCAGCTCCTCCTCGACGAACAGGCGCTGCAGCAGCAACTGCGCGGCAGCGGTCACGCCACCGTGCGCCTCGACCGCGCGCGTGGCTCGGCGCCGGGAGAAGTGGCAGGGCAGGACGACGTTCTCAGCCAGGTTGAGGTAGGGGACCAAGTTGAATTGCTGAAAGATGAACCCGATGTGGTCGGCGCGAAGTCGGTCGCGCGCGGCCGAGGCCAGCGAGCCCGTATCCTGCCGCATCAGCGACAGGCGGCCCGAATCCGGCGTCAGTACTCCTGCCAACAGGTTCAGCAGCGTCGACTTGCCGCTACCCGAGGGGCCGCGGATATACAGGTGTTCGCCGCGTCGCAGGAGGAAGTGGTCGCAACTGAGCAGAGGCGCAGCGCTGGGCCAACCGAAGCGCAGGTCCTCGATTTCGATGAGCTCTTCGTTCACCTCGGGCATCGGCTCGCGTAGCTATCTCAACCGGATCACCGGGTCATCCGCCTTGGCAACGCCACCGAACTGGCCGTCCGGCGTCAGTGCCTGCACACGGATCGCCTCGATGCGCGGCCAGTACTCGAAGAGACGAACCCCGATCGTCTCGATGACTGATCCATTGCACTTGCAGCGATAGCGTGCATGGAACTCGGCGTGCGTGTCCCCTTCGTCGCTGGCGTGTCCGTG
>VXOR01000087.1:20738-48245 GCA_009840005.1 Gemmatimonadota bacterium
GGCGTGTCCGTGCTCGTCTCCGTCATCGTGTTTGGCTTCGTGCCCGGCGTGCGTGTCCCCTTCGTCGCCGGCATGTCCGTGCTCGTCGTCGTCATCGTGTTCAGCGTCTTGTCCATGACCATCTTCGCGCTTCTGTTCTTCTCCGTGGCCGTGCTCCACTTCCGCGACATGCAAGCTGCAGCTGGCCGCAAGGGGCAGGTCGAACAGCTCGTTGCCCTTCCTTAGCTGCTCGATCGCATCTCGGATCGCCCGACGCTCGGCGGCAGTGACGGCTTCGTGCTCGAAGCCGACGATATTGCCGGCCGGTGACACGAACTCGATCTCAAGTTCGTCGCCTTCCATTGCCAGATTGAGGGTTGCGATCCCGTGAACGTGTGCGGACTGTTGAGCTGCCGTCACACCGGTCAGCATCAACAGGGAGGCCACGACGGGCAGAGATCTACAGATCATACGGCTCATCCTCCGAGCGGGCACAGGCACATCGGCTTGCGCGGCACAGGCGGTAGTTGCGGACGTGGGCGGAGATCAGAACGACGGCCGCCGCGAGCGTCGCTGCACGCTCACCGGACTCGCCGAGGACATCATGCAACACCGTGGCAGCCAACAGGATCCCAAGCATGCCGATGGCACCTAGGGCCAGCACCCAGGCATCGCGGTGCTTACGGCAACCCAGGCTGAACGCCACGATTCCGGCCGGGAGAACCAAACACAGCAGGCCGAGATGGAATATCTCCTCGCCCATCAGCGTGAGAGGCAAGGTGGTGCCCAGCACTAGGCTCAGGGGGAGGATGGCGCAGTGCAGGGCGCACAGTGACGATCCGACGGTACCCACAACGTCGGCACCGAGCTGTAGGGCTGGCGACTTGGATTTCAGCATGTATCCTCGCTGGTATTTGGCGTCTCGGCCCGTGACGCTGGAAACCCACGCCGAGGTGCCTCTCCTAATCAACGGTAAGCTCTCTAAGGTAAGCTCTCTAAATTCGCCCGGCAATACGGCGTCTCGCAGCACACACATCATCGGGATGTCGCCGGGCTGGCCCGAGCGTCCGGCCCGAGGCCCAGGGATGAGACTCCCGTGCTGAAAGCAAGCCTTGCCGATAACTGAAAATCGATTATCATGCAATTCATGCAGAGAGCGAAACAGCAGATGACCGTCTTGCGAGCCCTTGACGAGGCGGACGGAGCTACACAAACCCATGGATGCCGTTGACGCCAAGGATCTGGTCCGGGTCTGCACGGCGTGGGCTTCGACGGCCAGATTGCCGTCTTCGAACCACTCACTTAGGAGAATTAGATGAATACGCCTCAAAAAGTATCCGTAACGATCCTCACCGGCTTCCTCGGCTCTGGCAAGACGAGCCCCGCCGCAATCAGCTCGTCTTCATTGGCCGCAACCTCGATGAGCAGGGCATGCGGCAGGGGTTCGAAGCATGTCTGATTTAAATGTCGGCAGTTCGAGGGGCGCTCTTCGCCGGGGCTGGTCTGCGGCGGTTGGCGACTACGCTATCGCCGGGGGTTGGAGCCTACGCGGTGAGGCGCTGATGGTCGGTGATGCTGCGGGTGGAGTTTACGCATTCGACGGCAAGTCTGGCGCGACCGTCTGGGAGCGGCGCGGGGTTCATGAAGGCGGTGTACTCGCGGTGGCGATCCACCCAAGCGGAACCGCGTTTGCTACGGCCGGTCAGGACAGCCGGGTCTTAATCTGGAGTGCCGCCGAAGGTCAGGTAAGCCGGGCTATCGATGTCGGAAGCGGTTGGGTAGAAAACGTGGCGTGGTCGCCGGACGGCCAATGGTTGGCGGCCTCCTGCTCCCGGCAGGTTCGCGTGTATGATGCGGACGGCGCGGAGGTTTGGCGATCTGATGATCATCCCAGCACCGTCAGCGCGATCGCCTGGTCGAGCGCAGGGGAGCTGGCGACGGCCTGTTACGGTCGAGTGACGTTCTTCGACGCACCCACTGGCGAGCCTCGCCAGAAGCTGGAATGGCAGGGATCCTTGGTGTCGATGGTACTGAGCTCGGACGGGGATATCGTGGCCTGCGGCAGCCAGGACAACTCGGTGCACTTCTGGCGTCGCTCCACGGAGCAGGACTCCATGATGTCTGGATATCCTGGCAAGCCATCGGCCTTGGCTTTCGATGACACCGACACCCTCTTGGCCACCGGCGGAGGGGAGGCGGTGACGGTCTGGAACTTCCAAGGAAGTGGTCCCGAAGGCACGCGGCCCGGTGTCCTAGAGCTTCATGTTCAACCCGTCACGACGCTTTCCTTCGCTCCCGGCGCGATGCGCTTGGCATCGGGAGGCCGCGATGGTGCTGTGGTTGTGTGGTCGCTCCGGCGCGATGGACAAGGCGATCCGACAGGAGTTGCGCTTGTGGCAGATGTTGTCGGCGGCTTGTACTGGCGACCAGATGGACGCGCGCTTGCCGCGCTCGACGCGCAGGGTGGCGCGACGGTTTGGCGAGTGAGCAACAGGTGAAGCACGGCATACAGGTATTTCGGTCACTACTAGAAAATGAACTCGGGAAGATGTGCCGTGCCTAAGACCATGCTCTTGCGACGAAGCTCCTCTCCTTGCTCTTGAATCTGGCTGATGTTTTGCACTCCGAGCAGTTCCATGGAGCGAAGTAGGTCTTCCTTCATTAACTCAAAGGCTCGGGTTAGACCCAAGTGACCACCGGCTCCTAGTCCACCTGCGGTCACTCTGCCCAAGCCCACAGCCTTCAGGCCGTAGCTCAGGCCAATAAGAACATCCAGTCCGTTGCGGATACCGCCGTCCATCGCGCAATCGAGTTTGGACTTGGCCGCGCCCAACTTGGGCATAGCCTCGGCGACAATCTGCAGGGACGGAATAGCCCGACCTAACTGGCGACCGCCGTGGTTGGAGAAAATTACTCCATTTGCTCCTAGCTCCTCCGCTTTTAAAGCGTCCTCCGCGCAGTGAACGCCTTTGACGATGAGCGGTTGCTCACCCCATGTTTCTTTAATCCATGGGAGGTCGCTCCAGGTAACAGCCGAGGCAGCAAGCTGCTCTCCAATACCAGCATATGGCATGGGCTCGCCGCATTCGTCGATGATGTTAACAAAGGGAAGCAATCCACCGTCACGCCAATGCCTCCGTAACCACCCCATTCGAGGGACGATCTGTGGTGCTAGCTTCACCTTGTGTAACGCGCGCTTTAGCTTTCTCGGGCCAGAGTAAATAGAGCCCACGGCATCCATCGGCTTCATCCTGGCATGTTCTATTCTGTTCCCCGACACCGCGGTGTCGATAGTAAGGACCAGTGCAGAAAAACCCGCATCTCTTGCCCGCCTGATTCCTCGTTTCGCGGTTTCCACTCCGCCGCACAGGTAGAGCTGAAACCACTTCGGACCGTTCGACGCGTCGGCCACGGCTTCCATGGGTGTTTGTGAAAGCGTCGACAGCGTCATGGCCGTTCCAAATTCCCCGGCGAC
Organism: Gemmatimonadota bacterium; assembly: GCA_009840005.1. The sequence continues at coordinate 24,193 of VXOR01000087.1, forward strand.
TTGGGATGCGACCGCGTCGGCCATCGGCCATAGCGTGCGCAGGCTCCCAACCGGCGCGACGAAAAAAGGCAGAGAAAGTTCCTGGCCGAATATGCTCGTCGTCGTGTCCAACGTCTTGTGTTTGACGGCTCCGGGAGGCGCGAGCATCGTCTGTTGAAACGCCAGGACATTCGCCTTCAGCGTAGTCAGCTCATCAGCACCACCGATAAAGTATTCAGCGGCGATCGGAGGAACTTCTCGCAGCATAAGCCGCCAAATATCTGCTGTTGTCAGCGCATCGGCGATTTCGTTTTCCCTTATTCGGAACATAAGGTGTTCCCATATTCGCGGTGGCTTGGGGTGGGTGACTGCACGCAAACGGATTGCTCACGGGGTTCGGAAACAGCGAACCGTTCAAATCGGTGGCGACCCAGTTCAGCGGGCAATTCGAGTAAAACACCCGCGTCGCGCGAGGCTTTGGCCCAATCGAGGAGCAAGCCGTATTGCCACTGTTCTTGGAGGCCGCCAAACCACTGCATCCCCTGAGGCGAGATGACACAGGCGACATTGGCTAGGTCGCACGGGCCAAGGCATCCGGAGATCGTCAGTTCCACCGTCCTGTTGAGTTTTTCCTCTTTCCACTGCTGCTCGATCCAGTCGCAGGGCACGGGTTTGAACCCTCTGTCCGTCCGACCGCAGCAACAGCCTTCGCAGAGCAGGATCTGCCCGAGAGCGCGGCTCCGGGGCGTAGCCAGTGCTTCGCGTCTGTCGAGCTTTTCGCGGATGCGATGAGTCTGTGCATTCATGGGCGTGCCTTTGGCGCATCGGCCCCGCAGTCCGGCTTATTCTTTTTCATTATTCCCATATGCTGTTTGCTTGTGAATGTAGCGATAAATTAGCCAATCCCATGTCTGGGCCGAATCGTTGGCTTTGAAGCGATAAACGGGGAGCGGTCGCCAACGATCGTGATGCGAATAGTAATAGGCGTCGTGCTCCTCAAGACTGAGTATAGTTGATAAACTACGCGTCGGATGCGCCAGCGTTAAAGCTGGAAAAACGCACGTACTCCTCCACCACCTGTCCCTCTACAAAGTACTCCTGCACAGTTTGCCTCGATGTTGACCCAACTGTTCAGCTCAAGCGAGGTGATGTCTGACAAAACGTTGATCGTTTCCGAGGCCGCAATCCGCCAGACCGCGCCGACCGGAATGTCAACCGGCCCTAGGGCGACGCCCAGCGTGATGGAGACAAGCAGCAGCGCGGTCAAGCCACCCAGCAGCAGCCAAAACCGAAGCTGCGTGATGCGGCTTTGGCTGGCCGTGTTGCCTTGAATCGGCGCGAGCGTTGACATAAAAGTTCCCTGCTAGGGTTTACTCAAACTTATCCGGGTACAGACCTTTAGCTACATCTTCAACGGCAGCCACATTGCGAATGCCGAGCGTGGTCGCGCTGAACGGCACGATGATGAAGCGCTTGTTCTGCACGGCGGTGATGTCGGCGTAGGCTGGGTTGGTGGTGAGCAGCTCGATTTTTTCATCAGCAGTCGACCGGTCGGCTTCGATGATGACGATGGCCTCGGGGTCGCGGTCAACCACTTCTTCCCAACTGACGGTGGCCCAGTTGCCCTCCGCATCGGCAAAGATGTTTTCGGCACCCACCTGGCGAATGATCTCGTTGGGGGTGCCGCAGCAAGCCCCGGCAAAGAGAATTTCCTGCGAGGGGTACTCCTCGGCCAGCGACGGCAGGATTTCGTCATCCATATAGGCGGTGCCAACCATTTTGTCTGCCAGACCCAGCACCAGCATCACTTCGGTGGAGGCTTGGTTCATAGTGATGCCTCGCTCTGGCGGGGCATCATAGGTGTAGGTCAGCCCGCAGTTGTCGATGGTCAGCGGGTATTCCGTCTTTAACGACTCGGCGGCGTCTGTGGCAGCTTCTGCGGTGCTTTCTGCTGCGGCTGGAGCAGAAAGCACCGCAGGCTCCGGTTGGGCGGCCTCGGACGCTGCGCCACCACACGCCGCCAGAACTAGGACGATTAAACGATAAGCGGTCTCTGCGCTACACATGTTACATTTTACAGTATACTGGGCATCGGTGTAGGCATAGCCGGCGTTCATATGCATCCCATTTACAGGGGCCGCCTGAAAATCGATTTCGACTCCTTTGGAATCGGCCGCGCCAATACGTTCGTACACGCCGCCGCCAAGGGATTCAACCAGATCTTGCTTCAGTAAGTAGAAAGTGCTCAAGTTCAATGCAAACCGTTTTCCTTCCGCACGCAGGCCAAGCTCGGACTGGTAGCCGTTTTCAGGATCGAAAATCTCACCATCTCCGGCAATTCGGCGGGAGGGCTTGAGCTTCCGTCCTCCAGAACCGGAATACCTGTGTCCGTATCATACAAGTCATTATTGCCACCAATGCTCAGTTCCAGCCGGTCGCTTGCGTTCGGGGTATAGTGGAGCGTGAGTGATCCGTTCTGGGTTTTGGTGCCGAAATCCACGCGGTAACGCAATTTGTCGGTAATGGGGCCTCCCGCACCGGCTTGCGTGCGCACTGTGTTGTAACTCCCGCTGGAAACGGAGTAATTGTAACGCGTATCCAAGGTGGGTTCTTTACGCACTAGGTTTATGATACCCCCGAGAGCAGAATGGCCGTACAGCACCGAGGCCGGCCCCTTCACCACTTCCACTCGGTCGATATTGGCTAGATTAGCGAACAAATAAAATACCGATTATTCAAGATCGACTGTACTCAGGGTCGCAATGATGGGCTGCAAGCCGAAGTTCATTTCCAGGCCAGCCAGCCGCTCGATCACGGTCGGTCAGAGCTGGGTGGGATTGGGGGCGTCACCATAGACCTTCTGGGGATCAAAAACCTTCTGTGTCTCCGTGAATCCCAGTGGCTGGCCAGCCTGATCGCCAAAGGGCACGGCGCGGTAGAAACAGGATCGATACCCTACATGGCAACTGGCCCCGCCTTGGACGTCCACACGCAGCCAGATGCAATCCTGGTCGTCATCGATTCGGATCTCGCGGACTCGCTTCACTAGGCCGCTCGTTGCACCCTTGTACCAGAGGCACTTTCGGCTCCGGCTCCAATAGACGGCCTCGCCCAGCGTGAGCGTTTGCGTGAGCGCTTCGGCGTTCATGTAGGCATGCATGAGTACTTCGCCGGATGTGAAATCCGTGGTAACTACGGGGATCAGCCCGTGCTCATCGAACTTGGGGGCCAGTTCGACTCCTTCTTCGACCTGCTCGACGCTCTGTCTATCCGTAAAGGGCGAAATACTCATTTGTTCTCCTGCCTCTGCAGCCTTGACTAAAGGGTGATGACTTGATCAGGCGGGTTGCCACCCAAGGCGTCGTAGAGCTGAGGGAAGCAGCCGGCAGTCACCCCCTCAACGGTCCCCTTGGCCGTCACTTCCCCCTTGCCGCACTGTTCAAGCGTGCCTTCGGCCAAGTTGCGGCGCACGGCGCACTGGTCACACATCATCAACAGGATGCCGCGTTCGCGTGCGACCTTCGACAAGCGCTCTCCTACCGGGTCACCCGAGCGCAGGACGAAGGTGTTGTCATCGAAAAAGAACATCCCGACGACCTCGGTGCCGTGATAGCCGCCTTCGAGTTGGGGCAGGATCATTGTTGCCAGTTGATAGGTTGAAGCCATGTTGGAGCGGAAGATGTAGGCGACCTTCATGTTCTGTTCTCCTGTTGGTTGTGCGGCTCAGCATTGCGCGGGTGAAAGCGCCGGTTCGTTTGGTAGCGAGACACCGCCGCAAATTGACCGTGAATCAAGGGAGGGTATAGTTTTTGAAATGATAATGATAATTCATTATCATTTTTAAGCAAGTCTAATACCGAACTTTTTTTGCAAGTCGGATACCGCCGAGCCCCTTATGCATGCCCGCGGCCAACTCGCCTACCCCAGGCTACCGATGGCGGCCCCTCATCCTTCCTCGCCACACGCCCTTGCGGCCTTGACCAACCGGTCGCCGGCTAGTCTCGCTCCGGCGATGTTGCGGGACGCGGGCCCCAACTCGAGCTCGGCGAGAGGGCCCGAGACGTGAATGCGCGGATGCCAGCGAAGCGCGGAATCCACGATGGGGTAACCGCAGCGCGCGCACGGCAACGAGGCCGAGGCGATCAACGCATCGACCATCGATCCACCAGGGCGGGTCGATGTGAACCCGGTCGCGAGTAGAACGCGCTCCGCTTCCAGCCCTGAGTGGGTCGCGAGCCGCAGCGCGAGGACATCGCGACGCGCATCGAACCCTTCAACCTCGCCCTCGTGCCAGAGCAGTTGGCCCCCTGCGATGGACCGGCGCAGCGCGCGCCGGACGTCGGGGGGTACCGAACCTTTGTGGCGCGCTTCAGCGATCAGGGTCCGCCGACGATCAAAATCCCGTTCGCGGTGGAAGCGCTCCATGCACTTCGGACCGAGCCAGCCTGGATCGCTGTCGAATTGGTGCTGGCGCAGGGCATGGCGCGAGACGAGATGGACGCGATGCCCTTCCTCCACGAGGCGGAGCGCCACCTGGACCGCCGAGATACCGCCGCCGATGACCACGACGGTCTCGCTTGACGACGGCCACCCGTCGAACCCCGGCTCGAAGACATGGTGGACGCGGGCGTGACTGCGCGGCACCCAATCCGGCCACTCGGGCTGTTCGCTCGCGCCGATGGCCAATACGAGGTGCTGCGCTGCGATCTCGCGCCCGCTTGAGAGCTGAACGCCGACGCCGTCACGGTCGACCGAGCACTTCGCTGCCCGATCCTGGATGTGGAGGTTGGCGAGCCCGAAGGTCTCCACCACCTGGTCGCAGTGTGCATTGAAGAGGGCCAGGGCGGGCCGGTTGTAGGGCGGGGCGAACAGCCCGGTCTTTCGGCGCTTGCGTTTCTTGCGTTTGCCCGCGAAGTGTAGGAGCGAGAAGGGGTCGAGGTCCAGGTGATGGACTCCCGATGAGCGTAGGTGGGTCATCCCCGTCGTGGCGGCGTAGCTGCGCCAGCGTGCGAGCAGCCGGTCGCCCGGGTCCACGATGCGGAGTCGTTCGGGGGCGACACCCGATTCCCCAAGCAGGCGCGCGGCGATGTGCACGCCGTGAATCCCGCCGCCGATGATCAGCCAATCCAGTGCCACCGACATCTCAATCAGCCCTGGCAGTCGCCACCGTTGCGATATTGGCCAGCAACCAGGCCGACGCGGCGCATAGCTGCAACCAGTCTCCTCCGGAGCTGATCCCGTAGACGAACATGCTGCCGATCCAGCACACGCTGGCCACCGTCTGGCCGAGCCACTCGGGGCGAAGCACCCGTTCGACCCGGCTTCGCCGCGGTGCCGTGGAGTCGGTACTATTACCACCGCCGGTCAGCATGCGCATTCTTGGCCGCAGCAGGACAGGTCGTCCAGGTACATGCCCCACATGCGGTACATCTCCAGATCCTCCGCCGGCAGTCCCAGCGATGTTGCGACCGCCTTGGCGACGACGGCGAAGCGCTGTCGGTACTTGTAGATGAAGCAGAAGACGAGGTTGTCGTGCCGAACGGCCGCCCCACAGAGGAAGATCCCCGGGACGAGCGTCGATTCATCGTGCTCGTTCAGCAGCGGAAAGCCGTCCTCCCGCTGTTCAAACAGGTCTGAGACGAGTGTATGGCTCCCCTCGAATCCGCCAGCGAGCAGCGGAGGCACAGGCGTGTAGAACTGGTGCCCGTCCCGCGTGACGACCTCGTAGGTGGAGTCCAACTGGACGACCGACTCGACGGGTGAGTCCGGGATCAGTTCCACATGTTCAGCGAAGGCTGTCCGACGCGTGCGTTCGAGCGAATACGTCGAAAGCGCCACGCTGGGGTCGGAGCTTTGGGACTCCCAAGGATTCCCCCTGTCGAAAAGCCGCACGTGCTTGCCCCGTTTGGCGAGGTGGTAGGCGACGTCAACGCCGCTCTCGTAGCCGCCGATGACGATGAAGTCGTCGCCGTCCAACTCGGCGTAGCTGGGGATCGTGGCGGTGTGCCGGCACAGGGCGCTGCCTGCAAACCCGTTCAATCGTGGGTACTGGAAGTCGCCTGCTGCCCAGATGACGTGGCGGGCCCGCACCGTCCCATCCGCCGTTTCGATCGCGAACTCGTCGCCCTGTCGGGCGATGCTCGTCACGTCGGTGTGTTCCCGGATCGGCAGTTCGAAGTGCGTCGCCGTCGCCTTCAGGAAGGCCGCGTACTCCCGTCCCGTCGGATGCTCAACCTTCATCGTGTATGCGGCCGAGGTACCGATGGCGACGGAGTTCAGGTCGAGCATGCCGATGGAGTTCGTAGGAAACGAGGGCGTGATGAAGCGCGTCTCGGCCGGCCACGAGGCGAAGGACGCGCCGACGGTTTGACGCTCGAGCACGAGGAAGCTCTCGATGCCCGCATGCCCAAGGGCGATCGCGACGCCCACACCGGCCGCGCCGCCACCGACGACGACCGCGTCGTACATGTGATCTGTAGTCGAGGCGCTCATTCGTTCGTTCCTTCGACCATTTCAAGCTCGGGGAAGGGGTTCGGAAGCCCTGCCCAGTCCTGGCTGTCGCGGGACGCAAGAGCGTCGTCGCGAGGGGGTATTTCTTCGAGTGTCATTGGGGTTTCCGTCCAGGTGTGGAGCAGCAAGCTCCGGTTTGTTTGGTCGCGAGACGCTGCCGCAAACCGACCGCGAATCAAGCGAGGGCGGCAACTTTTGATCAAGTAATGATAATTCGTTATCATTACTTGATCAAGTCAAATACCGAATATTCGATACCCCTACTTGATCCAGCTCGATCTCCCGCTCGTCGGGTAATTCGTTCAAATCATCCTGTTCGAGCCTGTTTCACTTGTCCGCGCTGCAATCGCTGCATTGTCCGTACAGCGTGATCTCGTGCCCTTCGAGCTCGAAACCCGGCGGTGCTAGCTGCTCGATACCCTCGGCACACCCGTGGATGTCGAAGGCTTCGTCGCACTCGCGACAGAGAAAATGGTGATGATGACCCCGGTCGGTCGGCTCGTAGCGCACATCATTGACGCCCAGATCCACGGCCCGCACTTCACCGGCGTCTTGCAGGCGTCTGAGCTGCCGATAGACCGTTGCAATGCCCAGCGTCGGCACTATGGGGGACGCCAGATCGAGGATTTCTAGAGGGCGAAGTGGGCCGGGGGCGTCGCGAAGAACCCGCACGATGGCGCTGCGTTGGCTGGTGCGTCTGTTGCTCATGGGGATGCCTCCTTGGTCTGCCGGATGCCGGATCGGACCTAATTGTGGCGAATTACGATTTTGGGCTGAGCGCTTGAATCAGCGTTCCCAAATTGTGCTCGAACATCTTCTCGTAGCTGGTCGCCGGGCCGCCGCGTTCCGAGAGCGCGTCGGAGAACAGCCGGCCACCGATCTGAATTCCGGTTTCGTGCGCGATCTGCTGAATTAGGGATGGGCTGGTGATGTTCTCAACGAACAGTGCGCCGGCGCCGACGGCCTTCAGGTGATCGATCAGCTCGGCGAGGTCCCGTGCCGACGGCTCGGCATCGGTGTCGATCCCGACCGGGGCCAGAAATGTGAGCCCATAGGCTGCCTCCAGATACCCAAAGGCGTCGTGGGCGGTCACGACCGTACGCTGGCCGGCGGGCAGTCTTTTGAGTTGGCCGAGCGCGCGGTCGTGTAAGGCCTTTAGTCTCGCGGTGTAGGCGCGGGCATTGGCCTTGTAGGCTGCCGCGTTTTGCGGATCGGTTTCCGCCATGCCGTCCGCAATATTGGCGACATACTTCATGCCGTTTGTGAGCGAGTTCCAGGCGTGCGGGTCGATTGCGCCGTCAACCTTCAAAGGCGTTATGCCATCCGTAGCGACAAACACTTTGGCCTGGGTAGCGGATGTCTCGATCAGGGTTTGCGACCAGGTCTCGAAGCCCAGACCGTTGACAAAGATCACCTCGGCGTTGGTCACTGCTTTGGCGTCGGCCGCGTTGGGGAGGTAAACGTGCGCATCCGCGTCCGGGCCGACAATGGTTGTCACCTCGGCTAAATCGCCGGTGACCTGGCGCACCATATCGCCGAGGATGGAGAAGCTGGCGACGACCTTGATTCTGTCCTGGGCGGCCGCCGGGATTGAGGTCAACGCCAGGCCCGCTACCAGCAGTGCGCTGAAGAGTCGTTTCATGGTTTTTTGCTCCTACATTGAGTTTCTGTTGATGGTCAGAGGTTCGCGGCGGTACGGGTTGAGGCGTGCGCCGACCTGAAATCCTTGCGGTGCGAAGATCAGGCTGAAAAAGAAAAAGACCGCCGCAACCAGCACGATTGCGGGACCTGAAGGCACGTCCGACAAATAGAACGAAACGATCAGCCCGATCCAGCCGCTCAGCAGCGCGAATATGAAGGTCACGATCAAATAGACGGTGATTGTCGAGACCCAATAACGCGCCGCCGTCGCCGGCAGGATCATCAGCCCGACCGCCATCAGCGTGCCGAGCGCCTTGAAGGCGCCCAACAGATTGAGCACGACCAGAAACATGAACCAGTGGGCCACGAGGCCCGGGTGCTTGGACTGGCTCTCATGGAAGACCGGATCGATTGTACTGATGATCAGCGGCCTGAGAATCAGCGCGAAGCTCACCAATGTGATTGTGGCCGTCATCCCGATCAGCAGGAGGCTTTCGTCGTCGATGCCGAGGATCGAACCGAACAGGAAACTCTTCAGCGGCACCGCCGAGCCGGCGGCGGACAGGATGAAGATGCCGAGGGCGAGGGCGGTCAGGTAGAGCGACGCCAGACTCGCATCCTCGCGGATGATCGTCATACGGGCGAGCAGGCTGGTCAGCGCGGCGACGGTGATACCGGCGGTCAACCCGCCAACGATCATGGATCCCACCGACAGACCGGCAATCACGAAAGCGATGACGATTCCCGGCACAATAGCGTGAGCCATCGCCTCGCCGGCGAGCGACAGGTGCCTGAGCACCAGGAATGCTCCGACCGGGGCGACGGAGAAACTCAGCACCGTCGTCGCGGTCAGTGCCCGGACCATGAACGCGTAGTCGAACCACTCAAACATCGTCTGCTTTCGATTGCGAGTACATGTCTTCGATCCAGGCGGCCTGACTTTGCGACAGGTACCGGTGAACGACCAGATTGTCGGGCGTAAGCGTTTCTTTCGGGGCACCGAAAAGCGCACGGCCATCTCCCAGGAGAAGCGCTGAGCTGCAATGTTGTAGAACGGCGGAAAGGTCGTGCAGAACGAGGATGATGGTGCGTCCTTCCGCGGCCCAGTGATCGATCAGCGTCAGCAGAGCCGCTTCCGTTGTCTGGTCGACGGCCGTAAACGGCTCATCCAATAGGATCAGCGGCGCATCCTGAACCATGGTCCGGGCAAATAGCGCCCGTTGCAGCTGACCCGCGGATAGTTTGTGCAAGGGCATATCGGCGATCTCGGCGGTGCCTGTGCGCTCGAGCGCGCACCCGATCCGAGCCCGGCACTCACTATCGATGCGGCCGAGAAACCCCAAGTTGGGCCAAGCACCCATTGCCGCCAGGTCGCGGACCCGGATGGGAAAGCGGCTGTCGAACTCGGTCCTCTGGCCTAGATAAGCAATTGTCGGTGGCCGCCCGATGGGCCAGTTGAGCGTGCCGGCAAGCGGCGGCAAGGTGCCCAACAGTGTTTTGATCAGGGTCGATTTTCCCGATCCATTGTGACCGATAACAGCAAGCACATCGCCGAGCGCAAGGTTGAACGCGACGTCTTCAGCGACGGTCTCGGTCCCATAGCCGAGCGAGAGTCCAGTTGCCGAAAGGAGCATTGGATTCGCCATCGGCCTCTGTCGGACTCAGATGCCGAGGGTCGCGATGATGATGGCCCAGAGTCCCGCGCAGGCAACGCTGACTGCAATCAGATAATGGAGCGTACTAGCAACTGTAAGATCGAATTCCGCCAAGCTGTGAGTCAGTAAGTTTTGCGAGCTCATTATTCTCTCTTTCAGGGGTATGGCCACTGGGTTCCGCCTTCGGCCTCAGGACACCAAGCTACTGCCCCATAGCAACCCTCTCCCCATCGCTCAACTTGGACTGCCCTCCAATGATATTCTATTATCATTAAGCAGTCAACCCAACTCGGGCGGATAGGAATGTTTCTGTTGCCCTTTAGATCACCATGCGACTCAAAGCCAGCCTGAATTCGCAGCACACCAGTACCCAATTTCCTTGTCAATTGAAATTGCCATCCAGATTATGTACTCTATCTTCGACTAGAGTAGCCTTGGCCAATTTTTAGAGAGGTGAGTGATGAAAGCCTATCGCGTCGAGAAAAAGATCACCGCAAACGGTGAACTGAAGCTGAATGCCCTTCCTTTTCAAGAAGGGGATGAGGTAGAGGTAATTATATTGTCGCACGAAACCGTCCACCATCTTGGGACGCCGTCACCCCTGCGTGGTAAGGTCATTGAATATCTGGATCCGACGGAGCCAGTAGCTAAAGAGGACTGGGATCTTCTGAAGTGATTATTCTGGATACTCACCTGTGGATTTGGCTGGCCGATGAAAACGAGCAATTGACCAAACGCCACAGGGATATAATTGAGGAAGAGCGGTCAAGCGGCCTTGGGGTATCTGCAATCTCTTGCTGGGAAGTCGCCAAGTTAGTGGAGTACGAGAGGCTGAAACTGGCCTGCCCTGTCGAGGAATGGATGGACAAGGCACTGGCCCTACCCGGGATTCAACATATTGAGTTGACACCGAGGGTTGCCATTGCTTCGACCAAGTTACCCGGTGAATTTCACCGCGACCCAGCCGATCAAATCATCGTTGCAACCGCCCGCGAGTACGACTGTGAACTACTCACGGTTGACCGAAAAATACTGCAATACGCGCACGTAAAAACACGGTAGATTCACCCACATCCCACCTCAATCAAGCCGGGACCACCTCCGGATACGAACCATAGTATCAGGCACCAGCGCCATCATCCACTCTGCCAGTCACCGGGCGGAAAGTATTGTAGGAAGAGATCGGCGAGTTCACCACCATCGATCAGGCGTACAAGCCGGTTCGGCGCATTCTGGTTGTGTTCTCGTAAAATTTCTCTGGCTTCCTCGCTACAGCACCCCGTTGTAAGTAACGCTCCGTAGCCAAATGTCCTGCTTTGGGAAGACCTGCCCAGACTATGATAGTGGGCCAGTGTCGTATACCTCCGAGAACCGTCCTGGCCTTCCGAGACGCTGTCGAAACTGATCGAGGACGATCTCGTCGTACATGGCAACCGGCTCAGTCGTTATAAGTTATAAGTTCGCAGGGTCTGGATGACCGGAACCCGTCGAGACTATCCTCCTTGGCCGAGTAGTCGTATTCATCTGTGACTCGAACGACACAGAACTGCCCTCTATCTGGCTGATGGGGATAGAGGAGATAGTTTTCTGGGGAGACTCTGGTCAGAAATCCCAAGCACCGCTTGGCTTCCTGTTGGTCTTTATTTAGCAATTCTCCCCGATCTACTTTTTTTTGGATCAATCTCAAGTCTTGATCGTCCCGGGAGGACCAGCCTATCCTCGCCCGGCCGGCTCGTAGTTCCTCGAAAACGCCGGGAATCGGCCACCCGTCGTCGAATGCTTTCACCACAAAGGCTCGTGGCATCATTACCTCCTCTCGATTTTTGGACTTCGTGAAAGTTTGTATATGTCCCGGAACCGGAAGTTGTAGAAGTACCTCACACCGCGTCAAAGAGATCCTGCCCGAGCCAGGCCGCAACTTGCGCCTGCTGCACAAGATATTCTTCTGACGGCCTCTTCCCTGACCCCTCGCACTATGAAGTTTCTAAATGGTATGCCTTCTGAGATTGCAGAAGCCATTGAACAGGCCGACTAAGCCAATTCGATCCGCAGGCGCTTACCCATAGCTCGGGCGAGGCGATCCAATGATTCCAGCGTAACGGAGGTATTGTCTGGATCGAGCAGATGATTCAACTGGGCCGTATCCGTGCTCATGTTCTCCGCAATTTTTGTTTTGCTCAGATTCGTTGCCTTCATGATGTCCTCGATTTGCAGAGCCAACAACCGCTTTTGTGCGCGTGCGGATACTTCCTCAAGCAAGCCCTCCTCGGCGAGAAAATCATCAAAATTGCTGCCGCTATACTTGTTCATGCTAAACGCTCCCGCTTTTCCATAAACTTCTTCTATTTCGCGCCAAGATCAAGTCCCTCGGTAGGGTCTTTTGCGGCTTCTTGATAAAGCCGTGCAGAAGTGCCATCTCGTTTCCTTCAACGGTGAACAAAATTCGTCCAATACGTCTCTCACTTAGATTGCTGCGGATTTCCCATAGTGAAGGTTCCACTTTCCTAACGAGAGGCATACCCAAAGGCCAACGAAATTGCACCAGTTTTATATCCTCACCAATAGCCTTCCGATCGTTCGCACCAAGGCTTCTGAGCCATTGTCGCACAGGTTCACGTCCTGCATCAGTGCGAAAGAAGACGATGCTGAGGATGGGTTCTTCCGTTTGGGTCATTCAACTCCCCGGCTGCCACTCGTCGAGCGTGCGGGCGAAGAGGATATCCGAGCGGGTGACGGCCCCTTCGCTGTGGGTTGTTACCGAGACGGCGATGGTGCGCTTGCCGGTGTCCAAGGAGAAGTCGGGGTGGTGATTCTGCTCGGTGATGGTGCGGGTTAGGTGGTTGAGGAACGAGGTGATGTCCTTGAAGTTGGCAAAGACGAAGTCGCGCGAGATGATGATGCCGTCGCGGCTCCAGCCATCGAGCGTTTGCAATTCGACATCTACTTCGGCGGCGGTGAGGGTGGTTTTGTCTTCGGTCATGGCGGATTGGCTCCTTGTTGAGATGGTTAGGCGGTTAGGATTTGGTGGAGGCGGTCGGCGATGATTTCGGCTTCGTCGTCTAAGAGGGTTTGCGGCCCAACGCTGAGCGAGGTGTTGCCGCCGCTGACGAGGATCGACGGCTCGCCTGCTTCGAGCGCGTGCACTACGTCGCTGGCCGAGAGGGGGGCCGCGTCGCCGAATTCCAGATGCACCAGCGGCGAGGCTGGCGGAAATTTGTTCTCGTAAGCCTTGGTGAAACGGGCTTCAATGCCGGCGATGCCCTCGACGGCTTCGGCGATGACCCGACAGCGGCGCTCCCACTCGGCGACGACCGCTGCTTCGTCCATTTCAAAGAACAATTCGACGGCGCGGAGGAGGCCGCAGATTTCCTCTTTGCCGACCTTCATGCCGCGGCCGATGGCCGAGTGCGGGTTGGAGTTGAGGTGGCACGCGGCAATCAGGTCTTTGCGCCCCAAGATCAGGCCCGATGACTGCGGCCCAAACAGGCCCTTGCCGCCGCTGAAGACGGACAGATCGCAGCCCATAGCTGGCAAGTCGGTCAGGTTGGAGCGCGGCGGCAATTGCGCGGCCGCATCGACGATGACTGGCACATTGTGCTCGTGGGCCGCATCGACGAGCGCGGGCAGTTCGGACAAGGGCTGGCTGCCGAGGAAATACACTACGGCCGCGGTTTTGGGGCCGATACCAGCGACGTAATCGTCGAGCGTCACGTTCTTGGTAGTCCCGACTTTGACCAGTTCGCCGCCGCTGAGGCGAAAGCCTTGGTGGACGTAGTAATGCGAATCGACCAAGCTGATGACGAACTGGTTGGGCCGATCTCCGACGTCGGGAAGCTGGGCAATGGCCCGGGTGTCCGTGCCGGTCAGGCAGGCCGCGCCGGCCAAGAGCATACCGCCGGCTGCGCCCGAAGACACAAAGGCCGCTTCAGCACCGGTGAGCGCGGCGATGCGAGCACCGGCCTTTTCGTGCAGCTCGTTGAGGTGGACGAATTGACGCGACGCTTCGGCCATGGCCTCGACCACGGGCGCGGGCATGATGGAGCCGCCGAGCGTGGTGATGGTGCCGCGAGCGTTGATGAAGGGGCGCAGGCCGAGGCGTTGGTATAGGGTGGGCATGGATAGGTCCTTGGGGAAGGAGTGGATTGAATTCGCGTATCCAACGCAGCAAGTAAGTATATTAACTGATGTTACGCGTGGGCATCGAGGTAATAGATGCTTCGACTCCGCTTCGCTCCGCTCAGCATGACACAGTCAAGCAGCAAACCAGTACTTGTCATGCTGAGCGAAGCGAGGCATCCCATACCTAGGAGTCTGTGCTTAACATCAGTATATTAACAAAAAAAGAAAGCGGGCGGGATGAAACACCCCGCCCGCTTTTGCACGTTCGCCAAGCGTCCCTTAGTGCGGGTGCGCGTGGCCGTGGCCGTGACCGCTTGTTTCTTCTTCCTCCTCCGGCTCTTCAGCCACCAAGGCGTCGGTGGTCAGCAAGAGGGTGGCGATGCTAGCGGCATTGCTGAGCGCGGTGCGCACGACCTTAGTCGGGTCGATGACGCCCATGGACACGAGGTCTCCGTATTCTTCGCTTTGCGCGTTGAATCCGTATGCTCCCTCGCCATCGGAGACGATTTCGACGACGACCGCGCCTTCGTGCCCGGCGTTGGCGGCGATCTGGCGCATCGGCTCCTCAAGGGCACGCCGCACAATGCGGACGCCGGTGGTTTCGCCCTCAGTCTCGCCGGTGAGCGAATCCAGTGCGGCAATAGAGCGCACGAGGGCGACGCCGCCCCCGGGCACGATGCCTTCCTCGACCGCAGCGCGCGTCGCGTGCAGCGCGTCCTCGACGCGCGCCTTCTTCTCCTTCATCTCGGTCTCAGTAGGTGCGCCGACCGCAATGACGGCTACGCCGCCGGCCAGCTTGGCCAGCCGCTCTTGCAACTTCTCGCGGTCGTAGTCCGAGGTGGTCTCGTCGATCTGGTTGCGGATCTGCTCGACCCGGCCCTTGATGTCAGCGGCCTTGCCCGTGCCCTCGACGATGGTGGTGTTGTCCTTGTCGATGGCGATGCGCTTGGCCTGACCGAGGTCGGTCAGTTGGACGCTTTCGAGGGTGATGCCCAAATCTTCGGTGATCACGGTACCGCCGGTGAGGGTGGCGATGTCTTGGAGCATGGCCTTGCGGCGGTCGCCGTAGCCGGGGGCTTTAACTGCGGCCACCTGCAAGGTGCCGCGAATTTTGTTGACCACCAGCGTGGCGAGGGCCTCGCCCTCTACGTCCTCGGCGATGACCAGCAGGGGCTTGCCCGCCTTGCTGACCTTTTCGAGCAAGGGCAGGAGATCCTTGAGATTGGAGATTTTCGTCTCGTGGATCAGCAGATAGCAGTCCTCTAAGGAGGCTTCCATGTTCTCCTGATCGGTGACGAAATAGGGCGACAGGTAGCCGCGGTCGAACTGCATACCCTCGACCACGTCGAGGCTGGTGTCCGTGCTCTTGGCTTCCTCGACGGTGATGGTGCCGTCCTTGCCGACCTTGTCCATGGCTTCGGCAATTAGCTGACCAATGTCGCTGTCGCCGTTGGCGGAGATAGTGCCGATTTGCTCGACCTCGGAGTGATCTTGGACGGTCTTGCTCTGGGCTCCGAGGCTTTTGACCACCTCTGTGACGGCTTGGTCAATGCCGCGCTTGATCTCCATCGGGTTGTAGCCCGAAGTAACGGCTTGCAAGCCCTGCGTGTAAATGGCTTCGGCGAGGACGGTGGCGGTGGTGGTGCCATCGCCAGCTACATCGCTGGTCTTGGAAGCGACCTCCTTGACCATCTGCGCGCTCATGTTTTCATAGGCGTCGGGCAGCTCAACCTCTTTGGCGACGGTAACGCCGTCTTTGGTAACGGTGGGCGAGCCCCAGCTTTTGGCCAAGACGACGTTGCGGCCCCGAGGCCCGAGCGTCACCTTGACGGCCTGGCTGAGCTGTTGGACGCCGGAGAGGATGTTCTCGCGGGCGTCTTTGCTAAAGGCAATCTGTTTGGCAGCCATAAGTATTGTACCTCCCTTAGGCTACAACGGCGAGGATGTCGTCTTCGCGCATAATCAGATATTCTTCGCCCTCGATCTTGACCTCGGTGCCCGAGTACTTGCCGATGAGGACCTTGTCGCCCACGCTCACTTCCAAGCCGACGCGCTCACCGTCTTCAACGCGCCCGGGGCCGACGGCGACGATCTCGGCTTCTTGGGGCTTTTCCTTGGCCGTGTCCGGGATGATGATCCCACCGACCTTCTGCTCTTCGGCCTCGTCGAGACGCTTGGCTAACACGCGGTCGGCGAGGGGCTTAATATTGATGGTGGCCATAATTGACTCCTCCTTTTAGGGTAAAATGGCTATGGGATGCTATATGCAAAGTTCGTGCCAATGGACGAAAATTTTGCTAGTGCTTTGTTTATAAAGCACTTATGCCGTATCTTGACGCAAGGCAGCAAACGAATGTTTTCCCATATTGATAATATATCTAAAAAAATAAGGGTAGAAAATATATATAAGTGTATTAAAAATAATTTATTGTGGTGTTTTCTCTAAATGAAAATAGAAATCTCTAATTCTCATTATGAAAAAAAATGAGGGGATAATGGACTGGGATGACCAGCGAGTTGTGCTTACTGGGGCCAGCAGCGGCATCGGGCGCGCCTTGGCTTTTGTGCTGGCCGAGCGCGGGGCGCGCTTGGTGTTGGTAGCGCGCCGCACTCAGGCACTAGCAGAATTGGGATCGGCGATTGAAGAAAGCGGCGGTCGCCAGCCGTTGGTGGTGCCGTGCGACATAGGCGATCTGGCCCAAGTCAGTGCTTTGCACGCCGAGGTGGAAGCGCAATGGGGCAGGGCTGACGTGCTGATCAACAACGCGGGTCGGGGGTATTACCACTCCTTTGCCGACGCGGATGTGCGCGAATACGAGGCCGTGGTGCAGACGAACCTACTCGGTGCCATCTACTGCACCCGCGCCTTTTTACCGGGGATGCTGGCACGAGGGAGGGGGCGGTTGGTCTTCATATCGAGTATTGCCGGCGAATTCCCCGTGCCCAAACACGCCGTGTACAGCGCGACAAAATTCGCCTTGAACGGCTTGGCCGAAAGCCTCGATTACGAGCTGGCACCCCAGGGCATTGGCGTCCACTTGGTAGGGCCGGGCTTGGTGCATACCGAGTTTGCCGCGCGGGCCGGTTCTAAGCATCTACCCGTGCAGAAAAAGTTCGCCAAGTCGGCAGAGGAAGTGGCCACGGCCATCGCAGACGCCGTGGCCGCGGGCAAGCACAAGAGCGTCCCAGACGCGGCCGCGCATTTGCTGATCAAGCTGCGCCAGCACTTGCCTCGCTTGACGCGGTTCGTTTTTAGGAGAGTTTGCCGCAGGCTATAGAGCGTACTACTGAGCGGTGTACCCGCCATCGACGACTAGGGTCGATCCGGTGGTAAAGCCAGAGGCTTCTGAGGCAAAGTAGAGGACGGCTGTGGCCAGTTCGGCCGGATCGCCCCAACGGTCCATGGGGACCTTGGCGATCATTTCGCGCGCCTTGGCCGGGTCTTGTAGCAGGATGGCGTTGATCGGGGTGATAAAGGGGCCGGGGCAGATGGCGTTGACGGTGATCCCGTGCGCTGCCCATTCGAGGGCGAGGGTCTTGGTGAGTTGGACGATGCCGCCTTTGCTCGATGCATACGGCGTGCGGTCGGCGATTGAGACCTGAGACACGGTGGAGCCGAGGTTGATAACGCGGCCATAGCCGCGCTCGATCATCTGCGGCCCTACGGCTCGGCAATAGTACATCGGGCCGGTGAGGTTAATGGCGATGACCGCGTCCCAATCCTCGTCGCGTAACTCGACGATAGGGCTGCGGATGTTGATGCCGGCGTTGTTGACCAGAATGTCGATGGGCCCCAAGGCGTCGTTGGTTTGGCGCACCGAGGCTTCCACTTGGGCGCGGTCGGCTGCATCGGCTTGGAAAGCGAGCACGCGGCCGTTGGTGTGGGCACTGATTTGTTCGGCTGCGGCGCGGGCTTCTTCTACATTGCGGCTGGTGATGGCCACGTCGGCACCAGCCGCCGACAGTGTGCAGGCCATAGCCTCGCCGAGGCCCTTGCTGCCGCCCGTCACCAAGGCCGTGCGGCCCTTGAGGCTGAAGAGGTCGAGCGAGGAGGGTGGGATCATCATAGCGAGGACCAGCCTTCGGCTTCGACCATGGATTTGGCGAGGTCGCCCAACTCGGCGACTAGCTCGGCTTGATCTTGGGCGCGGGCCTTATTGGTGATCTGCATGGTTAGGGCGATCAGCCCCAAGCCGAAGATCCGCTGCAGGCTCTGCGGCGAGTCTGGTTCGAGGTCGGGAATCAGCTCGGACAGGCGGTTGAGCAGGTCGCGGTGCTCAGTGGGAATTTCAATGACTTCCAAGGACATAGCGGCGTTAAAAGTAACGCATGGCCTAGACGCGGTCAAAGTTCCACATCGCGGGTGACGAAGTGGTCGCCATCTTGGACGATGCGGCTCCAAGGCACATCGGAATCGTGGTCCCAAGCGACAATCCACTTCTGAGCAGCGGCTTCGGCGGTAAACTGCTGTTTGCGGGTCAAGGTCTGGTAGGGAAACATGTCGTAGGCCATGTTCCAATAGGGCCGCAGGTGAAGGCGCGTGGGGATCAGTTCCCCGGGATAGACGAGGGTGTGGCCACCGGCCTCAAGGCGGAAGCCCTGATGGGCGCGAGTATGGCCGCCGGTGACAAAGGCCGTCAGTCCGGGAAGCAATTCGCCGTCGCCGTCGAGGAAGCGCATCTCGACTTGGCGGGCGAGGGTATGCAACTCTTCGGGACGGTAGCTACTCCGCATGGTGCTGCGGCCGGCCAAGGCGTCGTCCCACTCGCCGCGCTGCACCGCGTGGACGGCGTTGGGAAAGAGCGGATTTAGGCCCGTAGGCCCCTCGACGAGACAGCCACTGAAGTGGTCAAAATGCAGGTGGGTGAGCGCGACTATGGTGATCGCCTCCGGGGCTACACCGGCGGCCGCGAGCGAGCCGCGCAGCGTATGCGCGCCGTCCATGCCGTACATGGTGCGCTCGCGCGGGGAGAAACGCTCGCCAAACCCCGTATCGAGCAGTGCGAGCTCGCGGCCCATTTTCAGGAGCAGGCAGTTGCACGCTAGGCGGATGCGGTTGTGCTCATCGGCGGTTGTGACGCGCTGCCACAGGGCCTTGGGCACTAGGCCGAACATGGTTCCTCCGTCGAGGCGAAAGTCGCCGCCGGGCAGGTGTACGGCCTCTGCGTCGCCTAGGTCGAGGGGGCGCATTAGATGTGGACGAGGACTTGGACGCCCTCGGTGGCAAATTGGCAGCGCATCTCGCGCAGGCCCGCTTGGGCCATGCTTGTGCGCAGCTTGGCGTGGTGTTCAGCCGGGCAATAGAACATGAGGAAACCACCGCCGCCAGCCCCTAGCAGCTTGCCGCCGAGGGCACCAGCGGCGCGCCCGGCCGCGTACCAGTGGTCGATGTCCGCATTGGATATCTGTTGCGCTCGCTGCTTTTTGGCCAGCCAGTGTTCGTGGAGCAATTCGCCGAAGTGGTCGAGTGCGTCTCGTTCGAGCGCCTCCTTGATTTGGTGGCCGATTCGCTTAGTCTGATGCAGGCTGTCTAGGACCTGGTCGTCGCCTTGTTGGGTGTCTTGGTTTTGCTGGGCGAGGATGTCCGAACTCTCGCGCCGGATGCCGGTAAAAAAGACCAGCATGTTGGCGGCTAGGGTCTCCGCAGTGGGCGCGGAGACCGCCAATGGCGCAACGGCGACGCGACCGCTGGTGTCGATGTCGAGGCAAGTCAGGCCGCCAAAGGTGCCCAAGTAGTGGTCGTGTTTGCCCGCTGGCTGAGCAGCTCGCACCGTTTCGATATAGTGGGCTTCCTCCGCTAGCGCCTGGGGAGAGGGCTGTTCGCGCTTATAGGCGTGGAGCGCGGCCAGTAGCGCCACGGTGAACGCGCCCGACGATCCCAAACCCGTGCGTCCGGGCACATCGGACATTGCGCTGATTTCGATGCCTCCTTCGATCCCTGCGTAGGTCAAGGCTTCGCGCAGCAGGGGGTGTTGGATCTGGCTGGGTGCAGCGACCTTTTCGGTTTGCGAGTACTTGACGCGGATGAAGTCTTCCACCTTGAGGTCGTTGAGCTGGATATAGACGTATTTGTCGATGCCAGCGCTGAGTACAAAGCCGCCGTAGTGGGTGTAATAGGAGGCTAGGTCGGTGCCGCCGCCGCCGAGCGGAATGCGCAAGGGCGCTCTGGTGATGATCAAACTGTCCTCGTTTCAGGGAAGGGCAAAGATTCCCGAGTCCACGCACTGACAGGCATGGCGGTAGCGCTGCGGCGTATCGGTCGAAAGGAGCTGACCGCGCAGGGGATGTCCGAGCAGGGGACGGCCCGCGGCGAGCAAGTCGGCGAAGACCTCGCTGAAGTCGCAAGGGGTATCGGGCGGGATGCGATCGAGGATTTCGGGTTGTAGGGCGTAGATCCCGGCGTTGACCCAGTAGTTGTCAAATACTTGATCGGGCCGCGGTTTTTCTATGAAGCGCTCGATGCGGTGGTATGCGTCGAGGCCAATAATGCCCCGCGTGGTTGGATCGTCCATCCACAAGAGTCCGATGCTGGCGATTTCCCCCTCGCGCTGGTGGGTTTGCCACAAGTCGCCTAGGTCGAAGTTGGTCAGGTTGTCTCCGTAGTATATTAAAAAAGGCCCGTCGAAGCAGTCGGCCACTTGCCGCACGGCGCCAGCGGTGCCTAGTAGCTCATCCTCTAGTGAATAGGTAATCGACACGCCCCAAGCCCGGCCATCGCCGAAGTAGTCGGTGATGACTTGGGGTAAGTGGTGGAGGTTGATGACGAGGTCGTCGAATCCGTGCTGTGCCAACAGGCGCACTACGTATTCAAGCAGGGGTTTGCCGGCAAAGGGGACCATCGCTTTGGGGATCTCGTCGGTGAGTGGGCGCAAGCGCGTGCCGCGCCCGGCGGCTAGGATCATCGCCTTCACGCGCTAGCCCTGCGAAGGACGTTGGCGGCTCGCATATTCGCTTGGGCTGCGGCGTAGAAATCCGCGAGGTTGGGTTGCCCTTGGATCCACTCGATGTATTCGCCAATGGTCTGTTCGAGCGGGACCTCGGGCTGCCAGCCAAGGGATTTTAGGGCCGCGCCGGAGGAGACGGTGTGGCGGGTGTCGCCAAAGCGGTATTCGCCGCTTACAAGCGGCTCGATGGCCTGCCCGGCGATGCGCGTTACTAGCTGGGCGTATTCGAGGACGGTGGTGCCGCGCTGGCCGGCGACATTGAAGGAGCGAAAATCGGCGCGTTCGTCTTCGAGACAGAGGACATTGGCGCGGGCCACATCGCCGACATGGACGTAGTCGCGCAGCGATTGGCCGTCCTCGTAGCAGACGGGGGGTTGGTCGTGCAGGACGCGGAGAGCAAAAATGCGGCCGATGCCCGAATAGGCATTGAAAAAGGAGTTGCGCGGCCCCTGGACGATGGAGTAGCGCATATTGACTGTGGGGATGTCGTATTTGCGACCGAGGCTAAGGGATGTCAGCTCGGCTGCGTATTTGGAGATGCCATAGGGGGTGTGGGGGTTGACGGTGTCTTCGGTGATCGGCAGGTGTTCGAGTTCAGCGGTGCAGTGGGGGCAGCGGACTTCCCACTCGGCTCTGACTAGCTGCGCGTCGGGGCGGGCGTCGGGATAGACGACGCCGTGTTCGGCACAGCGGTACTTGCCCTCGCCATAGACGGCTTGTGACGAGGCCAGGACCACTTTCCGCACGGGTAACTTCTCGGCGACGATCAGTTCGTAGAGCAGAGTGGCACCGACGGTATTGACGTGGTGAAAGGTGGAGAAGTCGGGCATGTAATCTTGGTAGGCCGCTAAGTGAATGACGCCGTCGATGCCGTCGAGCGCGGCCAGCCAGTCGGCGCGTTGGCGCACGTCGCCGCGCATCTTTTCCACGCCTGTGGGCAGATAGTCGGGCCAGCCTTCGGGGTGGACCCGCTCCTGTAGGGAGTCGAGGATGCGGACGCGATAGCCCGCGGCGACGAGGCGATCTACGGTGTGCGAGCCGATAAAGCCGGCACCGCCTGTGACTAGAATGTGGCGCATGAGTTAGGGCAGGGGCTATTTCTCGGGAGTTGTTCCTGCCATGGTGGAGACGATAAGAGGAGTGGATACTCCAATGTGTACTGCAAGTAGGGGATTTTCTGGATTGTACAACACTGCAAGAATCCCAGCAGCAAGGGCGATTACGGTGCGTACAACCCAAAAGCCAACCTTTCGGTAGTAGCGAGGAAGCCTACCTGATCGTTGGTAGTAGCGAAGAATCGCGATCGCTTCGATGATGACACTACCAAAGAGGCCGCAACCGAAATTTAGAGTGAACAAATTGAAGAGAGGCTCAGGCAGCATTAGCGGCGTACTTTAATAGGCGCTGCAGAAAGGACAGATTGTCTATATCGTCGCCGTCGTCAAGTGCTTTTAGAAGCTGTTGATAGGCATGGTCGTCATCCAATGGGGCTACGGCTTGGCGATCCTTCAGACATTCGGGAATATCACTGAAACCAGCCTTCTCGTTTAGTACCGGAATTACCGCTTTGTTCTGTGCGAGTGCGTCTTTCAGTTCGTTTTGGAGCCATTCTGGCTCGAACGACGATTTGGAAACAATGGCCAAAATGGTTTTGGACTCCTTGAGAACAGCCTTGACTTTCGACTGCCATTCCTCACCGGGTTGCAATTCCCATTCGTCGAGCCATACGGGAATGCCATCCCGCCGGAGGCGCGTAGCGAGGGCACGGGCGACGGCTCGGCTTTCCGGTTCGTGGGCGTATGCAATGAAGGCAGGACTGCTATTCATGGCCTAACTCCTTATTGGCCTTGCGGCATGTTCCAGTAGATGACAAAAAAGTACCTTATCGGCCAGATCGGGGCAAGATAGTTCAGGGGCTAAAACGGCGGCGCAAACCCGTCCTTTCCCTCACCTAAAGGCGGCAAACCGCGATGGCGCAGTTTGTTGTCGAGTACTCCGAAGAACTGCCGATAGCGTTCCAAGTACTCCCGTTCAAAATCACTGCGCCCGCAGCCCAGTTTTTGCGCCATCAGGTCATACGCGCCGTCCCGCGTGCCGGCCAGAAACTTCCCTTGCCGAAAGTGAAAAGGCTGGGCGATGAACTTCTCGACGCCAGTATCAATCAGGTCGTCGGCAAAGTCGCCATCGCTATTGACCAACAGTAGGGGAGTCATCGTGATGCAGGTATCAATGCTGGCCGCAGCTCTTCACGTCGCTGGCGAGGCGAAACGTGCGACACTGTCTCCTCACGTTGCTGCTGTTCTCGCTTTTCTTGCTCGTCGGCCTCTTTCCGCTCACGCAGCCTCTTTTGCTCGTCGGCCTTGCGCTTGGCCTCATCCTCGTCCGCGGCTCTCCGCAGTGCTTCCGCCTCTTTACTCCGTTCTTGTTCTAATCGCTCTCGCGTTAGCCTCTTTTGTTCACGCCTCAACAACTCTAGACGATGAGATGAAGTGCGCCAGAACAAAATGCTGCTGCTTGGCAAACCGAATCGATAACGGCTCCAATTATTTACTGATGTTACGCGGCGCGGCTTTTGTCCCCACCCACTCCCTTCCTGTATCCTTTTCGCTACACTCTAACGCCTCCTCTAGCCCTCTTCCCCGCTCAGTCGCCGCCGTGGCACGATTCTTGCCTGTTGTGGATACCACCCCCTCACCCGCAACCCAAGGCAGCGCACATGGCCGAATTTGACACCATCGCCAAGCACCTCATCCACACCTATCCCCGCGATTTCGCCCGCTTCGCCCTCCAGCAAGACGACGTCGCGGTGATCGACGTCATCGACACCGAACAACCCACCGTCGAAGCCCACCGCACCGACAGCCTCATCCGCGTACAAATCAACGGCGAGGAGGCGTTAGTGCATCACGAGTTTCAGACGACGGATAGCACCGATCCGCCCATGCCGCAGCGCATGGCCAGCTATATCGGCCGGGCCATTGGGCAACACGGCCTGCCGATCTATTCCACCGTCCTCTATCTGCGTCCCGACGCCGGCCGGCGCGATCCGGGATGCTATCTCCAAGAGCGACCCGGCTTCCGCGTACTGGTGCAATACCAAGTGATTCGACTGAGTGAACTAGAGGGCCAACGCATCCTCGACGCGGGGGATATAGGCTTGCTGCCGTTTGCGCCGTTGATGCAGCGTCCGGCGGGTGTGGAGGCC
>VXOR01000004.1 GCA_009840005.1 Gemmatimonadota bacterium
GCCATTCGATCCGCCTTCGAAGAGTTGCAAACACTCAAAACTGCGTAACATCAGTGAATTAGTACAGCCGACTTCGCGCGGCATTTTGCGAACGTAGGAATCTCATGCCGCCATACCGAATTGCCGCCGCACCTCGCCGGTCCCAACGAATTGCGACAGTAGCCGATGGTTCTGCCGTTCGTACCGGACCTTCCCCGCAACGATCGCCGGATGCACCTGCAACGCGTTTGCCAGATTCATCACTGTCATGGAGGTCGGATGATCGCGAACCGCGCTCGCTTCCCACACAGCCCACGGAATGAGTGCCTCCTCTGCCCATTCATCGGCCTGCGCCTCCCTCGGGTTTTCCCCCTCCCCTTCCACGGTGCGCAACGTCAGATCATCGAAGAAAGCAACACCTTGGTTGTGGTCCATATGGCGACCCACATGAGCCAGTTCGTGCAATAGGCAGAACCAGAAATGGTCGATCCGGTCATAGCGCAGGGTCAATCCGACCACGGGCCGACCATCGCCGAGTCGGAGCGCTACCCCATCGAGATATGTTCTCGGCAGATGCCGCTCGGTCACCAGCGCGATGCCATTCTCTGCCAAGAAGTCCTTGGCGAGCCTCGGTCCGTCCCCCGACCCACTAAGCCTCGCGACCTCCTTGAGAAAGTCCAAGGTCACAGTACCGCATACGTAGTTCACCTCTGGCGGATTTTCGTTCGCCTCCGCCAGAACTTGCCAGCACCAAGCCTTGAGCGCATAAGGGTCCATTTTGGCGTTTACCCGCAGGTGATCGTTCTTGCGGTACAACGCAGCACCGACCACATCCCGTCCACCCGCCCGTTCAATCAGAGCACCGATGAGTTCCTCGGCCCGCTCCGCTAAGCCGGGGCCGTCGGGGAACCACTTTAACTTGGCCATCGCCTTGAGGGGAAACCGGGTCCACTCAATGTCGGCCAATGTCTCGTCAAGTGTTGTGCCCGGCTGCCGGAGAAGCACATCTGCCGGGATCCCGAGATGCTCATGGAGCGCACGCGCCATCTGCATCGTGATAGCCCGCTTACCGGAAAGAACCTCCGACACTTTCGCACGACTCCCGATAAAAGGGATCAGGTCGCGCGGGCTCAGGCCTCCTTGATCCATGCGGAATTCAATGGCCGCGAGGGGGCTTGGATACCCCATTGGCTCGTGTTTGCTCTCATACAACTCGACGAGATCAACCAAGACATCGAGCTCGTCGCCCTCCGGGCTACCGGGAGCCGCATCCATGAGTTCGTCAACCCGGGCCAGCGCGATCTCGTAGTCCTTCTCTGTCCGAATCGGCTTAACATTCGCCATCTCTAAACCTCCTTCGCGTCCACGGCGTCATACTCGACGTGTGTACCCACAAAGCGCACATAGACGACGCGGTACTTGTATTTGATTTCCGCCACGAGTCTGTAGTCATTGCCCTTGATATTGAAGACTACCCGGTTGCCTCCAACGATACTGGCGCTACGGTACTTCGCCTTTACCTTCGCCGACGCATCCCAATCCTCTTGCTTGACTTCCCGATACCAAGCAAGAAGCGGCTCTTTGGCGTTCGGATGCCGCTCCCAGAACTCCCGGAGCGCCCTCTTGGCGATGATCCGCATAGGTCCTATGCCGTTACCATTTTGACTTTAAGTAATATGATCCCAAAAAGGGAGCGATTCTGAAATTAGTACTCGGCGGGCTGGATGTCAAGCAGGCCATGCGGAACTCAATCGCCGCGAGGGGCCTAATTAGTCGGCCGATTTCGCGCAGCATCTTGCCACGGCTATACGGAATCGGCTCAATAGTCTATAGAATCTCTCAGGTGAGCAGCTTCAGCCTTGCAGATTTCTACGGCTCGTATTATGTCTATGCGATATTCAGTGGGAATCTCATCAGAAAGCGCGGTCACTTGGAGCTCTCCTGTGCTTTTTTATCTCAGGCGTCGGCATCGCATCAATGTTCTGAAACAGGCCCCGATCAGATGTCGATATCATCGGGTAATCGCTGTGCCCCGTGGAATACCGCCAGCATATCCACCTGATCTTCCGACTTGATGCGATACACGATGCGATACGGAGCTTCAAGTACCTCTCGTATGTCCTGCTCTTGGTCTTGGTATTCAGGTACTACACGGCCTGATTGCGGAAAGGCCCCTATCTGCTGTGAACAGCGCGTGATCTTGTCCACCATCCTGAGTGCATAAACCGGCGCATCCGCTGCGATGTAGCGGTAGATGTTGTCCAAATGTGACAGCGCTTCATCTGTCCAATGGACTTTCATTTAGGCAGTCCATACTTCCCACGAACCGCCTCCACATCGGTCACGCGGCCTGCTTCGCTATCGGCGAGCCCCGACTCAATAGCTTGTCGTTCGTAAGCTTTGCGCATCACATCATCCCACGTGGCATTGTCAGGAAGTGCGTCCACCAAGCGATGTGCTGCTTCCTTGAAGTTGGCTGCATTCATATTAGATCCCCTGTGTTTGTCGTATGGTTAAAGACGTTGAGTGGTTAGCCTTAAAAAAATACCCTATTTCTATCGGCGTCGCTATTACCTCCCCCACTCCTCTTTCGGCACTTCCGAATAACCCTGCGGTTCGTACCCAATCGCCCTCTATAGCACGTAAGCGCATTATCGACGTACCGGTTCAGAGTTTCAATACGCCGCACGGAACGATCCTAGACTCTGACGTCAAGCAACGCTCTCACGAGTCAAATCCCCAACTCGTCGCGAAGTTCATTGACAAGCTCGTTCGTGACAGCGTAGCCACCTGCTGGTATGGGCTTGAAGCCATATATATCTCGCTTCGGCTTGCTTGCAGCTTCGGGTTCCACCCTCGCTGCTAGTGCTTCGCGCATGAGTTCTGACACCAGCTTCCCGGCCGTCTTGTGGTCGCGCTTGGCGAGTTTCTTCGCCGCCGTAAGGACATCATCGTCAATATCGAGAGTAATGCGCATTGGGGATTCCTTTCCGATTAGATTTTCTCCGATTCAAACATCAGCTACCGGAACGCATCCTCAACATCCTCCGTAAATCCCTGCGCTTTGAACCACTCTTCCAGCACCAGATTATCCTCTTCCATGCCCTCCGGCGTCTCACCACCGGGCCGTTTTATCAGCGGGCACACTACACGACATTATGGGTATTGAAGGCTGGTGCTGGGTTGCTCAATAGCCGTAGGCACTGGTTGAAGGTGGCGGCTTGCTGGTGAATATTGAGTAGGATATACTGGAGATAATCAGCCCCATAGCGAAAGAAACTGTAGGCTTTGTAGCCATGGTTTTTCATTTTTAAGGGTTTGTGCTGCGCCCTCCATACGCCGACGAGAAAAGCCCAAGCAAACGTTAGAGCTAATAAGGCGACCATCTTTTCAATGCGTTCGGTTCGATTCAAATGGGTGCTTTCAAAATCAAAGCCTCGGGCCTTGAAGGCGGCGAAGAGACACTCAATAGCCCAGCGTTGGCGATAGTGGTCCAGGGCCCACCGGCCGGGTTGGGTGCTGACGACCAACAGATACTCGGTGGCCAGCCGCATCCCCGACAGGTAGAGGCTATGGCCATAGACCACCCGGGGCTTGCGCAGGATACGCACTTGGTCTACGGCCAAGTCCGAAACGAGCCGACGGACGGGGTACTGGCGTGGGGCATCCGACCCTACCAAGGCGTTTTCGCGAATGCGGATAGCGAAGCCGATACGCTGCTTTTTGAGCCAACTAAACCACGGCTGCCCAATAAATTCGCGGTCTGCGACCAACGCTTGGATCTGCGCGGCGGGCACCACTTCAAGCACCCGTTCCATCAAGGCGATCCGCTCCGCGGTATGGGAGTTGCCTTGTTTGGGAAGCACCGTCCAAAAAAGCGGGAAGGCCACCCCCCGATGCACCAACCCGACCAACAGTATATTGATCGGCAACCGACCAAAGTGCCACAGCGTCCGATCCATCGTTATCACCCACTGCCGCTGCGCCGGCAACAGGTGCAGCATCACCTGAGCCATCAAGACATAGTCCAACTCAAAGGTGGCCAAAAAGCGTTGAACACGCCGATAGTTGGATGCCGGAGCCGCGTGGCCATTCAGCCCGTGGGCGATCCGGGTCAGATTGACGGTCATCACCCGCAGCAACGATAAAATGAACGCACTGAGAAACCACACGCGGCGTTTATGCCAAGGCAAATACGCTTGCAACACCGCTTGTAAATCCGTAGTTTGGCTCAACATAGACCTGTGCTCCTAGCCAAAGGGTTTATCGGGATTGGATACCCTAAACATAAGCCCTTAACCTACGGAGGGCAGGTCTTTTTGGGTTTTGTCGTGTAGTGTGATCATGGGGTATAAAAGAGTAATTAATTCTATCCGCTAAGAGAGGAAAATTGGGGCCGGTGGCTGATTGTTGAAAGAAATTCAGTTTTTCCCAACCTGCATAGTAAGGACCCCGAGGACTCTTGGTGTCACCCCTCCCACTAACAACAGGAGTTCCCCACAAAACATCTGCCCCTAGCCAACTGAGGCTGTTAGGAAGACCCATATTGGTTCTGCTTGTATCCGGTTTTGGTAACAGCACTAAGCCATAGTTTTCTTGCAAGGAAGGGTAAGAGTTGTCAATCTGAGTTCGCAACACTAAACCAGTATGGGTTATATGCTCCGGGGTATCATAAAGAGAGAAGAGTACTTCTGGAAACTCCCAAGCAGTATAGTTTCCTCCAGTAGGGTATGACGCATGCGATCCGGCACCCACATAGATAACAGGATGTGTACCCTCACTTAATCTTATTTCCTGTCGCGGGTTAAATACAAAACGAGACGTTAAATCAGGCATCCTTATCGTAATGGATTCTGGACTCCCTCCTCCTGCTACACCAGGGGGAACATCGACCTCCAAAAAATAATCATCGTAGTAAGACAGATGTGCTCCATGGAACAAATACTCCACTCCTAGTACTTTAATATTCTCATCATTAGGATTTCTCGAATTGACAACTACATTAACCCGTGGCCAATCACCCTCATGATTATTCCACCAGTGATTGTAAGGGTAGAAGTAAAAGTATTGAATCACGGTGATAGAATCAGCGTACGTATCATGCGTTGTTTCGTATATATGTACATATGATGTATTAGGAAAGTTTTCGTTCTCACCCGCATGAGGTCCGGTACCAAAGTAAGTATTATTCCATGATGTTGGCCCTTCACCAGGATAATCAAAGTAAGGAGCGATAAAGTAAGTCCCAAGCGAGTACTGTTTTTCGTTTATTAAGGGCCTTCCAAAATACTTATAATAATGATGTTCCTTAGGACGATGAAAAAGAAAAGAAAAGCGGTCTTGTGAAATATCAATCTTAGGAGATGATATTGACAGTGGAGGATCCCAATTACTTAGTGAACTCCAATTAAAACCTTTCGATGGTCGAGGCAATGATTGACCCATGGAGTTATGTACGTTGAACTTTATAGAATCAGCGTACTGGGCACTGACGATGTTAACAGGTTCAGGCTTGATCACGCGAATGTTTCCATATTTACCACTTGTTTTCTCTGTAAGTATTAATATCGGCGAAAACTTCTGTGCCAATGTCAAATCACTGACCGAATCTGCATACGCATTTCCAATCAGCAGCAACGAGAATAACGTAGCTATATACATCCTGAACTTCGTCATTTTTATATCCTCCATTATTGGATAGTCAACTATCCGATTGTGATCTAGTCGCGTCCGCGTACTAGTTAGGATTTTCCTATGCTCTACTCAAAATCGCAGCGTGGCGATGGCTGACAAGTACCCTTTAGGAGTCGGCACCAGACTGACGGCGACACGGCGGATTTCAGAAGGCTTGCGAGACTGCTCGGACATAAGCGTAGCCAAGACAGGCGATGAGACAAAAGCAAGAGGCAGGGAGCCTTGTGCTAAGCCTGCCAAGACCCCTAATAGACTGCCGGTCAATGAATAGATGAACCGATCGTATGGATCAAATCGACTCACTCCAATCGCCACTCCGACCGGATAGACGGACAGTCCGGCGAGTGCCAAAGAGCCCTCTATACAAAAATTCTCTCCGCCGCAGCTACCAGCCACAGTGAATGCTAACATAAGACTAGGCAAACTACCCAAAATAGCACCATGACCTAACTTTAAGGCGATCCGTTTTCCGGTATCCTTATCTTTCCCTTTCGTCATTCTCACCGAAGTCCTAACCGGCATCGCTTTTAACCCACTCGCGGCGCGGCTGGAATCAACTTGGGTTTGAATGCGCTCCCGACCGTTGTCGAGCTCCTTAGTATGGTCCGTCCTGTCTGCCGCTGTCTCAACTTCCTCATCGGCCTGCATACTGCCCTGATTCGCTGATTCCGGAGAAGATGATCCTTCCAAGCTCAGCGTTTGAATCCGGTCCAAGGCGATCCACTTCGACCATCCATCCGGTTCCAAACCTACGGTCAATCGCCGCTGATTGACGGCTTTAATGTAGCCTTTCACCGTATCCAACTTAGCCCATTCTCTCGAAATCAGATGCCGCTCGCCTATCCCATAGACGACCACTGCCAAGGCCCCCACTTCCACCGTGCGGCTGTCGATCTCACCCGCTTGCAAAACCACCCTAGCCCGTGGCCCTTCGTCGCCTTCACGGCCCGTATCGGCGTGTACATGGTTGACCATGGTGAGAAGCAAAATCATCGTACTCAGAAAGCCCAAGAAGCGGTGCATAACTCTACCTCCTTCAGATAGCATAGCGTGATAGATCGGGACGCCGCGGTCCCGGGGCTTTCTATAGTCTCCGAATTTCTGCATCGTATCAAGGTCTCTTTGACACACATCTAAGGAGTGCAGGTTGTGAACAACGAATGACGCCATGGGCTGCGGCCTCCTATTCCGCATC
>VXOR01000017.1 GCA_009840005.1 Gemmatimonadota bacterium
GATTAAACTCAGCCGGACCACCCCATGCACCCGATACTCTGGCAGCCCATCCTTGGGTCGTCTCTCCGTCGAAATCCCACGTGATCGCCTCGGCGAAACTGCTCCATAGCGCAATGCCTAGAAGAAGCGCGAGATATAACATGGCCGATGTCCTTTCCAAAAAGGCAGGGTCTCGGCGTGTGCAGAGCACCGAGACACTGCTTAGCGAGTTGCCCAGTACGCCCACAGCTTCTGCCGCTACGATACTGGAATGTGTGTTGGAAAACGACCGATACGAGGTGGCACCGCCGTTACCTTTCGTCTCCTGCATTGCCCCGCCTGCAACGGCGATATACGGGCCAAAAATCAAACCCTAAACGGATGCTAAGACATTTTTTTAAGACCGCAACCCAAACAAGCCTAGGCGAGCATGCCGCCCCTCCAGATTCATGGCCAACAAGTGCGCCGCCCTCGTCGTCATCCTGCTGGTGGGCATCATCGCGCTGTACGTGCTCTACGACCGCGTGGTGGACATCGACCACATGAGGCTGGGCTGATTGGCGCGGGTCCGTTGCGCAGCTTTTGGCGCGTGCAGTTGCCGCTCATCGCACCCGGGGTTGCTTCCGGTGGGCTGTTCGCCTTTGCCGCTTCCTTCGACGAGGTCGTGGTGGTGCTGTTCATGGGCGGCTTGGAGCAACGGACCATTCCGCGACAGATGTGGGCGGGCATCCGCGAGCAGATCAGCCCCACCATCCTCGCGGTGGCGACCTTTCTCATCGCGTTTGCCGTCTTGGTGCTGTTTACAGTGGAATGGCTGCGGCGGCGCGGGGGTCAAGCGTCCGCAAGTTGAGCGCGGTTGGCAACTTGCTTAGCGCGACTAGCGGTCTATATTTTTTGTCAGATGCAGACGCCAAACTATTAAACGAGGTAATCCATGCTGAGATTCGCCGAAGAAATTATGCTTCTTTTGCTCGACGATGAAGATGGGAGCTTCGCCCGAGTACCCGACCGGTTGGTGCGCTACGCCTTGGGTGGCGGCGTCCTGATGGAACTGGCGCTGGAAGACCGCATCGACACCGACTTGGATAAGCTGGTCCTCGTCGATAACACTCCCCTGCAAGATAGCCTGATTGACCCGACGCTGAGCGACATTGCCGCGGCGACCGAAACGCACGATACGCGCTACTGGCTGGAGCGCACGGCCTTACGCGCCGACGACATCCGCGAGGGGGCACTCGGCCGACTGGTGCAGAAGGGTATTCTCGCACGCGAGGAAGGGCGCTTTCTGTGGGTGTTTCGCTCGCGGCGCTATCCGTCTCTCGACGGCAAGGCCGAGCAAGAGGTCAAGCTGCGCATCATGGAGGTGCTGTTTAGCGATAAAATCCCCGATCCGCGCGACGTGGTCATTATCTGCTTGGCAGATGCCTGCGGAATGTTCGAAAAAATTTTGGCCGGCCCCGAACTGGCCCGTGCGACCGGCCGCATCGAACAGGTGCGCAAGCTGGACTTGATTGGCCAAGAAGTGACCAAGGCTATTTGGGACATTGAAGCGTCGCTGGCTCTTGCCGTACAGCCGCACATGTATTAAACGCTTGTCATAGCTAAAAAAAGGCGCGAGGAGCACACACTGTTTGTGCTCCTCGCGCCTTTTTCGTGGTGCCGCAAGATACGCTAATCCCGGTAGGAAATCCCAAAGAGAATCATCATCTCGTCCGTTGAAAACAAACCGAAATTAATTTCTCGGTCAGTCGTGTTGTCATAGGTCGTTTCTAACTTGAAGCCCTCTCCTTGCTCTAGGACGAGCGGAGGATCGAATTCCAAGATCGGCGGATGTTCCCAGTCGTAAGCGACGTAGATGAGTTCGCCATCGTGCGCTCCGCCGATCATTTCGACCCGGAATTCCACCATGAGCTGATGTGCATGCGAAACTAACTGCACAATGTGAGTCCGCTCGGAAAAGGTAAAATCCCTCTCTAAGGTCGTCACCTCCCCAGCCGGCAGGGAGATATCAAGGTTGTTCAAAGAGAAAAGACGCGCCTCGTGCTCGACTTCAGCAGGGTCGGCAAAGTGCAAGTTTGTATAGACCTCGCCGGTAACGGGCTGACTGGTGCGATTGATATAGTGCGAGTTGAGGTCAAGCAAGGTGTTCTTGGGCAGCCGCATCGCCACGCCGGGCGGCAAGGAGAAGTCGAAGAAAGGCCATTGGCTGCCGGCGATGGGCAGGTGGTAAAATCGCGTGAGTATGGTTGTAACGACGTACTGCCCGATGCCGTCGTGCAATTCTCGATATTCGTAGGGTTCCGGCATGCGCTCGGGGGGTATGTCGTCTTGGAAGGTGTAGAGCAGGAAGTGGTGCGAGCCGGACTTCATGGAGATTTGGACGCGCTCTACGAATACATCGTCTTGGTTGTTCAGCGGATGTACGACGAAAATTTCGCGCTCGGTGTTGGGCTGGACCTCGAAAGGCGGCAAGTGTAGCTGGACGCCGTTTTCCGGCTTGGCTAGCGGCTTGAATTCCGGCACTTCATAGCGCGAATCGTCCTCCAAGAGGGCGGGGTCGGCCACATGACCTGTCTCCGGTGCGCCGGCCTCGATCCACGTGCGGATAAAAGCCAACTCGCCGTTGGTCAGCGGCTTGCTGCCAAAGGGCATGAGCTCTCCGTAGTAGGGATGGTCACCGTAGAAATGCTGCTGGTCGGGCGCGTTGATCTTTTCCCACAAATAGCTTTTGAGGAGGCCGGGCATGCCCTGACCGAGGTCGCTGACCCGTAGCAATCCGTCGGCCGCGGCGGCCGCGTTCGTCGGGGTGGCTCCCACGAGCTGTTCGTAGGCTACGTCTGGGGTGAGTATGAGGCCCGACTGACGCCCAAACGAGGTCCCGGCCGTGTGGCAGCTAACGCATTGGCCGGCGAAAATTTCCGTTTGGATAATGTCCCAAGTCGAATCGGACTCATGCACGGCCGTTTGCACCGGCCCCGGGCCCTCGGCACTACAGCCGACGAAAATCGAGCCTATGAGCAAGCAGCGGAGGACTGTGCTATATGCGGATGGTAGCATAATCATCTGTGGTCAAGTGCCAGCTTGGTCGATCAAGTCGGCTAAGTTCTGGCCCAAGATCAAGCGCTTGTGTTCGTCTGGTACGAACGTGCAGTGCGTGCGGAATGCTTCGAGCGCGTGCTGGTAGGTCATGTTGGTTCGCACCACCGGGTAGTCCGAGCCCCAGCACAGACGCTGGGGACCGAAGTGTTCGTAGAGCTGGCGCACGATGTGGTGCGTGTCCGAGTAGGGGTAATCCCACGAGACGTGCGAAGCGTAGTGAAAGCCCGAAAGCTTGATGTAGATGTTGGGCACCTCGGCCGAGCGCAGAATCTCCTGTAAGTTGGGGTGCGGCGCTTCCTCGCGCGCGTTGGCCCCGGCCATGTGGTGGCAGAGAAAAGTCACCGATGGAAAGCGCTGCGCCAACTCGCGCAACGCTGGCTGCCACTGCGGCCCCAAGGCTAGACTGGCGATCAGGTTCAACTCGGCCGTGGCGCTGAAAAACGCGAGCCCCTCCTCGGATGCAAACCACTCGGTGTCGCCTTTTACGTAGTGAGTGTAGCCTTTGAGCTGGTACTTTGCCGCGGCCGCTTTGAGCCGTTCAGCCGCGCCCGGGGTGTGGTATTCTGCCGACCACGAGCAATCCACGTCGGCGAATTGCACCAAGCGATCTGGATAGGCGCGGATTTGTTCGGCGACGTAGTCGTTGTTGTGGGGATTGTGCTCGATGCGGGCGCAGACTAGCACGGCCTTATCGACGCCGTTGCGGTCCATTTCCCACAGTAGTTGCTCAACCCGGCCGCGGCTGTTGTGATCGGGCACGGGCGGCTCGTAAGGCCAGTATTCCCAAGCGTGGGTATGCGAGTCGATTATCATAAGAATCTCAAGAGGGTGTGGTTGTTAAGCGTTAGTGACTTATGGCAAAAGATAGTTGAAAAAAGGGGGCTGTGCCAAATTGAGTGATGGACGTTGCACAAGGATGTGGCTAGATGGATTCCACTCTCTTATAGGACTTGAACGATTCGAGCTTCGGATCGCCTTGCTTCTACTATTCTGCGTCCATCTGCGTTCATCTGCGTTCATCTGCGGATTATCTTACTAATGATTTAGGACTGCCATATGACCGTCGCGGTTGTCCCTGATGGCAGCATAAAAAAACGCGGAGCAGTTAGGCCACTCCGCGTCGTGAAGGAAAATAGGGATCGGTGCTTACCGCTTGCCGCGCCAGCGCCTGCCGCCGCCGTAAAACGCCTCGTTCTTCATTGCTTCGAGCTTTTCGCGCTGCTCGTCGGTCAAGACGCTTTCCAAAGCCGTGCGGTGCTTTTGGCGAGTTTCGCGTAGTTCGGTGCGCTGCTCTGTCCGCAGTTCCACGAACTGTTCCTTCTGTTTGTCGGTCAAATCCAGTCTTGAAAATGCGCCTTGGCCGCCGCGCCGTGCGTCGTGCCGACCCTTACCGCCGCGCCGCATGTCGTGCCGATCCTTGCCCCCCCAGCCGCGCCGATCGAAAAACTTGCCGCGCTTGGCGCGCATCTCTTTGAGGGACTC
Source organism: Gemmatimonadota bacterium (assembly GCA_009840005.1). Next base: position 4,561 of record VXOR01000017.1, read on the forward strand.
CTGCTGCTCCTCGGTCAAAATGTTCATCACGGCTTCGCGCTGCTCTTTGCCCATGGCGGCCATGGCCTCGCGCTGCTCGCGCCTAACTTCCACGTGCTCCTTGCGCAACGCTTGCAACTGCTCCTTCTGCTCGTCGGTCAGGTCGAGACGCCCCAGCATCCACGGTGTGGGCTGACGGTGCCCCCGCATCCTCTCCCCGCGCTCGGCTACGGCCACGGTGGCCAGCGCACCAAGTGCCAGCGCGACGCCGACTGAGATGATCCATTTCTTTTTCATTTTACGTTCTCCGCATTGGGTGGTTAGTTGGGTTCGCCGCTTCGTTGGCGGCTCGTGAGAAATGGCCGTTTCTCTTCTCTACGCCCCATTAGACCACCGATTGATGCTATTCATTCCCGTGCGATTTCTTTTTTCTATGCCGCTTCCCCTCGGGCCAAGGTCCCATCAGCTCTCCGAAGCGCCGCTGCCGCCGGTCCAGCCGCCGCAGTTGCTCCTCAGACAACAAGGGAGCCAACTCGGCTCGCGTCGCATCCAACTGCTCCTTTAGTGCCTTCCGGTGCTCGGCATTGAGTTCGCGGAGCGCGGCAGCGTGTCGCCGCAGCACGTCCCGCACAGCTTGGCGCTGCTCTTCGTCCTGCGGCCCAATCAACCGCTCAGTACTGCGGACGAAATGGCGGGGATGCGGAATGGGCCGCAGGCGGTCGCGGACGAACCACCCGGAGAGCAGGGTGCCAATCAGCACGCCGATGAGCAGGGTGCTAAAGAGAATGAGTGCGCCTTTAGTTCTCCCTCGCATGTCACATGTCCAGTACATACGCCGCTTCGGGCGTGGCGGGCACCGCGGCGAAAATTGCGGCGAGGAACGAGGGGTCGTCGCCGATGAGTTCGCGCTCGTTCCAGTTGCTCAGCGCCAAAAAGGCGACCACTGCGATAGCGACCGGGGCGAGGGGGCGGAAGAGCCACACGAGGGCGTCGGTTAGGCTTTCTTCGCGCTGGCTTTTGATGCGCTGTGCAACGCGAGCGGCAAAGAACGGCCGGAACGAGTCGGCGCGGCTTTCCTGCAAAAGGCTGCTGACTTTTTGCAGGCGCTCCCATTCGACGCGGAGCGCGTCGTCGGTAGCTAGGGCGCGCTCAAATGCCTCGCGTTCGCTTGCGCTCAATTCACCGGTCAGCGCCCTTAGCATTTCGCTGCGATAGCTGTCAGTCATATAGGTCCTCGTCTTTGAGGATGGTCTCTAGTTGTTTCATGCCGCGCGCGAGCCGCGAAAGCACCGTGCCTTCGGCGATCTCCAACAGCGCAGCCGTCTCCTTGGTCGAATAGCCCTCGATCATCCGCAACACCACCACCGCCCGAAAAGCTGGCTTGAGTTGGTCGAGGGCGGCATGCACTGCTTGCTCGCGCTCGCTCGTGGCCTGTTCGTCGCGGCCATCGACGCTCGGCTCGGGCGGAGCCTGTTCGTCGTCGCGGCTCCAGAAGCGCCAGCGCTGCCGCTTGCGGCGCTCTAGCGCGTTGAGCGAGAGGTTGATGGCAATGCGCGTCAAATAGGTGCCCAGCGCCGCGTCGCCGCGGAACTTGTCCAGCGATTGGTAAAAGCGGACAAAGGTCTCCTGCCCCACATCGTCGGCCTCGTCGCCCGGCCCCAACATGCCCACGACTGTGGCGGCCACTTGCGGCTCATAGCGATCGATTAGGGCGCGCAAGGCCGCTTCGTCGCCCGCCCGCGCTTGGTCAATCAAGACGCGGTCTGTGCCCACTTGCTCCGGCATATTAGGCATATTATTAGACAATGTAAGGGGCAAAGTCATTCCCGGTCTAATAAATTATCCTACAACGCCCTTGCCCGGACAGCCTATTGCAAATCGCAGTAGGTTGCTGCGACCAATCTGTTTGGGGCTAGCCTTCGCGGTGGAAGGCTAGCCCACGGGATTCAAGTGCGCCGGTTTCGGACGTTCAGTTGCAACGAATAGGTGTCGGTGTCGCCATCCGTATCGCGCACGGTCCAGGTAATTCCACACGAACCGGCCTTGCTCGGTTGGCCACTGGCCGACGACGATGTCACTGTCAAGCCCGCACATGAACCGCTGACCGAGTAACGCAACGACCCGTTGCCACCACTGGCCGCAGGGCGGGTAAAGCTGAAATACTGGCCGACGATGG
>VXOR01000048.1 GCA_009840005.1 Gemmatimonadota bacterium
GGTTTGGGTTCGGGTTCGGGTTCGGGTTTGGATTCGGGTTTGGGTTCGGGTTTGGGTTCAGATTCGACCGGGGCCGCGTTAGGGACGGTCGTGGCCTCTTCGGGTTCGGGTTTGGATTCGGATGCCTCTTGGTGGGTTTGGCGGGCGAAGCGGTTGATCTGCTCGGCTAGCGAGGGGTCGAAAGGGTCGAAATACGCAGCTTGGCGCAGGCTTTGCAAAGCCTGCGGCGCGATGCCAAGCTGCTCAAAAAGGTGGGCGAGGCGCTTGTGTCCGCTGGGGTTTTCTGGATCAATCCGCAGAGCTTGTCCCATGGCCTCACGCGCTTTTTCTAAGTTCCCCTGTTTTTCATAGCACTTGCTGAGGACGATAAAGCCAGTAGCGTAATCGGGAAAACTCGCACAGCCTTTTTGGCACAACTCGATGGCGCGCTCGATGTGCCCGCGCTTGAGAAAGAGATCGGCGAGCCGAGCGAAGCGCGGGGAATCCGGGTCGCGGCGAAGTGCCTTTTCTAGTTTGGCGATGGAGTCGGCCATGGCGCTAGGGATGGGGTGCAAAGGCGACTAAAACGCGAGGCTATTTTATGCTTTGAACTGCGAGATGTCAAGGATGGGGCAAGGCGATGGGAAGGCGAGAATTGGCAGCCGAAGGGAGTGCGGAAACGGCCCTGTAAGCCGTCTGAGGCTCCGTAGGCTTCCATTTTGCCCGCACACGAGTCAGGCGTCGATGAGTTCACCGGGACGGTGGGCAACCGTCTGCCGGTGTATTAATTTGTTCTGCTGGCTTTTATGATCGCCCCCACAAGCTACTGTTAGAAGCGAAATACAATGACGACAACGCGACAGACACGGACATCCTCCAATACAGAGCGTGAGCAGACCGGCAACGGGGCCACCACCGGCTACGAGGCCGAGCTATGGCAGATGGCCGACGCCCTGCGGGGCAGCATGGACGCTGCCGAGTACAAGCATGTCGTCTTGGGCCTTATCTTCCTCAAGTACATCTCCGATGCCTTTGAGGAAGTCTATACCCGGCTGGCGGCAGAACAAGACGAAGGGGCCGATCCCGAGGACCCAGACGAGTACCGCGCCGAGAACATTTTCTGGGTGCCTGTGGAGGCCCGCTGGTCTCGTCTCAAAGAGCAGGCGCGGCAGCCCACTATCGGCCAAGTCGTGGACGAGGCTATGGCCGGTATTGAGCGCGACAATCCCGCCCTTAAGGATGTACTGCCCAAGGACTATGCCCGGCCCATTTTGGACAAGCAGCGGCTTGGGCAACTCATAGACCTCGTGAGTAATATCACCGTCGGCGACGCCGAGGCTCGCTCCAAGGACGTGCTGGGCCGGGTGTATGAGTATTTCCTTTCGCAGTTTGCCAGCGCCGAAGGCAAGCGAGGCGGCGAGTTTTACACCCCGCGCAGCGTGGTCAAGCTCCTCGTCGAGATGCTGGAGCCCTACCAAGGCCGGGTCTATGATCCCTGCTGCGGCTCTTCGGGCATGTTCGTCCAGTCGGTGGAATTCATCGAAGCTCATACCTCGGGCAATGGCAACGGCGGCAGCGCCCGCTCTGACATCTCCATCTATGGACAGGAGTCCAATTACACTACGTGGCGGCTGGCCAAGATGAACTTGGCGATCCGGGGCATTGAGGGCCAAATCGCCCACGGCGACAGCTTCCACAACGACCGCCACCCCGATTTGAAGGCCGACTTCATCCTCGCCAATCCGCCGTTCAATATCTCCGATTGGGGCGGCGAGCGGCTGCAAGACGACCAGCGCTGGCAGTTCGGGGCACCGCCGAAGGGCAACGCCAACTTCGCTTGGGTGCAGCATATCGTCCACCATCTCGCGCCCACGGGTGCGGCGGGCTTTGTGTTGGCTAATGGCTCTATGTCGTCCAACCAGTCGAGGGAAGGGGACATCAGAAAGAGTCTGATAGAAGCCGATCTGGTCGATTGCATGGTCGCGCTGCCCGGCCAGCTTTTCTACTCGACTCAGATACCGGCCTGTCTCTGGTTTTTGTCCCGCAATCGGCGCAATGGCAAATACCGCGATCGTCGGGGCGAGATTCTGTTTATCGACGCGAGGAAGTTGGGATTTATGGTGGATCGCACCCACCGCGATTTTGCACCAGAGGATATCGCCCGCATTGCCCGTGCGTATCACGCTTGGAGAGGCGAGGAAGATGCAGGAGACTACGAAGATGTGCCCGGCTTTTGCAAGAGTGCGTCGCTGGACGAGGTTCGCAAGCACGGCTATGTGCTCACGCCGGGGCGCTATGTTGGTGCCGAGGTACAGGAGGATGATGGCGAGCCTTTCGGGGAGAAGATGCAGCGGCTGACGGCGCAGTGGCGGGAGCAGCAGGCCGAGGCCGTTCGGCTGGACGCGGCTATTGCGGCGAACTTGGAGAAGTTGGGGTTTGGAGAAAGGTGATGCGTATGCGGAGCCGTACGGAGAATAGCGATCTAATCACGGGCAAATCGTGCGACGAATTGCCAACAGTGAATCGGCAATGAAACATGAACATCAATACTGAATTCCTCACTCGCTGCATCGATACCTTGGAGGTGGCGTTAGAGCAGTTGCAACAGTATGACGTGGACGACATATCCTACGACATCTATCGTGCGGCTTGCGTCAAGGAGTTTGAGTTGGTCTTGGAGCAAAGCGGCAGTCTGCTGAAAAGACGGCTCAGACCCTATTTCGCCAGCAATCGGGAGGCGGATCGTCTCACCTTCAAGAATTTGTTTCGCCACGCTGCAAAGCATGGGCTAATCTCGGTTGAGAGTTGCGAGCGCTGGCTGGAATACCGAGACAACCGCAACGATACGGCGCACCAATACGGCGAAGGCTTTGCTGAGACGACGCTCAAGCTGCTGCCTCAATTCATAGCCGATGCCAAGGAATTAGCTCAGGTCATAACGGATGATGATGATGACTGAGCGTCTGGACTTGCCGCGCCGCTATCGGGATCAGATTGAGGCCCTGCTGCGCGAGCATATGCCCGGCGTGGAAGTGTGGGCTTACGGCAGCCGCGTCAATGGCCGAAGCCACGAGGGCAGTGACTTGGACTTGGTGCTCAGAGGGCCGGACTTGCAGCGGATAGACAGCGGCCAACTGGCGGATTTGATTGAGGCGTTGGAGGAGTCGAACGTCCCTATTATTGTGCAGACGCACGATTGGGCGAGGCTGCCGGAGCGGTTTCAGCGGGAGATTGAGCGGGAATATGTGGTCTTGGTGGGGCAGGAAAGAAAGGAATAGATCGATGATCGACTATGAGAATTTTAGCAAATCTCTGAAGAATCTTGAGTTGCAGTATGACAACTACGAAAATCTGGATGATGAACTTCCTGAGCTCACAAAAGAGGGTGTGGCCGAATCGACAATTCATCGTTTTGAGATTTGCTACGATACGATGTGGAAGGTAATAAAGCGTTATCTGCAAGAAGTATTGGGCCTCGCTAATGTTCCCAATAGCCCTATACCAATTTTACGTCTGGCCGATTCCAACAACCTGCTTTCGTCTCCCTTTCCCCAATGGGAACAATACGTCCGCGCTCGCATTGATACCACTCACGACTACAGTGGAGAGAAAGCAGAGAAAGCTCTTGGAATTGTGGGTAATTTCATTGACGATGCTATCGGACTTTATCAGACCATGACAGGAGAGACATGGGAATGAGCGACGCCATAGACATCGGCGTTGGCGATTACAAGTTAGTCCTTGGCTTGCTGAAACAGCATCTGCCCAATGTCGCCGTGTGGGCTTATGGTTCCCGGGTCAAGTGGACTGCACGCCCGCAGTCTGACTTGGATTTGGTTGCTTTTACTTCGTGCGAACAGGAGGCGGCAGTTTTCAATCTAAGGGAAGCCTTGGAAGAGAGCAGTCTGCCGTTTTCGGTGGACCTATTTATCTGGGATGAGTTGCCGGAGTCGTTTCGGAAGCAGATTGAAGCTGAGCATGTGGTATTGGTGGTGGGTAAAGAGAAAGATGTGAGAGGTGGATGGAAAACCGCAACTTTAGGCGAATTGACTGACAACTTTGATTCGGTTCGTGTCCCTGTAAAGAGAGCAGACAGACGGCCTGGTCCGTACCCGTACTATGGCGCATCTGGCATAGTAGATAGTGTCAATGATTATCTCTTCGATGGGGAATATCTTCTCATCGCAGAAGATGGCGAAAATCTACGGACACGAAACACGCCTATTGCATTCCTTGCCAATGGAAAGTTCTGGGTCAACAACCATGCTCACATTGTGCGAGGAAATCGCAAGGCAAATACACGATACTTGATGTATGCGCTGTCAGAACTGGACGTCAGTGGCTATCTCACCGGCTCTACGATGCCTAAGCTGACTCAGGGCAACATGAACCGGATTTCCTTGCTCACTCCTCCTATGTCCGAGCAACGCGCCATCGCCCACATCCTCGGCACCCTCGACGACAAAATTGAACTCAATCGGCGCATGAATGAGACGCTGGAGGAGATGGCGCGGGCGCTGTTCAAGTCGTGGTTTGTCGATTTTGATCCGGTTCGTGCCAAGATGGAAGGGAGGGATACCGGGCTACCGCCGGATGTTGCTGCTCTTTTTCCTGACCGGCTGGTGGAATCGGAGTTGGGGGAGATACCGGAGGGGTGGGAAGTGAAGGCACTGGGGGAGCTTATCGAACTGGCCTATGGCAAAGCCTTGAAAGCGGACGACCGGAAGAGCGGCTCCATTCCGGTATATGGCTCAAACGGACAGGTCGGCTGGCACGATAAGAAATTAGCAGCCGGTCCAGGCATTGTTGTTGGCAGAAAGGGCAACCCAGGCATCGTTACATGGGCGTATAGAGATTTTTTTCCAATCGACACGACGTTTTATGTCATTCCAAGAGATACAGACGGAGATTTGCCCTTCCTGTTCTTTGCCTTGACCGCTCAGGACCTTCCCTCCGTTGCTGCTGATTCGGCGGTGCCGGGCCTCAATCGGAACCTGGCATATATGAACAGGCAGCTTGTTCCTGATAAACAGGTGGTAGAAGAATTCAGCCATTACGCGAGTGCAATCTTCACACGTCAACATCGTCTAGAGGAAGAATCCCGCACTCTCGCCGCCCAGCGCGACGCGCTGCTACCGAAGCTCATCTCAGGCGAAATGCGGGTGAACACGCGGGACGAAGAAAGCGAAGCGGTTATAGGAAAGTACCAATGAGATATTCGCAAAAATGGTGGGTGATCGTTGCCTTGCTATTTGCGTTCGCATTGACGGTGAGCGTCCTCACCGCGCAAACGGAGGAACCTTCCGCCGTCAATACTCCCAGCAGTGCCGAAGTCCAAGCGGACAGTGTCGGAGCCCAGGCGAGTAGCGACGAACTCGAACAAAAGCAACCGACGCTTGAATTGAACAGAGACACGGCCTCCGCTGATGTCGAGAATGAATGTCGTTTCAACGAACTGCGGCGCGAGCTTCTCGACGACCGAGCGAAGATGATTGACGACCGAGCGAAGACGCTTGATTGGTGGCTCTCAGCTACAGGTATCTTCCTTACGTTGATTGGCGTTGCTGTCGCAATTCTCAGCTATTTTGGCTTCAAACGGCGCGATAGAATTGGGAGCGAAGCGCGTGAGAATATGGAAGAATCTGAGCAACATGCGGAGGAAGCCCAACGCTATGTTGAAGATATCAAGACGATGCGTGACAAAATCAAGATAGACTCGGCGGTCTCCGAGGCCATCTCGCTTCAGCAGCAAAACAGGACTGACGAGGCCATTGAGAAATGGCGTTCCATCGCCAACATCACAGAAGGAACCGATGACGAGCGTGCGGCTGAAGCATGGTTTTTCGTCGGCTATTTCACGTCTCTCAAGAGTGTAAAGGAAGAGAGAGAGGATTTTGCAGGAGTAATTGATGCCTATAACAAGTCGATTGATCTAAACCTGAGTGGGCCGAATTTACCTTATGCTTACTTCAACCGAGGGAACGTAAAAGCCCGTCTTGGCCAAACCAAATCCGCTATTGCTGACTACGATGCGGCCATCGATCTGAATTCATCCGATGCCGACTTTTACATCCGGCGGGGCATTGCGAAGCAGAAATCCGGCGACTCTGAAGGTGCCATGGCCGACTTCGATGCGGCTATCGGTCTGAATCCGTCCGATGTCTCAACCTATCTCAAGCAGGGTGCCGTTAAGGTCTTCTCGGGCCGTATTGACGAGGCCCGAGAGCCCTTTGAGAAGGCCCTCGATTTGGCCCGAGAGGAGGGCAACGCATACTTGACGGCCCAACTGGAGAGTATGCTCGAAAGCCTCAATAGACGCGACGCTACATGATGGCCACCTTCACCGAAACTGCCGTTAGGGAAGACTTAAACCTTGTAATCTGACAAGAAGGAGTGGTTATGACTATTGAGATCGTTCAAGGAACCAACAGCAAGCCTGCGGCCAGCCACGAGTTGGTCGAGGTCATGTCGAATCAGACTGCTTTGTCCGGCCAGTTATTCATCGGATACCCAATCATCAGTACGCCTGAAGGACCATATTCTCTCGATGCTATTTGGGTATCCGCAGATAAGGGGATCGTTCTATTCGATCTCATTGAGGGAACCGAAATAGGTGATTACGAACTACGGCAGGATGACTCTGCTAATAAGCTAGAAGCTCGGCTAAGGACTCATAGTGAGTTGACGCGGCGCCGGGAACTACGCATTGAGATTCATACGGTTTCGTTTGCGCCGGCAGTCTCTAACGTAACCTCGTACGTTAAAGATGATTATCCGCTCGTGAATGCCTCGTCTCTGATGGACGAACTGAAAAAGCTCGCGTGGGAAAGTCGAGATGAGGAAATACATAGAAGAACACTAGCTGCTATTGAGAGCATTTCCACGATCCGCACGAGCAGAACGAAACGAACGATCAGAAAAGAAAACTCCAAAGGCGACAAGCTGAAAAGGCTGGAAGAATCTATTGCTACGCTGGATCATAGACAGAGCAAAGCCTTTATCGAAACTGTTGAAGGGGTACAACGCATTCGTGGTCTAGCGGGCTCGGGCAAGACCATAGTCTTAGCACTGAAAGCGGCGTACCTCCACGCCCAGTATCCCGAGAGGCGTATCGCTGTCACTTTCCACACACGTTCGCTTAAGGCGTATTTCCGCCGTTTGATCTACAACTTTGTTTTTGAACAAACAGGCGAGGAGCCTAATTGGGATAAGTTGCGAATTGTTAATGCTTGGGGGGCACAGGGGGACGATGACCGAGACGGCATTTATTACGAGTTTTGTCGTGCTCACGATGTTGAGTATTTCGATTTCAGAATGGCGAAGAGTAAATTCGGTGGGGGTAGAGAATTCGCCAAGGTGTGCGAACACGCGCTAGGTCAAGCCCGCGAGAATAAGCAACTCTATGATGCGATTCTCGTAGATGAGGCACAGGATCTCTCTCCCGCATTCCTCCGACTATGCTATGAATTGCTAAAAGACCCTAAGAGACTGGTTTACGCCTATGATGAGTTGCAAAGCCTCTCAGGAGAATCATTACCCTCGCCAGAGGAAATTTTTGGGAATAATACCGATGGGTCTCCCAAAGTGCGGTTCGATGATGCAAATAGTAATGAGCCTCAACGAGATATAATTTTAGCGAAATGCTATCGCAACTCGCGTCCTGTCCTCGTAACTGCTCATACGCTCGGGTTTGGGATATATCGACAACCACGTCGGCCAAGCCAAACGGGACTTATCCAAATGTTCGACCATCCGCAGCTATGGGAAGAGATTGGTTATCGACCGCGAGACGGAGAGTTGAAAGAAGGCTCGTCTATAACTCTCGACAGGCCGGTGGAGACGAGCCCGAAATTCCTCGAAAATCATTCGGATATTGATGATCTGATACAGTTCATTTCCTTCGACAGCGAGGAGAAACAGGCCGATTGGCTGACGAAGGCAATTAGGAGAAATATCGAGGAGGATGAACTGCTGCATGACGACATAATCGTCATTAACCCCGATCCTCTCACAACTCGTGAGGAGGTCGGGCCGATACGTGCTCGTTTGCTGGAGATGGGCATCAATTGCCATACTGCCGGGGTTGACACAGGGCCGGATATTTTCTTCCAGCCGGGCTTTAAATCTGTGACTTTCACTGGGATATATCGTGCCAAAGGCAACGAAGCAGGTATGGTCTATATCATCAACGCCCAAGATTGTCACTCGGGGTTACGAAACCTAGCAAGCCTCCGCAACCGGCTTTTCACGGCCATCACGCGCAGCAAAGCATGGATTCGCGTTCTCGGCGTTGGTGCCAATATGAAAGAACTTATAAAAGAGTACGAGGAGCTAAAGAAGCAGAATTTTGAACTGCGATTCACCTATCCTACTAAAGAGCAGCGTGAACAGCTACGGCTCGTTCATCGAGACATGACGACGGTAGAGAGCAAGCGACTAGAAAACCGCCAGAAGAATCTGGATGCTCTGATCGAAGACATCAAATCCGGTAGTGTTCACCTGGAAGACTTGGACAAAAGAACGGTTGACGCACTCAGAGTAATTTTGATGAAGAAGGGCAACGACCGTGACGAATCCTAACCAGATTGTAGATCATATCAATGAACTCATCACATACTTGGTGACAATTAGCCTTGCGGATGATCAATGCTTCGCGTTTCAACGACCAGACAGAGATATTGTGCAGGTTACTTTTGAAGGGGCTGAACATGTATCGATTGCCTTACGGGATCGTTCGTATAGAGAAATTTACCAGCATCTTAAACAAGACCGTGCATATAATGTGAAAATGCTTGACGGCGCATTGATTCAGATGATGTACGCGTTCGCCAATGGAACGCTTCAACGCCACCGACTTGCATTCTTTCCTGCACCTCATCTTGAAGAGTTTCAGAACAACCCAGACATTTATCAAGATGACGAAATCCATGCAGACGTGATCGCCAAGAATATCGTTCCGTTCCCGGTGCGTTTCGACTATGATGCTGGCCACTACCAAGAGTTAGTGCATCCCAAGTCTCACTTGACGCTCGGCCAATACGAGCACTGCCGAATCCCAGTGACGGCCCCAATGACTCCTTTCTGGTTTATCGACTTCATTCTCAGGAATTTCTATCATACTGCGTCTGTTCGCTATACTGACAGGCTGCCGGCCCAAGGTGGCTCGTTTGCCGAGTCGATACTTCCGGCCGAGCGGGATGTGGTTCACATGGTGGTCCCGGCATGAGTGATATAACCGAAGCCACCGTCGAAGATCGGACCGTAGAAGCCGTCCTTGCCCACGAAGTTGAATCGCTGGCGGATGCCGAGGTCTCTTGAAGGAGATCAACAGTTGCGTCATCAACAGAATAGAGATATGTCCCGACTAGATCGTCTTACCATCCGCGGTTTCAAATCTATCCGTGCCCTCGAAGACTTTGAGTTGCGCAACCTGAACGTGCTGATCGGTGCCAATGGAGCCGGCAAGAGCAATTTTATCAGCCTGTTCCAGATGCTGGCCAAGCTGTCTGAGAAGCGGCTGCAACTTTTCGTTGGCCAGCAGGACGGGCCGGATGCCCTGCTGTTTGGCGGTCGGAAGCGGACGCAGCAACTGGAGGCTAAGTTCATTTTCGACGAGAACGGCTACGAATTCGCACTGGTGCCGGCCGGAGAACGATTGATCTTTGCTGACGAGACGCTGAGTGCTGGTCGAGGTTTGGGGGAGCGGCAGTCGCTCGGTGGCGGACACGAGGAAGCGCGGCTGCCGGATGTTGCGGACGATGCAATCGCCAAGTACATCTGGCCCGTCATCCGCAGTTGGCGCGTCTATCACTTCCACGACACCACTCCGTCTGCGCCCATGCGCCAAGCCCAAGCCGTGCGCGACAACCTGCGGCTCAAGCCGGACGCGAGCAATCTGGCGTCGTTCCTGCGCTACCTGCGTGAGCAATACCCGGAAAACTACGAACGCATCGTGAATACCGCGTGCATGGCGGCACCGTTCTTCGGGGATTTCGTGTACCGCAGAGAGTTAGGGGAACGTTTGGAACTGGAGTGGTTTGAAGCGGACGACCCAGATACAGTCCACGGACCGCGCCAGCTTTCCGATGGGACGCTCCGGTTTATCTGTTTGGCGACCCTGCTGTTGCAGCCAGCCGAGTTGCAGCCGATGACGATCCTCATCGATGAACCAGAGCTTGGGCTGCATCCGTACGCGGTGAACCTGCTTGGTGCCCTGCTGCAACAAGCAAGCGAAACCAAACAGCTCATTGTATCAACCCAATCGGTCGATTTGATTAGCGCCTTGGCACCGGAGGATGTGATCGTGGTCAGCCGCGAACAGGGTGAGTCTAAGTTTGAGCGGTTGGATCTGGAATGCCTGCGCGATTGGTTGGAAGACTACGCACTGGGCGACTTGTGGAAGATGAACATCCTCGGTGGAAGACCGACGCGATGATCGAAGTAATAGTCGTCTGCGAAGGCCAGACCGAAGAGACATTCGTGCGGAACGTGCTGGCAACACCCCTCGCAGACCGGGACGTTATCGTGCAGCCTCGGTTGATTACAACGTCTCCTAGCGGGAAAGGCGGTGCGCTGAGCCGCGACAGAGTCGTGCGGTATTTGTGCAACACGTTGCGCGAGCGTGGCGATGTTTACGTGACCACATTGTTCGATCTGCACGGCCTAAAGACCGACTTTCCCGGACGGTCGAATGCGGTCCGTTTGTCTGATCCGATAGAGCGAGCCGTTGCTATCGAGGGCACGTTCCATCAGGTCGTCGTGCAGGAGGCTGGATGTCGCCAAGATCGGTTCCTCCCTCACATTCAGCCGTACGAGTTCGAGGCACTGCTCTTTGCCGACGTTACCCAATTCGCCGCGGTCAACTCCGCTTGGCAGCCTGCGGTGGAAGCCCTGAAGGCTGTCCGGCAATTGGCGCAAAGCCCAGAGCACATCAACGATGGCCAAGACACTCATCCCTCGGCACGTCTGAAGAAAGGACTGCCTAGGTACCAGAAAGTGCTTCACGGTTCCGCCGTGGCAGCTCAGATCGGCCTCGACCAAATACGCACTGAGTGCCGCCATTTCGGAGAATGGCTGACACGTATTGAGAGCCTTCAGCCACTGCGAATAGGGGAATAGTCATGACGTCGTTTTTGGAATCGACCGTCGAAGACGCCGCCCTTGCTTGGTTCGAAAGTCTCGGCTGGACGATTGCTCACGGCCCGGACATCGCCCCTGGAGCTTCTACCGAGGAGCGCACCGACTACGGTCAAGTCATCTTGGAGCAACGGCTGCGGAATGCCTTGGCCCGGCTGAATCCCTCGTTACCCGTCGATGCCCTCGACGACGCCTTCCGCAAGCTGACCCTCCCGGTAGGCCCAACCCTCGAAGCGCGCAATAGCACCTTCCATCGGATGCTGGTAGATGGCGTGACGGTCGAGTATCGGGCCGACGACGGTTCAGTCCGTGGGGCGCAAGCGCAGGTTGTCAACTTCGGCGCTGTGGCAGCCAATGATTGGCTGGCGGTCAACCAGTTCACGGTCACGGAAAACCGGCATAATCGCCGCCCGGACATCGTGCTATTCGTCAACGGCTTGCCGCTAGCGCTGATCGAACTTAAGAACCCGGCGGACGAAGACGCCACCATCAGAACCGCTTGGCAACAGCTTCAGACGTACAAGGTCGAATTGCCCTCTCTGTTTGCCATGAACGAAGCGCTGGTGGTCTCGGATGGGGTCGAGGCGAGAATAGGGGCGCTTACCAGCGGATGGGAGTGGTTCAAGCCGTGGCGCACGGTTGCAGGCGAAGCGCTAGCGCCGGCTTCCCTACCGGAGCTGCAAGTGCTGATTGAAGGCGTATTTGAGCAGCGGCGCTTCCTCGACCTCGTGGGCGATTTTATTGCGTTTGAGGATAGCGGCGGTGGTGTACTCGCCAAGAAGATGGCGGGCTACCACCAGTTCCATGCAGTGCGGGTGGCCGTGGGCGAGACCCTGCGAGCCGCTGAGCTTCAGCAGGCAGATGAGCGCGCTGCGGATGTGCAAGGGCGGTACGAAGCAGGCTCGAAGCCCGGCGGTGAGTTAGGCGACCGGCGCATTGGCGTGGTCTGGCATACCCAAGGGTCAGGGAAGAGTTTGACCATGGCTTTTTACGCTGGGGCCGTCATTCGCGAACCGGAAATGGGCAACCCCACCATCGTCGTACTGACCGACCGTAATGACTTGGATGACCAACTCTTCAGCACCTTTTCGCGCTGCCAAGACCTGCTGCGCCAGTCGCCGGTGCAGGCAGACAGCCGGGCCGATCTGCGCCGCAAGCTCTCGGTCGAATCGGGCGGCGTGGTCTTTACGACCATCCAGAAGTTTTTCCCCGAAGAAAAAGGCGACGCGCATCCAGTGCTTTCCCTGCGCCCCAATATCGTAGTCATCGCCGACGAGGCCCATCGCAGCCAGTACGACTTCATCGACGGCTTTGCCCGGCATCTGCGCGACGCCCTGCCGCAGGCTTCCTTTGTCGGCTTCACCGGCACTCCCATTGAGCGGCAGGACGCCAACACCCGCGCCGTGTTCGGCGACTACATCAGCATCTACGACATCCAGCGCTCGGTCGAGGATGGAGCCACCGTGCCCATCTACTACGAGAGCAGGCTCGCCAAGCTGGCCCTCAACGAAAATGAACGTCCGCTCATTGACCCCAAGTTTGAGGAAGTGACTGAGGGCGAGGAGATAGAGCGCAAGGAGAAGATCAAGACCAAATGGGCGCAGTTGGAGGCCCTCGTCGGCACAAAGGAGCGGCTAAAGCTGATCGCCCAAGACATCGTCCAGCACTTTGAACAGCGCCTCGAAGCCTTGGACGGCAAGGCGATGGTCGTCTGCATGAGTCGCCGCATCTGCATTGACCTCTACCGCGAACTGGTACGCCTGCGCCCCGACTGGCACAGCGAGGACGACCAGCAGGGTGCCATCAAGGTCGTGATGACCGGCTCGGCGTCCGACCCGCTAAGATGGCAACCGCATATCCGCAACAAGCCCCGGCGCGAGGCCCTAGCCAAGCGGTTCCGCGCCGCGGCCGACCCGCTGCACATGGTGATTGTGCGCGACATGTGGCTGACTGGCTTTGACGCGCCGAGCCTGCACACCATGTACGTCGATAAGCCCATGCGCGGCCACGGCCTGATGCAGTCCATCGCCCGAGTCAATCGCGTGTTCAAGGACAAGCCCGGCGGCTTAGTGGTGGATTACTTGGGGCTGGCCCAAGAGCTAAGACGCGCCCTTGCTACGTACACCGAGAGCGGCGGCACCGGGCAAACGGCCCTAAATCAGAATGAGGCCGTGGCCGTGATGCTAGAAAAGTACGAGATATGCTGCGACCTGTTCTATGGGTTTGACCGGTCGAAGTGGATCAGCGGCACACCGCAGAAACGGCTGGGCCTGTTGCCCGCCGCTCAGGAACACATCTTGGCACAAGAAGACGGGAAAGACCGCTGCGTGCAGGCCGTGCGCGAGCTGTCCCAAGCCTTTGCCTTGGCTGTGCCACACGCAGACGCCCTGCGCATCCGGGATGACGTGGGGTTTTTCCAAGCCGTGCAAGCCGTGCTCGCCAAGAGCGCCCCCAGCGGCGCACAGTCCAAGGAGGATATGGACCACGCCGTGCGCCAGCTCATCTCGCAGGCTGTGGCTTCCGAGGGAGTAATGGACATCTTTGCCGCGGCCGGGCTGGAAAAGCCGGACATCTCGGTACTATCAGACGAGTTTTTGGCCGAGGTAAAGGGGATGCCGCAGCGCAACCTCGCCGTGGAGTTGTTGCAGAAGCTGCTCAAGGGTGAACTCACTACCCGCCGGCGAAAAAACGTAGTGCAAGCGCGTTCTTTCGCCGAGATGCTAGAGCAGACCTTGCGCCGCTATCAGAACCGGGCTATCGAGGCCGCGCAGGTGATTGAGGAACTGATTGGACTTGCCAAGGACATGCGCGAGGCCAACGCCCGTGGCGAGCAACTAGGGCTTACGGAAGACGAGCTGGCCTTCTACGACGCGCTGGAGACCAACGACAGCGCCGTCCAAGTCTTGGGCGACGAGACCCTGTGCCGCATAGCCCGTGAGTTAGTCGAGACCGTCGGCAACAACGTCACCATCGACTGGACGCTGCGGGAGAATGTGCGGGCGAAGCTCCGCACGTTGGTTAAGCGCACGCTGAGACGCCACGGGTATCCGCCGGACAAGCAGGATCAGGCGACGCGCACTGTTTTGGAGCAGGCTGAGTTGGTGATTAGTGGCTACTGAGCACCAAAGGAGCGGTGCTATGGATCGCAATGACTGAGTTCAAAATAGCCCACTACCGAATGGACAGTAGTGGGGCAGTGTGAAAATAATTTTTTTGACGAAGGCTGTTTTAAAGAAAAAACCCCGTGCCGGGAAGATTCGGCACGGGGTTTTTTCGGGTCTCTCAGATTTCAAATTTGTTTTTATTGGTGCGCCCGCAGGGATTCGAACCCTGGACCCGCTGATTAAGAGTCAGCTGCTCTGCCAACTGAGCTACGGGCGCAGAGAAAATATCTGCACGAGCGGGCTGATCGTCAATGCCGCGCCAGTTCTGGAAAGAGTTCGTCGTGGACTTCGGCGCATTGGCGCAAGTGCACCATGCGCTCCGGGCTGGCGGTATCGAGCATGGTGGGATAGAACATGCCGCCGCCGGTTACTACTTGGTAGCCGCCGGGAGAATGCCGGCTGAGATAGTCCCTGAGAGTGGCTAGATCGGCGTCGTTGGTGCAGGGGCGGGTGAGGTTCATGGTAAACATGCGCCGCCGCTGGTTGCCGCCGAAGGAGGCATGGTAGAGGTCGTGGTTGAAGATGACGAGGTCGCCGGGGGTCGTCTCGAGCGCGAGGCTGCTGGGAAAGTCGCGCGGCTCGATGCCGAACAACTCCACGGAGTTGTTGAGGTCAATGCCCTCGGCGCGGACGAAGTGGCTGGGGTGGTGGCTGCCGGGGATTATGCGCAGGCAGCCGGTGTCGCGGGTCAGCTCGTCTAAGTAGAAGGCGATTTTGACCGAGAAAAGCTGGCCCCAATTGCCATCGGGGTGCCAGCCGGTATCGCCGCTGTAGTAGTTGCCATCGCCGCTGGCGTAGTTGAAGTTTTCGCCGAGGACGCCGTTGCAGATTCCGACGATGCGCTCGTCGTCAACGAGGGTGCACAGCCGCTCGCGGTGCTCAATGGGGCCGCCGAACATGGTGCGCTTGCTGCCGTCGTGTTGCGCACCATTGCCGTAGGCTTGGATGGAGCGCTCAAATTCCTCGGTGATCCAAGCGATCTCGTCGGGGGCAAAAAGCTGCGGGAAGTAGAGATAGCCGAAGGTCTTGAAGAAGCGAATCTGCGCGGGCGAAAGTTCCATGAGGGATCGTCTCCGGGCTTCGGCGTGAGCTCAGCCGAACGGTTAGAGGCACCACGAAAAATACCGCTTCTGCGCAGGTCAGCCAAGAGGTTCGATGGAAGCGATCTCCATGGTGCGCAGGTACTCGCAGAGAGCGCGGCCGTCTAAAGGCAGGTCGAGCACGTCGGAAAAGGGCCACATGTCCCCTGCGAGGAAGTCGATAGCCGTCTGCCGCTCTTGGTTGCAATCTGTGGTCTGCATGTCTTTGACGGCTTGGATGATGACTGCGGCAGCGAGCCGTCGGTGGCCGTCAAACCGGGCGCGATAGGTCGTCTTTTTTGTCTTCATCTGTTTTTCGCTTTAGCTAGAGATAGTATATAACGCCCGAAGTGCCACTAAGTTTCACAGGTATAGCCCAATCACGCAGCCGGTCGCCATGGTCGCGAGCGTACCGCCCACCAGCGAGCGCAGCCCCAAGCGCGTCAAGTCGGAGCGCCGCTCGGGTGCGATGCTGCCGATGCCGCCGATCATAATGGCCACGGAGCCGAAGTTGGCAAAGCCGCAGAGGGCGTACGTGGCGATGATGAACGAGCGCGTACTCAAGGCGGTGTTGCCTTCCATCTGCTGAGCGAGCGCTAGGTAGGCGACAAATTCGTTGAGAATGGTCTTCAGGCCCATGAGTTCGCCGACGAGCCGCGCTTCTGCCCAAGGGATGCCCATCAACCACGTCAAGGGGTGGAAGAGGATGCCTGCTATGGTTTGCAGGCTCCAGCCGCTCGGCGTGCCGTTGATCAGGGCGTCGAGATAGCTCAGGCCATAGTTGACCAAGGCGACTAGGCCGAGAAAGGCGATGAGCATGGCGAGGACGTTGAGTACCAAGTGCATGCCCTCGGCTGCGCCACGGGCGGCCGCGTCGAGGCCATTGAGGGTGTCCCTAGGGGGCAGTTCCACCTTCTCTTGTGTTGTTTCCGCCCGTTCCGTTTCCGGGATCATGAGCTTGGATACGGCGATGGCGGCCGGCGCGCTGATCAGCGAAGCGACGAAGAGGTGACCGGCAATATCCGGGTGGATCGCTCCGAGCATGGTTGCGTAGATGGTCATCACGGTGCCGGCGATGGTGGCCATGCCGCCGATCATCAGGCACAGCAGTTCGCTTTCGGTGAGGCGGGCCACGTAGGGGCGGATCAGGAGCGGGGCTTCGGTCATGCCGAGAAAGATATTGCCGGTCATGCCGACGCTCTCGGCCGAGCTGATGCCCATGGACTTCTGCATGAACCGGCTGAGCCGGGCGATGACCCAAGGGAGAAGCCGGTAGTGGTAGAGCACGCGCGAAAGCGAGGCCACAAAGATAAGGATTGCCGCGATTTCGAGGGCGACCACTGGTCCGTGTTCGCGGACGAACGATTCCGCGCCTAGACCGCTAAACAGCAGCGACTCATTGGCGGTGAGCGCGGTTTTTTTGAGCAGGGTCGTCAAGTCGCTGGCGAGGCCAAAGACCAACGAGCGAATGGCTGGTTGCAGCAGGATGGCGGCCAGCAGGAGCTGGAGCGCTGTGGCCACGCCGAGAGTCTTCCAAGGAATGGAGCGGGTGCGGCGGCCGATGAGATAGGCGATTACGAGGAGAACGCAGTAGCCTAAGGCACTGTGGACGATTAACATAACATCTTAAGAAATAAAGGGTAGAACCGAGAAAAGTCAACCGCTCGTGCGCCTTCAGCCGAGGGCGTTGAGGGCGCGTTGGACGACCGAGTGCAGGGGGCCGTCGGTTGGGATGCGGACGGCTCCGGCCCAGACGGGAAGGTTGCCGAGGGCCTGCGCGAGATGGGCAAAGTAAGAAGGGTCGGCGCGGGAGCCGCGGCTGGCCATGCGGGCGCGCCAAATGTCCAAGGGCGGTGGGTCGAGGTGGAGGACACAGAGAGCGGCTGGGGCGATGTTTTTGGCTAGCCCTTCCCACAGGCTGTCCACGCCCAGTTCGGGGCCAAAGCCGCCGACGAGGAGGACTTGGCGGGTGCCGACGAGGTTAGTGCAAGCGGCGGTGAGGGTGCTGGCATATTCGAGGGGACGGAGCTTTTGCCAGTAGTGGGGCGCGCCGTACGCCGCGTCGGGTGCGTCGCCTCGCAGCGCGGCCGCTTCGAGGATAAAGCCTGCGGCCGTTTGGTCTTTGTCGAGCAGAAAGGTGTTTGGGCAGAGCGCGAGCAGGGCTTGGGCGACGGCGGTTTTGCCGACCCCGGGCGGCCCGCCCAAGACCACGAGACGAGAAGATGGACTGCCGGGGCGGGCGGCTTGCAGGAGGGCTGTTACGGTGGGGCCGGGGTTGGGTGCGGACTCTGCGTAGCCGCCACCCAAGTGGGCCACATCCGTCACGGCGAAGGCGCGCCGCGGTCTTGGGGCTCCCAGCCGACGAGCTCTTTGGCGTTGGAAAGGTCCCACTTTTTGTCTGCGCCCAGTGAGACTCCGTAGATGATGCCGAATTGGGGCCGGGGGGCCTCGATGCAGCAGGCGGTCAGTTCGGAGACATCGCGGGCGCTGAGCCAGCGGTTTTCGCCGGGGGGATAGGTGCTGTTGACTTCCTCGGTGTCCGGGTAGTTGGCGATGCGGAGGCAATAAGAGGAGATGCCGTACTCGTCGTAGTAGAAGCGGCCGAGGGCTTCGCCGAATGCCTTGCTGACGCCGTACATGCTGTCGGGGCGGATCGGCATCTCGGGGGTGGTGTAGATGCCTTCTTGCTCGTAGAAACCTGTTACGTGGTTGGTGCTGGCGAAGACGACGACTGGGACCTTGTTGATGCGGGCGGCCTCAAAAATGTTGTAGGTGCCTTGGATGTTGGTCTCCATGATCATCTGGTTGTAGCGCGTACGCGGATAGCCCCGCTGGACGATGGCGATGCCGAGGTGGACGATGGTGTCGATGCCTTCGCAGGCCTCGACCATGTTCTCGAAGTTGGCGAGGTCGGAGACCACGATTTCGTCGTTTGGTTCGACCTCGGGGATGTTGCGGTGGAAGAGCAGGCGGAAGTCGTAGCGGTCTTTGAGGTGGCGGCGCAGGCCGGATCCGACTTTGCCGGCGGCTCCGGTGATGAAAAGTTTCTTTTTCATGTCTCTTCCTTGTGTTTTGCGGCGTCTGCGGGATTGCGGTCTATACTATATTGCTTGGGCTGCGGGGCGCAAGTCATTTGGGGTCGAGTTCTCGCATCCTCGCCAACCTATAACAACGGGCGGGAGACTATACGTGCTCCGCTTAGAAAGAAACAGTCGCGGTCATTGAAACCGTCCGCGGTGCGCCGAGCCAGGCCGCGTTTTCGGTGATGGCGGACAGATAGGCCCTGTCGAGCAGATTGTTGGCCACGAGCGAGAACTCCGTCGATCGGAGCAAGGGATCGAGTGCCGTGCCTGAGAAACTGACATACGCGTCCACCAGCCAATAGGCGTCCGTGTACCAGTCCGCCGTTAGGCTGACGCGCCGCGACGATGTGTATTTGGCCGTCAGTCCCGTGCGGATAGGCCCAGTCCGATCGAGCGAGACGACCCACAGCTTGTCCGGTACGCCGGTGACGTCGCTTCCCGCAACGATGTTCTGGCTTGCGTCGACAAGGGGATCGCCGCTTCCGATGTACTCCGAGTCGTTGAGTGTGGCAGCCGTGTAGAAGGACATCTGCTGCGGCATCCGCACCGTTGCCGAAAACTCCAAGCCCTTCGTTTGCAGGCCGCCAGCGTTGAAATAGGCACCGCCGCCCGGGATGAGGTAGTTGGGACCGGTGGGTGTCTGCGGGCCGAGGTAGAAGATCCGGTTCTGGAAGTCGATGGCGTACCAGGTTCCGCTCAACGCGACCCGATTCCCGGCATACTGTAGCCCGACGTCGATGTTCGAGGCCGTCTCGGGCTCGAGAAGGTCGAGACTCCGGTCCGGCACTTCGAGCAGTGTGCTGCTGATAGCCTTGAAGTTCTCGGAGTATCCTGCGAAGAGGTCGAGTCCGTCGATCGGCGTCTCGTAGGTCACACCGCCCGAGAAGAGCAACTCCGAATCGGAATCGACCTCGAGGTCCGGGTCGATGCCAAACAAGTCCTCGCGCGATACGCTGACTAGGTACTGCTTGATCCCGCCGCTCAGGGCGACCGGCCCGGCGAAGATCGTCTCCTCCGCGTACCACTTGAAGACTTGCTGCGGGAACTGCCAGTCGTACTGCTGCCAGTAGGGCTGTTCGTTCCAATTGAAGCTGAGCGTCGGGTCCAGAATCTGGTGCCAATCGCGGCCCAGATCTCGCCGCGTGTTCTCATACCAGATGCCAGCGCGCAAGGTGCTGCCCGCAGCCCCGATCGCGGCGAACCACTCCTCGTCGAGCGTCACGCCCACTCGGTCCTTCCCGTAGTGGCTGTGGCGGTATGATTGCACCGCGGTGGTGCCGGGGTGGCACGCCGGGTCGACTTCCGGGCCGCCTGAGCCGTAGTAGTTGAAGATGTAGGACGATGTGCACCCGGGCGCGGGTCCGACGCCGACGCCGTCGGGGCTCACGAAGCGGATCAGCCCGAGTTGCGAGCCGCCTAGCACCGGCGTCCCGCCCATCAACTCCGATTCCGGGCCGCCGCCGTCGTCGGTGACGTCAGCGATGAAGGGGGGCAGCCAGTCGCCGCGGCCCCGGTTGCGGTGGAAATAGCCACCCAGGCTCAGCGAGATCACGTCGCTGAACGACCAGTCCGCCTTCAGGTAGGCCAAGGTGTTGTTCCGCCGGGTCTGCCAGCCCGGCCGGTAGAACTGGTTCAGGTACGGCACGCCGGGCCACTCGCCGACTAGGCGATCCCAGCGCGGGTTGGCCCGGAAGTCGGCATCGCTGTAAAGCCGCTGGTAAACGTCCTCGTGAATGCTGTCGTACGAGAAGTAGCTGGTGAGATCGAGGCGTCCGTGCGATGAGACGAGCTTCGCGGCGACGTGCTCCCGTTCGTTCCGTGCCGAGCCCTCCACCCAGTCGGTCACCTCTTGGCGGACCGCGGCGATCCACGCCCGCGTGTCGCGGCCAAACAGCGGCCCGGTGTCGACCCGCATGGCGAACCGTTGGCCTTCGTTCTCGCCCATGGTGATCGACGCGGTGTAGGTCCGCTCGGTCGCCGGGTTGTCCGTCAGGTAGTCGAACGTGCCGCCCAGCGCCTCGATCGACCGCGAGGCGATGTCCGCCGTACCCTGCGAGACCTCGACGCCGCCGAGGTTCATTGGGTCGATGAAGCGGTTGGCCTTGGAACCGCCCCAGTAGTCGGACGTACCGTTCGGGAATTCGTCGATGGTCGTGCCGATCTGCACTTCGGTGAGGGTTACTTGGAAGCCGCGCATGGCGACATTGCTCGACCAGTCGTCGAAGCCGTACGCATCGCCCTCTTGGATGGATACTCCGGGCAGATTATCGACCACCGCCGTCACGCTGGTGATGTTCGACTGCTGGAGGATCATCGGCTCGGCGACGACGTTGCTGGCGAAGATCCGAGGCTGCTCGGCAACGACGCTGATTCCCTCGAGTCCGACGACGCTCGGTTCCAAGCGAACGTCAAGCGTGGTGACGCCTAGACTTATCGTCAGTCGCTTTGTCTGGAATCCCACAAAGGAAAAAATTAGAATGTCCTCCGGCGACCGAAGGTCAATCGAATAGGCCCCGTCTTGGTCTGTCATCGTCCCGATGTATGTGCCCTCAATGACGACTGTTGCGCCCGGTAAGGCATCGCCGGTTTCATCCGAAACCACGGTGCCTGAAACCGCAATCTGCCCGTGGGCATCTTGGGCTAGTTGTACGGCGAATATGACGGCAATGGTGCGTATGAATTTCATGATGCCCCCTCCCATTAGGTGACGATACCTATGTCTATAACAAATTTGGCAGGACGCGTGAAGCGGTCAAACTAGAAAGCACCGGCCTCTCATTTGGCCGAGCGCTGGGCCGTCAGCGACGCGAGGCTGCCCAAGTTTCTCAGCGAGGGAAAAAGACCCGTCCAAGCGGCGACGACCAGCAGGGTGCCGATGCCGCCGCTGACGACGGAGAAGACCGGGTTGAAAAGCTGAGCTACTAGCCCGGACTCAAAGCCGCCGATTTCGTTGGATGCGCCGACGAAGATGGCGGAGACGGCCTGGACCCGGCCCCGCATCTCGTTGGGCGTGCCCATCTGCGAGATGACGCGGCGGATGACCATGCTGACGTTGTCGAAGGCACCGGTCAGTGCCAGCATCAGCAGCGAGAACCAGAAGTTTTGCGACAGGCCAAAGAGAATGGTCGCCGCGCCAAAGCCGGCCACGCACCAGAGTAGGGTTTTGCCGGAGCGGCGAATCGGCGGCAAATGGGCGATGGCCAAGGCGGTGATGCTGGCACCGATGGCCGGGGCCGCGACCAGCCAGCCGAGCGCGGCTTCGGGTGCGAGGCCGACGGAGCTGAGGTCGATGATCTCGCGGGCGAAGATGGGCAAGAGATACACTGCGCCGCCTAAGAGGACGGCGAACAGATCGAGCGAGATCGCGCCGAGCAGGAGCGGCTGGTCGCGGACGAAGCGCAGGCCGACGGCGATTTGCGCGAACATCTTGCCCCCTTGGATGCGCGGAGCAGGCGGCAAGACCATGGTGCTGAGGAAGAGGATGAAGGCCGCGGAGGAAACAGCGCTGAGGAGATAGGCAGCTTGGAGGTTGAAGGCGATGACAAAACCGCCGATGGCTGGTCCGGCAATGCCGATGATCTGCTGCAAGCTGGTTGCCCACTTGGCGGCGTTTTCAAAGAGTGCGTCCGGCACCAGCAAGGGCGCGATGGCCCGTTGTGCGGGCCAGCCTAGGCGGAGGAAGGACGAGTCGAAAAAGAGCAGCAAGTACATCCAGTGGATCGGCATTTGGTACCAACTAAAGATGGCCAAGGCCAGCGAAGCGAGCGTCGCGCCGGCTAGACTGAGCATCATCAGCTTGCGGCGGTCGAAGACATCGGCTAGATACCCGGCCGGCAGGGTCAACAGCAGCATGGGGATGGCTTGGACGAGGCCGACCATGCCGAGGGAGAGCGCTTGGCCGGTGCGGTCGTACACCTCCCAACCGATGGCCAAACCCTGGGCGGCCGTGCCCATCCGCACCAGCGAAGAGGCGATGAGATAACGCCGGAAGAGCGGGACGCGCAGGCTGGAGTAGGGGTCGTGTCTTTTGTGCAAATCAGCAGCGGTGTATAGTTATGGGCGGCGAGCAGTGCGATCTCGCTAAATTACTGGCGTGTTTCTGACTAGCGCCAGTGGCACATTGTCGAGAAAGGAAGTTTGTAATGTTGGCAATAGATGGAGGTCCCAAGGTCCGCGAGACGCCATTTCCCAAGCGGCATCTGTTCGGGACTGAGGAGCACCAAGTCGCGCTGCGACTGTTCTCCGAAGCGCAGGAGAGCGGCAATGCAATCGGCTACAGCGGGCCAGAGGAATTGGCTTATGAGCGGGAGTTCGCCGCGTTCATGGGGGGTGGGTACGCCGACTTGGTCAACTCGGGGACCTCGGCGCTCTACGCGGCATTGGGGGCCCTAAAGCTAGAAGCGGCTGGCGAGGTAGTGATCCCGCCGATTACGGATCCGGGGGGAGCGATGCCCGCGGCGCTGTTGTGCCAAGTGCCGGTGGTCGCCGATGCCGCGCCGGGGTCGTTCAACGCCGGGGCGGAGCAGATCGCGGCGGTACTGACGCCTCACACCCGCGCCATTGTCGTGGCCCACATTGCCGGCGAACCAGCGGATATGACGCCGATTTTGGCGCTGGCCGAGGAGCGCGGCATCCCGGTCATTGAGGATTGCGCCCAAGCCCACGGAGCGCGCTATCAGGGACAGCTAGCGGGATCGTTGGGCGCGGTGGCGGCCTTTTCGACTATGAGCGGCAAGCACCACGCGACCGGCCCGCAGGGCGGGGTGGTCTTTACCCGCGACGAGGAACTCTGCTGGGAGGCCAAGCGCTTTGCCGACCGGGGCAAGCCCTTTAATACGGAGGCGACCTCTAATCTGCGCGCCGGGCTCAATCTCAACGGCAATGACCTGTCGGCCGCCATTGGACGGGTGCAGCTAAGGAAGCTCGATGCGATGATCGCCAAGCGGCGGCGGGTAGCAGCGCAAATCGAAGAGGCCATTGCCGAGTGCAAAGCGGTGCGGCTGGGATGGCAGGTGACCGAGTCGGAAGGGGTGTACTGGTTTATGCGCTTCTACGTGGATGCTGACAAGCTCCGGGTCGATAAAGACGGCTTTGCCCGGGCTGTGGCCGCCGAGGGCATTCCGGTGACGGCCACATATCGCTATATCCCCTCCGAGATGATCTGGTTTAAGGAGCGGCAGGTTTTTCCCGGCAGCGACTATCCGTGGGGATTGCCGGCGTATGGGGGAGACCGCAATGCGAAGTTCCCTTGTCCCAACGCCGTTACTTCGGTTGAGAGCCACTTTATCATGTCGATCCACGAGAATTTTGCTGCGCGGGAGGTGGCGGATATTGCCGAGGCGTTTGCGAAGGTGGAGCAGGCGTATTGGCGGTAGAAGCTAAAAACGGGACGACCGGCGAGCCGCAAATCCATCGGCAAGCCGATCTGGGTTCCGGTGAAATGTTTCGGAAACCGACCGGTCACGCGGGGATGATGTCATCCACCGCTACCTCAAGGACATCGGCCAGCTTGCGAAGGGTGTACACAGACCCGCTGTTGCGTCCCGTCTCGATCTCGACGATCTGCACTCGGTTGACACCAGAGGCGCGCGCTAAGGCGGATTGAGACAGTCCGCGATATTCACGCCACACCCGCAAAGGGGATTCTCGGTCGATGAGCCGGTCGGCTACATGCGCTGGTACGAGTTCTTCCACACCGCTGGCAATCCTTGCCTCGACGGTTCGCGCCGCCTCCATATCCGCGAAATCTTCTTCTATAGCACACAGGCGCTCATACTCAATCTTGGGGATCGTCACAGTTTCGTTCATGGCTTTCACTCCCTGTAGGTGCTGCCTCGGCTGGTCACGTACGTACACCTTCGTCCCTCATTACGACACGCCAGTCTCCCACCCGAAGCCGCACCAATCCATCTTGGCTCTTCAGGCGTTTGACGTTGTTGGCCAGCGCCGCCGGATCATCGGCGTAGATCCGGATTTTGTCCCGGATGCGCTCGGCCCAGTTGCGGGGCATCCGGGTCAGAGCCTTCAGCGCTGTGCGGCTGTAGGCGATCTCTCTCACATTGGATATGTAGCGTAAAACTACAAGGTCGTCAAGACTACCGATTCACGAGAATTTTGCTGCGCGGGAGGTGGCGGATATTGCCGAGGCGTTTGCGAAGGTGGAACAGGCGTATTGGCGGTAATTAGCCTGATCAATGGGACGTGCTATCTAAATAGTCAACTCATTTTGTGCTTCTTTGCGGTATGTTAATAAAGGGCCGCGCACACCGCGTTCAACTTTGGCAAACGCATCGTGGTTGTGAATGCTCTCATAGTTGTTGCTCGATACGTAAAACCACGCAATGCGCTCGGCGTCCATCATCGCCAGCAAATCTGTTGCCACATCGCGCACAATATCTTCGACGAACTTGGGATCATTGTATGCACGCTCGGTTACGTATTTTTCATCTGGCCGTTTCAGAATGGGATATAGTTGACATGACGCATTGTATTCGCCAATATCGATCAAATCTTCAAACCAGATAAATTCATCATCACAGGGGCGCACATTCATCGTTACTTCGGAACGCTGATTGTGAGCACCATAGTCGCTTATTTCTTTGCTACACGGACAGAGGCTTGCCACGTTTGTCCGCACCCCGATCAGCTTGTCTTGAATACCCTCATTTGTCAACATCGCTTTAAATTCGCAGTTGTAGTCCATCATTCCTTCAATGCCCGTCACAGGTGCTTTGCGCAACAAAAAAATAGGAAATGCCATACTCAAAAACGCTTCTTCGGCTTCCAATAGTTCGAGTATTTCTTTGAGCACAATGTGTACACTGCCAGGTGTAAAGTGCTTGTGATGCTCATTCAGCGCAATCATAAACCGCGACATATGAGCGCCCTTTTGAGAGTGGGATAAACTCACGGTCATAGACAGATTGACCACTGTGTGAAATTCACCATTATCGCGCAGCGGCAAGGTCAAAGGATAGCGCACGTTAGACACACCCACCTGATCGATTTCAATACCGCGGTTGTCATGTGAATTTTGTATATCTGGCAGATTCATTCTGTTCTCCGTGGCGAAACTTGTCGGCTAAAAGCTCCGTCTAACTCTGGGCAAAAAATTCTCGGTCGTCAAATCGCTTGACGGGCGAATCACCGAGTAGTATGCTTGCGCAGATCAGGGCCGCTTACAGCACTGCGGCGCAACGCAACCTTTCAGTAAAGCGAGGAATATGAGAAAGAGCAAAGTCTTGGACAAAGTGCGCACGGGGCGGTGTGCCCGCATTTGTGGCCTGGGGCATTACCTGCCGTTCTTCGTGCGCTATGCCGCTCACAACGGCTATGACGGCATCTGGCTCGACTTGGAACACCGGGCGATGGATCAGCGCGAGGTCCAGGGCCTGTTGGCCTTGTGTCGCGCCTGCGATATCGATTGCATGTTGCGGGCTCCGACGCTCGAGCGCACCCGCCTCTACCGCTATCTCGAAGACGGGGCGACTGGTCTGATGATGCCGCTGGTTTCCGATGCGGACTTGGCGCGCCAAATCGTCGCCGCGGTGAAGTACCCTCCCTTGGGCAATCGCGGTTTAGACGGGGCGGGTTTGGACGGCGATTTTGGTCTCGACGTATGGCACGAGGGCAGTACCTACATCGACGACGCCAATCGCGAAACCTTCGTCGTCTTGCAGATCGAAACCCCGCAAGCGCTGGCCAATGTCGAGGAGATCGCCGCGGTCGAGGGAGTGGACGCGCTCTTCGTTGGCCCGGCGGACTTGGGGTTGCGGCTCGGTTTGGCCGGGGGGGATGTCGATCTCGATCAGGCCGTCGCCAACGTCGCGGCAGCGGCGAAAAAACACGGCAAAGCCTGGGGGATACCCGCTGGCACGCCCGAGTTGCTGGCTAACTACCGCGCACAAGGGGCGCAGATGCTGGCTTATGGCGGCGATTTTGCCCTGGCGCAGGTTTTGGCCGATTGCCGCCGGGATTTCGACCAAGCGCTCGGCGAATAAGATGACCATAAAATTGCCCTCTGGCCGCATTTGGCCGCATCTAGTATGCGATATGCTGGGGTTAAACCTGACTCATCCTCGTTTCGTGATCGACGATATTGACCTAGGCAAAAAAGACGCGAGTACTTGTCGCGGTGACTTTCCCAAGTTTGCCGAATGGGGGGTGGGGGTGGTGATGTGCAAGGGGGGAGCGGCCTACTACAACGACAACTACAAGCCGCTGTGGCGTCAGGAATCGGAATGGCGTCCGGGCCGCGGCAGCGAGGATATGTTCCTGAGTCTGGCGATCAAGAATCCGACCCAACTGGTGCTGGGGGTGCTCGACCGTTTTTTGCTAAACGTCGAAGCCTATCCCGAACAGGTGCTGCTGGTGCGGACGGCCCAAGACTTGGATGCTGCGCGGGCGGCGGGCAAGGTTGCGGTATTGATGGGGGCCAATCGCAGCGATTGGTTCGGCGACGGCCCCGGCATCCTGCGGATGTTTGCCCGCCTCGGGCTGCGGATGATCACCTTGGGCCAAGCGACCCGCGAGTTGGGTTGGGACGCCTCCAAT
Source organism: Gemmatimonadota bacterium (assembly GCA_009840005.1). The sequence continues at coordinate 26,995 of VXOR01000048.1, forward strand.
GAGACCCGTTCGGGTGGGCGGATGACCGAGCTGGGGCTGCGGATGATTGGGGAGATGAACGCGGCTGGGATCCTTATCGACTTGGCCCATAGCAATGATCCCTGCGCCCTCGATATCATCGAGGTATCGACAAAGCCGGTGGTTGACTCGCATTCGCATCCGCGGGCGTTGGTTGATGAGCCTAGGGCGGCACCCGACGAGGTTATGCGGTCGTTGGCCGAGCGCGGCGGCGTGTTGGGGATCCCGCCGCCGATCACTCGGCCGCCGGGGGATGCACCCTATCGGGCGGTCGCGCCGGAACAGTTGGAGCAGACCTTGGTGCAGGTTCGCTACGCCGTTGATGTGATGGGTGTAGAAGGCGTGGGGATCGGCACCCACTTCAATAGTGCGGTATTACCTTGGGTGGTAGAGGGCTTGCTGGATGCGGGATTTGCCGAGGAGGACACGAGCAAGATATGCGGCGGGAATTACCTGCGGGTCTTGCGCGAGGTACTGCCCGCTTAACTGGAGACAGAGGTTGACGATGGACGCAACGGAAAAGTATCTCTTTGAAGTACACGGCTATCTAGTGATTGAGGGTGCGCTCTCGCCGGAGGAAGTGGCGGCGGCCAATACGGCGATTGACCACCACGCCGATCAAATCGGCATCCGTCCCAATGACCTAGCCCACGAGTCGGAGACGCTCAAGGGCACGCAGGGACGCGGCGATTTGGGCGGGATGCTGACGTGGGACAAACCGCATTGCGATCCGTTCCGGGCGATGATCTCCCATGCGCGGTTCAAGCCTTATTTGGAAGAATTGCTGGGACCGGGTTTTCGCTTGGAGGGCTTGGGGATCATCACTATGGACGAAGGGGCCGAAGGCTTCTGGTTCCACGAGGGCGGCGAGCCGCTCGACCGCTCGCGGGGGTTTCTCTACCGCAATGGCCGGATGTTTTGCGGGATGACCAACATCGCCGTGCAGTTGGCGGATGTGGGGCCAGAGGATGGGGGTTTTGCCTGTCTGCCCGGCAGCCACAAGGCCAATTATCCCTGCCCGGACGAGATCCGGCTATACGAGGCGCATCAGGATCGCATTGTGCAGATCCCGGCCCAAGCGGGCGACGCGATACTTTTTGTCGAGACGCTGATGCACGGGGCTGTGCCGTGGACGGCCAAACACCAGCGGCGCTCGGTGATTTTGCGCTATAACCACGGCGTCCAAGCCGAATCGCTGATGGGGACTTATACGCCGCCGGACTTCTACGCCGAGTTGACCGAGGAGCAGCAGGCGGTGATTACGCCGCCGCAGTACCGGAGAGAGGACAAGGGGTCGCGGCTTTACAAGCCGAGCTAAGTACACGCCAGTAGCGCGGTATGGGATGCTTCGCTTCGCTCAGCATGACAACAGGGGCGTCATCCCCGGTCATGCTGAGCCTTTCGGCTTCGCTCAAGATAAACTCCGCAAAGCGGAGTCGAAGCATCTCAGCGCTCCCATGCCTAACGTCCAGTGGATTACTGTCGTGTACTTAGAAGCCGAGATAAGCAGATTGTAAACCTAGGAGATGAGACGATGCAATGCTGGATTTTCGTTTTCAATCCGCTCGAACGCTACATGGCCAACTACAAGCATATTTTCGACGCTTGGGAAGAGGGCGGAGTGCGCGGCATTGTGGTAGGGCGCATGTTTTTTATGGAGGACGATGGGAGCCGGGTTCCCGCCTTTCCCCAAGATCCCCAAGCCTACGCCGACCTAGGGCTAGCAGCGCCCGAGGAGCAGCCCCGCGACCTAGAAAAGGAGCGGGAGCTAAGCGCGATGCTGGATGACGCCGCCGGGCGCGGCTGGCATATCATGGTATTCGACAGCGGCACCACGGCCCACGTGCAGAGCTTGATAAACCGCTATCCCCAAGTCAACGGAGTGATCATCGACGGGCCTGGCGAGAACCACTACGAGTTGGCTTGGCACCACGGCGGCGAACTCTTTGAATTGCGCGATGGCGAGCGCGTTGAGTTTGCCAACTTGGGCTTTGAGATCGACCGGCTGGAGCGCGGTATTGCCCATATGCGCCAGCGGTTCCACAACCTCACTCCCGACCTCGTGCGCTATTGGGCCCCAGGCGGGACCCTAGCCGGTCTGAACCTCTTTGATATCAACGAGGACGCACTCTATTGGCTGCGAGCCCGGCAGGAGAAGTCGCGGCGTTCCTGGGAAAGGGCCCGCGCCGACTTGGACGGAGTGAACCGCTATGTCGAGTTGGGCGGCATTCCGCGCATCACCACCTTCTCCTCGCTGACCGGCCAAGATTACCAGCAGATGCCGCCGTACTTCGACTATATCTTTCCCAAGCACTACTACTGGCATCGCGGCTTCGACGGCATGTACGGCACTATTGCCCGCTGGGTGCAGAAGTTCGCCGAGTGGAATCCCTCTCTGACCGAAGCCGATTGCTTCCTGCTGGTCGAATCGCTGTTCGGCCTGCGCCTGCCCAATGTCGAGTCGCTGCTGGATATGGAGATGGGTTTTCCCGACGAGTTCTTTACCGAAGTTGTGTACAGCGAAACGCGGCGTGCCTTAGAGGCGATCAAGGACGTCGATAAAACCATCTTCTGGGTGTCCACTGGCCGTTCCCCGCACGCTGGCGACGCTATGCCGGCCCGCGACTTGGCCGGCATTCTCAAAGCCTCGCAGGCCGCCGGTGCCCAGCGCTTTCTCTTCCACCCAGACCCGGATCCCAGTCCGTCCGAGTGGGGCGTGATCAGCGGCCTGTGCGGTGCGCAATGGCGTCAATCGCGGGACGGGTACTGGCCACCCAATGCGGCCAAACCAGACGAGTACCTGCGCGATTAATAGGCACCCCGGAGCTAGCGCTTATGCGCTGGGAAGACGTTTTGTTAGAGGCTATAGAATACAAGGTATAACTCTCTTTGCGACGCGTCTTTCCCTTGTATGCCCTTTCGGGCTTTATCAGCCTCGGCTACCAAATAGCGTGGTTCCGCATTTTTGTCGATTGGTTTGGCTCGACCAACCTCACTTTCGCCCTAGTGGTGTGCAACTTCATCGGGGGCTTGGGCTGCGGTGCGCTTTTGAGCCAACGAGTCACCCGGCTGCTAACAGGCCGGACCGGCATTGGGGACAAGCTGCGTTTGTACGGGCTGATAGAACTTTTGGTCGGGGTATCGGCTCTTTTGACCGTGGCGGTCGAATATCTGCCGGCGGATCTTTGGGGTTCCTTCCCGTATCATCTAGACGATGGAATCTGGGTCCAGACGATTCGCTACCAGATTGCCCAGGGAACCATCGCCGCGATCAGCCTCTTTATTCCTTGTCTGTTCATGGGAGTGACCTTCCCCTTGCTGTGCGATATTTTCCGCTCAATACCGAGGAACGGACGCCTCCCCTCCGTCCTGTACGCGTGGAACACTATTGGTGCGTGTAGCGGCGTACTCGCTTGCCAGTTCATTCTGATTCCGGAGATCGGACACCAGCCAACCTTCTGGCTGATGGCCGGCTTGAACATACTGTTAGGATTGTACTTCCTAGCCAGCGGGGGTGCACCCGCAAGCGACGAAGTAGCGGACACTGCCTGGGCAACATTCCCAAATGCTGGAGTGTCCCCTAGGTCGGGAAGTGCCCTCATTGCTTGTGCCGCCCTGAGCGGCTTGCTCGCCGGAGCACTCGAAGGCGATATGTTCAAACGGATCGATTTCATTGTCGTGCTGAGCCCTGGAGCAACCATGTCGTTTATCTCCTTCTGGGCCGTGCTGGGCATTTTTTTGGCCAGCATTGTCGTGCGGCACGTCGAGCGTATCCAGCTTGCTCATATCAAGGTCGCGTACGGTCTGGCCGCACTCTACTATTTCGCGCTTTGGCGATTTAGCGACGAGTTGACCTATTTGGTGGGCAACCCGCCGGATGTGCGTGGAGTACATCATTTCCCCGTGAGTCTCTCCCAGCTCTTCGTCTATACAGGTATCTATGTACTGCCTTCTTACTTGCTGATCTCCCTGCTTCTGCCCTACGTCTGCAATCGACTACAGGGCATGGGGAAACACTTGGGGCTGGCCTACGGTCTGAATACGGTGGGGTTCTGTCTCGGCCTGATCGCCTTCACCTTGGTGGCACCCCGCCTGAACATCTTCTACTCGTTGAAGCTCTTCTTGGCCTTCCTGGTGCTCGCCGCGATCGCCTTGGCATTCATCTCGGAATTCCGTCCCATAAAAGCGTGGCAGATCGCTGTCTTGGTAGTTTTTGTCGCCAGCGCCTGTATAGCCACGCCAAGAAGATTCGATCGAGATTTTTTTACGCCTCTGATGTGGCCCAACACTGTTGCGGCCCAAGGCATGAGGAGCAACGCCGCCCATACTACGTATTTCCTCGAGCTTCCGAACAACAATATGAAGCTCTTCTTCGGCCGTCTGTCCATGTCGGGCACATCGCCGCGATCCCAGCAGTACATGCGTCTGATGGCGCACTTTCCCTTGCTCGCCCATCCACATCCAGAGAAAGTCCTGCTGATCTGTTTTGGCGTCGGCAATACCGCCTCGGCTATTGCCGCCCACGAGAGCATCGCACGGATCGATGCCGTTGATCTCAACGAGAACGTATTCAAGATGGCACCAGCCTTTGCCGAGTACCACGCCTTCGTACATTTGGATCCACGGCTGCGGATGATCAACGACGACGGGCGCAACTTCCTCGCGCTGAGTAACGAGACGTACGACCTGATTACCAGTGAACCGCCGCCGCCCCTGGCCGGGGGAGTGTATCGCCTGTATTCACGGGAGTACTACGAGCAGGTCCTTGCACACCTGAGTCCCGATGGATTGATGAGCCAATGGCTGCCTATCGGCCAGTTGCCCAACGACGCGATTGAACTGGCGACCAGAACTTTCGTCGCGGTATTCCCCTACAGTTTGTTGTTTGAGGGAGCAGGCCACCACTTGATCTTGCTGGGCAGCCGCTCACCAATCCGTTTCGAGCAATTGTCCGAACGCTTCTACCAATCCGACCGGGTTAGAACCGATCTTTTGCGGATCGGTGTCTCAACGCCCTCTGCGCTGGTTGCCCGCGTGATCCGCAACGACGCCGAACTGCGCCGCCGCCTCGGACCGGGGCGCGTGCTTAGCGATCAGCACAACGATTTGGAGCATTTGTTTTACGATCCGGAGGAAGTTCAGAGGATCCTTTACTGAGTGGCGCGTATGCGCTGTCATGCTGTGCAATTAGACTTGGGTGAGAAAACTGCCTATGTGTCCAGTTATATAGTCCAGCACCAGCCATCCGCCCGCCGCCACGATCTCGCCCAAGATCAGGCCGAGAAAAAACGGCCGCAAATTCCGGTATAGCTTGGGACCGCCGTAGCGCAGGATTAACAGTTTGAGGAACCAAGCATAATCATTCAAATCATGCCGCATTGCTATATGTCGCATTTCAACTAATGGATAAGTCGTTTGAGCGACAAGGAGAGGCCGTTTATTTTGTCATCACTAGGCGTGCTCCAATAGCACAGTAGCGGAGCGATTGATCAAAGCTGAAGCGTTTGGCCGACCGCACGTTGCGCGCGTGATTGACAAAGCCGCCGCCGCGCATAACGCGGGTAGAACCCGAAGCAACTCCGGTAGGGTCCACCTGTTTGGCGCTTGAATAGGCGTTGCTGTACCAGTCTTGTACCCACTCCCATACATTGCCGTGCATATCGTACAGCCCCCACGGATTTGGCCGCTTTGAACCCACCGGTTGAGCAAATTTCCCTTCCGCCTCTCCCAAGTTTCCTATGTACCAGGCATAGTCGCCTAACAGGCTTTCGTCGTCCCCGAAGGAACGGCTCGTCGTGGTCCCGGCCCGGCAGGCGTATTCCCACTCGGCTTCGGTGGGTAGGCGGTACAAATCTCTATCAGCGGCCTCGTTCAAGCGGCGGAGGAATTCCTGCATATCGATCCATGAGATATAGACTGCCGGGTGATTCGGCGCGGCCTGGACGTACTTGCGCCGGGTCCACGGCGCGGTCCCCATCACCGCGACCCATTGGGCTTGGGTAATCTCAAATTTACCCAAGTAAAATCCCTGGCTGATCGAGACCTCGTGCTGTGGAACTTCGTCTTCGCCCCGTGCAGAGGCTGAAGTTGGCGATCCCATCAGAAAAGTACCTGGCTCGATCCACACAAATTCCATCGCAACTCCGTCGCGGAGTTCCACAACAGTGTTCTCCGATCGTCCCATAGCCGTACATGTGATACCCATTATTAGGGCAGCAAAAATCTGCCTCATTCCGCACCTCCGGATCCATGAATGACGAGAGCGGGCAACGGATCCTTTGTCCTTGCCGCAGCAAAGGGTAATTTCTATAATTGCGACCATTATCTGCTTAGTTTACTTCTACAGCGATGAGTGTATGGACTTTTTTTGTTATCGCCGAGTCCTTGCCTTTGCCCTAGCGTTGGCTGTGCTGCTGCCGGAATCTGTTCTACCCCAATTCACCGACCAAACAAAGGAAGCGCACATCACCTTCCAACATGTGGCCGGTGGAGCTGAAAAAAAGCACATTGTCGAAACCTCCGGTGGCGGCGCTGCTTTTTGGGATTACGATAACGATGGTGACCTCGATCTATACGCGGTCAACGGCGCTACGGTCAATACCTACCGGCAAAAATCCGGACCGGGCAATATCCTCTACCGCAACCAAGGTAACGGCACCTTTGCCGATGTGGCCTTACTTGCCGGAGTCGGGGACCGCAGTTGGGGCATGGGCTGCACCGTGGGCGATATCGACGGCGATGGATACCGCGATCTTTACGTAACCAATTATGGTCCCAATATCCTCTACCGCAACCAAGGCAACGGTACTTTTGTGGACATTTCCACTGGGGTAGCAGGAAATGATTATAGCTCCAGCGCCGCTTTTTTTGACTACGATGGTGACGGCGATCTCGACTTATACGTCGCCAATTATCTGATCTACGACTTTGATGCCCCCCCAGATAAGGTGTGCACCTATGAAGGAATCGAGATTTTCTGCGGTCCCCAGGGCCTACCTGGAGCCGCCGACCTATTCTACCGCAACAACGGGGACAACACCTTCACCGATGTCACCCGTCCCTCGGGTATTTCCTGGGCCAATCGCTACTATGGGTTGGGCGTACTGGCCGAAGACTTCGACAACGATGGCGACACCGATCTTTTCGTGGCCAATGATGCAACTCCCAACGTGCTCTTTGACAATAACCGCGATGGCACCTTTAGCGAAATTGGTCTCAAAGCAGGCATCGCCTACAACGAGTACGGCGAAGAAGAGGCAGGTATGGGGGTCAGCGGTGGAGACTATGACGACGACGGTGACCTCGACCTTTATATAACCCACTTTTTTCGCGAGAGTAATACCTTCTATCTCAACGACGGACAGGGCCATTTCAAAGATATAACGACCCAGATCGGTCTAGAAGAACCCACGCTTGGGATGCTGGGGTGGGGCACCCAATTTTTTGACTATGACAGGGACGGCGACTTGGATCTATTCGTTGCTAACGGCCATGTCTATCCGCAGGCGGCTAGCACTATTGTGGGCACTTCCTATCCCCAGCGCAACCAATTGATTCGCAATGACGGCGGCAACCGTTTAATCGATATAGGGGATGCGGCTGGCCCGGGAATGGCTCTTAAAAGAGTCAGCCGCGGTGCCAGTTTCGGCGACTACGACAACGACGGCGATATGGACATTTTCGTCGTCAACTTGGACGAGTCGAGCACCCTGCTGCGCAACGACTTCGCCCCCGTCAACAACTGGCTTGTCGTCCAACTTCTGGGCCGTGGCCCCAATCGCGACGCCGTCGGTGCCAAGATCCGTTTGCTGGCCGGTGGCCGACCTCAGTGGCGGACGGCTAATGGTGCTTCCAGTTATCTCTCCTATAACGATATGCGTATTTTCTTCGGCTTGGGTGAGGCAGAAGGGGCAGATGAAGTGGAGGTCACTTGGCCCGACGGCACTCGTCAGACAGTGCCAGCAGCACCGGCCAATAAGCTGTTGGTAATCCGCCAAAACGGCCCCTACTCCTTTCTGGAGATAGGGACCAACCCCTACGTAGAGTAGGACTACGATCCCTACTCCTCTCCGAAAGCGGCTTTGAGGTTATCCTCCCGAATAACCACTTTCGATGCGTATTTATTCCGCACTTCTTCGATAAACAGATTAAAGGCCTTTCTGTTTTTTTCTCTTCTAAGTTGGGATCGGACTCGCCACTCGGCTTCCGCAAAAGTCTCTCGCTTTCGTTCCCTAGAAAGCACCTTAAATATAGAATAACCCTCATCTATCTTGGCCGGACCGGTGAGCGCTCCTATCTCGGCTTTTTCGGCGACTTCTACAAAACCACCGAGAAAGGCCTTTTCGAAAAGATGAAAGTGGAATCGGCCCTCTTCATCCCGATTCTCTAGCGAACGAATAGAATACTTCCTGGCCAAATCGCCGAACGAAGCCCCCTTTTGGAGTTGCTTCATCAACCGTAGTGCCTCGGCCTCTGTCTCTACTAGAATCTCCTGCACTTCAATTTGCTCGGGGTGCATATATCTTTCCGCATGGGCCTTGTAAAATTGGCGTAGCTCGTTTTCAGCGATGGTCACTTTAGCTCTCAGGAGCCGCGCCCTGAGGGCACTTATCAAGAGTTGATTTGCTTGATTCTCCAACCACTCGACCGTCTCTGCTTCCTCGTCTATGCCAGCACGCAGGGCCGCTTCCACAAGCATTGCATTGGGCACGACATGGCGCTCGGCAAAAGCGATCACTTGGCTGGAGTCGCTGAGTTGGGCCAAGGCATTACCCTTCAGGATATGGCCAGCATCTGCCAAGTTCTGAGCGGTTATTTCTCCGCCATCGTACCTATAGAGAACTATATTGCGTTCCGTCTCCGAGGCAAAAGATGCACCGCCACGCGCTTTTTCAACAATGAGCGCGAGTCCTTCCCGATCCAATTCGAGGTGGTATTTTTTTTTGAGATCAGCAACCAAAGTTGATAGCGCCCGCTGTTTTTTTTCTTGTTTCAGTCCCATTTGGATCGCCAGCTTCCTCTGAGGACTGAGTTCGATGGTAGAATCGGCTATGACTGTGAAGATCGAATAGTTTCCACCGATTTTTATGGGCTCGGAGACTTCGCCCAAGGCGAGGGAAAATAGCTTGTCCTGAAGGGGCGTGATCATGTTTTCTCGGGTGGTGTAACGGCCTAAGTCACCACCTTGGGCCGAGGTTTTTTTGTTTATGGACCATTTTTGGGCGACTTGTCCAAAAGGCACCCCATTGTTGAGTTCTCGGAGGGCGGACAAGGCATTTTCGCGGCTGGAAACCATTATATCGGCCAATCTAACTGCTCGAGTGAGCCCCATGCGTTCAGCGTATTCCCGCACTTCGCCTTCCTCCACTTCCTCCTCTACTTCCAGCGCCCTGTCTGAGAAAATGCTGGTCAATTTTTCCCGCTGGATCCTTTCCAGTCGGGCGCGAAATTCAGGGCTTTTGTCAAGGTCGGCCGCCTTCGCCTCCATGATCAGTAGTTGGATATTGATCATGGTGTTCAAATGATTCTGTGCTTCTTCTACCCTAGTGGCCTCCGCCTTGTCATCTTCGGATAGGCCATCGATAAATTTCCGCAACTGGTCAACGGTTATCTCCTCATCACCTATCTGAGCAACGACTCGGGCTCCCATCTCCACTGTGCAACCCATGAGCATGGTAAAAAGCGCGAGTGGTAAAAGCCAAAATGCAGTCATTTTTCTTGGCATGTAGCTCAGGTCTCCTCTGTATTTCTGTGCATAGGCAGGTTACTCCAATCCGGCAAATACCGTGGCAAAAGCCATTCTGCCCGTTTCGGTTTCGTTATCTATGGCTCTTCTAGTCAGCCTGAGTCCCATCAGGGTCGTCAAATTGTAGCCCAAGTAGTTTGAATTATTGGCGAACTGGGCCGCGCCCACAATTTCACTGAAGTCGTCTAGCAACCCTTCCTTGACCGCTGTATCTGAATCCCTGAGCTGCTGAAAAATGGTATATTCCACGCCGGCCTGCATAGTGGAGTTATTAAACAATGGCCACCGGGCCAATAAGGTAAAAATCAGCGTGTCTTCCTTCCGTTTGGGATCTGATTTAAGCGCTGGAGATTCTATCCTCAATTCGTTTTTAATTTTTGGCTGGATATCGAGATTAATGAATTTGAGAACATAGTCCACTTTATTGATCAGACCTACAAAGACGAAGTCCTGTCGCAGATCGGGTTGTCTCTCCCTTTGACGCCAGCGGTCGTATTTCAGCTTGTTGATGATATTTAGATTCTTCAGCTTGGTGTAGTCGAAGCTTATATAGGACGAATTTATCCACGTATTCCGGGCCGCCAGCGGATCAATGGTAGGGACGTTTCGCCTCTCGAATTCGTCCCATTGGCGAAGGTCGTTCTCTATATTGTCCTTGGCGAGCCTGAAGTTTTCAAAAATCCTCAGCTTGCCTAGTCCGGGGTAGTCCTTTTCTAGCGTAAAAAGCAAATAATGGGTGGTGTTTTGTCCATCGCCGGCAATGAGGCTTTCGTCGGTGCGGCCGACCGTCAATCTCATATATGGAGTAATGTTGACGCCCCCATAAAGGTTGTACCCGCTTAAATCCCTGCCATAGGGCAAATCTGCTTCATCGTCGTTTTCGAACCGATCTACCCAGATATTGTTGTTCATATCTATGCCGAACAGATACTCGGGTCGGTCCGTAGAATAGCGCAGAAAGGGCTCGTCGTAGTCGGGTACTAAGTTGGGCAGGTCTTCGCTGTCGTTTTGATTGAAATCGGAGATAAAATCGACGTTCTCATCTAAACCGGGAAATACATTCAAGTCGATGCTTTCGTTAATTCTCTGCCAATCGGGATATCGATCTTGATCGTCGTTGTCATCGACGAGTTCGTAGTAGAATCTCGTCCGGTCTTCGTAATCTATGTTGACCTCGCCCCGGGCTAAGATGGCACTTGTATTATAATTGTGATCCATGCTATAAGCCTCGCCAAAAAAGAACCACGGCTGAACAGTTCTCGACAGATTCACCATCCAGCCATCGCCTTGGTCAAAAGCCGACAGGTGTTTTGTGTGCTGCCTGTTGGGGTATTTTCGGTAGCTCCTACTGCGGTCGAATTCGCCGTAGAAATCAAGCCCCGCAATATTGTTCGCCTCCAGAGTCAGACCGAAAATTTCAGTAGCGGTCGGCAAACCGTACGGGATCTTGAGGACTCTGAGATTGGAACCATCTTTTACATTTTCTTCGGCTCTGGTCGCCAGCAGAAACACGTTGTTGTTTTGCCGGTTATTCTGGCGGTTTGAAGACACCTCGATTCTGTAGTCGTTGGCAACCACCAGTTCAAAAGTCACTCTTCGTATCTCCGAGGGGTCGGGGCCGGTGTAGGCTCCCTCGGAAAAATCATATACTAATTCGATCTGCTCAGAGCCGCTAGCTTCCCAGAAACCTAAGCGCTGAAAGCCTCCTTGGGGCGAGGGCCTGAGACCGGCCTCACTGGCCCGGACAACCTCCCGCCTAAACCCCCGTTCTCCCTCCTCATCAATGATTTCGACTTCGGCTTCTATAATCATATCCCAAGCGAAGAGAGTGGCTCCACCTTCGTTGTCTTCAGGCGAATCGTCGGTCAGACGGACGAAGAGCTGGGTGATATTTTCAGCATTTTGACTAGAAGTAATCGAACCACTCCTAGGGGTTCCTTCAAAGGCATCTAAGAGCTGGAAGGAATTGTGGGCGCTTACATAGTTGGCCCCGATGCTGACAAAATCGCCTATTTGGGCAACAGCCCGCCCACCCATCAGCGTTGTCAGGCTGGTCGTTTGGTTGACCGCAGGGTTGCGAGGACCGGCTCCACCGGGAGAAGAAATCCGCGAGAGAATCGTCGTGACTTGGTATTTGTCGGCCTGGTAGTCCACCTGAATTCCATCCAAGGCCGGCTTTGAGAAGGTCATTGGGGTGAGGGTCGAGCGGATCTGATTGCCTATGGTTATGGCCAAGTTATGTTGGCCCTTCTGATCAGAGGCAATGACCAAGTTGGTGAACCAGTCTTGGAATTTCTGGGTCTTGAATAAATTGCTGCCCCCTTGCTGGGGCTGCGTCTGGGACCAGTCGTAGAGCAACCATCCCCTAGTGATGTAAGAACCGTAAATATCGTAGAAGTAATCCCCGGCTAAATTGATATCTACATAGCGATCGTAGTGATCCCTAGCGTAGTTGGTGTATTCCCACTGTTTCCAACGGTATTCTAGGAAAAGTTCTTGGGGTACGTACCACTTTTTGACTGCCGGGTCCAAGGCACCAAACAGTACGCCGGATCCGGTTGGTTCAAAGGTGAGTTCCGCCCCTCGGCGCACACCTTTTATACGCATCGGATCGACATCTTGGGCTTGTGCGTCGGTGTCGAAAGCTAACATAGACGAAAGAAAGAAGTAAATTATGGTAGCTGAACTAATACCACGCATTAGAGGGCTACAAATATGGCAGGTCAGCATGAGAGTTCCACCTTAGCTTTCAGATAAAATGAGGATAATCAATAGACTATTGGGACAATTTTCGTCTTGCTCTCAGACCCCGAATCTGCATCAATTTCCACTCGCACCAAATAGACTCCGGGTAGCACCTTGGCACCGCTCCCGTCCGTTCCATCCCAAGTCCTTTGGTATCTCCTACTGGGATCCAGCCCTGAATAGATCGTCCGTACACGTCTTCCAGAAAGATCGTAGATCTCCACCGAAACCAAAGCTCCACCCGTCAGGTTGACGATGTCGTAAGTCACCAAGACTTCATCATTTAGGCCATCGCCGTTGGGAGTAAAAGGAAGAGGAGCTACTTCCATGGAGTGAATGAGTTCTTGGCCCACCGAGATCTCGACCGAAAGGTCATCCCCCTGCGCCTCAAAATCAGAGGCTGCGTCTCCCTCGGTGACTACTTGGGGCAGATTGTCCGGTTCTTGGCTATCGGAGACTCTGCCGGCAAAAAAGGTATTGTACTGCAAAGCCACATTCTCAAAGACCACTCGCAAGGTGCGGTCGCCCACGATCCGGGGAAAGCTAATTTGGACCCCGTCTTCTGTATCCGTCTTTTCCCATTCGACATCAGTCCCGTCTATTTGCACTGATCGCACGACATCTACCGGTGCCATGGTTTTTAGTTCGAGACGGTTAAAGCCGCGGCTGTTGACGGTTCGCACGGCATAGGTAAAGGGGAGGTTCTGTCCGATCAGAGCACGTTGGGGCCAGATTTCGCCCACCAGCGAGTCGGCTAGGGCAGGAGACATCTCAAAGGAGAGGGAATCAACTGTCGCCGCCGCTAGAATATCGCTGGTCTTAAGAAGTAAATGGAACTGAAAAAAACGACGTGGGGCTGGTGATTCAATCGCTGTGTGGACTCCGGCAGGATAGGGAGGGGACCAAGCGCTCCAAGACAGCGAATCGCTGGGATCCGGTGTGTTGCCACTCCGGGTCACTAGGATGGCATCTGTTTTCGTTGGTTCGCCGATGCTCCCCCTGGCCCATGTTATGTCGCCAAAGACCGCGGGTTGTTCTCGATCAAATACTCTTGAGGTGTACGATGACGTAGAGGCAAAACCCGCACCAAAGACTTGAAACTCGTCAATTTCCCACTCCCCTCGCACCAGTTGCTTCACCTCTATGAAACGAACAAACTGCAGGGGGACGGTCAGATCAACGGTCGGCTTGAGGTTGCGTTCCTCGGTTTTAAAAACCTTGAAATCCGGTGTCCCAGCTAGAGTTTTCTGCTCCTCGCTTCCGTCGTTTAGCAGCAGTTCATAGCCTTTAAGGAAAAATTCTTCAAATCCCTTACGCGGGAAAAACTTGATCCTATTGACCCCGAAGCGCTCGCCCAAATCTAGTCTGAATATAACGCCTGTGGGGGAACCGCTCTTCACTTCAAAAGCCTTGGTCGTATCGCCACTGACCATATGCGCCAATTGTTCATTCAAAAGACTCGAGGATATTCCGAGTATTATCCTCGCATTGGGCGACGTTACGGTCCCTCCTCTTTCAAATATTTTCAGGACGATATTGTCTTCGGGACCTGTCTGAGCAGGCTGAATCTGGCCGGGACTGGTGTCGAAATCAATAACCGATGTTGCGGAATAATGGTCATCCCACGCTAGGGTGCCTGGACCGCCGCCGATGACGATTGTCTCTCCATAGCCTTGGGTCGGCGTAAGGCCCTGCAATAGACAAGAAAACGCTAATAGCGCGATCTTGACCAACGGTGGTTTGTTCAATCTGTTCCTCTCGGATTGCAGAAGATCAATAGGAGACGTGTACTAAGCGGTAGTTCGAGGTATTTCTACTCGATTTTGAATCGACCTTAGTGTCGATCCTCAGTACATATATACCAGGGGCCACCAAAGCTCCAGAGGCATCGACTCCGGTCCAAACCACGGAATGCCGTCCCGTAGTTATGTACTCATCGCGTAGTTGGTGAACGAGACGCCCACCTAGATCGTATATTTTCACTTGTAACGGCGTTGATGCCTTCACCCGCATGAGCGAAAAACTCACAGCCATATCATCGTTGATGCCGTCGCCGTTAGGGGTGAAAATTTTATTTTTAACTTCGATATCCCCTAGTACTGCACCTCTTTCAAGGGCTAGGATCACGGTTTTTTCGCTATCTGTGATCTCGTTTGCATCGCCTGGGTCCACTCTTTGCCACGAATTGGGAATGGAAGAATGGCCGATAGAGCCATTGAAGAATGTGGTAAAATCGAATATGGTCGCCGCAAACTGGAGCTCGACCAACGCGGCCCCGCCCTTGATGGGAGTAGGCAGACGAACCCAAAGCGAATCGGAATCATCGGACACGATCTCAAATCCCTCGCTTTGAGCAGTATAGGTTTGAGTCGGTTGCCCTGTGAGGCTCAGGTGGGCTTGCTGGAATTTCATTTTGACGCTAGAGGGAGCTTCAATGAGAATCTCGTCAAAACCCTCGTTGGCCGGCTCGAAGGTCGTGCGGACGAAATAGGAAAACAGTTGCTCAGCGCCAATCGTCTCGAGTTGAGGGGGCAGCACTTCGCCAACAATTGTTTTGGCGACTGGCGTTACAAAGTTGAGTTTCACCCAGCGCAGTGTAGCGGCCACGAGGGGATTTTCCGTGAGAAAGGTCGCCCGGATGGCGACGAATTTACGCGGACTGGGCGAGGTAATGTTGTCTCCCGAATTGAAATAGCGTTGACTCCAACCGCTCCAATCGCTGCCCGGGTTGGTCTGGGTAACGACGGGTCCAACAGAGGCATCCCCAAAGAACTTTTTGTCCGTAGCGTGCGCTTCCGCTGCTTCTTCTTCGGTGCCCGGAAACAACTCACCGTTCTTTTTGTAATAGAGCGTAGTAGTTTTGACGGTATTGCCAGTCCGGGTTTGGAGAATGATATCCGTACCCGGCGGTGTATCCGCATCCCATTCTATAGACGCCAAATTTTGGGGAGTGGTCCCCAATTCTATGAACGCCGAAGGCCCGTCAAAGACCGATTCGATCCGGGCCTCGGGCATGTACCCCTCGCCGAAAAACTGAATCTCTGACAAGCCGTGGCGTCCGGCCCTTACATGGAGCTTATAGGTAAAAGAAAAATGCTCGACTTTGGTGAGTGGGAACTTAAAATCGTGGTACGACTCGTTCCCATTGATATTGTCGAGCGATCCCACGGTTTTCCACGCCAAGCTCCCACCGGCATTGGTGGAGCCATCTGATACTTCAATGCGGTAGGCACGGAAAGGCCCGGGGGGGCTACTGCTGGCTTGGAGTACGCGGATATTGTCCAAGAAGAAGGCCCCTCCCAGATCCACCACTAGGGCACGCTCGACATCCGGCGGCTCCGAAGGCAGCAGTCTATCGGGATTGTACCCTCCTTGAGCGGGCCAGTATAACGCCTTTTCTACACTATATATCACCCCGTCAACCACCACACCCTCGGCACCGTTGTTTTCCCAACTCGTCACCTTGCCACTCCGCTCTAGTACGCCAACGCCGATATTGTCGCCGATTGACCAGACTTCCACTTCCGCCAATCGAGGCAGCTCGCGGCGATAATAGACGATAGGGCCTTGGCTGTCTGAGTCGGCCAAGGCTTCCCAATCCTCGCGTCCTTCCAATAATCTCAGCCTGCCCGAGGTTTCTCGGCGGAAGTATTCTATATCGCCTTGTTGGTCGGGGCCGAGATTCTCGTAAGCGGACTGGGAGACTTGTCTTGCCTTGCCAAGATCGCTGTCTGTGACGCCGACAGAGACAAATCTGATCACATCGCCGGTAAAATCCCCGCGCACCTGTGTCCATTTGGTGGGCAACTGGTTGGTCAAATCGACTTCAAAGACCCGTTCATTCTTGATGGGTTTGTTTGTTGAGAAGCGTTTCCTGTACACCAGCGGGCCAATGATTGTCTCCCCCTGAGAGGTTAGAACCTTGAATTGGAGAAAGGGGTCTCCCAAATCCTCTCCGACAAACTTGAGGACAATCTTATTGGCTGATACGGCCCGCCCTAAATCGATTTGCACCCACCAATCCCTAAGAGGGGTGGAAGTATCCGGCTCCCAGTAGGTGTCCATCCTGCCGTCCATGAGGTTTTCTGCGCTCAAGCGATTGGAGCCGGCATCCCATATTCCGCCGCCGAACTCGGAGGCATTCAAAACCGCATTAATGCCGGGGACTACCTGTTCAACGCCATCTACTTCGATCTTGGTACTTTTGCGTATAAAGGCTGGTTTTACGCCCTCCTCGGTGATTTGGATGGTCTTTGCCACCGACTGCCAACGAGCCCAGTGATCCTCGGACTCGACAATAGCCGCGCCGTCTTGGATAGAAAAGCCCTCTTGCCCCCAAGCCACTTCGCCTAGGATCATCCTACCTAAGAGACAGACCAAGCTAGTGCTCACCAGCTTGAATGTTTTCTGCCATGCATGCATTGGGGTTTCTCACGTACTTATCTGGGAAGCAGCTAAAGATCAATAGGCCACGGCGATAACGCCGCTCTTGATCCCCTCTTCCGATTGGATATCTACCGCTATTCGATATAAGTAGAGTCCCGGAGGCACTAGCTGGTTAGAGCGGTCCGTCCCATTCCAAGGATGAGAATACTCTCCGATGGAAATGTCTCCAGCGTATATTTGCTTAACTAGCCGACCGGACAGGTCGAAGATTTCCACGGAGACCGGAACTTGGGACGTTACCCGCAAGAGCTTATAGGAAATATGCACCACATCGTTAATGGCATCGCCGTTGGGCGTAAAAGGATTGGGCCCAATCTGCGGCGCAAATATCAGTGAACTGCTCAGCGATGTTTTTACTGCGATCCCGTCGCTCTCTATCTCATCGGCGGCGTTGCCTGGGTTGATGCGCTGGCGCACCTCGTTCGGCTCGGCGCTATTGAACACTTTACCAGTAAACAGCGTGCCCACTTCCCGCAATACCGGCGCGTTGAACACCACCTCGATCAGGGCCCCGCTGTCGGTCGGCTCCAGCTTGTGCGGAAAGTTGAGCTCAAAACCCAAGCCATCTGTGGTTCTCGACCAAGTAAAGTCGTCGTAGTTGATGCCATCTATGCGCAGCGAATCGACTGAAACCACCCCTGACGGCGTGGAAATCTCTACGCCGTCAAAGCCTGTGTCGCTAGCCCGGATGGTCGGCCGGATGAAATAGGTGAAATGCGTCGCTTGCCCCACTTGGGTATCTATCGGGAAAATTTCTCCCACTAAGCCGTGCACAGCCGGCGGCACTGAGGCCCTAAACTCGACATAATCGATCTTGCCCCCATCCTCGATAGTAGAAAAGAAGTCCACTTTGAGCTGGAGGAATTGGCGGGGACTAGGGGAAACGATGCTGGTCCCCGAATTTTCAAATAGATAGGGACTGGACCAGAAACTCCAGTTTTCCGTATCGGGGCTCACTCTATCCTGGGGTTTTACCGGCTTGAGAACATCGAGCAGCTTGCTGTAGCGGCGCTTGTATTCGCTCAGGGTCAAGTCGCCGCCGCCATCGCGAAATTGCACGCTGTCCCGCTGCTCGGGTCGCAGTTGCCAAAAAATGTCGGGATGTGGGTCTGCGCCCGTCCGGGTGCGAATATCGACTCGGGCGTCCGCATCTTGTCGGCCCGACCAGCGCATCTCGCCCCAACTGGCCAAGCCGCCTAGATCGACTACTTCGGACTCATACGAGGCTCGGGCCAAAAAACCACCGCCGTAGAGTTCAAAATCGGCGAGCCCTATTTCCTTGGGCGTGTCGCGAAAAATCAGTAATTGGACCGTTTGAGTCGATATCGGCGGGTCTAAAATCACGCTGACTTCAGGTTCGGTATTTTCTTTTACCTCGGCGACGGTCGGGAACCAGGACATTCTGTTGCCAATATTGACCAGCCTCTCATCGAGAGAGCCAATGGAGAGCCGCTCCACAAAATGCTCTGGCTTTTCGGCCAGAGGGCGGAATCTCGCTTCCCGGATGAGAAATCGCCCGCCTAAATCAAAAGTCAATTGTTCACTGAGGGTCCGCGAAGTGCCCACCTGAAAGCTCTCTGGAGCTACGGCTGGCCACGTGAGGCCCGTAGTAGGATCGCCATCGACCAAGACCTCTCCAATCAGTTTATTTTGATTGGCGAAAAGCCGCACCCGTACCCAGCCACCTCTGCTCAAGAGGGTCGCGGCAATGTCCTCGTCCTCATCAAAGTAGTTGGGTTGTAGTGAACCCGTCTGCAAAGAGTCCAACTCAAGGGCATCCTGCAGTTGGGAGGCCGACCATTCGATTTCCCTGAAGTCGATGTCGAGGCTTTCAAGGCTGTCTTTTTCCGCTGTTGAAAAGGGGGTGCCAATTCTATAAATAACCACGCCGGAGACGTTTTGAGGACAGAGGCCGACACCTAGCAACGCGAGTAACAGGACCCCTATTGACTTAGGTAAGAGCATGCCCAATCCTTTGGCAAGATTATTAATTGATGTTACGCATCGTCCTGCCAGTATGCTAGCATTGGCAGGTATAGAGA